>MGHC01000001.1:0-10357 GCA_001793015.1 Candidatus Woesebacteria bacterium RIFCSPLOWO2_01_FULL_39_10
TATTCTTTTTGACAGGAATCTTATCTTTAGTAGTATCTATATTTCAGTGGAAATTTTGAAGTGATTAAAAAACCAATTTATGTATACAATGACAAATAAACACACGGATGTAAAAGAAAATCTTTTAAGTCTACTTAATGATGAACTAATAATTCGAAGAAAGAAACCATACAAGGCTTTGAAAATATAATGCAAAATAAAACCTTTTATCTTTATCACAATTCACTTTTAGCATTACCAATTGTGGGACCTCTTTTTTACAAATTTCAAATCCTTTTATTAAAAAACCGCCTCCTAAATAATGTCTTTATTTCAAATAGAAACTGGCCTCAAAGAGATTCCATACTTGTACGTTTTAATATCCAGACTGTAGTTAAAATAAAGTCATCAAAATTTGGAAGGATTTTGAAAAAAATTAAAGCGATTATGGTCTTAGACTGTCCAGAAATAAATTTAGAGATCATGAATAGGGATCAGCTGTACAGTCTTATGTGGACTTTAGTATTTTGCAACTATGTAACCAGGAAAACAAAGGAGGCGCTCGGAAAGCTCTTGCCCTCCGACTTTCCTATTTACGAAAATAATATATGAATATTTGTTTTGTAGACAAATACTTTCCAATTGATAATAATTATGATGCAGGAATCGGAAAATATTTAAGCGATTTAACTTCAGAACTTACGGAAAGGAATAAGGTTACAATAATTACAACCTCTAAAAAACCAAGAGTTATTAAAAAGAAAAATCTAACAATATATGCAATAAAATATCCTTCAACCAAACGTGAAAGTTTAAATTTTCTTTTGCATCTATTAAAAATTGCAATTTTTTTACCTAAAATTATAAACAAAGAGAAAATTGAAATTATTGAGTTTGCCAACTGGGAAGCAGAAGGGTTTTTATTTACACTTATACCAAATAGGGTTTTAAAAAATCCTGTTTTAATTCGTCTTCACACCCCTTCATATCTTGCCCACAAATTCGAAGAAATCAAAAAACCTTTTTCGAATAAATTAAAGGTTGTAGTTGAAAGTTTATTTGTAAACCAAGAGGAAAATTTTCTAACAAGCTCAACAAATTTCCATGGCACTTTATGTAACAGAATTTACAATTTGAATAAAAACATTGAAATTATCCCCTTAGGTATAAAAGCAAGACCTCAAAAAAAACTAATAACTAACAACACTAAAATAATAAATATCTTGTATGTCGGAAGACTTGAAAAAAGGAAGGGAATTGATATCTTAATTAAAGCTATCCCAAAAGTTTTGAAGGTAGTTAACAACGCCAGATTTACTATAGTTGGACGCGAAAACACAAAAAGTGATTGGCTGATAGATCTAAGAAATTCTATTCAATATAAATTTTTAGACAGAGTTTACTTTCTGGGTTATATTAATAATCTTAAAACCCTTGATAAGCTCTATCAAAATTCAGATATTTGTGTTATTCCTTCCCGTTATGAATCTTTTGGGTTAACCGTGTTAGACGCAATGAGTTACAGAAAAACGGTAGTCGCAAGCAAAGTTGGAGGAATTCCTGAAATCATTACCGACAATAAAGATGGGGTGCTGTTTAACCCGGATTCGCCAAAAGAACTTTCCGCTTCCTTAATTTCAATTTGTAAAAACAAAAGTAAAAGAAGGTTCTTAAGTCAAAATGCTTACGAAACTGTCAAGAAAAAATTTAGTCTAAATTCTCTCGTAAACAAAACCCTTATTTATTATCAATCCTTAGCTAATGGAAAATAATAACCTAACAAAAAAAGTGTTTCTCTTGTTAATTTAACGTAATTCTTCATATTTGGTTTTATAATAAATTTCAGCAATAAACTACAAAAAAATCTCGAATTAAACTTATATAATCTTCGGCCGGTTTCTTTAAACTTGTTGTCCAATAAGCGATGTTCTATTCCTGCTCTGAAAAATCTATTTCGGATGTATTTTATACTTAATTTCTCCTTTCCAACTAAATGACTTGCAACTATTGAAGGGTCGTAAATAATTTTCTTATTTTTAAGTAAAAGTCTTAAACAAAGTTCAATATCTTCCGCACCCACATAATAACTGTCGTATTCCCTTCCAAACTTTTGATCGAAAACTTTACCAGTAACTTGATTCAAATTGATCAAAATACATGCTGACATTAAAAAACTATCTGGATAATTTAAAATTTTTACACTATTTTCATTTCTGTTTACCTGCGAAAAAACCCATGAGTCTTCTTCTAATAAAATTTTTAAAAGTTTTTTGAGTTTTTTGTCGTTTTCACTAATGGCAAAAGTTCTTCCCCCAATAACTGCTGCATCTGGATGTTTTTTTATTAATGTCGAAAATTTACTAAGTAAATCTTTATCAATCAATATATCATCGTCTATACAAACTATCAGAGGATTGTGTGCTTTTTTGATACCTGTGTTTCTTGCAAACGATGGACCAATTCGTGACTCAAAAACATAATTACTTCTTATTTTTTTGTTTTTTGAAATAAATTGATAAACAATCTTTTTCGTATCATCTGTGCTATTATTATCCACTATGATGACCTCGAAATTACTTTTTGAAAAGTTGAGTCTTGCAATATTGGCTAGAGATTTAAGCAAAATCTCTGAGCGATTCCTCGTGGGAATAACAATTGTGAACTTTAATTTCTTATTTAAATCCATTAAACAAACATTCTGTTTTTCATAAGGAATATAAACTTTCCAACTTTCTTAAAATAACATCTGCATTGTAATATTTGAACGCTACCACACGAGATTTATATGCAAGCTGCCGCTTTTTTCTGAACGACAAAAAAGAAAAATGTGTAATTGCTCTTGCCAAAGAGACTGCTGAAATAGAATCCGATATTAGTTTTTTATCAACTTTCGACAAAATTTCTGGTATCGCCCCAACTGGCGTTCCAATAACAGGAGTCCCAATCGCTAATGCCTCTATTATAGTCATGCCAAAAGTTTCCAGTTCCTTAGAAGGTATCACAAATAAATCGGCGTCCCTTATAAGTAAGAGCTTTTCTCTACCATGATAACTGTGAAGGAAATTTAAATTCTTTTTCAAATCTAGTTTCTCGTATAAACGTAATATTTCCAAAACGCCACCATCCATTGATCCACATAGTGTTAGGTTTACTTTTAATCCCTTATTCAACAAAACTTTCATAGCCCTCAAAAGTAAATCATGCCCCTTTCGATTCTCAAATCTTGAAATATTAAGAATTTTTATTTCTTTACTCGCCGAAACTCTTTTTTTCTTAATTCCTAAATAATCTTTTTTAAAAATAACACCGGGAATTATTTCTATTTTGGAAGATGGAACTCCAAATCTGCTAATCAATAGGTCCCTAGAATACGAACTAAATGCTATAACCTTTGTGGAAAGAGTGAAGGTTAACCCTTGCAAAATTCTAATTAGCTCAATTTTAAACCGTAATATACCCCCTTCTGCCAAATACTTATTTATACTCTCGATTTCTAACGCTCTATCTCCATAAAAAGTAATTACTCTTGGGAGTCGATAAACCAAGGGATTAAATAAAAGAATAGCTAAGGAAGACCAAGTTAAATTCAGATGAATCGCATCGGGCCTTTCATCTATAACGACCTTACGAAATGCAACATTAAACTTATAGAAATAATGAAGTCTATAAATCAACGTGTAAAATAAATTTTTACTATGCTCAGCTTCCCATTTACCTTTCGGTAGTGAGATGATCTTACATCTCCTAAAATATTCTTTTTGTTGTAAAGCCTTACCCTCTTCACCAATTATTATAATATTATAACCTCTTCCATTAAGATACCTTGTATAAGAGTCTATAAAAGAGGTGCTACCTCCATATTCAAAGTTATCAATTACAAATATAACCGTTTTTGGAAACTTCTTTACTGTCTCTGTTTTAAAAAGTTTTAGTGTCGCTCGAATTCCCATATTTAACAACAGCCTAAATTATTAATCCTTTCCACACACTTCATCAATAGTTCTTATATAATAACCTATTGCCCAAAATGTGTTTGATTGTATAGTAACCCCCCTTTCGCAGCCTAGGAAACTGTTTTAAAGTTTATGAGTCAATTTCTTTCTGCCTGTGCTATGGTGGATATAGTAACGGAATTCTGATCTGTACATAGGTAGCTTCAGCGCGGGTATAATATAAAGATAAATTTATATGAAACTAACACTTATCCGTGACTATCCAAAAGAAGGATGGGAAAGTATTGAAGTATACGCAAATAATATCGTTGCTTGCATCCGTAGTATACCTCATACAAAAATCATAATCCGCGATTATCGTGCTTTTCCCAAAATAGCCAGTTCTCTTCGCACTCAAAATCAATTTTTAAAATTTTTATATCGCTTTGCATTTAATCCACTGGGTGCGCGTTTTTCACAAGGAGATGTTAATCATATAGTCGACCAATCTAATGCTCTCATGTTGTACCTTTTGAATCGAGAAAAAACCATAATTACTTGTCACGACCTAATCGGACTTTGGTATAAATTACGTTTCAAGACAAAAGCAATAGTATATGAGATTGAACCGCTTAAAATTGCCAAACATATTCTGTGTGTTTCACAATTTACAAAATCTGAATTAATTACAAAAGTCGGAATCAATCCTGATATTATCACTGTAATTCCAGAATCCATAGAGACTTTTTTTAAACCGACCTCGGAGAGCGAAAAAAATACATGTATGCAAAAATATCACCTACCGCCACGGTATATCCTACACGTTGGAACTGTGCTTTTCCATAAAAATATTCTCTTTCTTTTGAGGCTGTTCGCAGAAAATTTAAAAAGACAGAAAGATATATATTTAGTAAAGGTGGGTGCTACTTTTGATCAAGAACAACAGCAGCTAATTCGAAGGCTTGGGATCGAGCAAAGAGTAATTTCCCTGGGTTTTGTAACTAGAAAAGATTTACCTGCAATTTACTCAGGGGCGTCATTATACATACAACCCTCCCTTCTGGAAGGTTTTGGTCTGACCGTTCTCGAAGCTATGTCCTGCGGTTGCCCGGTGATAGTTTCGGACATACCCGTATTCAGAGAATTATTTAGCACTGGGGCTGTGTTTATGAACACACAAAGTTTATCGGAGTCAGTAAAAACTGTGCGGGAATTACTGGGAAATATCACCAAGCGAAAACTTCATTCACAACTGTCAATAAGGAATTCAAAAATTTATTCTCCTGCCAACGTAGCAAAACTGTTGAATAATTATTACTTGCGTATCGCATCGCAAAACAATTAGATTCTAAATATTACCCATTAGCCATCAAAAGTTATTTATTCTTTCTCAATATCCAAATAATATCTACCGCAAAAAAAGGAAGAGATTTTACCGTAAGGTCTGCAAGCACCGGAGATATTCTTAGCAACAATCGAAGAAGTATTTTACAGCAAACATTTACTAACCACCAGAATACCTGCATATTACGCCGTAATGTGCAAAACACGTCTACGTCCATAGCCACCAACTTATATTCGGGCATTTGGAAAACATACCATTCGTTAAAATTGCCGAGATAATGTTCGATAGATAAAAAAGTAAAATAGGCTGTGTGTGTCGGATCCTGGTGGGCGGCGATAGAAAATGCGTGTGGTACATGAATTTCTAATATGCCACCCTTTTTAAGTATCCTTCTACATTCTGATAACAGTGTAGCTTGTTGGCTGTACGATAAGTGTTCCAAAACCTGTGAACAATGAATTATATCTGCCGATACGTCTTTTAGCGGGTACGGTTTTTTTATTAGATCCCATTGAATATCAACGCCCTTCAGTTTATATTTATCCAAGCCTATTGCAGCGGGATGGAATTTATTATTTCCACAACCAATATCGATCAACACTGCATTTGCGAGATTATTTATATGCGCATACCGAAAAGACGCCCTGTGAGAATAATACCTTGAAATTATTGATGACACTTTCATAATGGTGATTTGCTCTTAGAACTCGAGTAATGACTACTTTGATTATCTGATGTACTTACTTCAATTTCATATTGAAATTAATTAATTATAGCGGATATATCACCGCTAGAAATTATCCACTCCTAAAGGCTTGAAAATAGTACTCAAATCCTGAATTGGCACCACCCTTACGCATATTTCTATCGCGCAGAATCTTCTTGTATAATCATATGACAACTACTACTAAATATTATGAAAAATGCTCAATTTCCAAAATCAATCGACTTTACTCTAGATATTGATATCGACTCCATCGGCTTCCAAATTGATAAGCTAATTCGTTCTAATTTACTAAATTGGGAAGGAAAAGAACATTTCTTTAATCCTAACACTCCAATTGAAATTGCGAATAAAAAAGTGGTGGACTCATTCCAAGCCAATAAAATTCGCAATGCAATGATTACCGCTATTAACCACACTATTCACCATAGCCCCACGTTTCATTTTAGAAACTACCACAACTATTAAATATATGACAACTGAACTAATCGGTGACCTAATAGACAAATTGTCGATCGTTAATATTAAGATTTGGGATGCGACCCAAAAAGCACATATAGCCTCCGAACAAGACGATCAACAAAAAGCTCATGACTTGTTTGAAAAAGTTGAAGCGATGAATATTCAACGGAAAGAATATATTGCAGCAATCAATGCATGGTTTACTGACAAGAAAAACAAGATACTCCTAAAAAATTTTACGCCTTAATATACTCAGGATTTGGCGTGCAGATTTATTTTTGAACACATACCCTTCGTATGGTTGACGGTGCACTTGATAGCCAAGAATCCATCCTTTTAGGAAATATTCTTGAAGATATACATATCTATCCTTCGCGGCAAGAAAAGCATCTTTTAAATCAAATACCAAAAAGTCAGAAGCGATAAAATTATGAATTGATACAAAATCAGGACTGCTTATCCATAATATTTTTTTCGGCTCAACTTTTTTACAAAGTTGTTTGACTACCTGGAATAATAGCCATATATTTATACGTCGAACAGTTGCAAACCTGTTCCCAGGAATAATTTTTTTATAGACATATAGGTAGGGTTTGGCCGTTGAACTCATTGGCCGAATGAATGTCACAATAGAAAACACCCAGGCAAAAGGATGCCAACTTTCTCTAACAATTATTTCTTTGTACGTCGAAAATGCCGTGTATATTTTAATAATTGAATTCATTTGATAACCACCTGACGATAAACAACGTCTTGTAATTCACCGAGCTTTTGTGATCGGTCAAAACAGACTGTTGAATTGTAGAAATCCCAACAGACCTGAGATTCTTGATTTAAGCTTCTTGGATGAGGCAAATGGATTGTCACAAGTTTTGGGTCGATAATTATTTTTCCACCAAGACGCTTGAAACGCTGATAAAATTCCGTCTCTTCAAAACCTCTAACTTTAAGATTTTGATTTAATCCACCAAGTCGCAAAAAAGTATCGCGGTTAAAACAAACTACAAAAAATGGTGTCTTATAAAATTCATAATCAATTTGATGATAATTATGAAGAAACGCAGGACTGGATAGCACATCGGGACGTTGAACTATACCTAGTAGAGTGTCTAGATGTGGAATATTACGATACTCATTTACAATCATTTTGCCCGACTGATCTACAAAATCTTCGGCAGCAAAAACAGGACCGCAAATCCAATTATGAATGTTCTGCGGATTCGCCTGTTTGAGTAAACGCTCAATCGAATTGTCGATATGAAACATTTCTGGTTCGGAAAAAACAATATATTCTCCAGTCGCCTGAAGGGCTAAGAAATTTCTTCGGGAAGCGCTGTGGGCAACTGGATATGTCTTTTTAGCTACTAAATACGCTTTTACCGACCTGAAAAAAACACGATATTGCTTCAATACATCTATTACTCCTCTATTATCGACATAGTCAATAAAAACTAGTAACTCAATTAGCCCTTTATTTTTTTGCTGCCTGACCATAGATTGCAAGGACAGATCAAATTGTTTAAGACGACCAGAAAATAAAGAAATCAGCAGAGAAATCTTTGTCATACATGTAAATTTACTATTTCGTCAACCACTATTAAATCGGCTGCAAAACATTTATTTAAAATTTCTTCGGTTCAACATTCGGGTCCTGTATTTATTCAATATATTTGTTCCGCCGATTTCCACAATCCTTGCTCCTTCCATCCAAACAATTTTTTTAGAATACTTTGCCAAAAACTCCAGCCAGTGGGAAACCACAAGCACCGTTTTTCCATCATTAAGCATTTGATCAATTTTTTTAACACTCTTTCTTTGAAATTTAACATCTCCGCCATTTATCCCTTCATCTAACAACAAAATGTCTGGATCCGCGTGCATCGCAATTGAAAACCCTAGTCTTAGCATCATTCCTTGAGAGTAGGTATAAAAGGGGGCGTCGATAAATTGTCCAATATCCGCAAAACTTACAATTTTCTTTAACCTTCTTTTAACGTCTTCTTTGGACATTCCAACCAGAAGACCGTTTAAAGATATATTCTCTTCTCCTGTAAGCTCTGGGTGAAACCCTGCTTCAAGTTCAATTAGTGACACTATTTTCCCTGAAGTTTTAACTTTTCCCTCAGTTGGTGTAGTTATTCCGGAGATTATCTCCAAAAGAGTGGTTTTACCCGAACCATTTGGGCCAATTATACCTACTCTCTCTCCCTTTTTGATCACCAAATTTATATCTTTCAAAGCCCAAAATTCTTCACGTTCGCTTCTTTTCAACACGTTCTCAACCAGTGTTGGCTTTTCGTGATGGAGGATATATTTTTTAGAAACTCCTTTTAACTCAATAGCGATATTGTTTTTCACAATACTTCAAACTTTAACAAATTCTTCATCTAGAAACAAACGTACTTATTATAATAAATTTGACAATTAGTACGTTCTACTATAGCATACACTCATGACTATAACAGTATCCGTAAGCGATTTCCGAAATAATCTTGCTGGCTATCTTACACAAATTGCGAGAGGTACAAAGATTCTGATTAAAGACGATAAAAAGAACTTGGAATTGGCTGAGGTAAGCCTTAAGCGTCAGTTTGATAAAGATTCTTACGAATCTTCCCTGAGAAAAGCTGCGGGTACTTTTTTATTTGAAAACCATACCGAGTTCTCCTCCTATAAAAAGGTAGAGAGCTGGCTAAGATCTACTCGCCGCTTGAGTGATCGGAAAGTAAAATCGGAAACGCAATCGTAAAATGTATCTTCTCGACACCGACGTAATAATTTGGGTTTTGCGAAACAAAAAAGAGGTTATCGAATCTGTCTCCAAACTTAAAGATAAAGATCCATTAGCTATATCAACAATTACTATTGCTGAAATTTATATGAATGTCTTTCCAGCAGAAATCCCGACAACCGAAGAATTTCTTTATAAGCATATCATTTGTGACGTTGACGACCTAACTGCTAAGCAGGGAGGACTTTATTGGCAACAATATACCAAGAACTTTTCAAGCTTAAGCTTGGCAGATTGTTTGATTGCAGCTACAGCTAGAACCAACAACTTGACTCTAGTAAGTTTAAATACCCGCCACTTCCCAATGAAAGATGTCAAGGTTCTAAACCCATTAGAATTTGTAAAGTAGCTTTCACCTTACCATTACAACCAATCTACAAAATACTTCTGTTCTTTTTTAAACATCGCTATTCCTAGAAAAATGATAATTAATGAAATAGCTAAATTACTAACCATAATTTCTTGACTGACAACACCCTGTCCCAAAAGTGAAAAGTGGAAAAGTTCGAAGATGGAACTAAGAGGATTCAAAGAAAAAAGTGGATAAAGCTTGTCTGGTATCAAATTTAAACTGTATAAAACTGGGGTTGCGTAAAACCACAAGATTAGAAGCGTTTGGACAAAGAAATTGACGTCTCGAAAACGGACATTCAAGCTTGCGAAAAAAAGCGAAATACCTACTGTAAAAACCAGGATCCACAAAAGTGCGGGTATTAACAATAATACTTGAGGAAAAGCGATTTTACCTAAGGGCACTAAAATCATAAAAAGCAGAATAAAAGAAACTAGCATATGGAAAAAGTTAGAAAGAATAATTGAGATAGGAATTGCCTCAGTAGGAAATTTCGCTTTTTGAAGAAGAGCCCGTTCATTAACAATGCTCGAGGTAGTTTTGGAAACAGACAGAGAAAAAAAATTCCAAGCCAAAAGACCAGTAAATAAAAACAAGAAATAATCAGGGATTTTAATAAAAAAAGAAAATATTGCGCCAATTATTAACATTTGTAAGACAGGATTCAAAATCACCCACAAAAATCCAAATACAGCTCTTTTGTAGCGAGCCTTAATCTCCTTTTCCGTCATCGCCCAGAGAAAATCAAAGTAATTTCTTTTCATGTTATCTT
>MGHC01000001.1:10458-28655 GCA_001793015.1 Candidatus Woesebacteria bacterium RIFCSPLOWO2_01_FULL_39_10
CAAACCAAATCCAAAGCATCGTGGGTATTAAGTAAGTATAGTCAAACAAAAAGTTTACTGTCAGAGTAATAAAAACTGTTCTATACAACAAACTCTCGTCGACCTCTGATTTAATTATACTTTTCAATATTTTGAAAAGCCAGACAATAAAACTTATTCCCAAAATCCCCATCCCGGTCATTATCTCCAAAATTATATTGTGAGTCGATGTCGAACCACTCCCCAACCCTAAAAATACATTTCTTGGGTCGGTTGAAATCTTTTCAAAATTTCCAACACCAACTCCGAATGGGTTATTTATAAATCCTATTAAACTTTGTCCGATGTATCCAATATGGGCAAAAAGTGTACTTTTTTGAAAAGATGAGTACAAAAACAAAACAACTGCGATAACAATGTAAATCTTAAAAATCGATATACTCCTCGCTTTTCCACTCTTAGCAATAAAATAAAGTGATCCTAAAGCTAGAGCTAAGTATGCCGAACGAGAAAGAGATAAAAACAAAAAGTAAAATCCGAATAGTAAAAATATCAACCACTTCATGTTCTTACGTTTTGTATACTCGCTTCCAATTACAATCAGAACAATTACCCAGAAATCTCCAATGTGATGGTGATGCAATGGCGCAACCGCAAAATGAACTAAGCTAAAAGCGTTTATGTTAAGTGTGTTATCGAATGCTAGATAGATTAGTGTAATAACACCAAAAACTATTCCTAAGGTAATTACTAGCTTTTTAAAATTTACTAACTTATCCTTCAAGTTATATGCAAGGCCCCAGAAGAAAAAGCCGTAAAGAAATAAGAAAAAGTAAATTAAACTCTGGCCTTCATTTTCACTCCACAAAAAGTTTATAAAGAAGAAGAGTAAAAATAGACTATACAAGCCATAAGTTGGAGGAAATCGAAAATCTTTTAGTTTTGGACGGATTATTATTAGCAAACAGAGAACATAAAGTAAACAAACCGATACAAATAACCCAAGACTAAGCCCTAGCCCACCTAGAACAAATAATATAATTAAGAAAACCGAAACGAATTTTTCAAAGATCTTTCTCATATCACAGACATACTTTATACTTTAACACCTGGAATTTAATATATACTAGCTGGATGCGAAAAAAAATCTCGGTAGGTTTCTATCACAACTCTTTTGCCAAAAACATAGTGGATCTTGTGTTTACTTTTTTGGGAATAATTCTTTTTATTCCAGCAATAACTATAGTCGCCACGCTCATAAAGCTTACAAGCAAAGGTCCTATACTTTTCAAACAAAAAAGAGTAGGTCAAAATGGCCGCATTTTTGAAATATTAAAATTCAGAACAATGAGGGTTGGGGCAGAAAAACAAAAAGCGCGATTCAAACATCTAAATGAGGCGGATGGTCCTGTCTTTAAAATTCATGACGATCCTCGCTATACTCCTTTTGGTGGGTTCTTAGCTCACACTGGACTTGATGAATTACCTCAGCTCATTAATGTATTGAATGGAGAGATGAGTTTGGTTGGTCCCCGACCATTACCGATTTATGAAGCTAATAAACTTTCAAAAGTTCAGAGAATTAGAGAATTAGTAACGCCGGGTTTAACGAGTAGTTGGGTCATAAAAGGATCTCACTCAATAACATTTCGCGAATGGATGAAACTTGATAGAGAGTATGTTGAAAATGCCTCATTTGCAATTGACTTAAACATTCTTTCGACAACTATTAAAAACGTTCTCGCACAGGTTTTTACCGTGAAATTTTGAGGTTAGATCTATTCTGTTTTCTCTTGAATTCCCAGAAGACATCCCACTTCGCTAAGGCTTCGAGGGGTTAGTTACTCGGTCTTCTCTTGAATCCCGAGTAACCATAGTACAGCTTCTTTTTTATAACGCCTGTCGCCTCGAGAGTTTATTCGGATCGCCGGAAGTTTACCGCGTTTCCCCCATCTTTTTATTGTTAAGGGTGAAACTCTAAGAAGTTCGGCAACTTCGCGAACAGTCAAAAGGTCAGGAAGACTTTCTAATTTCAATTTGTTTACCTTCTTTTTTGACTCAGGCATCTTTCTTTCTACTTACCACGTTCATAAAATTGAACGTGGCCAAGGTTCTCGCACATTAGTGCGAGGTTCTTATATATGATTTGATACACTTTTGAAGCTAAAGTATATCTAACCATAATCACAAAGTATCAAAGGGCAACACTCGTGTCAAGCCCCAGTTGGGTAGTTTCACACCCAACGGGGCGTAGACCCCGTAAGAATTTGGCATGAGCCGTATACGTATAGTATTGACCGCGCCCGCCAAGACTAAAGCTTAGGCTATGCGGGCGGGAAAGGCGAATGCGAAATTTCAAGCGGGGTCAAGTGGTATTTCAACCCCAAATCACATTGACAAAATACCCCGAACAAAATACTCTATTATTAAAAGAATAATGTTTTTCTCATTCTTTCAATTAATTTCTCAACGTGTATATAATCCTGCACTTGGTGGACTTGGGTCTTTACCTGGTCCTCAATTCTTTGCCCAACTTATTCCTGCATTAATTGGTTTAGCTTTTGTTGTTGGAGTATTTGCTTTTGTATTCTATTTCTTGTTTGGAGCAGTTTCTTGGATATTAGCAGGTGGAGATAAAGTGGCAATTGAGGTTGCTCGAAGTAGAGTTACTCATGCAGTTATTGGACTTTTTGTTCTTTTCCTTACCTTTGCTGTTTTAAATGTCTTTGAATGTTTCTTTGGAATAGGATTAAGAAATGTTGCAGTTGGACCTTTCAATATATCTTTTGTTGGTACTTACTTTTGTCCATCAACTGGAGGTCCACCCCCACCCCCTCCTACACCAACGGCAACACCAACAACTGTTCCACCGACAGCAACAGTAACACCGATGCCTACACTACCACCTTCCTCTTATTACGTTGCTTTTGTATCTAACTCTAATCCAGCAAACGGAAACATTGGTAGCTTAGCAACTGCAAATTCAATCTGTCAGTCAAACGCGACCGCCGCAGGGTTATCCGGCACATTCCGAGCTTGGCTAAGTACTGACTCAGTAAATGCAAGAACTAATATTGCTCCAAGTAATCCAAGCCTACCCTATAGACTACCTGATGGGGTTACTCAGATAGCCGCTAATTTTACTGATCTTACTGATGGAACAATTAATGTTCCTATAAATAGATATGCTAATAACACAACCGTTGTATTTAATCCAGATTCTAATGTGCGAACAGGAACCACAGCTACAGGTTTCAACATTCCTGGGGCTAACTGCGCAAATTGGACATCTGGTAGCACTTCTCAGGTATCGAGTATAGGTAATACGTCAAGCACCAATAGTTTATGGTCGAACGTAGTTAACATAAACTGTTCATTTTCAATGAATTTCTACTGCTTCCAAATCAGTCCTTTGCCACCAGCAACACCTACTCCCACACCCATTAGTGGGTATTGGATAATGACAGCTGTACCCGTCTGTAGTAACGGTGCTACCCCCACAATACTCACTAAATCCTATTACGCACTTTGGCCTCCCAATCCGTTGGTGTGGGTTGAAAATTCTCCTAGCTATACAACAGGGTCACATACACAAGGAATTCCCTTTAATCCCTCTGGATCCGCTTGGTTCGGGCTTGAAAACCAAGATAGTACGATTATTCCCGGATCAAACAATAACTGGCTTCAGCCTATTGGAACAGTTCCTACGGGTATGACTTTTGGTATACAGTTCGTCCCTCAAACTTGGATGGTGCGTATTTCAAATACAACTCCTTCAGGATCATATACTATCAACTTTTCTGTTCCTAATACTTACTGTCCCATAGCGACCTCTACTCCAACACCAACCCCTATTAGTCAACCTGGTTTTATACAAGTACTTTTAGGTAACGGGACTACTGACATTTGCCCAGTGCTTGATGACCCAAGTAGGACGTCCGAACCTTGTGCTATTAGTGGTACTTGTACGAACTGTGGGGTAACAGCCGTGCAGACCCCAATAGGAACTTGTAATAGTTCAACTACCGTTTACAGTAATATTACTTGTTTGGCACCGCCAGCAACGACAACACCGACACCACCACCTTCAATAATTGTAGCCAACGAAGCATCACTTCAAACCTGTAATCAGGTATGTTCCTTAAGTGGATTATCATGTTTTAGAATAGGAACGAATGCTACAGCTAATAATAATACCTACAGAAGAGGAGCTGGAGGCAACTGTTCTGATACAATTGCTGATTGTAATCAAGTAATGGTCCCCTCAGTTATGTCCGACCCAGGAAATCCAACCAGAGCATGTGATTGGACATTATGTCAATGTCGGTAAGTCGGCAGTAGTTTGAAAATATTATTAAGCGTCTCGATACTAACTTGATCGCTAGCTCAAGAAGAATTTTTTCAAAAAGAACTTAAGAGGAAGATCAACGACGCAACTGACACCTATTTTTTAAGCGAGTAAGCTTTGACCGCGTTGACAAAGTCAAAAGGTCGACATATTCTTGTAGTTGAAAAGGCCTTTATATGAATGATTATCAGGAGAACATATTATCCCAACCCGAGTCAATATCTTCCGAAGTTGCAAACGAAACGCCTGATTCTACCCAAGAACCAGAAAGACCTTTACTTAATAAAAATACTAAGAAAATAATATTTATTATTGGGTTTGTATCTGTCATTTTTCTTTTTCTTACTTTTTTAATAAAAAATAGATCGCAAAGCTACACTCTAAATGCACCAACTCCCCCTCAAACTGAATCCCTTAATACTCCAAAAGTTGCACCTAACGACGTTGTTATTGCTTATTTTGATCTAAGTAAAGAATACAATTTAGAAGGAGTCAAGGCCTTATCTCACCCAGCTGCAGATATTGACAACCTGGTTTCATTTCTTGGGAAAGACATCACTTACGAAATTGTGAATTCAAATATTGACCCAAATGGTATTGCTCTTGTAGACGCCAAAGTTTCATATGAGAACAAAATCACAACTTACACATTAAAACTTGTGCAAGATAAAGACGTGTGGTACTTGACTAATATTGAGGGGAAATAGGTAATTTTTTTCTAATCATCTCTGTTGGGATTACTCTATAATGATTATTTTAAGACCTAAATATTTTGCTACAATAGGAAGTAAATGTATATCAACTTGTATATAAGCTCTTTAGCCCAAGTAATACATAATCCAGCACTTGGTGGACTTGGTGGTTTACCTGGACCTCAATTCTTTGCTCAACTTATTCCTGCATTAATTGGTTTAGCTTTTGTTGTTGGAGTATTTGCTTTTGTATTCTACTTTCTCTTTGGAGCAGTTTCTTGGATTGTTGCTGGTGGAGACAAAGTGGCAATTGAGGTTGCCAGAAGTAGAGTTACTCATGCTGTTGTCGGACTTACCGTTCTACTTCTTACCTTTGCAGTATTAAACCTCTTTGAATGTTTCTTTGGAATAGGATTAAGAAATGTTGCAATAGGACCTTTCAATATTTCATTCGTTGGTACTTACTTTTGTCCATCAACTGGAGGTCCACCACCACCACCTCCAACACCAACTCCCACACCTAGTGCATCTTGTTTATCTGGAATTGCTCTCGGTGCTGCTGGGACCACTTTCATCTCGTACGACTATTTCAACACCCTTAGTACTTCATATCGCTTGAATAATATTAATCTCACTTGGCCAGCTGGCAGCGGTCGCCAGATAATACAAATGTGGGAACGCGCTCAAGTAGTTTGGAACATTCCCACCGCCACATCCCCATATATTGTTACCAGCCAACCCAGTTTCAGCACCTTATCTCCTGGTCAAGGTACAAGAATATCTTTCGACTTTAATTACGTTGTAGTTAATCTTATCCCTCCAAGTACCTACACCTTGACCGCGACTTGGGAGGATAGCTCGGGGAACCTCTGCACATCTCAACCGGTTTCACAACAGTGGGGAATAACCTCAACACCCACACCGACGCTCATTCCTCCACTTTCTTGTGGTGGAAATTCCGGGAACATTTGTCTTAACTCGGAGAGTGGGCTAACCTGCACAGATCTATGTCTTATCCGAGGTTTCAGCAGTTGTACAGGTATAGGTACAACTTTCGTGGCAACTGGAGCAGTCGACGGTCGATATAGAGCTCCCCTTCCAAATGGAACGTGTGACTATATTACCGGAGACTGCAACTTCCCTCCAGCGAATCCTGCGGGAATTACATGCGATGGAATTCCGACAATGTGGACCTACTGCAATTGTCAGTAACCGTTTACTAACTTTGCCCAAAAAATCTTAAGAGGAAAGTCAATCACTGCTATTTTAATTCTCTCCCATTTCTGCGAACCGGTCAATAATCTCCATAACCACTCCAAGCCTAGGTTGGCAATCCACATTGGTGGAAATTTTGTTTTACCGGAAATGTAGTCGAATGTACCGCCAACTACCATTGCTCCACCTATTTGTAGTTTATCGTACCATCGGTACAACCATTTCTCCTGTTTTGGCGCTCCGAACCCTACAAATAATAAATGTGGTTTTTCTTGTTGAATTTTCTCGACAGCCTTTTTCTCTATCTCTATATCTTTCTCACTTTTGGGGTTAGCATCTTCATCTAGGTTTGGACCTTCCATTCCGATTAAGTGCACTTTTTTGTAGTTTTTAGAAAGTGCCGTTACAGCTTTTTGCGCACTTTTATTCTTGTCGCCTATTAGAATCACTTTCCAACCCTTTTCGTTTGCAAGTTGTATCAGGTCCATAAAAATAATACGACCTTGTAAGGATTTCAAATCTGATTCCAACCATTTTCGATCAAATAGAACTGAAAATCCTACGCCCAAACCTTGTGCGAAATATAGAAACGGCCGCAAAAATATGCTCCTTGTTCGAGGTAAAGTCAGAAATTTGTGGGCTGCAACCAAACCTATTCCATCTGGAATAGCCAAGTCCGACGAGTTTAGAATATCTGCAAAAACAGGATCAGTCTGGGCTCGCATAACTTGCTCTGGGTTCAGCGTAACTATATAGAACTTTTCATTTTTATCAGATTCAGAGGGGAATTTACTCAAACGCGACCGAACAAATCTTAGCAGTGAGCTTGTCGAACTGCTATCAATTTTGACTCCCAATATATCTACCTGTCTACGGGCTATTTTGTTCATGCTAAATTGCAACTTTTGTTAATAATTCGGCTTCTGATTTTAGTTGAATCTTCTTTTCGTTTCTCTTAAATACCTTATTACCCCATCTACTCATTAATTTAAAGTGTACTACTCGCCATAATATTACTCAATAAAAAGCCTATAAGCTACCCCAATACTACTTGTACCACCGCCATGCAAATCTCTCGCATTGATAAAATTAGTAACTATTACAGGATAATCTACTTTTGCTGTCGAGGGTAAGAAGTACACAATTTGTACAAATTTTCTCTTCAACCTCCAATCTTGTATTATAGGTACTTATCCTCATTTGCTCCACAATAGATTTAAAAAAAATACTTAACTATATAGGATCTGCCAACGTGTAACGCTTTAAAAGAAAGTGATGAAATATTTTGTTATTATTAATAATTATATAGTTAACCTATATTGTTGTATATTACTGACTACGATCTACAAACTACGAACTATTAACTTCTCTATTCTATCTTCTAGTCATCACACTTCTTTTCCAAAGTTCTATATTTTCCATTACAATTCCAGTTCCACGAACAACACATAAAAGCGCATCCTCAGCAACATGGGCTGGCACTCCTGTTTCTTCTGTTAAAAGACGATCAAAATTCTTCAATGTACTTGTACCGCCGCTCATTACTATTCCTTTGTCAATAATATCTGCTGCCAATTCAGGAGGAGTATCTTCTAATACACCCTTCACTACACCAATTATTTGCATTAATGTTCCCTGTATCGCCACCGTTACTTCTTTGGAAAGAATTACTATGCTTCTTGGGAGTCCAAATACAAGATCACGCCCAGAAATTTCGATCTTTTCTTCTTTCGCTACCTTAGTAGCTGACCCAATCTTAATTTTTATTTCCTCAGCAGTCTGATCTCCAACAATCAAATTATGTTTTTTCTTTAGATAATCTTGGATTGCCTCATCAATCTTATTGCCGGCAACGCGTACCGATTTGTGTACCACTACTCCACCCAGGGATATTACAGCTGCCTCCGAACTTCCACCACCAATGTCAACTATCATATGTCCTGATGGGGCGGAAACAGGAATACCTGCTCCAATTGCAGCGGCTAACGGTTCGTCAATTAAATAGGCATGGGCTGCACCTGCGGCTAGTGTTGCATCAAGTGCGGCTCTGCGCTCAACCTGTGTGCAACCCGCCGGTACACAAATCATTACATCAGGACGAAACAACTGAAATCGTCCTACAACTTTCCCTATAAAGTACCGAAGCATTGCTTCCGTCACTTGGTAATCAGCAATGACGCCTTCACGCATAGGTCTTGAAGCAATAAGAGCTTCTGGAGTACGACCAAGCATAAGCTTTGCTTCTTCTCCAACAGCAATAACCTTACTGTCTTCTGCCGAGATCGCAACAACGGTCGGCTCATTCGCAATTAGTCCCTCTCCAGCAACCCAAACCAGAGTATTGGCGGTTCCCAAATCGATTGCTATACGTTTACGTAACATATTCTGGGTCATTATATTTACAATGTACGCCTTCAACAAGTCCCAGTCCCGTAAGATAATTTCATATCTAACGGGACGGTGCCCCGTGAGATTTGCAGTGAAACATCTCACTGTGGAGAAAAGAATCATCATATCAGATATAATATAAGTATGACCAAAATTCGAATACTACTTTTACTGCTCACGTTCTTTGTTGTGGGAAGCATTGGGACATTATTTTTTCTTTACGCTCAAGGTTACAGACTAAATCGCCAGACCCTCTCTTTTTCTCCAAATGGCTTACTTGTAATAAAATCACACCCAGATGGAGCCCAGGTTTTTGTAAATGGTGAATTAGAAACTGCAACAAATGCAACTGTTCCAATCCCACCAGGAACCTACGACATATCGGTAAAAAAAGAGGGTTACTTAAGCTGGAACAAAAGATTAACTATTGAAAAAGAAGTAGTAACTGAAGCAACCGCACATCTATTCCGAGTTGCACCGTCACTTTCGGCTACAACTTTCTCAGGAGTAAGTAATCCTAGTCCCTCTCCCGATATGACTAAAATCTCCTACATTGTTCCACTAGCCGGTAACCAGAATTCGGAAGGACTTTGGGTAATAGACACAATTAATCTGCCTCTGGGATTTTCAAGAGATCCAAAAAGAATTACGGATGGAAATTTGGAAAGCTCAACTTGGGTTTGGTCGCCTGACGCCAGTGAAATTCTTTTAACATCCCCGACAGGTGATTTTTTGCTAGACACCTCCAAATTTACTTCCCAAGCACAAAGGACAAACGTTGTTGCTAATCGGACAGTAATACTGGCTAACTGGGAAGAAAAAAGGAAAGAAAAACTTGAAGCGAAGGTTCGACAACTTCCAGATGACCTACAGGAAGTTTTAAACCGAAAAACCTCCCAAATACTTTTTTCTCCTGACCAAGATATGATTGTTTATACGGCAAGCGGGTCTGCAACTATCCCCGAAAAACTTATTCGGGAGCTTCCCGGTGCTTCAACCCAAAGCCAACAAAGAGATATCAAACAAGGTCAAACCTATTTGTACGATATCAAAGAGGATCGCAATTTCTTTATTACAGATGAAGAGGTTGATTTTACAGGATTAATTCCAAACTATGTTAGATTGAATAAACTTGGCGATTGGAAATTGCTTGCCCGCCGAAGCCTCGGCGTAGGCGGGGAAATTGGAAATTCGATGCGTAGCCTGGCCTGGTATACCTCCTCAAGACATCTTATTCTGGCAGAAGATGCAAAAATTACTATTCTTGATTATGACGGAACAAATAGACAAATTGTTTATTCAGGATCTTATGTTACACCTTACGCACTTCCAACCCTATCTCTTGATCGCCTCTTAATATTAACAAATCTCGGTGCAAACTCTTCCCTTCCAAACCTCTACTCGCTTAGTATCAAATAACACTGTGTGCCTCCTGTGGTAAAATATGGGCATGGCGCTGTAGCTCAACCCGTAAAAATTGCAATGCAATTTTCAGGGCAAGCGGACAGACCTGCCCGCCGCAACCTGGTCCCGTAGCTCAACGGATAGAGCAGGGGTTTCCTAAACCTCCGATGAAGGTTCAATTCCTTCCGGGATCACAAGCTTTGGCAGGCGGGGCAAACCCGTCCTAAGGGTAAGATGGGTGTTTCCGCCAGAGGCGGATCCTCCTAAAATTGCAGCTTGAGCCGTGTATGAATAATACTGAAAAGGCAAAAGCTAAAATTAGGAGGACAATTCCTCCCAGCGTCACACAATTTACTCAACAATAACTACTATCTCTCCCCTAACCTTCTCTTTTTCTAGTTGGTTTTTAACTTCCTTAATACTTCCCCTGTAAAGTGTCTCATGGATTTTTGTAAGCTCGCGAGCGATAAATACTCTTCTATTGTTTCCGAAAACTTTTTCCAAAATGTCCAAAGTTTTTATAATCCTATTCGGAGATTCGTAGAAGGCAAACGTAATCTTTCCTTCTTTGAGCCAATCAAAAAGTTTACTTCTTTTTTTCTTTGGCAAAAATCCCAAAAAAACAAATTTATTTATATTAAAGCCGCATGCTGAAAGAGCCGCTGTTATTGCTGATGCTCCTGGAATAGGAACAATTTTAATATCGGGTGCATAAGAAAGAAGATATTCGATAAGTTCATTTCCAGGGTCAGATATTCCTGGAGTTCCGGCGTCTGTCACGAGTGCCAAGTTTTTACCGGAAACTAAGTGATTTAAGATTTCCAGACGTCGCTCCTCGCCCGAATGTTGAAAATAGCTCAAAGTATGCTTATCGATACCAAAGTGTTTCAAAAGAATACTGGTTTTTCTGGTATCTTCAGCCAAAATAAGATCGACTTCCTTCAGAACTCTAAGGGCACGAAGAGTAATATCTTCAAGATTTCCGATCGGAGTTGCGACAATATATAAGATCCCCGGCATTTGATATAATTATATAGATTATAATGCGAATCTGCGAATGTACCCGCTTCGCCATAGCTTTAGCGAGGCGAGTCCAAATGCAACCTGCCCGAAATTGCTACGCAATATGCGTTGCGGGCGGGCGAATAGCTACAAATATTTAATAAATTTACGGAGTGTAGGTCATCCGCCGACGCTTAAGCTTTGGCGGACAAGTCGGTAGAAGCGTATCGGGGACTGGCTCAACGGTAGAGCGCACGGTTCGGGACCGTGAGGCTCCGGGTTCGATTCCCGGGTCCCCGACCAAAATTGGTGCCAGAAGGTTCCCGCCCAGCACCAGCCGGTGCTGGATTAGTCCCGTACCGAATGGTTCGGGAGTTCGAGTCCGGGCTCTCCGACTTGCAGGTTCAATCACGAATCTTGCGACTCGAAAATTCGTCAGAATTGAGACAAAGCAAGGCAAGCGGAGCTTATGACTTCGTCAGAAGTGATATGAAATTTACTAATTTCATATTCTGCCCACCCCGACAAGTTCGAGCTCAAATCTTTTTAGTGATATAATTTTTTTAAGAAAAACAGAAATTAATCTAAAATGATAGATCAAGCTACAGAATTATCACCAACAATTAAAGCATTGGATACCAAAAGAGATGCCGAAAATCTTTCCGATTCTCCGTTGCTAAAAAGAAAAAATCTATTTGGAAAAGAATTTTCGTTTTACGATGACGGAAGTGTATTGGTGGTAGATCCTTCACAACAAGAATATCATTTTATAACTCGGGAAGGACGAGAAAAAGGGAGAGAATTAAGGAGATCCGTAGAAGACATAATAAAAAATGATCAAAGATTAAACCAAATGAAAATGTTGGGTGAAGGTAAAGGCGGATTCTCAAGAGTCTTTGAACTTGATACCCCAGCAGGATCCATCGCCGTAAAATCTACCGGTAAAAAAGGTTTTATTCTTAAAGAACTGATGGAAGAAGCAACAAGTAAAGCAGAACATACCGATCCTTTATCTGAATTAACAGGGAGACGGTCTGGGAAAAAAATTGTCCAAAAAATGGCGCTTACTGACACAATGAGGTTATTTAGAAAATTAGATGAAGCAGGAATTAGAAAACCTGAATTTTATGGGTTTAGTGTTAGAAGAAATCCGGGCAACAATGAAATTCAAGAGTTCCAGTTTATGGAAAGAATTGATAGACCGACAGTCGAAGGTATAATCGAGGCTGCAATAGACGCGAAACAAAGTCAGACAGGCACATTCTACTCTTCAAAATTTGCATATTCGAATTTTTTAGCAGAGTTGTCTGATAAATATTTCGGGGGTGATTATGATTCTTTAATGAAAATACTGGTACATTCTTTTAGAGATTTTGTCAAAGATGTCAAGGTAGCAATTCCTAATATTGCCGATCTAGAAATGGATAATATTTTTTTGGTTGGGTACGACGAGACGGATCAACAATTAGAATTTATGTTGATTGATCCAATTGAAGAACAGGTATATATAAGACCAATTCAAAGTCAAAAGGCAAATTTTCTAAACAAGAATGATATAAGTTTTGAAAAACTAGAAAATATTAACTTCCCAAACAAGTGAGGTAAAGGAAGGAGAAAGTAAACTGATTACAAACAACAGGGATGTCGGAGCTTCAGATAACAGAGAAAATGAAAATTAGCGTCGACTTTTAAAAAAGCCTTCGAAGGTGCGAGGGCGAAAAATTGGAAAAATATTTTTATTTGGCAAGGGAGATGTTTATACGTCAAGTTAAGTGACGATCGAAGAAAGACTGGCTTCAATTATTCTAATATGAAACTTCTTACGTGTTGCAAGAGATAAACCGAAAGGAGACTCGGATAAAACTACCGGTATCTTAAGATCTTCTGCCAACCAATTTTCAAACGAACCCACATCTTGTGCATCTACGATTGTAAAACCCACTTCTACTTTACCTCCTTGAACTTCATTTTCTTTCATATTTGTCAGTAACTTTTTGTCAATTTTTGACTTTAATTTATCCTGGATAGACCTCCGAAGTTTGGTACCGAGAGCATTAGTCCAAATATAGCCTTTTCCGATAGACGTAGAATCTTCATGAAGACTTAATACAAGTCGCACTTTTCTATTACTCTGTATTTTCTTAATATCTTCTTCGACAAGCATTACCTCGATACACTTCTTGGATGTATTCACTCCCCATCCTGAGTTGTAATTAATCCCTTTTTCGTTAGATCTTAAAAATTTATAAGGGTCTGTCGTGTTATACTTTAGACCATAGTTATTGATTACTGGGTAGATATGAAGCTCCACTCGCTAACGCAAGTGGTATCTTCTCCCCACTGCTTCGTCGGGAGCAAAACCCCTCCGAAGCAGAAAGTTCTTCGCATTCATCCGCGAGCTTACGCTCTCGGTTTTCTGCGAAGGGGGATAAAAGCTAACTCCCCTTTCTAAGTAAGGCGCAAGGATCGCCAATAATATTTCCGAGTCAAGAAGTAAAAGTGGACCGGAAGTTTCATCAAGATGCAGCCCAGAAGATATAATAACAGTTTTTTTTGAGTTTTTTTTGCCCGAAATATAAACTCTAGGGATAGCTATATCTTTAGCTTCCAAAAGGTCTACTTCTGCTTTTATCTTCCATTTCCTCAAGGCGCTCTTAATTCGCAAAGCAATAGGATTCATGCCCAATTCTACAATTCTAAAACTTCGACTAGTTGCTTTATTATTGATATAACAACAGGAGGCGCTAGAAGGCTGTGACTTAAAACACCATTATCATCTTTAACTGTCCAAGATTTTTCGTTCACTTTGACAATTTTTTTCTCCTCATCCCAAGTAAATGAATATTCTGGCGTCAGTTCATAGTCATCAAAATATTTCGATGCATCGGCAACCGGTACATGGTTACGAGCAAGAATTTTCGGAATTCCGTGAAGCGAAAAGGCTGTTTTAATTAGTTCTTCGTCTTTTTGTAGGCGCTCTCGAATCGGTTCTAATCCCTTCTCATCCCCTTCTTTAGAAACCATTCTTGCGCGTCCTACCTCCGGACAATCAGGATTATCACAGATAAGATTGAACTGTTTGTCCTTAGGATTAAACTCAACTTTGCTAGTTATCAAAAGTTTCTTGTTTCTCGAGGTTTTGCAGATCGGGCAGACAACACGATATTTCATCCGCTCATCAATAACCGATTCAGGAATATCAATAAGTACAAAAAAATCAGGATCGTCTCGATAGTTAATAATATCTCTGAAATATAAAGAATAAGAAATCTGATCCATCCCACGAGGTAGGCCGTCGATAAAAATGGCTTTCCCGCGAAGTTCATCAATGTGAGCCTTAAGAAGTGCTAGAATAAACTCTGTAGGAAGTAACTTCTCTGTAGACCGACTAGAAAGCGAGGCCACTATTTCGTCAAAGGAAATATATCCTCGATAATACTTTTTAAGCTTCAAAAAACGCTTAGTTTTGACAAATGACTTCCAGTCGTCCGTTTCGCGAACTAAGTCTCCGACAGAAACGTGAGCGATTTTATCTTCGCCGAAAATCTCGGTTAATAACTTTGAATATGTCCCCTTTCCGGAATTTTTCTTTCCCAAAAGATAGACTATAAAAGAGTTATTCTGCAGATATTTGCTAAGGTGCTCAATCTCGTCCCCAACTTTTGCCTCAAAATACTCTTTTCTTCCACCAGGGGAATTCAGGTCAAACTTTTGGCTAATAACTTTTGCCTGCCCGCCCGACAGGCGGGTACCGATGATCGGAAATTCTAAGTTTTTCATTATTTAGGAAAAAGTAGATAGTAGTATTTTAGCAAATTTTCTTTGCCTTAGCTAAGAGGTACTAACTTCCTATCTAATTACAAACAGCCTCAACCAAGTCTGTCCATGTTAGTATTGAAACTGGCAAAGAAGCCTAACAAACATAAAATAACCATAAGCAATTTTTCCCTCATATTATTTGGTTGCATTCTTAACCGTAACCACCTGACTGGCAGTCAAGGCATAATTATAAATTCGGACTTCATCGATTTGTCCAGCCAGATAGTTCTCAACTCCCACATAATGACGGGCCCCGACTCTAAATTGGGCACTGGTGTTAGAGAGTATGGCTGAACCAGCAACCGTTTTCTCCAAAACTCCATTTAGGTACAACTTCCAACTGGTGCCATCAAAAGTCACCGCTCCGTGATACCAGGTATTGGCTGCCAGTATAGTCTTGCTGTTTAAAAGATTGGCCCCGCCTTTTTCAAATACCAGTTTACCGGAAGATACGGCCATACCCCAACCTCTGTTTCCGGAACTGTAGTCTCGAGAATCAATAAATTGTGATGTGGATCCGGTTGGGTTGGTGACCTTAAACCAAGCTGTTGTGGAGAATGTCCTAATGATATTCAACCCGGATCCAGTGCCCATAGTCACATAATCATTAGTGCCGTCAAAAGCCAAACCTTTGCCATACTTACCTACAGTTTGCCAACCAGAAGTAGCCGTCGCTGGCACTGCCATATTGGCTTGAGCGCCGTCGATTGCAGATCCACCCGTTCCCGAATTACAAGCGTCATTTACACCCCCTATGCAGGTGTTGTCAGCCCCTTGGTTAAAGTTCCAATATCCAATTGGTGGTACTAAGGTGGGAGTTGGAGTGGGAGTGGGGGTTGGAGTTGGGGTGGGTGCTAGTGCTCTTATTCCTACAGGTCCCATTCTACTACTCCAGTTTCCACAGGAGTTGACTGCATGAACCCACCAGTCATAAGTGTGATTGGCAATGAAATTGTAGGTATAAGAAGTAGTAGAAAGAGTATCGATACATACATCATTCAGATTTGTTCCGTTTTGCTGAGCCGTGGTCACATCAGCACAAGAATTAGTTGCTCCTGCTCTTGCCGGTGGCCAGTCATCTGCCTTGTCGTCAATCCTTAGTGGATATCTTACTGCCCCAATAACTGATCCCCATGTAATCTGTCTTTGTCCAGCCACAAAATCGCTTCTTGGATTCAGGGTATTCCAATCTGGAGGATTAATCGAAGGACAGGGAGTAGGTGTAGGTATTGATGTAGGGGTAGGTGTTAAAGTAGGCAGAATTACCTGAGCCGGGATTAAGGTTCCTGTATGCATCGGATTGTTTTGGAACATGGGCCAGTCAGCAGGAGGTTTATTAAACTTTGTTTTGGTATCCCAAACAAACAAGTAATAATATGTTTGAAGCACGATGTCTGTATTGTTGTCGTTATCGATATCGGTAATGACCGGCACGCTTCTTAATCCCACTTCGATAAGATCTTTCGTCCAAGAGGTAATTATTTGTCCCGTATTAGTAAGAGCATAAAGTTTCGGATCAGTAGTTTCTCCCGCCACTCTAACGTTCTTGAGTGTTGAAACAATTATTTCTGGCTGTAAGTCTCCACTGATATCCCCGACTGAAGGAATACCTATTTGAGACTCCCCAAGGCTACTGGCGTTTAGCTCAACAGGATTAAAAAGCAAGGTGCCATCAGATTTCCAAACGTAGAGATCTTTCTTGCCCATTCCGATAATCTCTATCCTATTATCATTGTTTAAGTCAGCAACAACTGCACTCTTGTTCTGATCCCCTAGAGAATCAACTTCTTGTGGCCAACCAGGCAACATATTTCCGTTTTTATCAAGGACCAAATACCTATTTTTATAAACTCTATCACTTTGGCTATTAGCATTAAAAACGTCTTGGGCAATCACAATTTCTGGCTGCCCATCATTATTGATATCCGCAACCACCGGCGATGTATGGATAGCCCGGGAATAATAAGTAGTAGTAGGAGATTCCTGGGTATATTCCTTTGACCAAACCACTGATCCGTTGTACTTAAAAACCGCCACCCCACCCTTATACCGGCGCCAAATATCCCCAGAATTAAATCCACCATCAATTGTCCTGGTAGCGACTATCTCTTTAAATCCGTCTTTATCTAAGTCAACTGTTGCTAAACAACTGGTTCCGAAAATGTCGTACTCGGCAAAGTCTTGTGGCCAACCAGGAAGATTATTTCCGGATATATCAAGCACAAAGATCTTACTGTCCAGGGTTTTTGTAATGATTTCCATCTTGCCATCATTGTTAAGATCAGTAAGAACCGGACACAAAACAGGATGATTAGAATCAAGATTTTTTTGCAAAATTAAGCCATTGTTTAAAGAAAAAACATATAAATATCCGTAATTATTCTGACCGAAGGTGGTAACAACTATTTCTTGATTCCCATCATTATCAATATCTCCAACCGCAGGACCGATTATAGATTCGCTGTCAACCTGCCACTCTTTAATTAAATTCCCTTTGTAATCAAATACCCTGACAAACGGATCTGATCGATCGGCAGAACCTGTGATAACTTCTTTCTTACCATCATTATTCACATCAGAAACAGCTGGTTGCATTGAAGAAATGTTAAACATTGAAATAGGCCACCCCTCGCGCAAAGCCGGGTCAATTAAAACCTCTGTTTCAGCAGTATCAATAGTACCATCTAATAAAGTTGCTTCTAGCCGAATTTTGAAGTGTCCTTCCGGAACCGAACTGGTGTCCCAACTACCCAGTAATCCGTTATAGACTTTTTGCAATCCGTTATTGACCAGCGTAACAAGAGCTGAAGTTAATTCACTACCATCGCTTTTTAGGATTTTAATTCTATAACTGTTTAAATTCGCCTGGGCAACGGTCCCTCTTATATTTATCAATGTACCAGCCCGATAAATTCGGATATCATTAGGAGGGGGTTCAGTAATAAAGAATCTGTCTACCGTCAGTTGCATCCTGTCCTCGTAACCCACCCCCTCAGAGTTCACACCAACCAACTTTATAGTATAAGCGCCATCATTAACACTAGATAGATCCCAATGATAAATTAAGGTGTCGCTTATCGACTGAGTACCAGAAGTAAGTGTGCTCCATTGAGTTGGAGTATCCCCATCACCATATTCTATCCTCCAGCTCGCTAGGTTTGGACCTCCAACTATTCCATATATGTCTAAAATACTGTCGCTGGTTTGTTTTTTCTTTCCGGTCAGAAGAACCGAAAGGGGATCTCTTTGGGATATGGAATTAGCGGCGTTTATTCTACCGTAACCTGAGTATAAATCATAACCAGGATCCAAAATATCATCAGGCCCTTTGCGGATAGCTTGTCTAACCT
>MGHC01000001.1:28683-42200 GCA_001793015.1 Candidatus Woesebacteria bacterium RIFCSPLOWO2_01_FULL_39_10
TTTTAGTAAAGCGGCAAGGCCGGCCACATGGGGCGCAGCCATTGAAGTACCTGAAACCCGACAATAGTCTGAGCCTACAGTATTATTACTGGAGCACATCACGTTAGCCGTAGCCCTGGTAGACAAGATATCCACACCAGGCGCAGAGAAATCAATATTAATTCCCCAGTTAGTAAAATAAGCTTTCTCATCACTGGAGTCCGAAGCAGCTACTGTTACTGCGTAACTTGAAGAGGCAGGGGAAACGTACGTAGCATCAATACTATCATTTCCAGCAGCAACAACCGGAATCATGCCTTTATCATGCTCATATTTAATGGCGTCATTAATTATCTGACTATATCCACCACCCCAACTATTTGATGAGACTTCCGCGCCCATATCAGCCGCGTAAACCAGAGCCTTAATAGCGGCATCAGCATATCCTTCCGTAGGACTCATGAATTTCAAAGCCATAATTTTAGCGTTCCAATTTACTCCAACAACTCCCTTGCTATTATTACCTGTACCGGCAATAGTTCCGGCTGTATGAGTTCCGTGGCCATGATCATCCATGGGATCATTGTCGTTGTTATAAAAGTCCCAGCCGTAATAATCATCAACATATCCGTTTTGGTCATTATCTATCCCGTCTATCAGGTCGTTGGTATTAACCCACATGTTATCTCTAAGATCTTCATGGTTACGGTCAACTCCTGTATCAATATCTGCCACTACCACTTGATCTGAGCCGGTTGTTACCTGCCAAGCTCCCTCCACATTGACCTTTTTAAGACCCCATAAATCTGGATAAGGTTGTCCCCATGAACCGGCTGACAAATAATAAGGATCATTAGGAATAACAACGTGAGGGGTGGGCGTTGGTATCGTGCTTAGGGTGGGGGTTGGAGTAGGAAGATTTGCTTGGCAAGTCTGCATAAATTTAGCCTGAACGCAACTGACATCACTATCCCCAATTGTTCCATCATTATCAATATCTGCCGGAGCACACGGATTGCCGTTAGCATTAGAATCTGAAGATCTTTTTCCGTAACAACTTGACAAATAGGACATGTCGACAATGTTAACATATCCATCTTTGATTATATCGGCGGCGCAGACAGTACACCAAAGTCCGGGGGTAGGAGTAGGATTAGACTGAGCCGTCGTAGCCGAAGGGGTAGATTTCTGAAAAGCGTAAACTACATTATTAAACTCTACTGCTTCAATGTTTGGATCCAAGACTAGATCTTTCTTAAGCTGTTGAAGCAGTGCAGCCCTTTGGTCTTTGGGGTTAATATTTTTAGATTCACCATTCAGAGTAACTTTATACCAACGGAAGATATCAGCTTCCTTTTGAGAGTTCTTACCTTCTTTGGCTATATTGGTAAAGCTTTTAGCGTCGTGTTTTTTCAATAAAGTATTCAGGGAGTTAATGCCGGTATCCTGGGGGTTGCCTTCCTTAATCTTGTCTTTCGCATCCTTTTTTATTTTTATCAAAACTTCGTTATCGACAAATTTTGGTTCACTGGAATTTTTTTTATTCAATTGTTGCTCTATCATATCCTTGGCCTTAGTTCTTATATCCTGCTTTATCTTGACTTGAATAATTGTAACTATCATAAGTGCAAAGATACCGATAGTAGTGAGAAGCCGAAAGTAGCGTTTTTTAGCTGGAGAAGATTTAAACTTCGCTATTACCGAACCCAGATAGTTCTTTAAGCCCATAACTTACACTTAACCCCTTCTCTAAACATTATTTAACTAAGAATCATTTATGTCAATGTTTCGTTGTCTAGAGTTAGATATTCAGAACTTCATCAAATTCAGTCTCGTCTTTATACGGGCCAATAACCGCCATGTTTAATTTCGCAGGTACAAATATATCTTTAGCTACTCTTTCAACTTCTTCAATCTGAACAGCATCAACTTTTTTGAAAAACTCTTCAGGTGTATCAATTTCAGGTAAAAACATTGCCCTTTGACCAAAAAACTCATTCACCTCAAGAGTATCCTCAAGAGAAAGTGCTGTTCTTCCTTTCACAAACTCTTTTGCTTTTTTTAAATCCTTTTCAGTTATCGGATATTTATCTGATGCAATTCCATAAGATTGATCCAAGATCAATTTAATAACTTTCGAAATATTTTTAGGATTAATTCCAGCATATGTACCAAAAACTCCTATATCTACAAACCGCGATACCGAAGAGCCAACCGCATAGGCCAATCCCCTTTTCTCTCTAATCTCGGTAAACAGCCGCGAGCTCATCCCTTTGCCTAAAATTACAGATAACAATCCTTCAGCCAGCCGCTCAGGGTGTGTGCGACCGTATCCGTAAAAACCTAAAATAAGATGTGCTTGCTCCGTATCTTTATATTCAACTTTGATCTTGGGTTTTTCGCCCTTATGTTGAAATTTTTTAGCTTCTTCCTTAGTCCCTTCTTCAAGGTCTCCAAAGTATCCTTTAGCTAAAGATAAAATCTTTCTTTCATCAATATTCCCCGAAACAGTCAAAATCATATTTTTAGCTTTGTAATGAAGCTGACGGTACATTTTAAAATCTTTCTTTGAAATTGACTTTACAGTATCAACCGAACCAATAATATCTCTTCCTAAAGAATTTCCAGCAAAAGTGAGATTAGTAAAAATATCTCCGATTCGTTCCATCGGATTATCCTTATGCATCGAAATTTCTTCCAAGATAACTCCTTTCTCGCGTTCTATATCTTTAGGTCTAAGAAGCGGATTAAGTACCATGTCTGCCAAAATATCAAATGATTTTTCAATTTGGTCTGCCTGGCATTTTATGTAGAAATCTGTCCATTCGTGAGAAGTACCGGCGTTTGTTTCTGCCCCGATTGAGTCGATAGCCAGAGAAATCGCCCGAGCGGTTTTATATTTTTTACTGCCTTTCGAAACAACGTGTTCCAAAAAATGAGAGATCCCGGCTAACTTATCCTCTTCAAATCTCGATCCAACACAAACCCACAACGTAATACTTGCTGATTCAAGATTCGTCATAGGCACAGTAATCACCCGAAGTCCGTTAGAAAGCGTTGTAAGTTTATATTGCATATTAAAATGCTAATTATATTTAAGGAAACTAATTTATACCAATAATACTAATAAAGATGCTAATAGATACGAATTTGTTAAACAACAGCATCTTTGATAATTCCCTCTCTTGTTTTAATTATTCTTTTAGGCTTTAGGTATCTACTACGAAAATTCACTAATAAGCCCAATTTTATGCCGGTTGCTTGTAAGTATCTTTGAATTTGAAAATAATCTCTTTTAGTAGTAATTCTGACGTTTTTTAACTCCAGAATTATTTTATCCTCGATTAAGAAATCAACAATGTTACCAGTACTTGCTATTGAAACTTCTCGTTTGTAGTCAATCTTTTCTTCTTTTAATCTTTGCTCAACAAAATTACCATACTGTCTTTCTCTAGAATAACGACCCAATTCATTGTGGGCTTGAAACAAAATACCGTTAATCTGGTACGAAAGTTCCGGATAAATTAAATTTCCAACATTATATTTAGAATTAGTATCAATTCGTTTCATTTGCATAATTAGAATTTATTAGCATTATTATGTGCTATTATTTTAGTAAAGAAAACCCTTCATGAGAGAAGCACATATCTATCCTAAACACACAATCGGAGAACATATTGTTCCCTTCCAACTTGTATTTAACAGACAAGACTCTGTTCAGAACGTGCTTTCAGACATACGAAAAAAAATAGGCAGCTGGCCAAACACTGAAACGGTGTTTATTGTAGATAAAGATAATAAGTTAATCGGGGCAGTTGACTTTAGAAAATTGGTTTCCTCAGAATCCTCTAAAAAGCTTGAAGATCTAATGACCAAGGACTTCGAAGTTCTCACGGATCATTCCCACCAAGCCTCAGTTATAAAGCTTGCAGTGAAGAAAGAGGCAGTAAAACAAGGTTTAGAGTCGATTCCAGTAACAGATCAAAACGGACACTTTTTGGGAATTATAGACGCTGCGCAGATTTTCAAAATTATGAGCGAAGAACACGTCGAAAAATTGATGCATTTTTCAGGAATTTTAAATAACGAGGAACTAATCCAACCCTATAAGTCAAGCATCTTAAAGGCAGTAAAAGCTCGTTTACCGTGGCTTATCTTAGGACTTTTCGGTGGAATTTTGGCAACTTTTATGATCAAAGTTTTTGAACACACTCTGACAAAAGAACTTTCTTTGGCATTTTTTATCCCTGTTATTGTTTATATGAACGCGGCCGTCGGAAATCAAACTCAAACCATATTTGTGCGTTATAGCTCCATCGAAAAAATAAGTTTTAAAAAATCCTTCTGGTATGAGTTTAGGGCGTCAATTATAGTTGCAGCGGTTCTTTCCTTTACCATATTTATTTTTGCGTTGTTTTGGTTTGGAATGACAGTTGCTAATATAGTTGCTATCTCAATGTTTACAGGCGTTGTATCTTCTGTAATGATTGGTACGCTTATCCCTTGGGTATTTGAGAAACTTAGAAAAGATCCGGCAATTGGGTCCGGTCCGTTCACAACTATTATTCAAGACCTTTTGAGTATATTAATTTACTTCTCTATCGCTTCTGCATTACTATAGTTAATAATATGGAGAAACCATCCCGCCCGTTCAGAAGTCAAATCACCCAAAGTTTTGAAGCAAAAGCATTAAAAAAAAGGTCTTTTGGTGTCAGATTTGCAGATGATCTAACCTCGCTTTTTGGCAGTATTTTGTTTTTGATCATCAACGCAACCGCCTTTGTTTGCTGGATTTTAATTAACACCGGCAAAGTCCCTTCCATACCAGTTTTTGATCCATTCCCCTTCTCTATGTTAACTACGCTTGTTTCGCTTGAAGCAATTATTCTTACGGTAATCGTTCTTATGAGTCAAAATAGGCAAAGCTTGATAAGCTCAATGCGCGAAGAAATTGATATACAAGTAAACCTTATTGCCGAGCGAGAAATAACAAAAATTCTTAAGTTATTAACTGAATATATGAAAGTAAAGGGCATAAAAATAGAAGATTCTGAACTCGAAGATATGCTAAAAGAAATCGACGCAAGTTATATTGAACGAAGTCTTGAGAAACAATTGACTACGAAGTCGCCGAAACTGGTCGAGAGTGTCACAAAGCCAATAATGAAGGTTGGAGAGGAAGTTGAAAAGGTTACAAAAGAAGTAGAAAAAGCAATTCTTCCCAAATGACTTCTCTGCTTCAGTTACACAGGCTTCGGAATTGATAATTTACATATTATAAGTTATAATTTCTCGTATGTCACTCGTAGATAGACTGGCTGCTTTTTTTAATCCATCAAAAGGGGAGGAAACTACAGCGGAGCGGGAATATCAACTTGGAATCGTGGTACAGTATCATGGACCATATAATAATATAACACAAGGTCCCGACAAAGATATGCCCGCACTTGCTCAAGTGGCTGCAATACAAAGAAATTATGATAAGTATCCTATTGGAGACGATAGAAGAATACGGTATGGCCTTGTGCCGGTAACGGACTGGTATGATAAAGAAAGGGGACAACTTTGGTTGAAGGCTGGAGATAGAGCTTGGACAACAATAACAGAAAAGAACGAACTTAAACTCTTCGAAGGACCAAGGCCTCCAGATGATGGTAACTCATGGACAATCTGGTGCCCAACATTTGTTCCTTCTTCATACCTCAATCCTACTAAACCTACTTAAATTTTTTTCTAAACTGAGAGTAAATTTTCACTCAGTAGTCTCTCCTGTTCCGTCTCCCATCCCTGATTTTTTGGGCAATATATTTGATTATTTTTAAACGATCGTGCGTTTTTTGTCAAAGCAGAAGCTAAATTGTAGGTTACATTCTTTCGGGACTTCCAATCCCCAACAAAGTCAAACCATTCTTCAAAACTTGACCCGTTGCTGAAGTCAACGCGACTCTAAAGTCGCGAGTGATTAGTGACTCGCCTCGCTGAAGCTTTGGCGAAGCGGGTTGGTGATTAGTGATTGGTTCTTTACTCTCACCATCGAGAATCCGATGAGCATTGTAAAAAGTATTAAACTTCTGAGCTAAATCGTACAAATAGTTACACAGTAAATTCGGCGAATAATTTTTTGCCGCTACTTCAACAACTTCCTGAAAATGTACGAAACTCCTCAAAAGTTTTGCTTCTTCGAAGCTAAATTCGAAATTACTATATTCACCTTGCAAGGAGAAACCTTTAAAGTTTACTTTTGTACCCTTACGCAAAACACTCTGCGTCCTCGCGTAAGTGTACTGTAAATACGGCCCACTATTCCCCTCCATATTCAATATCTCATCCCAATCAAAAATAATTTCCGTTTTTGGATCTCTCTTAAGATCATTATATTTAATTGCCCCTATGCCGATAGATTCTATATCCTTATCTCGTTTACCTGAAGCTAATTCCGTATCAATCTTAGTTTTTCTAGAAATCAGTTCCTCAGGTTGTCCCCATTCTGCTCTGGCAATTTCAGACTTCGCGGCAAGGCGGTAAGCTCTTTTTTTAGCCTCATCTAATACCTCTTCTAACCAAATTACGTTCCCTTTCCTAGTCGACATTTTCCTGTCTTTGAATCTTATTAAGCCATGAGCAACATGTATTCTTTGTCCATCTTCAAACCAGCCAAGCATCCTTTCCATCTCAAATAACTGCTGAAAATAAAGAGTTTGCTCAGCACCAACTTCATTAATTATAAAATCTGGGTTGTATTTATCTTTACGATATCTATCAGTCGCCAAATCTCTTGTGTGATACAAAGTCGTACTGTCTTTCTTAAGAATCATAGCCGGAGGATATTTGTCTTTTTCAAAGAAAACAAGTTTAGCCCCCTCTTCGCCCACCTTTAAAAGACCCTTTTCTTCCATTTCCTTTATTACCGATGGCATTTTATCTTCGAAAAACGACTCTCCCAAACCTCTTCCGTTTTCGAATTCTTTGTTAAAATACACATTAAGTTTCCTATAGATCTTTTCAAACTCACGCCAACTCCAATCAACACATTTTTGCCAAAGTCTTCTTGCTTCAGGGTCCCCTTCCTCAAGTTTTTTGAACCATTCTCTTCCCGAGTCTTCAAGAGATGAATCTCTTTCAACTTCTTCGTGGAATTTGATATAGAGGTCAACAAGTTCTTTTACAGGATATTCCGACTTCTCGATTTTCGCTTCATCACCCCATGTTTTTATTGCATAAATTTGTTTACCAAACTGGGTTCCCCAATCCCCCAGATGGTTATCTCGTAAAACTTTATAACCGACCGCTTCAAATATATTTGCAATTGCATCACCAATAATGGTTGATCTTAAATGTCCAACTGTGAACGGTTTTGCTATATTCGGAGAAGAATACTCAACAATTACAGTTTTACTTTTACCAATATCGGACTTTCCATAATTTTCTTTTTCGCTATCAATCTGTATCAAATTACTAATTAGTACATCTTTTTTTAGCCAAAAATTAATAAATCCCGGCCCAGCGATATCGATCTTATCTACTACCTCCATAAGTTTTTTATCGGCTTTTAACTTCTTTACTATCTCCTCGGCTTCCTCGCGGGGTGATTTGCTCGTCGCTCGAAGCTTTAGCGAAGTGGGGTGATTTGTGATTTGTGATTTTGAGAACGTTATCATCGCTACATTCGATGAATAGTCCCCGAATTCCTCCCTCTCAGGTATTTCTAAATTGACATCTTTTTCCCCTGTAACTTTTTGTAATACTTTAATTATTATCTGTCTGTACATATTCCAATTCTAACCTACTTTTATCAAATCTGCCATTAACTACTGAGGCGAAAGGTCTAAAGTTTCTCCGCCGCTTCAGTTTTGGTTTAAACATAAGACTTGATATAATATCGAACATGACTGAAATACCTAAAGATTTTTATATAGGACGATGCGCAAGTTGTAGATGGTGGTCACTAAACTTTGGCGTAGAGACACCTGGAATCAACCAAGCTAAATTGCCCAATCTGGTAGGGACGTATGGTAAATGCATAGCCTACTATACAGGGAAAGACGGCGAAGAGCATTGGCATAACGAAGGATCGCTCGGAGGATATAACTGCTTCGTAAGGGATGACGATGGTAACTTATTATATGAAGAGGTCCCTGTAGGAAGATAATTACATCTAGACCAAGCTTCGCTTAACACAATTTGAACCCTATAGCAGTTGAGATTTTTTGCTTACCGTTGTATAATACTTTTCAATTCCGGACAGATTTTTGCCGGGATTATTTTTTAAATATGACTTGTGAATTATTTGGTGAAGATGCAGAAAATGCTTCAATGCAAGTAACTGCAAAAGATGGAACAGAATATTACGTTTCTGGAGAACGCGAATTAGCAGCAGATCAAAAACTTCCGGTACTTGTGTAGGAGGTAAATTATTAGCCGATCTCAGATCAAGTGAAGTTCCTGCAAATCTAACCGCTGTAGGATATTGCCCAGCCTGTCCAGGAACTATTAACTGTTACGCACTAGCTACTAAGAAAAAGGCTTGACTTTAAGAAATTAACTTGTCAAAATACGCTACTTAAAGTTTATAGACCAAAAAAATGAGAAGTAAAGAATTCGATTCTACAAGCGGCGAGGTTCCAGGAATTGACAATTTTGAAAATAACCTTGGAGTAGAACGTCCTGGTAGAAAAGAATTCTATAAAAGAACTGGTCCGAGGACTATCTCCTTGAAAAATGAACTCGTTCATAGCGTTAAGCTTACCGAAGCAGAATTTGTTTTTACTTCTATGGGAACGGGTAACTGGCCAATTGGTGCGACCCCGTCAGGCAGTTTTCATGAAAGTGGAAGGCCAAATGATCGTCGAGCTACGCTCGAAGTTCCTGATGAAGCATCAGCTGATGCATGGGAAAGAGCACTCGATAACAACGGTTATAAAAAGGGTGAGTAGTCTACTTTTTTTTTATACCTTTTCGGAAGCATTCTATTTACTGGCTTGAGAAGTTTCTTGTGGTTCAGCTGAGGTGTAAGCTACTACAGTAGCTTGAGTACCGCTTAAAGTACTTAAAGCGTAGCCTTCTTCCATCTTGCCGACAACCACTCGTGTTTTGAAAAGTTCTTGCCCAGCCGTATCAATTCCGGTTAGATTACTTCCTTCTGAAAAAGCAGGATTACCATATAATCCTCTCTCGATCATTTTTTTCAATTCCGCCTCTGAAACTGAATCCATTCTGGCTTCTATTATCTCTCCAGGTATTGTAAATTCAGGTTCCTGTAAAGGTCTTCTCAATACATTATAATTATTACTTAACCCCTGAAATCTTATTTGATCTACAATTGGAGGCTTTACACCTTTAGCGCCTGTAAAATTAACCCGATAGACTTCGTCAGGAAGAGATGGAATAGCTACATTATCAATTAACCTTGTACCAAGAGAAGTCAATGATTTATTTGGAGGGACAGGAGAATTTGGGTTTGGTAAATTTAAACCCGCAGCCACTGCCACTGTCGCGCCAGTTAATACCGCAGCGCCTCCCAAGAATGCTCTCCGGTTTAAATGACGCCCTGGTAATTTTAGATCTCTGTACTCCACTGTCATAATAGTAAAATTTCCCTTGCCTTAAGGCAAGGACTAAAGCCCTAAGGAAAACTTTGGCTCTGATTTCAATTCATCCGTGCGACAAATTGCACGGTTTTCTTGAAATCAGATTAAATTAAATAAATCGAATTGAAAATAGCAAAAAATGACCTCAAAGATGGCTTTGAGGAAAGTGCGCACATTATACATTAATATCACCATTTTCGCAATGATGCGTTGAGGCTATTTTGAATCTTCCCATTCCTTAATATTATTTGTTAAACTTCCTTAAGTATGGCTTTAGAGAGGTTTAGTGATATTGCTGCGGGTTTGACTGAAAGTCTGGCTAGATTTACTGGTAGAATAACAAGAAGCCAAGAAGAACGTAGCTTGTTAAACCCAAAAAAACCTTGGCTTTCTGTAATTGTCTTAGGAAGTCAAAATGCTGATAAAGTCGCCCGGCAAGCCGCAAGGCTTGCTTCAAAAATAGACCAAGATGGTAGAGGTACACATCAACCAACTCAAATTTGCGAAACTGATCCCCGCGACAGGGAAGTTCTAAAATAAGTGTATAATCTGCTCTTCCCAAAAATATACGTCGCTATGTCAAAATTAGGTTATGTTACTTAGTTCTGTAACCAAATCTTCTTACCATCGCTTTCAACTACAATATCCCCCGCCTCGTCCGTCCTTAAAACTCGTAACCCGTAACTCGATAACATATTTAACGTCTCCTCGTGCGGATGGCCGTAGGAATTCCCGCGCCCGGAAGATATAACCGCAATTTCCGGAGCACTTAAGTCCAACAATTCCTTGGTTAAACCGTTCTTGGAACCATGATGAGGTACTTTGAGATAGTCCACGTCTTTTATTAATCCTTTCTTTAAGATATCACCCGTCACGTCAGGACCGATATCCCCCGTCAATAACGCATCAAATTCCCCGAAGCTCAAGATTGAAACAATTGAAAAATCATTAGGATCCTTCTTCGAAGTAAAGGCACCGAGAACATTATTCTGCTCATTCCACCTCGGAGGAGTCAATTCTGCCACCTCCGAGGTGAGATTTTTAGCCAAAAACTCTTTCGAAGGGTGTAATATATCTAAATATATCAAATCATACCCTATCTTCATACCGCTCTCTGGATTAACTACCCTTACTCCCTTACCCGTCACAAGACTTTTTAGCACTTCGTATTCCTGAGCGCTAGAATCTAAACCTGTAGTTATAAAAAGCTGGACATCATAACGTTCAAAAACTTCTATCAAGCCCATATAGTGATCTTTCTGCGGATGTGTCAATAAAACCACTTCTAGATTCCTATCCCAAAAGGGAATGTGACGGGATAGACAATCTATCACTCTTCTACTGGGACCTCCATCCACTAAAACTTGAGTCTTTCTGTAAGTGGCAAGTATGGCATCACCTTGCCCAACGTCGCAAGCAATGATCCGAAATTTCCCTGACGGATAAAAAATAACAGCTAACCACACCGTCACTGCAACGAGGGTTAATAAAAAAAGAACGTACCGCCAATAAACTGGCATGTTAAATTAGTTTAAGTCTTACACTAGCCGAACGTTCTAACAATTCCTATAAACCAACTGGTTAATGGAAAAGAGAGCCATAGCACTAATTTTCCCAATGGCTCAAAAATTAGTCCAGCTATTCCTCCTATAATTCCTATTATAGTTATTAACGGTACAGTCCAAAGTACCGCTGCGTTTATAAATGGAGAAAGAGGATTAAACTGTCCAAAACTGATGAAAAGTATTGGCGCAACTCCAATTTGAGCTGATAATGTTGTTGAAAAGTCCTGTTTAAGTCCAGGTGGTAGAAATTTAATTAGTTTTCTTATCTTACCCTCAAATAAAATGATTGAAAGTGTAGCAAAAAAAGATAGCAAAAATCCAAGATCCGTAATCCAAGAAGGGTTTATCATAAGCATAACAAATGCTGCAAAAAGTAAGCTTCTCAGGGCGGCGTTTAACCTGCCTAACTCTTGGGCAGTAAATGCTATTGATCCCATAACAGCCGCTCTTATTATTGGCGCATCAAATCCTGACAAAACTGCGTAAAACCAAATACCTATTAATGCGAAAATTAAGGCACGTCCTCGCTTGAAAAGTAAAATAAAAAAATTAATTAAGAATCCTGCAACCAAGGTCACGTTCATGCCAGAAGCAACAACGACGTGAGCGGTACCTGTATTTTTAAGAACTTCCCAAAAATCATTAGGAATACTTGCTTTTGAGCCTATTGTAACTCCGGCAATCAGGGCCGAGTGGGGTTCTGGAAGGCTCAAGTTGTAGAAACTAATTAACTTTTCTCGGAATTTATATAAAACACGATTGGCCTCCTCAATTTTTACAAGTTTAGCGTTTTTTAATTTATCCTCATCAATTTTACCTTCAATAACCACACTATCCCCATAGCTTATTTCTGGATACAAAGGTAGGTTTATTTTGAGATTGTCGAGTTCTAGATATTGAGAAGTTTCATATCTAATCGGTTCAGAAGTGACTCTTGATGTTATTCTTACTCTATTCCCTTGTTTATATGGAATTGGTTTTGTGAAGCTGAAATAAACCCTTACAACCAAAAGCGTTATCAGTAAAAGAAAAACTGTCCTTCCCTTTATCATTGATTATTTTTAAACGATCGTGTATTTTTTATCAATGTATGTGACAGATTTTGTAACATTTCATAAGCATCTTTACGTTTCCAATCTGATGGAAGAAACTCACTAGGCAGTATCGGATCTTTAGCTAAAACTTTGAAATAACCATCCCAAATCTTTTTTAAACCAATTACATCGCTTTCACCTTTTAATATCCTATCTGCCTCCAAAATTATCTTTTCATATTCCGAGTTTAAATCTTTTAATCTCCAAATATCCCCGGCTTTTTCCTTCAAGCTCTTGCCCAATATTCTTGTCGCTCTCATCACAAAAACATAATCCAAGTACCCAGTTTCTTGAAGGAACTCCTTTAAATCCTCCTCAAAATGATAGGGTGAAATCCAAACTGATTCCTGAAGCTTGCCAAAACCCAATTCTTTTAACTTTTCTCTTAAATCATCTCTGGCTCTTCTCGTTTCTTCCGGGATGTCGAACACGACAACCATAAATGTTCCATCCCACTTGGCTTTAAAAAATATTGGAAAGCGCCGTATTAAGTTCTTCTTCCCTTGAGAAGTAAGTTCAAGGTAAACAGTACCTTTTTTATCCAGCTTTTTATTTATATCGCCTGTTTTAAGAAGTCTCGATACGTAAGAAAAATAACTTTCTTTTTTAAAGTTTGGAGGTAAAAACCCGTATCTTGCTTCCACAAGACTGGGAATCAAATCTCCGACTAATCTAATTTCCTGAAATGCGTCCACTGATACTGCTGCAGTTAAAAGTATCCAATCCTTAATTCCATATAATTTAGACATTGATTATTTTTAAACGATCGTGTGTTTTTTGTCAATAAAGGGTTATAAATTATTTTACAAAAATATTCCATTATCTTTTGTACTAAGACCTTAGTATACCACCACCTGGTCCTTTACTTTTTCATACACGTACTCTTTTAAAGCACCTTTTGATAGGAGTTCCTCCACAGTTGAGTACGGCCGGTGTTCAATAATACTTTGGGCGTAAACAGGGCCAATTCCCGGTAACTCCTCCAGCTCTTTTTGACTCGCAGTGTTAATATTAACACTCTGAGCCCCTACCCCCGAAACACTTTGCTGATATGGTTTAGCTCCCCCTTCATTATTAGCACCCCGCACCGAAGATTGATAATCTTGTTGCGGGGCAAGCTCGTCTTGCGAAGGTATATAAATTTTCTGTCCGTCTGTTAACCTGGCAGCTCTGTTAATATATTTTTCTACCCATGCCCTGTCCGCATCCTCTGCTAATCCCCCCGATGCAATTAGCAAATCTTCTACTCTAGCGCCCTGTGATAACTTATAAACTCCGGGTTTACTCACTTC
>MGHC01000002.1:0-6061 GCA_001793015.1 Candidatus Woesebacteria bacterium RIFCSPLOWO2_01_FULL_39_10
GATCTTATATGGAGACGATATGTAGCCTGTCAGATGAAAGAGTGTATTTTTGACGAAACTGTGATAGATGTAGAGGCAAGAACCACCCCCGAGGTGAAAGGTGTTCACACCTCGGGGGTGTATATTTTGAGGGCGAGTGGGCAAGTAATGAAGTTTGATGGTTGGAGGAAAGTAATTCCCGCCTCGACTCGCTTGCTCGTCGGGCGAGGCGGGCCACTTTCAAAAGATGAAGAACCGGAATTACCTGTACTTGAAAAAGACGAGGCATTGGATCTTATAAAAGTTAATTCTGAACAAAAATTTACTCAACCCCCGGCAAGGTTTAACGAAGCATCATTAATTAAAACACTCGAAGCTCTTGGGATTGGAAGGCCTTCAACTTATGCACCAATTATTACAACAATTCAATTAAGAACTTATGTAGAAAAGCTTGAAGGAAAGTTCCAGCCGACACCGGTTGGAGTTGCGGTGAATGACTTTTTAATTAAAAACTTTCCGGATCTATTTGAGTATTCGTTTACGGCTGGAATGGAGGATCAACTAGATAATGTAGCAAATGGGGAACTTGAGTGGCAAAAAATGATGAGCGAATTTTATAAACCCTTTGATAAAAAATTGGGTGAAGTTGAAGAAAAATCAAAGCGTGTAAAAATCGAGGCAGAAAAATTGGGCCGTAAATGTCCGACTTGCGAATTGGAAGGAAGAAGGGGAGATAAGCAAGGAGAACTTGTGATTCGAACCGGACGCTTTGGAAAATTTATATCCTGTTCAAAATTTCCAGAATGTAAGCACACAGAAAAATATATTGAGAAAATCGGCGTGAAATGTTTAGAATGCAAAATTGGTGACGTTATTATAAAGACAACAAGACGAGGTAAGAGGTTTTACGGCTGCTCACGCTACCCCGAATGTAAATGGGCCAGTTGGAGAAAACCAGGCGGTGAAAAGGAACAGAAAAAAGATTAATTCTGATTTGTTTTCAGAGAAAATTTGCTGGCGTTAAGAATTGTTAATCCTACAATCTTACCTTTTCTTGTTCTTGTTATTACCCCCTTTTTTTCTCGTGCATCATCAGCCTTTTGAGGTTTTCCAAAGTTGACATATAAAACGTCAGCCTCTTTATCATAATCGACCCACAAACGGTCCTTGCCCATAAGTGCGAGTCTAATAAGATCACCAGCCGCAATTTTGGTGGAATTAATTATTTTTTGTTCCATATTATTTTTCTTCTGAAAAGCCAGTTAACATCGCTTGTGTAGTAGGCTGTGATTACAAAACCGTCAGCTTTGGTTTGCTCTTTGTATATTACCACAAGCCAATATTTACTTCTAGATTTTCTTCCTACAGCAAGGAACTCACCCTTATCTCCTTTTAGCACTGCGTTGGGATTTCCTATCACCCCTAAGATCTCAGAAAAATTTTCTGCGTCAATTTCTTTGTGAGAATAGGTAATATGCTTCCACTGCTCGGTTGTAAGTCTTATTTTCACTCTATTTATTGAGGTTGCCTCTCCAATAATCATTGACTTAATGATAACATTGTCAAAATAAATACGATGCCGATCGGACCTAAGTTACTATTAAAACTAGTAAAAGAAAAAAAGTTGGTTGAGAATCTTTCTGAACGAGAATTAACTAATCCTGAGGGTGCAGGATTTGATTTGCGTATAGGAGAAATTTACCAAATTAAAGGCAAGGGTTTTTTGGGCATATTGGAAAGAGAGACACCAAAAGCCACACCTTTAATTTCATATGATGAACAAAAGGTTCAGAAAGTTGCATTGAAGCCTGGTGAATATTACTTAATGAGAACAATAGAAACTGTAAATTTACCTGATGACTTAATAGCTTACCCTCAACCCCGAGGTACACTTCACAGATCGGGTGTACTTCTTTTATGTAATCAAGTGAACCCGGGTTATTGTGGACAGCTTACTTTTGGGTTAGCAAACCTGGGGAAAAATATAATGGAAATAGAAATGGGAGCTCGCGTATCTCACATTATTTTTGAGAGAGTTGAAGGTGGAGGTAGTCGTTATAGGGGTCAGTGGCAGGGAGGAAGAGTTTCGGCCACAAAAAAAGAAAAACAGGTTTAAAGTTTCTTTCATTGCATTTAATTTTTTAATAAGTAAAATAACTAAATACTGCCCTCCGAAAGGTGGGTTTTTTTATGGCAAGAAGAAAAAAAGGATTAACCGAAAAATCAGCTGAAACAAAATTACCCAAAAAGAGTTTTACTCTTGCGATTCCTCGTCCATTAGTGTCTAAAAAAGAGAAAGAAGAGGACCAAGATAAAACTTCACTTTTTGTTCCAACGGAAATTTTGTTTACACAACAGGCCGATTTCAAACCCTCCTCCTTTTCTTCTGATGTGTTGGTAACCAGGAACGTTCCCGAAGTGTTAAAAGTGATATTTAAGCATGGCAGCGTAAGCGAAAGATACGGCGAAGATGGCTTGGAAAATGACCCCACCAGACAACAAATAATTATTTATACGATGATTACATGCCAAAAGAACTTATTGTGGTATCAACGTGCAACGTCTGAGGTTAAGAAAAGTACAAAGTTTATAGGAGACGCAAGACTTCAGGGGAGATTTACAGTGGGTTTTGGAGGACACAAAAGTTATAAGGATATTGGTTTCAGTCGAGAAGAACTTATTTTCCTTCGGGATTTACTCCCAGCAATTCAAGATGAAGTAGGAACGATGCTTGGACTTAATCACGGTTTTTTCCGTGAAGTAGAAGAGGAAATTGGGGTTCCTCGAATTAGTGTCCAGGATCTAAGACTTCTTGGTGCATTTTATGATAAAAGGATTGAAGACCCCTTACTTTCGGTCCAAGTTGGTTGGGTGCATACCGGAATCGCTGCGGTTTTGGAGGTGAACCCTGAGTTTATAGATCACTTAACTTTTAGATCTAGTGAAATTGCCAATGCCTGGTGGGTCCCATTTGATAAAGTAGAGAAAGAATTAAGGACAAAACAAGGAAATTGGCTTAAGGGCAAAGGTCCGAAAATAGAATCTTGGGCAGAAATTATGATTAAGGAATTTTGGAAATACTACTTAACTTCCTCTAGAGTATAATTGCTTCGTGAATATTAAAGTTATCAAAACCCGGAAATTTATGCCGCCGAAGGATGATTTGCGGGAACTTCTTAAAGAAAGTATTCAAAACCTTCACGAAAATTCTGTGGTTTGTGTTACCTCAAAAGTCGTTTCGATTGGTGAAGGAAGATGCATAGCGGCAAGTGAAGTAAAAAGTAAAGAGAGTTTAATAAAAGAAGAGGCCCAACTATTTATACCGAAGGATAGCATACAAAGGCATAGAATTCACACTATAACAAAAGGCTTATTGGTAGGTTCTGCCGGAATTGATGAAAGTAACGCTAATGGATATTACATTCTTTGGCCAAAAGATCCTGATAAATCATCTTATGAAATTTGGAAATTTTTAAGAAGCGAATGCAAAGTAAAAAACGTGGGTGTTATTCTTACCGACTCAACTGCCGTTCCCTTAAAGCGAGGAATTGTCGGACATGCAATTTCTTATCATGGTTTTTCCAATATTAAAAATTACGTCGGAACAAAGGATTTATTCGGCAGAGAATTCAAATATACAAGAACAAATATTCCGGATTCAATCGCGGCATTCGCGGTCTTTTTAATGGGGGAAGGGCGAGAACAAACTCCGATAGTTGTTTTTGAAGATTTGCCCACAATTAAATTTGTTGCTCAGCAAAAAATATTTAAAAATCCTTACACGAGCTGGAAAGTCCCGATTGAAGAAGATCTTTTCCGTCCTTTTCTGAAGTCTGTGAGGTGGAAAAAAGGTGGAAAAGATTAATGTAAGAGAAAAAAGAGTTTGATTATTTTTAAACGATCGTTTAAAAATAATCAATGTCAGTTTTATATTTTTCTTTTTATTCAAACTTCGCGAAAACCGTGGACTTTTAGTCCACGGATGAAGCGAAGCAGTGAACAAACTATTCGAGCCTTTGCGAGAAAACCGAGGGCTTTTAGCCCTCGGTTGTTTATTTTATATAATTCTGCCTGGCGCGGGTGAGCAAGGATTGTGCCCTTACTTTCTTTCTAGAGTTTGAAATTCGTAGGGGTAGGAATTTTTCCCGTCGGCTTTATGGGGTTCGGATGAAACTATACTCCATTCACCTTTTTTATATTCGGGGAAAAAAATATCTCCATCGATACTTGCTTTAACTTTTGTCATATAAATTTTATCTGCCAGAGGAAGCGCTTGTTTAAAAATTTCTGCACCCCCGATCACGAAAGCTTCGGTTTCACCAGAACCTTCTGCGATTTTTAATGCATCTTCTAAGGAGTGTACGACTACAGTTTCTTCACTTTCGTAATTAGGATTTCTGGTTATTACAACATTTGTTCTTCCGGGCAAAGCTTTTCCAATAGACTCGTGGGTTTTACGCCCCATTATTACATGGTGTCCCATTGTTATTTCTTTAAAATGTTTTAAATCAGCTGGAAGATACCAAGGAAGTTTATTCTTTGCACCAATTACATTATTTTCAGCAATTGCTACAATTATTGATACTGTCATCTTTTATATTTCACTATGATATATCATAGTATTAAGAGAAATATTTACACAGATATTTGGGCTTTAATGGGTGGGTGGGATTTGTAGCCGACAAGTTCAAAATCTTCAAATTTAAATTTAAAAATTGATTTTACTTTTGGATTTATCACCATTTTTGGGAGCTTGTATGGTTTTCTTTTAATCTGTAATTTTGTTTGTTCGATATGATTTAAATAAAGATGAGTGTCTCCAAGTGCCAAAGTTAGTTCTCCAGGTTTGTATCCTGTCACCTTTGCAACAATTGTTGTGAGTAATCCATAACTTGCTATATTAAAAGGAAGCCCCAAAAAAGTATCAACTGACCTTTGATACATCATACAATTTAGTTTTCCCTGGGATACTTGAAATTGATACATTACATGGCATGGGGGAAGTGCCATCTTGTCAACCAGTGGGGCATTCCACGCATTCACAATGAGGCGTCTGCTTCCAGGGTTTTTCTTTATTTCATTTACTACCCAACGAAGCTGATCAACACCATTAAAATTTCTCCACTGAACACCATAGAAAGGCCCGCAGTCTCCCCATTTTTTCGCAAATTTTTCATCATTAATAATTTTTTGAATATATTCTTCTTTCATCTTTTTCCATTCATCTGAATACATTGGATACTTTTTAGCCAACTTATTCTTAACTAGATAATTTTGGTAGGGCCACTCGTCCCATATGTGAACTCCGTTTTTAACAAGATATCGAATATTTGAATCGCCTTTTATAAACCACAAAAGCTCGTGGATAATTGCCTTTGTAAACATTTTCTTGGTTGTCAAGAGAGGATAGCCTTCTGATAGATCAAAGCGAAGTTGTCGACCGAAAACCTTTTTTGTCCCAGTCCCAGTCCTTTCGTTTTTTTCTTCTACACCGTTTTCTAGTATATCCTGAAGCAAATTAAGATATTGGATCATTTTTTCCTGTTGTAAGAATAGCTAATAATTATTAAGATGTCTAGTGAAAACTTATATGGGAGAAAGAGTAGTTGGAAGGGTAGATCTTGAAGATCTTGAAAGAAAATTTGTATATAGAGGGGAGTTTGATCCGGCTTTTATAAGAAGACAGTTAGGGCTTGATGGTCATAATGGCGCCAAATTATCAGAGGTAGAAGAGCGACGTTTGGCAACTATGCTTTTACGACATGATTATTTATCTCCGGCAGACCTTGTGTTGTTAAATGGAAGAGTAGAACCTCTGCCAGAATTTTCAAGAGGAGTTTGTCCTGTTCACGGAGAGGGGTATTTTGAAAACTATGGCTTAAGTTGTGCACATGTAGACCACAAGGGCTGGATAACGTATGAGGATAGAGTGCCAGGGTTGTATTTGGAAGATTCCTGATATGATTCAAAAAGGAAAATTTGTTGTTATTGAAGGAGTTGATGGGAGCGGGAAAACCACTCAATTCAATCTGCTTCTCGAAAGACTTAAGAAAAAATACAAAAAAATACTGGTTGCTGATTT
>MGHC01000002.1:6072-11839 GCA_001793015.1 Candidatus Woesebacteria bacterium RIFCSPLOWO2_01_FULL_39_10
ACGGTTCTTCCTTATATGATTGATCAGTACACTTGGGGTAGAGATATCGGAAAAAAGTGGATTGACAAGGGCGGAACTGTTGTGTCCAATAGGTACTTTACTTCAAACGTTCATCAAATAGCAAAGCTAAAGGGGCGTGCAAGAAAAATGTATAGAGATTGGCTTTGGCCGACAGGGTACAAAGAGCTGGGAATAATTAAACCAGACCTCGTCATTTTTTTGGATGTACCTCCGAAAATATCCTTAAAACTGATTAAAGAAAAAAGAGGTAGAGCTTATCTTAAAGGAAAGAAAAAAGACGCGGCAGAAAGAAATAGAAAACACCAGCTCGAAGCGTATAAAGAGTATTTGTTTACAATTAGAAACAATAGCTTTTGGACTAAAGCAAGGTGTACGACTAAAAGTAAAATTGACTTGCCAGAGATAATTCACGAAAGAGTTTGGAAAAAAGTGTCAAAAATACTTTAGAATTTTGGTATATAATCTTTGAAACAATGGACAAAATATTTGACCTTATAAAAAAGGAAGAAGCTAGACAGCGCGAAACCCTCATGATGATTCCGTCTGAGAATTATACATATCCTGAAGTGCGTCGAGCGGTTGGATCGATATTAATGCATAAATATGCTGAGGGAGATCCTGGGAGGCGTTATTATCAGGGAAATGAATTTGTTGATCAGGTTGAATCTCTTTGCGAAGATCGAGCTCTTGTTGCTTTTGGATTATCCAAAGATAAATGGCAGGCAAACGTCCAACCCCATTCCGGTTGCGAGGCAAATTTGGCCGTTTACAATGCGTTTTTGGAAATTGGCGACAAAATAATGTCGATGTTTTTACCAGATGGAGGACACTTATCTCATGGTTGGCACCTGCCTGCGCAGGCAGGTGTGGATGATAAGAAAATAACTTTAGTTTCCAAAATTTATGATGTGCATTTTTATCATGTCGATCCAAAAACTCAAGTTTTTAATTACGAGAAAATCGCAAAGTTAGCAAAAAGTATAAAGCCGAAACTTATCATTACAGGAGGAACCGCTTATACTCGTGATATTAATTATAAAAAAATGTCGCAAATCGCAAAATCCGTGGGAGCTTTGTATATGGCTGATATTGCGCATGAAGCAGGGCTTATTGCGGCTGGTGTGATGAACTCGCCATTTCCTTATGCTGATATTGTAACCTTTACAACCCATAAAACTCTTCGTGGACCAAGGGGTGCTGTAATTATCGTCCGAAAAGATATGGGTGAGAAAATTGATAGGTCAATTATTCCGGGATTACAAGGTGGGCCTCATTTACATTCAATTGCGGGAATTGCGATCGCACTTAAAAACACACAAACCGCAGTATTTAAAAAATACGCGAAACAGGTTATCAAAAATGCGAAAATTTTAGCCCAGGAACTGGTTAAGAAGGGTTACGATGTTGTATCGGGTGGGACAGATAAACATTTGGTACTTATCGACCTTCGCAGTAAAGGAACAAACGGTTGGGTAGTTGCGTGGGGATTGGAAATTGCCGGGATTATCGCCAATAGAAACACGGTTCCGAACGATTCTGGTTCTCCTTTTTATCCCTCAGGACTTCGAATCGGAACTCCCGCAATTACTACTCGGGGAATGAAGGAGAAAGAAATAAAAATTATTGCCGGCTGGGTTTCAAAGGTGATTGAACATGTTAAAGACTTTAAAATGCCAAGCGATCCGAAAGCACGCCAATCGTTCCTGAAAGCTTACAGAGAAAAAATTGATAAAGATGAATTTTTACTTGGAATTGCCGATGAAGTCAAAACCCTCTGCCAAAAATTCCCAGTTCCGTAAGAGTCTCCTTACTTAAATGGGTTTTCTGCCTGAATGCCTTTTATTCCGGAAAAATCCTTTGTGTTTAGGGTGAGAATATTTCCGATTTTATTATCAAGCATTGTGGCAGCAAGAAAGCAGTCGAAAAGATCTACACTCGTTAAAGACTTTTTTAAAAGTTTATGAAAAGTTAAATAAGTGTTGGGGGTAGGAGCAATGATTGTAAAATTAAATGCATCGATAACATTTTCGATATAGTTAGTAATATCGTTTTTATTTTGATCATACTTTTTAATTAGAACATTTTCCGCTTCAAGAATATTTTGCAAGGCTATTACGCCTTCAAACTTTTCTTCTTGCAACGCCATAAACAGTTCTCTTGTTAATTCGTAGAAAGGAGAGAGGGCATCAAGCGAGTAGACCAGAAGGTGTGTATCCAAAAGCCACCTTCCAACGGGCACGTTAACCATATATGTCGGAGCGCTTTTTGTAAATTTTATCAACACCAATTCTTAGTTTTCCGAGAGTACTAAGCGGGCTTTTGGGAATTTTTCTTTTTTTAATTCCAATCCTTTGTTCGAGAGATTCCGTGATTATTTTGCTGAGCGTTTTTTTCTCCTCCACACTTAAGAGCTTTGCCTTTTGAAGGATATCCTCTGGAATATTTAGAGTAGTTTTTACAATATTTGTCATGATGAAACCATATTACCATACAACCATATGTATGTCAAAATATTGGAAAAACCCTTTGCCAAAGATTCCCAGTTCCATAATGTACGTTTTAAAGTACATTTTTGGTTACATAATACTTGACAAAATTGTGTAGCATAAGTATGATATTTTAAATGGCAACGATAATTCCAATAACCAAAGCAAGAGGTAAACTTGGTGCGCTTGCAGAAAAAGTGGCTGGAGAAGATTATGTTGTGTTGACAAAAGGAGGTGCTCCTAAAGCAGCGCTTGTTGATTTTTCGTATTTAACTAAACTACAGAATGAGGTTAGAAAGATTTACAAAAAAACATATATCGACCCAAAGCTTATAAAATATACAAGAGAATTTAGCGATAAGGAAATAGAAGAATGGCTAAAGGAAGACGATCTTTAAAGTCAGTATTTCTTGATTCGAGCGTTTTTTTTACTGCAGTTAATTCTCCCACGGGTGGTTCCTCAAAACTTTTTACATTGACAGATGTAAAACTTGTAACGTCGAGCCTAGTATTAACAGAAACCGAAAGAAGTGTGCGTAAAAAGCTTCAAAGTTATCACTTAGATAGATTTTTTATACTTGCTGATAAATTAGAGATTTTGAAACAAACTCCCAACGAAAAAAGTATTCAAAAAGCAAAAAAGGTAATTGTTGAAAAAGATGCCGTTATTCTAGCAGAAGCCAAAAAAGCAAAAACAAATTTTCTGGTAACACTTGACAGGAAACATTTTTTAACCGAACAGGTTGGAAAATTTTTAAAGCCTCAAATGGTTTTTACACCGAAGGATTTAATTACTATTTTGGAGAAAAGAAGCTATGCTAAGAAATAAATACCCTCTGCCAAAAATTCCCCGTTCCTTAAGTATTCGATATACTAATCTTCGTCGGGTGTTTCTCCAGACATATTTTCTGCAGCAAGCCAAAGATCTTCAGAGTCCCACCCTGGGTGTAAGTCCGATAAATGCCTCCAAGCAGCAAAAAAACCCGGTGGACCCAAAAGCGGTGTAGTTTCTTCTGCAGAACAATTTGGGTTTGGGAATGTGCCTTCAACCACCTTTTTATCGACTGCAACACTTCGAGCTTTTGCTTCGACAGACTCGGCAATTGTCATTATTAAAGTATTTCAAAAAACCAAAAAGGTACTATTAATTTAATGTATAATTTTATATCCTGTCAAATATTCGACCTAATCTAACATGGCAGGGCGAACTGAAAATCCAAAACCATTTAGTATTCTACTTGGCTGGCTAGATACTCTAAGTCAGAAACGAGGAATAATTGGAAGTGGTCGTACAGGGAAAACAAAATCTAACTTGCCAGAGGGTTACTTGAAAGTAATTAGAGTGCTATCAGGAATAGGTAATGATCATAAGGGAAGCGAAGGATATGAGCTGGCGAAGAGTTGGGAGGATAAGGTTAAAAAAGAAAATGAAGGCGTTTTTGATCCAGTAGTTTTATATGATCTGATGCTAGGAGAAAGTTCTGGCCCAAAAAATGATTAACCCGACAAATAAATGGAACGTAATCTTTTTGGTTGATAAAATTCCTCTCCAAAAAATGACCCTTTTTAAAAGAGCGGCCGATCGCGACTTTGCTCCAAATTTCTACACAGGGATTGGTGGCAAAGTAGAACAAAACGAAAGTATCGAAGGTTCTGCTTATCGAGAACTTGAGGAGGAAACAAAAATTAAAAATGTTAAATTACATGAATTTGCAAGAGTAATTATAGATAGCAAACTAAGGCTTTATTACTTTTGGGGAATCTATAAGAAGAAAATATTACCAAAAAGTGATGTTGGATCCTTGGAGTGGGTTTCAAAAAGTAAAGTTTTGGAAAAAGAAATTGTACCAACAACACTCTGTGTCGTTGAAGAATTAGTCAGAAGAGATTTTAATTTCAATTCACCCTTCACAGTTTTAGAAGAAGAATCCTTTTGGGATGAGAAAAAGAAGGTTCGCTACGTTACCGCAGTCGAGGTTAAAGAAGGTTTGCTGTAGTTACCCCATCTGATCAAAGGTTACAGGTTCGTTGGGTTTCTTCAGTACATATTGGTCGCTCGTTGTTAACTTTAACAGAAGAATTTTTTAAGCCCGCCCATGGACATTTTGCACAAACCTGGATAGTCATCGAGGTACTATCACCACTTCTGAAAGGTCCTCCAAGCGGCCCTTTTCTCGGCTCCACTTTTGGCTTGCCTTGTGGTTGTAGGCCAGAATCTTCTATAAGTAGACCATCGGAAAATTGTTCTCTCGTCATTGGAAAATTATACAAAATGATTGTGAAAAAACAATATTGCCATTAAAATTAAGGGATGATGGCAATTATTTTTGACGGTAAATCGTTTGCGAAAGAAAAAGAGGTTAAGTTAATTGAAGAGATTAAGAGATTAAGTGAAAAAGGCATTAAACCCAAGCTTGTATCTATTTTAATAGGGGATAATCCTGCGAGTATCCTATATATCAATTTAAAAAAGAAAGCAGCCGAAAGGATCGGTTGTGCGTTGGAGGTTGTTTATTTTCCCCAAGACACTTCGATGATTCGAATCATCGAAGTAATAAACGAAATGAATACTAATCAGAGTGTCCACGGGATAATGGTGCAATTGCCTTTGCCAAGAAATTTTTCAAAGGAGGATAGGGATGAAATTATTAATGCAATAGCAAAAGAAAAAGACGTTGACGGTTTGAGAGAGGACAGCTCTTTTTTGACCCCGACAGTTAAAGCGGTTTTGGAAGTTATTAAAGAAGCTACTCTATATTTACCTTTTCAGCCAGAGGCTCATGCCAACGGCCTGTCGTCCTCTGGGCGAGATCGTCCTTTGGACGAAAAGGTGGTTATCATAGGAGCGAAGGGATTTGAAGGGAAAAAGATTTTTAAAGTTTTGAAGGAGATGGGCTATGAAGTTGAGGGAGTGGACAGAAAGACCCCGTACAGATCTTACCTCGCGTTGCCCGCCCAAAGCTACGCAGTTGATGGCGGGGCGCCCTCGAGGGGCGATTTTACGGGGCAGGCTAAAAATGCGGATATTTTGATAAGCGCGACAGGTTCACCCGGAATTATCGGTAAAGATGAAGTCAAAGAGGGAGCTGTGGTTATCGATGTAGGCTCACCAAAAGGCGATGTAAAAACTGAAGAAATTATGAAAAAAGCCTCCTTTATATCTCCAGTTCCCGGCGGCCTCGGCCCAGTAACAATTTCCTGTCTTTTGGAAAATTTAGTAGAGGCTGCCCGGAGGTAAAATCCGAAGTGTTGCATCGTAT
>MGHC01000002.1:11858-18210 GCA_001793015.1 Candidatus Woesebacteria bacterium RIFCSPLOWO2_01_FULL_39_10
GTAGGGCCACTTGAGTGTAAACCGATATCGCGATATCATGATATTGTCATGATGAAACCAGTACTCATTAGAATTCCAGAGGAAGAATACGAGTTATATAAAGAACTTGCCCGCGAGAAGGGAATTAGCGTCGCCGAATTTCTTAGGAAATCCGCAAGAAAAGTTGCGAAAGTTAAGGTAAAGAAATCTAAAAAATATTCTATTTTTGATCTTGGCACTAAGATTGTATTTAAAGGCGGTCCGAAAGACGGTGCCGTTAACCACGATAAATATTATTATGAATTTGAAGAACGTAAAATGAAAAAGTATTTTGATAAGTACTTTAAGAAAAAGAAATCCTCAAAGAAATGATTTTTGTAGATACAAGCGCGTGGTTTGCGGTAGTTGACGAAAATGATAAAGACCACATTATTGCCAATTCCTAGTTTAAGACTAAATCTTCGGCAAAATTTATTACTTCAAATCTTGTAATTATAGAATCTCTTGGTTGGCTTAGATATAAACGCGGGAAAAGTCAGGCAGTAAAACTAGGAGAGAGGCTCTTGTATAGTCCCGATATACTAATCGAAAGAGTTGGGAGAGCCGATGAAGTGAAGTCATGGAAGTTGTTTCAGAAACTTGACGGCAGAGGAGTTTCAATGATCGATTGCACCTCTTTTGCGGTGATGAGGCGTTTAAAAATAAAAGAAGCTTTTGCTTTTGATGAGGATTTCAAAAATCTCGGATTCAAAGTTTATCCCTAATAATTCTCCGGCGGCCTCGGCCCCGTCACTATCTCTTGTCTTTTAGAGAATTTAACTAATCAGTTGAAGTAGCAGCTTTATAATAAATATTACCCCGGTTTCTTTTTGCTGCATTTATTGTGTGACCGTAAATTAATTTATTATAACCGGTGAAGGCTGATCCTATTGCATTATCCTCAGTCCACCAATCAGTTTTGGCGTAAAATTCGTCCAGTTTGGTAAGCATCCTGTTGTTTCTGGAGATCGATCCAGGTAAATATCCATCTCTGAATCCATGTTTTACAAATCCCACACCAAAAGAGTTAATTGATTTTTCGTATAAATCTTTGAACTCCCTGCTGTCCGAGTTTATGATGCCAGGAATACGCAAATCAGCAAAAACCTGTGTAACATACTCAATTGTTGAGAATAAATTTCCAGCCCAAAGAGCCGCCTCATCAGGTTTTTTGCCGGCATCAGCTTCCTCTTGAGTTAACATATAACTTTTAACCATTTCTTCCTTAGTTAGTGGTGTGCCGTCGACTAGATGAGTTGCATTAAAAGCTGCAACATCAAAGTCCTTAACTTCTCCTAGTGCAGAGATATTTTGAAAGTTGTATTGATAAAGATAGACTCGATGACGATATAGTATTCCTAGTTGTTCGCCTAGAGTTGCTGAAAATATATGTAGCTAATCACTATAGAACTGACTTAAATTATCTGGATTAATATCACCATACTTTTCGGCCAATTCACTCCATCGGTCATCCTCATCGTTTTTTGCATAGCTTACTAACTCTTGTGCGAAAGAAATGGCTGTCTCGGTGACTTTGGCTGAAGGATGGTTTTCAGTCTTAAAAAACTCAACTCCTGGGTGAATCATGCCGGAAAAATATTTTGATTTTGCCTTAGTGGACATTGTATCGGGATTGCCGAAAATGCCAACAACGTCATCTATTGTCCAAGGGCACCGCATCGCCCACAAAGAAACTACTGTTTCAACCTTAGGATCTTTAAAATAACCTTTGGCAATTGCTTCTTCTCGGGTTAACTTTCCGTCAGGTGTTGAAAAAGTTTCTTGAGGAAAAGTTGCGATAGGTAATCGAGTCCGCCCACCCCACAAGTGGTAAAGATAAGAAAAAACTTCATCGACCTTTTGTTCGGAGTCATCTGCCGAGCCTGCAGCTATAGCGCCGTAATTTTCACTCAAAGTTTTGCCGTGTAGGTAAGTTACTCTAGCATCTGATACTTCAGATAGGTCAGGAGGTGAAGTAGTCTCTGATGGTTTTATGCCTCCTCCTTTTTCAATTAGGCTTGAAAAGCGGACAGAACGAAAGAAAGAATGGCGGGGCAGATGTTCACGCGGGATTGAGAACGGAAGAAGTGATTCAACATCCTCCAGTTTTGAATCTCTAAATTCTAAAACGAATCGAGGGAGACGAAAAACCCTCCCTTCAGTTATAGAACTAGCACCTTTCATGTCGGGCTGGTAAGTCGATGAAGTTGAAAGTCTAAATCCTAACTCTTCAACCTTTGCCGGTAAGTTCCATAAATTCGAATAGTCTCTTTTGGGCGGTGAGCCAATTCTTTCTAGGTCTACTGGGGTTAGTTTAAGCGGATTACTGATATCGTATGGTTGATCTTCAGACATTAACATAATTAATATAGATTTTTTTTGTTTCGGACACAAGCTAATCCGGTTACTGCTAGTAATTGCAAAACGGTAATAAAGTCATTACGATACACATAATGGAAGATAAAACTGAGCTGGAAGAGCAGATAGTACTTACACCGGAGAGGATTTCAAATGCACTTATTAACCAGGCCAAGTGGAAGAGAATCTTGGCTGACCCACAAGTTAAAGAAGGTGCAAAGGCAGTAGGAAGGACTTTAGTTAATACCGGAATTGCTGCCGGAGAACTTGTTCCGTTTTTAGGCGAGGTCGGGTCTTGGGGAGCAGATTTGGCGAAAATAGCAACACACTTAGCTAAACGATATGGAGTTGAACTACACCTTGACCTTACCCCCGACGTACCTAAAGGCAGCCTTATTATCTGAGATACCTGATTTTGTAACTCTAGGTGGTTCACCTTTGCCTCTTCATGCCATTGAGGGAGGAATGCAATTAAAAGCAGACATACCTCGAATGAGGGACGCCCTAAAACAGGTCAGGAGTATATTAAAGGAAGAACTCAATGATAATCAGTTAGCACAAGACGATATTGGTCAAGCCATGAATGCTTTCGGTGTTGAGCCGCCATCGTCAAGTACAGAATAACAAAATATGGATAAGAAACAGGCATTATCAGTTCTAATTAAGCACACCTTTCTATTTTCTGAAGAAGTGAAAGTAAAGCTTTTGGGAAAAATTAATACCTTATCCGATGGCGATATAGATAAACTTGGAAAGTTTTTAGCTCTCGAGAAAAAGCAATCAATTGAGGAGAACAACAAAATAATTTCGGAGTTGGACACGTTACTACAAAAATTAGAGAATTAGAGTCAATAGCGCATTAGGAATTTTGAAACAAGGAAATAGGTAGAAGAAATTTATTAAAATCGTGATGTAGATTTTTATAGTCAATCTTCCGCTATAAAAACTCAGATTAATCTTCATACATTTTAAATACAGAGTTATAATTGCGTTTATGAGAGAGGATGATTTATTCATTAGTACCAGCGGAGAATCGAGTGCCGCTCGCCCTGTAAATAAAGAGGTGGCTGAATATATAAGTAGAATACGTAGGGCTGACGGAGAATTAATTCCTCTTCCAGGTAAAACTTCACGTTTAGAGGAGCCCCTTTATATTTCAGCTCGTTATGGTAAATCTCCGGAAACTGGTGATGAAGATGAGTATCTAATTATCGATGTTATTGCACAAAGGGGCGAGAAATATATTCCAGTCGGGATGAAAGATTATAAAATCCACGAGGAAATTGCAGAAAGTCGCTTTAATGCACACACTTTGTTGCCCGCAACGAATGATGCTCACCGGGAAGCCGATGCTCGGTGGGGAGGTAAAGATGCACTCTCAGTAGAGAGTATGAAACTTGATCAGGCGGTAGACCAAACGCGTATTGAAGAAGAGGTAGCACGGCTGCGTGAGCGAGGAATTGTTACAGATGAACAGACACCAGCAACCCCGGTTTATAGAGGGTTGGGGATTGCAAAGCTTTTAGTAGCTAGTTCGATCCTTATATTAGAAGAAAAGGGAATCAAGGAAGTAGAGTTTGGCGAAATCGACACCGCGGCTCAAGGAGTTTGGAATCGTTTTGGGGGAAGGGAGTGGAGTACTGTTCCCCTAACCGAACTTACCAAAAGTCCAAATATTATTCCTTCAATAGAAACTTTTCTTACGGTCAAAAAATAAACTTATATTCATACATTTTCAATTATTGATTAAATAACATTAGCCTCCTAGTTTGACTTTAGATTGCAAAAAGAATTTTATATTGTTACAATACTTTCACTCTGATTAAATCGGAGAATACACATACCTGAAGCTTTCCCGTACCACCACGTCATCAGACTTGGGGTGCAGGACTAATAAAGGTTCCTGAAAGCTCCTATTGAGCTTCTTAGCTTCAAGTAGAGGACCCGCCTACATCGAGATTTCGGCGAGGCGAGGTTAAGGAACCAATTCATTTCATGACAGAAGTTTCATTAAAAGAACTTATCTCGGCGGGTGCTCACTTTGGGCACCAGACTCGTCGTTGGAATCCAAAAATGAAACCCTATCTTTACGATGCAAAGGAAGGGGTTCACATTTTTGATCTTGCTCAGACAAAAATAAAACTAGAAGAAGCACTTGAAGTTCTTAAAAAATATGCGAAGGAAGGAAAGTCAATCCTTTTTGTCGGAACAAAAAAGCAAGCAAAAGAAATGGTTCGTGAGTTAGCCGAGGGAACAGGTTCATTTTATGTTAATGAGCGATGGCTAGGAGGTGCCCTTACAAACTTTGACTATATAAAAAGGTCCACAAAAAAACTTCAAGAACTAAAAGCTGGTTTGGCTGAAGGCAAATTTAACGATAGGACGAAAAGAGAAAGGCTTCTAATTGAGCGCGAAATGCGAAGGCTCGAGAGATTTTTCGGTGGTATCGAGACAATGACAAAGATTCCAGATCTTATGGTTGTAATCGACACTAAAAAAGAAAGAACGGCTGTTAAAGAGGCTCTTGCAACGGGAGTTGAAATAATGGGGTTGGTTGATTCTAATAGTGATCCTACCCAAATTGACTATCCTATTCCGATGAATGATGATGCAACAAGAGCTTTAGAATATGTTTTGAGTTTGATGGAAGAAGCAATACTAGAAGGGAAGCGTAAGACTCAATCTTACGACAAGCTCAAGATTGACCCTGAGCGAAGTCGAACGGGTCAAGACTCAAAACTGAAAACCGAAGCCAGTAAAAAGTCTTAAGTATTATGTTATGAAAATTAGTACGGATCTTATCAGAAAACTAAGGAAAGAAACCGGTGCTCCTGTAATGAGGGTCAAAAAAGTTCTGGAGATGTTTGGAGACCTGCCTGCGCAGGCAGGCGAGAAAAAGGCAAAGGAACTTTTGAGGAATGAAGGTTTTGAAAAAGCGGCCAAGCGTTCAATGCGTGCTACATCCCAGGGACTTTTGGAAACCTACGTACATCACTCGGGAAAAGTTGCGAGCGTTGTCGAACTTTTGTGTGAGACAGATTTCGTTGCCCGAAACGAAATTTTTAAAGAGCTGGCTCACAATTTGGCTCTTCAGGCAGCTTCGCAGGGGGTAAAAGATGCGAAAGAGTTAGAAAATCAGGAATTTATTAAAGATCCTTCACAAAAAGTTTCTGATTTAGTAAAAGACGTTATTGCAAAAACCGGCGAAAATATCAGAATTGGACGAATTTGGCGCATTGTTTTGGGAGAGTAAATCGCCTATACTTTAAGCTATAACGCATGGAAGAAGATGAAGTTAAGAAGAGAATGCAGCAGGTTATTGATCTCGTGACTTCTGATACCGCCTCAATCCGCACCGGTCGAGCAACCCCGGCACTCATCGAAAGTTTAAGAGTTGCCGTTTATGGAGGGCAACAAAAACTTAAGATTCTTGAACTTGCGACAATTACGGTACCAGATATTCAAACCTTGGTAATTGACCCATGGGATAAATCAATAATTGGTGAGATCCGTCAGGGGATGTTGGCTGCGAATGTCGGACTAAATCCTTCAATCGACGGAGAGATTCTTAGAATAACTTTGCCTCCATTGACATCTGAAGATCGGGAAAAGTTTGTAAAACTTCTAAATACAAAGCTGGAAAACGGAAAAGTTATGATCAGGCAAATTCGCGGTGATGGAATGCATGATATTAAGGAAAGTTTTGAAGTAAAAAAGATAAGTGAAGACGAAAAATTTCTTGCAGAGAAGAAGCTTCAGGAAATTACTGATGAATTTGTTGGTGCAATTGAAACGCTTGGAAAAAAGAAAGAACAAGAACTTCTCGAGTTGTGAAACTTCTAAAAAATATCTTGTTCTTTTAAGCGTAATTAGCTTATACTACTGTTTAAGCATTTATGTTAGTAACGATAATCATATTCGTTGTTCTCCTTTCGATTCTAGTACTTGTGCACGAACTGGGCCATTTTCTGGTAGC
>MGHC01000002.1:18244-25111 GCA_001793015.1 Candidatus Woesebacteria bacterium RIFCSPLOWO2_01_FULL_39_10
TTCGGTCTTCCACCAAGGCTATATGGTAAGAAAATCGGCGAGACTATTTATTCTATCAACGCACTTCCGATTGGCGGATTTGTCCGATTGCATGGAGAAAACGATGAAGAGACAATCATAGACCCTAAACGGGCGTTTTTGAAAAAGTCCCGAAAAGTACGATCAGTAATAGTTTTGGCCGGCGTTTTTATGAATTTTCTTCTTGGAATTTTCGCTTTTTCTTCCGTTTATACATATACCGGAATTCCGACTCTAACGCAAACTGGAAAAGTCGAGGTTATAGGGGTTATGGAAGGGTCTCCCGCAGAATCAGCGAAATTAGAAGTTGGGGATGTTGTAAAGACAATCGATGGCTCTGGAGTTTCGACTGTTTCCGAATTTATCGAAACAGTAGATAGTAAAAATGGTAAAGAAGTGCTCCTGGGAATCGAAAGAGGCGAAGAAAATCTTGATATAAAAGTTACTCCGCGAGTCGACCCTCCAGAAGGCGAAGGAGCTCTCGGAATCTCAATTTCTTCAACAAGCGTAACGTATACTTTTCCGCCATTATGGCAGAGACCGTTTATTGGAATTTATCATGGTTTTCAGGACGCTATCTTTTGGGGCGGATTAATACTAACTGGGTTGGGAAGTATGATCCAAAATTTGTTTTCTGGTGTAATTCCCAAGGACGTTGCTGGCCCCGCAGGACTTTTGGCACTAACCTCAGAGGTTTCAAAGCAAGGTATTATTCCATTAATAAATTGGATGGGAATTATATCTATAAATCTTGCCATACTTAATGTTGTGCCCTTTCCGGCACTCGACGGGGGAAGGCTATTATTTATAGGGATAGAAGGTATTTTCGGAAGAAGAATAGTACCAAGGGTAGAAAGCTGGATTCACGCAGCAGGCCTTGCCTTATTAGTTTTACTCTTACTAGCGGTAACAATTCGTGAGGTTCGTATGATCATTCAACTTGGGTTTTCAGGCTACGTCCAGTTCCTGCAGCAACAGGGAATGTAAAAACTCGGGTTGACATAAAAACCCCGTTTGGTATACTTAACTTTCTAATAAAGCGTTTTAGTTTGGTTTGGACGTCTGACGTCCTTTCCCGCCAAACGACCCTCCTTCATTAAAATTTCGGAAGGGGAACGCTGCATACGATAAGTATGACGGAAGGACACCGTAAAAATAAATCCAAAGTGTGTCGTAAGCTAACGGAGCACTAATAAGAATTAGAGTATTCGATTATAGACACACCGCAAGGTGTGTTTTTTAATACTCTCGTTAAAGCAAGGTGGTACCACGAGTTACCTCGTCCTTGCCCCGAACCGTTCGGTTCAGGGTTAAGACGAGGTTTTTTTGTGAGGAAATAAAGTAGACACATATTTATGAAAATAATATCTGTAGAATCATTGAGGAAATTGTTAAAGCATCATGGATTTAATAACTTCGTGATGGATCTGATGCAATTTATTAAAGAAGATTTTAGTCGCTGGCAATCATTTACAATAATTCCCCGGCCTGCAATGCATGTGCCTGGAGGCGTCTTGGAATTGATGCCAATTTGCGATAACGAAAAATATTACACTTTTAAATACGTGAACTGTCATCCGAAAAATACTCTAATTGGAAAACAAACGGTTGTTGCTACAGGCCAAATATCAGAGATTAATACTGGATACCCACTCATGTTTAGTGAGATGACCCTACTTACTGCCCTGAGAACCGCCGCAACATCTGCCCTTGCGACAGATTTAATGGCTCGTAAGAATGCTTGTACTTTAGCACTTATCGGCACAGGTGCCCAAAGTGAATTTCAAGTACGAGGTTTGCAATTAGTGCGTGATATTAAGGAAGTACGCTTTTTTGACATAGATCCAAACGCTATGAATAAATTCGAAAAAAATTTGCGGGGTAGTCGATTAAAACTAGTAAGATGCAAAAACGCTCAGGACGCAACCATGGACGTAGATATAATTACGACAATCACAGCCTGTAAAGGTCATGTGGACGTTATCAAAAATGATTGGCTGAGGGAAGGAGTACATATCAATGCTCTTGGTGGCGATACTGTTGGTAAGACTGAATTAGAATCCAGTATTTTACCTAGGTGCCGAATAGTTGTTGAATATTTTGACCAATCATTTGTTGAAGGTGAAATACAAAGATTAAGCAGAAAAAAAGCAAAAAAACTTGTAAATGCGGAACTTTTTGAACTAGTTAATGGTTCAAAAAGCGGTCGTATAGATGACAAAGAAATAACATTATTTGATTCTGTGGGTATAGCATTGGAGGATTATTCAGCGCTTCGATTAACATTAAAGCTTTCTGAAAAATATAATATAGGTGAAGAATTGAATTTGACTCCTATGATTACGAATCCAAAAGATTTAATATCAACGATTAATTTGGGTGAAATTAATGAGGGAACATTTTTAAGCGGTGTAAAACCGTATATAATGTAAGGGCCGAAAACTATGGCTAATTACGAAGATTTTCAAAAATTAGATTTTAGAGTAGGAAAGATTGTTGAAGTTGATGATTTTCCTGAAGCAAGAAAACCTTCTTATAAGTTAACAATTGATTTTGGAAGTGAAATTGGTTTAAAAAGATCCAGCGCCCAACTTGTAAAGTATTATAAGAAAGAAGATTTGGTGGGGAAGAGGGTTTTAGGGGTGGTCAACTTTCCGGAAAAACAAATCGGACGGTTTGTTTCTGAAGTCCTAACTCTTGGAGTTCCTGATGCAGATAACGAGTGTGTTTTGATTGTTCCGGATAAAGATGAGGCGGTTGTTGGAGGTAAACTGTACTAATAATGGATAAAGTTTACGACAAAAAAGGGTTAAAAAAGAAAAGCGAAAACTTAAGCGATTGGTATACAAACGTAGTTTTAAAAGCGGAACTCGCAGACTACGCGCCGGTTAGGGGTACTATGGTATTTCGACCCTATGGTTATGCGATTTGGGAGAGAGTACAAGATGTATTTAATAAGATGATTAAAAAGGACGGAGTCGAAAACGCTTATTTTCCGCTTTTTATCCCATACTCTCTTTTTAAGAAAGAAAAAGAACATATCGAAGGGTTTTCACCGGAGCTTGCGCTCGTAACAATTGGAGGTGGTGAAGAGTTGAAAGATCCTTTAGTAGTGCGCCCTACCTCGGAAATGATAATGTACGAAATGTACGCCAAGTGGGTTCATTCATGGCGAGATCTCCCATTAAAAATCAATCAATGGAATAACATAGTGCGTTGGGAAAAAAGAACTTATCTTTTTTTGCGAACGCTTGAATTTTTGTGGCAGGAAGGTCACTGTGCACACTCAACCCACAAAGAATCAGAGGAGATGGTTCTTAGAGCCCTTGATTGGTATAGACAAATTTACGAAGATTATTACGCAATTCCTGTGATACTCGGGGTTAAAAGTGAATCAGAAAAGTTTGCAGGTGGGGCTGCAACCTATTCGGTTGAGGCTTTGATGCCTGATGGAAAAGCGTTGCAAGGTGGTACATCGCATGATTTGGGTCAGAATTTCTCGAAAGTTTTAGATATTAAATTTCAAGAAAAAAGCGGTGAGAATAAATTTGTGTGGCAGAATTCGTGGGGACTTTCAACAAGAAGTTTGGGTGGGCTTTTTCTTGTTCACGGGGATGATAACGGTCTAGTGCTCCCTCCCAAGGTGGCTCCGATCAAAGTTGCGATAGTCCCAATTTTAGGTAAGAAAGATAATGAGGTTTTAAAATATTGCCAGAAAGTTAAGGAAGCATTAGAAAATGAGAACTCTGAATTTCCGGGCAAGGTCACTATTTTTGGGGACTTGGAAAAAAGCTACGGCTTTAGGATAAGTGAAACAGAAATTAAGGGAATTCCGGTACGTGTTGAAATAGGACCGAGAGAAGTTGAAGAAAAAACTTTAACTCTTTCTTTTAGAATTCCTGAAATGACAAAAAAGCTAATGCGTTTATCTGAAGTTGGAGGGAAAGTTGAGGGGATATTAGAAGAGGTTCAGAGAAAGATGTTTGAAAAAGCTAAGAATTTTTTGACCGAAAATATACGCGAAGCAAAATCTTATGAAGAATTTAAATCAATAATGGGTAGTACTAAAGGATTTATAAAATCTTATTGGTGTGAGGGTCCTTCATGCGAAGCAAAGATAAAAGAGGAGACGAAAGCAACTACCCGTCTTAAATCACTAGATGCAAAAGCAGGAGAGGGAAAGTGTATTTATTGTGGGAAACCCGCGAAATTCATTTGGTACTTCGCCCAAGCTTATTGAACGACTTCAAAAGGGCAAAAAAGTGTAAGGGTGTGAACCTAATTTACCCGACGGGTGTTACACACTTGCTGATCTTCAATTTGAATCGGGATGCTATGACATTCTCCTCGCGCTGATAGCGCGGGGTTTCTCTTCTAAAAGGGAATGACATATCAGAGTTCGATTCATCTGCGGGCTAAGAGCCCGCAGTTTTCTCGAAATCTGCTATAATAATTTAGGGTTTGGAGAAGTGTCTTAACAATTTTGTTTGAGCGTGTGGTCCCGCGCAAGCGGGAATACGAGGAAGAGGGATGTCCCGACTATTTAAGTCGGGGCGATCGGACCTCCCGAAAGGGAGAGTATCTACGGAGACCCTCTGGTTAGTATCGATTAACCAAAAGACTTTTCGACCAAAATTTGACAGCAATGTCAAAAAACAAAGTTACAAGTCAAATTGATTGCTTCACAAATCCTTCAAAAAAAGCTACATGTGTGGGATATTTGGATACATAGGCAAAAAAATTAATGCCGGAGAAATTGTTTTCGAAGGGTTAAAATTTTTGGAATACCGTGGATATGACAGCTGGGGTGTTGCTGTTATGCCAAGTGAGGTTAATCCAAAAAAAAACTCCGAAATATTCATCGAAAAGAAGGCTGGAAAGATTGGAACATCCACAATTTCGGATATGCCGCGGGCAAATATTTCCTTTGGACACACCCGCTGGGCGACTCATGGAAAAGTGACCACGATAAACGCTCACCCTCATCTGGATTGTACAAAACGAATTGCGCTTGTCCACAACGGCATTATTGAGAATTACGAAGAAATTAAAAGAAAACTGATTAAAAAAGGGCACAAGTTTATTTCTGAAACAGATTCCGAAGTCGCAGTCCATTTGATAGAAGATTATATGAAGTCGATGGACATAGAATCGGCAACTAGACACGCCTTCCTGGAGTTTGAAGGACTCAATGCATTTATTGTAATGAATTCAGGTGATGAAAAAATTTTGGCTGTCAGAAATGGTTCCCCGCTTGTAATTGGTTATGGGAAAAATGAGAATTTTCTTGCCTCTGATGCATCTGCAATTCTTACTCACACTAGGACAGTTCATTTTATTAATGACTTTGAAATGGCAATATTATCAAAAGAAAAAATAATAGTTAAAAATGTTCATACGGCAAGATTAGTATTAGCGAAAAGAGTTAATCTCGACTGGAAAACGGATTTTTCCGATCTCGGTCAATATCCGAATTTTATGTTCAAAGAAATAAATGAACAAAGTCAACTGATATTTAATATTGCGAAATCATCCGCCAAGCTTATTCAAGAAATTGCAGATATAATTAAAACCCGCAAAAATTGTTATCTTTTGGGTTGTGGCAGTGCATCATATGTCGCGATTGCCGGGTCATACCTTTTTGCTAAATTGGCAAAAAAACAAATGAACCCTGCTGTAGGCAGCGAGTTTGGATATCAGCTCGATTTTTTGAATAAGGATAGTCTTGTCATAGCGCTTTCCCAGTCAGGAGAAACAATGGATATTCTCGAATCTGTTAAAAAGGCCAAAGAAAACCGAGCTTCAATTGTCGCAATTACTAATACTGTCGGCTCGACATTGTATCGCGAAGCCGACTATAAACTTCCATTGAATGCAGGAATTGAAATATCTGTTGCTTCGACCAAAGCATTAACAGCAAAATTATCTTACTTAATACTTATCGCGCACGCACTTGCTGGAAATATGAAGGAAGGTAATAACATGCTTTTGAAAGCGGGGAGATCAACAGAAAAGCTTCTTGGCAAGGACAGCCTAAAAAAAATTAAAAAACTTGCGAAAAAATTAAAAAACTCGAAAAACATTTTTGTTATTGGACGAGGACTTTCATATCCTGCAAGTTTAGAGACTGCGATTAAAATAAAAGAAATTGCCTATATCCACGCGGAGGGTATGGCTGCTGGTGAGCTGAAACATGGACCGCTCGCTCTTGTTGAAAAGGGAACGCCTTGTATTTCATTTTTACCCAATGACGAAACATATGGTGCCAACCTTGCGGGTGCGATGGAAATGAAAGCGAGGAGAGGCTTTATTATTGGAATATCGGCAAAACCGCATGAGGTTTTTGATTATTACTTACATGTCGAGGATGCTGGCGTGGCAACCATAATTCCAAACATTATTACAGGTCAACTCCTTGCATATTACTTGGCAACAATTAAAAATCTGGATCCCGACAAACCGAGAAATCTTGCGAAATCAGTTACAGTTAAGTAGTTTTTGTCAAACAGAGTAAAATATATTTTACAATGAAAAAAATTGTAGTAATAGGAGGCGGAACCGGGACATATACAGTGCTAACCGGTCTTAAAAAGTATCCAGTCGAGCTCTCGGCCATCATTTCCATGATGGATTCGGGGGGAAGTAATCGTGTAATTAGAGATGAGTTTGGGCTATTGCCAACGTCTGACCTTCGCCAATGCATGGTTGCTCTATCGAGCGAAAAACCAACTGAGATTGTAAGAAAGCTTTTTACATATCGATATAACGCGGGTACTGGGATTACCGGTATGACTTTCGGAAACCTTTTTATGGCGGCACTAACAGATATCTACGGTTCCCAAGAAAAAG
>MGHC01000003.1:0-156 GCA_001793015.1 Candidatus Woesebacteria bacterium RIFCSPLOWO2_01_FULL_39_10
CTATAATTAGCACTTAGTAAATATGGCTGCTAACCCCGAACAACTCTTACCTCGATCTGGAGGCTTCCAGCCTCGCACTCTCGAGGAGCGAGTATACGGGGCAAGGATCTGATTAATTAATTATGGCGACAAAGTCTGATTACTACGACATTTTAG
>MGHC01000003.1:200-792 GCA_001793015.1 Candidatus Woesebacteria bacterium RIFCSPLOWO2_01_FULL_39_10
AGAAAGCAAGCATTGGAGTGGCATCCTGATAGGCATCAAGGAGCTGATAAAGAAGCTGCAGAAAAAAGATTCAAAGAAATAAACGAAGCTTATCAAATTCTTTCTGATCCGCAAAAAAAGTCAGCTTATGACCAATTTGGGCACGAAGCTTTTTCTCCCGGTGGAGGATTCCGTGGAGGACAAGGCTTTCCAGGAGCCGGGCCTTTTGGCCAAGGACAGCAAGGTCGTTGGGGACCATTTACCTATACTTATACAACAACAGGTGGTAATCCTTCTGGCGAGTCCCCTTTTGCTGGATATGATTTCGGAGATCCGTTTGATATCTTCGAAAGCTTTTTTGGAGGAGGCTCCTCCTTTGGTCGGGCAAAACAAATTCCACGCTATTCAATAACCCTTGATTTTATGGAGGCAATCGAAGGTGTTGAAAAAGAAGTATCAATTGAAGGTAAAAAAAGAAAGATAAAAATTCCAGCCGGAGTTGATGAGGGGTCAAGAATAAATTTTGGAGATTTTATACTTTCAATAAACGTCCGGCCACATCAAATTTTTGAAAGAGATGGGGCAGATGTTTACGTTAAGTTGGCTGTCCCCT
>MGHC01000003.1:831-14436 GCA_001793015.1 Candidatus Woesebacteria bacterium RIFCSPLOWO2_01_FULL_39_10
CCGCTAGTGGTGATGTACAAATAAGAATTCGACCCGGTACTCAACCAGGTACGATGATGAGACTGCGAGGAAAAGGCGCTACTATTTTGCGAGGAAGAGGAAAAGGAGACCAGTACGTTCGCATAGTTATCTCTGTTCCTGAAAAGCTAACAAGGGAGCAAAAAAATCTTATTCAAGAACTTCAAAAAGAAGAACTTTGATTGACTAAAGATTGCCTCTGGAGTAAACTATGTGTTGATTTAATCTAACGAATAAGATTTGAGAAATTGGTGGGAGAAATACCCGCCATTTTTTTTAGATCACAGGAGGCACTGAGAATAGCAGAAGGCACAGAGTTCTCGGTGACCTCAATTAATTCTGAGCCTTCAGTGATATGCAGACACCAAGAACAGAATTTGCACAAGCTTTAAGAGCAATAGCCACAGAACGTGGCTTAGAGGCTGATGTAATTTTAGAAACGATAAAGCAGGCAATTATTGCAGCTTATCGCAGGGATGCCAGAGAAGCTGGAATTGAAACAGAGGAGTTGGAGTTTGACGTTCAACTTAATCCTACAAATGGTGAAGCAAAAATATATTCTTGGCCAATGGATGCACCCGAAGAAAAAAAAGATGTTACACCTCCCGGGTTTGGCCGAATTGCAGCTCAAACAGCAAAGCAAGTTATTCATCAAAAAATTCGAGAAGCTGAAAAAGGTGCGATTATGGATGAATTTTCAGGTCGCATTGGAACTCTTATTTCAGGAATGATCCTTCGTTTTGACGGGCCAGATGTCAGAGTCGATTTGGGCCGAACCGAAGGGTTGATGTCGAAAGACGATCGAGTTCCAAACGAACGCTTAAATCCTAACCAGAGATTAACATTCCTTTTGAAAGACATTCGGGAAACTCTTAAAGGTAAACAAATTATACTTTCCCGAGCAGATGCCGAGTTTGTAAAAAAGCTTTTTACGCGTGAAGTTCCAGAAATGTCTTCTGGAAGTGTTGAAGTAAAGGAAATTGCAAGAGAGGCCGGAGTACGAACAAAAATGGCCGTTTCTTCGAATCAAAGCGGTGTTGATCCGGTTGGTTCGTGTGTCGGACAAAAAGGTGTTCGTGTACAAGCTGTAACTAACGAACTTGGAGGAGAAAGAGTAGATATTATTCAGTACACGGATGATATTTCCGAACTTATCAAGTCTAGTTTGGCTCCTGCCGAAAATTTGAGCGTTCGACTTGATGCGAAGAAAAAAGTTGCTGTAGTTAAAGCTCCAGAAGACCAGCTTTCTCTAGCAATTGGTAAGGACGGTCAAAATGCACGTCTTGCCGCAAAGTTAACTGGTTTTAGAATCGAAATAAAAGCAGCCTTACTACCAAAGACTAAAACGACCAAAGTTACTAAAAAGGCAATAAAAGAAAAAGAAGACAAACTCGAAGACGACACAGTACCTTTACCAACCGAAGCACCAAGTAAAGATTCTGAAAAATCTGAAAAGTAATAAAATCATGTTGGTTTACTTTAGAAAAGAAAATAGTTATGCAAAAGAAAAAGCTTCAAACACAACTGTCGCGGCCGCCGATTGTAGTTTTTTTAGGCCACGTTGACCACGGTAAGACCACACTACTTGATTTTATCCGACAAACGAAAGTTGCTGAGAAGGAAGCTGGCGGAATTACTCAGCGAGTAGGTGTTTCCCAAATAGCAACTAAAGCCACCGGCCCAGTCGCCGACTCGGAGAGGTCTCTGACTCGGAGAGAGGGCCTCAGGCCCGGAGGGGAGGGTAAGAAAATTACATTTATCGATACTCCAGGTCACGCAGCCTTCTTTAGTATGAGAAGTAGAGGTGCAAAGGTAGCAGATATTGCGATTCTTGTGGTTGCAGCCGATGATGGGGTAAAGCCTCAGACCAAAGAAGCACTTGAACACATAATAAATGCTGGAATTCCTTATATTGTTGCTGCTACAAAAATTGATCTTCCTTCAGCTTCCCTTGAAACAGTACGCACTCAATTAGAAAAAGAAGGAGTTCTTTTCGAAGGACGAGGCGGAGACGTTCCGCTTCTTGGGGTTTCAGGTAAATCTGGCCAGGGGGTAGAAGAATTACTGGAAATGATTTCTTTAGTATCAGAACTCCACGAGATTAAAGGCAGCCCTCAAGAAAATTTAGAGGCTGTGGTGATCGAAACAGGAAAAGATAAGGCAGGTCCGACAGCAACCGTAATTGTAAGAAATGGAACTCTAAGTGTGGGAGAGGTTGTTGTGACAGAAAAAGAAAGCACAAAAATTCGTGGCCTTTTTGACTATAACGGTAAATCAGTTAAGTCGATTAGCCCTGGAGAACCGGCACTCGTTCTTGGTTTCCGCGATGTTCCTCCTGTAGGTTCCAGTGTATGGAGCCAAAATGATAATAGTTTTGTAAAGTTTGCTGAAAAAAAAGTTATTAATAAGCTGCAAGTTGATGAGGGGCAAATTCCTATTGTATTAAAGGCACAAAACGCAGGCTCTTTGGAGGCAGTAATTGCAAGCTTACCCAAAGAAATAGTTGTCATATCAGGAGCTGTTGGAGATGTTAATGAATCTGATGTCTTTATTGCAAAATCATCTTCTTCGAAAATCTTTGCATTTGAATCAAAAATCCCTACTTCTGTACAAAAGCTGGCTGACACAGAAGGGGTGGAATTGGAAAGCTTCAATATAGTATACGAACTTTTGGAAAAAGTGGATGAAATGATCAAGAAAGGTGAGGTGGAAGTCCTAGGGAAAGCTGAAATTATTGCAACATTTCCATATGAGGCTAAGAAGATTGCGGGGAGTAAAATATTACAAGGGAAGATTTCTAAAAAGGATAATGTAGTTTTAATGCGTCAGGAAAAAGAGGTAGGTATTGTAAAAATCCTCTCGATGAAAAAGGGTAAAGTTGATATAGAAGAAGCAAAACAGGGAGAAGAATGTGGGATCTTTTTTGCTCCCCAACTTGATTTCAATGTAGGTGATGTTATACTATCCGTGCGAAAATAACAATGGAAAATTCTTTCAAAAATGTAATTGATCAGTCGAGGACTCTTTTGGTTCTTCTTCCTCTAAAACCAACCTTTGATCAAGTGGCTGCCGGACTTGGCCTATACCTAATCTTGCGTGATTCCAAAGATACTCAAATCTATTCCCCATCCCCAATGACTGTTGAATTTAACCGCCTTATTGGAGTTAACAGAATTACACAAGAATTGGGAAACAAAAATTTAATTATCAGATTTGTAGATTACAAGGCAAGTGATATAGAAAGGGTAAGCTACGATATAGAGAATAGCCAATTCAGGCTCACAGTTATACCAAAGCAAAAAATCTCTCCGCCCTCAAAAGAACAAGTTGAATTGAATTATTCAGGAGTATCAGCAGATACAGTAATTATTTTGGGAGGGGAAAATGAGGAGCATTTTCCGTCTATTTCTACAAAGGAGTTAGTGGGAGCAAATATAGTCCACATTGGAACGCAAGATATAAGGTTGTCCTCCAGTAAAAGTTATATTTCTTTCTCAAGGCCCGCTTCTTCGGTTTCAGAAGTTGTAGCCAGTTTAATGAAAGAAAGTAGTATCAAATGGGATCAAGACATTGCCTCAAACCTTTTAATGGGGATTGAAGTAGCAAGTAATAACTTTACCGATAGATCAGTTTCTGCCGACACTTTTGCGATTGTATCGGAACTTATGCGAGCAGGAGGAGAAAGAATGAGCGTTCAGTCACAAGCTGTTAGTACAAACTATCCTCCCGGAGCGATTCCTGGGACTCAGTTGAAATCTCAGCCGCAACCACAGCCTCAGGTTATTTCTCAACCACAGGTTAATACCAACTCTAATTCTCAACAAACACAAGTGGGTGATGATACTAAGGAATTAGATGAAGAGGAGCCGCCAAAGGATTGGCTATCCCCTAAAATTTACAAGGGTACATCAATCAGTTAAAGTAAGGGTTGTTCTAAAGAAAGTTATTTGATAAACTATCCGGTGTGTATAACCAGGTTTGGTGATCCTCCGAAGCCTACGCTTTGGAGGACAGGCTGTCCACCTCTTACTTAGTTTTACACTTTTAAAATGGCTTTAACAAAGGACCAAAAAGAAGAAATAATTAAAAAGTTCTCAAGAGAAAAAGGTGATACTGGATCTCCAGAGGTTCAGATTGCCCTTTTGACTTCACAGATAGAGAAGCTTGCTGAGCATCTTAAAGATCATAAAAAAGATGTTCACTCACGCCGCGGACTTTTATCAATGGTTGCAAAAAGGCGAAGACTTTTAAATTATTTGAAAGGACGCGACGAGGAGCGATATACAAACCTCACAAAGGAACTAAAATTAGAGAAGTAAATTCCGCTTCTTGCATAAACACAAAAATATATCTTAAAGATAATGAAAAAAATAAGCAAAGCTTGGCCGTTTACAATTTTTATTTAAAAATATGAAAAAGGTTGAAAAATCTATAGACTTGGGAGGTCGAACTTTAACTTTGGCAACAGGTCACGTTGCATTTCAAGCTAGTGGTGCAGTTATGGCTACTTACGGAGAGACCGTTGTCCTGGCAACAGTTGTTTCTCAACCTATGTCGGTTGACCTTGGATATTTTCCGCTTTCTGTCGAATATCAGGAAAGACTATATGCCGGAGGACGGATTAAAGGAAGCCGTTGGGTTAAAAGAGAAGGAAGACCGACAGATGAAGAAATATTATCCGGAAGACTTATTGACAGATCCATCCGTCCTTTATTCCCAAAAGAGTATTTCGGCAAAGACGTCCAGGTTGTAATCACTGTTTTATCGGTTGACATGGAAAATTCTCCTGAAGTAGTTGCTACAATTGCAGCAAGTGCTGCGGTTGCAATTTCCCCCATTCCTTGGATAGGACCGATTGGAATTGTTAAGGTAGGTTTAAAAGACGATGTCTTTATCACGAATCCGACAGAGAAGGATTTGCCAACCTCGGAACTGGACCTTTTAGTTTCAGGAACAAAAGATGCAATTGTAATGATAGAGGCCGGAGCTAAAGAGGTAACTGAAGAAAAGATTTTAAAGGCACTTACCTACGCACAAAAAGAAACATCCCATGTAATTGATCTTATTAACGATCTTGTAAAAGCTGTAAAACCTCAAAAGGAAACGTTAAAGGAAGAAAAGATTACGAGTGGACTTCAGAAAAAAGTAAAAGAACTTTCCCTTGAAAAAATCAAAGGTTTGATATCCGAAATGGCCTCAAAGGAAGTAGGATATGGGCAATTGGATGAGGTAAAGCACGCCGTAGCAGCCTCCCTTGGAGATGAAGATAAAGCGGAAGGTTCAAAATATTTTGAGAAACTTTTTAGAGAAGAAGTTAGAAAAATGATTCTTTCTGGCAAACGGCCCGATGGAAGGAAGTTTGATGAAATTCGAGAACTTTCAGCGGAAGTTGGAGTATTACCAAGAACTCACGGTTCGGCAATTTTTAAACGAGGTCAAACACAGGCTCTAACAATAACTACACTTGGGGCACGCTCACTTGAACAATATTTAGAATCCGCAATGGGTGAAGAGACAAAACGCTACATCCACCACTATTCAATGCCTCCTTTCTCAACAGGTGAGACTGGAAGGATGGGTTCTCCAAGTAGACGAGAAATAGGGCATGGAGCTTTGGCTGAACGTGCGCTTCTTCCGGTTATACCTCCAGATGAAGTTTTTCCATACACAATTCGAGTAGTTACAGAAATCTTAAGCTCGAACGGATCAACCAGCATGGCATCGGTTTGTGGTTCGACACTTTCTCTTATGGATGCAGGCGTACCAATAACCTCGCCAGTTTCTGGAATTGCGATGGGCTTGGTGGTGGAAAGTGAAAGTAAATTCACAATTTTGACAGATATAGTGGGCTTGGAAGATGGAAATGGAGATATGGATTTCAAAGTTGCCGGAAGTAAAGATGGAGTTACATCACTTCAACTTGATGTAAAAACTCTTAATTTAACTTCTTCAATACTCGAAAAAGCGCTGGAGCAAGCAAAAAAAGCTAGATTAAAAATTTTGGAAGTAATGAATGGCGCAATTAAGGCCCCAAGGGATTCGGTTTCAAAACATGCTCCAAAGATAAAAGTAGTTCAAATTAATCCGGAAAAAATTGGTGAACTAATAGGCCCAGGTGGGAAAACTATTCGAAGAATTATTGCAGAAACAGGGGCACAAATTGATGTTGATGAAGACGGTAAAGTTCACATTTCTGGAATACAAGAAGAGCAGCTTAATGGTGCAGTATCACAAGTGGAGGCTTTAACAAAGGTTCCGAAGCCCGGAGAAATTTATGAAGGTATTGTCAAAAGACTTCAGCCTTTTGGCGCCTTTGTAGAAATTTTACCCAATAGAGACGGTTTGGTACATGTTTCCGATATGAGTAATGACTACGTAAAAGATCCGGGAGATATCGTTAATATCGGAGATAAAGTTCAGGTTCGGGTAAAAGAGATTGATGATATGGGTCGCTTGAACTTATCAATGATGCTTGATCCTCTCTTCGACGCGCAAAAGGAAGAAAGAAGAAAAGAAAGAGATAATAATAAAGGTAGGCATTTTGAAAAACGAACCCCGTTTGAAAGAAGGGGTAGTGGCGGTCCTCATTTTCCCAGAAGCAGATACGTAAGTGAGAATAAAAGGAAGTATTAGATTCGGTTTCCTCCCACTTAGAAACACTTTCTTCTTTGTGCTAAAGTTAAGGGTAATAAATGGTTAAAGTTACAGATCAACTCCAAAAACTTTCAGAGGACGTGAAAAGGGCAAATATACCTGATGAGTTACGAGGAAACATCTTGCTTCGTTTGGATCAACTTACAGGAATTACAGAGTCCCCCACTTTTTTACCAGAATTTGATCGAATGAATAAGTATATTGAGTGGGTACTGGCCATCCCCTGGAATAAACGAACAGAGGATTTATTAGATCTTGAACACGCAAGAAAAATTCTTGATAAAAACCACTTCGGGCTAGGCGAAATTAAGGATAGGGTTTTGGAATATCTTTCAGTAATGAAACTTAAAAAGGATAAAGGCGATAGTGAGGAGTATCTTCGTGCCCCGATACTATGTTTCGTTGGTTTGGTGGGGACAGGAAAAACAACAATTGCGTCTTCAATTGCTGAAGCAATGGGCAGGAATTTCGCTCGAATTCCTTTCGGAGGAATGGGGGATCCATTGGAGCTGCGTGGTCAATCGCGTATGCATCCAGAGGCAGAACCGGGAAAAATTGTGAAGGCACTCCGAACAACACAAAGCAAAAACTGCGTTATCCTTCTTGATGAAATAGATAGGGTAACCGATGAAGGCCGTTCTTCAATAATGGGCGTTTTAGTTGAACTTTTAGACCCTGAGCAGAACAAATCTTTTACAGATCACTTTATTGATTTTCCAATTGATCTTTCGGAAGTCATGTTTATTGCAACGGCAAATAATACCCAAAATATTTCAACAGCCGTTTTAGACAGAATTGAACCTATTCAAATGCCTTCATACTCAGATAGCGAAAAGATTACAATAGGTAGACTTTATATGCTTCCAAACTTACTAAAACAATCAGGTGTTCCTGAAGGATCATTTGTCATTGATGAAGCTGTCTGGCCACTTATTGTAAGGCCTTTAGGTTACGATGCCGGTATGAGAACACTGGAGCGAAGTATCCAGTCGATCGTAAGAAAGGTAGCTTTACAAATGATAGAAGGGAAAGGCCAGAAATTTGAGATTTCAACTGAGAATGTAAAACAATACCTTCAACAATAGGTCTTCGCATGGAAATACAAAAAGGTAAATTTCTTTCTGAACTAAAAACTAAAATGAAAAATGACAAGAGTTTACCTTTGCGGTCAAATGCGACTAATCTTGTCTTTGGTGAAGGTAATCCTGAAACTGAAGTAATGTTTATCGGTGAAGGACCTGGGTATTGGGAAGATCAGAAAGGGATTCCTTTTGTTGGAAATGCCGGTGCATTTTTGAATCAACTCATAGTTACGGCGGGTTTAACTAGGGAAGAAGTTTTTATTACAAATGTTGTCCATCATCGTCCGCCGGAAAATCGCGACCCGGAGCCTTCAGAAGTAGCGGCATATCAGCCTTATCTGGACGAAATGATTAAAATTATCGAACCTGAAATTATTGTCACCTTAGGACGTTTTTCTATGGGAAAGTTTCTGCCAAATGCTAGAATTTCCTCAGTTCACGGAAAAAAATTTGATGTAAACTGGAAAGGAAGAGAACTTGTTATAGTTCCGATGTATCACCCTGCAGCAGGTTTGCGCGCAACAGGTGTTAAGGAGCAGACAATTGAAGATTTTAAGAAGCTTTCTGAGATACTAAAAGAAGTTAATGATAACGAATCTGAAAAGAGTAATGAAAGTACTGGGGAACAGATGCAACTTGTATGAGCGATCCTAATTTACGAATACATCCGAATGACCCGAATAAAGTTCAATTCGGATAATTCGGGTATTAATTTGTATCATTCGGATCGAGTTTAATTATGTCTTTAAAATTTATTGCACTATCAGGAACAGTAAGCGTTACGGAAAATCTTTACGTTTATGAGGCTGACGGAAAGATGATGATTATTGACTGCGGAGTCGGATTTCCTGATCTTGAAATGCATGGCGTTGATCTTGTCATTCCTGATTTTTCCTACATTGTTAAAAACAAAGAAAAGTTGGCAGGAATTGTTATCTCTCAAGGACACGAAGATCATATTGGAGCACTTCCTTTCTTATTAAGGGAAGTTAATACCCAAATTTGGGCAGCACCTCTCGTAACAGAATTTATAAAAGATAAGTTTTTAGAATATAGATTAAAGGGAGCTAAGATCAATACTTTTAATCCAGACAGAGACTCTTTTGATGTAGGCCCTTTTAAAGTTCACCCTTTTAGGGTAACTCACTCTGTACCAGACACCTGCGGATTTGCAGTTGACACTCCACAAGGCAGAATCTTCCATGTTCCGGAACACAAAATGGATCAGAATCCTGTCGATGGAATGAGATTTGACATCGATAGAGCAAAATGGTTGGCTAACGAAAAAGAAACTTTGTTTTTAGCCTCAGATTGTTTAGGCTCAAATAAAGAAGGTTTTACCGAAGGTGAAAGACAAATCGAAGTGAATATGCAGGCAATTGTTGCGAAGGCCCAGAATGGCGTTTTTGCAACGGCAATTTCTTCAAATATCGGCCGCTTTCAGCAGATGATTAATGTTGCTCAAAAGTTAGATCGAAAAGTTGTTTTTGTTGGACGATCAATTCAAAAAAAAGCTGAGATTTCTCATCGGCTGGGAATTTTAAATTACCCCGAAAGTGCGGTTATATCTTTAGGGGAAGCTGCTCATTTGCCAAGAAATAAAGTTATGTATATCGTTTCCGGGTGTTATGGTCAGGTCGGAAGTTCACTCTATCGAATTGCTATTGGGGAGCATGAGAGAGTTGAAGTAACTGAAGGCGATACGATGCTTTTTTCAGCAGATCCTGCTCCACCATATACAAAGGAAAGCGAAGATTTTGTAGTTGATGAACTTTTCGATAAAGGAGTAGATGTTCATTATTATGACCTAAAAGAGGGCCTGTACGTTTCAGGTCACGGTGGACAGGGGGATATTACAGAACTATTTAACATAATCAAACCTAAGTATTTCATTCCGATTGGAGGCGCAATTCGTTATATGGCTGCTTATAAAAAATTGGCAATAAAGTTTGGTGCAAATCCGGGAAATGTATTTACTTTGAAGCCTGGAGAAAATGTGATTTTTGAAGACGGGAAAGTTAATATTGGAGAAAAAATTCCCACAAAGGAAATTTTAGTTCACGGATTGGGGATTGGGGATATCGGAAAGGTAGTTCTAGGAGATAGGGCAGTATTAGGAAATGAGGGAGTGGTTGTTGTTATTTATAAACTCGCCAGAGATGGGAGGCTTATTGGCAATCCAACGATTGTAAGTAGAGGTTTTGTTTTTGAAAAAATCAGCAAGAGTTTGCTTGACGAGTCGGGTGTAAGGCTAAAAAGGCAATTGGAAAAGAAAGGTAATACTAACAAAAATTCAATTCATTCAATAACTTTGGACTACCTTGGTAACTTTTTCTTTCAACAAACCGGCCGCCGCCCCATGATTTTACCCGTGATTGTCGAAGTGTAACGAAGACCCTGAGCAAGTCGAAGGGTTGACTGTTTATAAAGGAAAAGGTACCCTAAATACATAATGCAGGATACTGGTAATACTCAGACCACAGTTCAAACTGATATTAATGATTTTATAGAGAGGTTAATATTGGAAAAAGGGTTTCCTGCTATGTCGGATGAGGTTCGCGCGCAGGTCAAAAAAGATCTTCTTGAACGACTGAACGACACAGTTAATGCAAAAATAATAGCGGCATTAGATAACAAGTCTATCGAAGAGTTCTCTAGTCTTTTAGATAAAAATCCTTCTAACGAAGAAATTCAGAACTTCATACACGAGAATGTTCCCAACGCAGCCAACTTCATGGCAAATGTACTTCTAGAGTTTAGAAAAACTTATCTGGGATTAATTTAAAAACCTCCTCCCATCAGATTAAAGAAGACCGGAAATCCTCTAAAAAAAAGACTTATTTATCCCCCCAAATCCCTGTGAATTTATGCTTGCTGACTCTTGGTTAAATAATTCTAAGTACCCTTTCTTAATTAGTTGCGTCAGTTACATCCGCGGGTTTCCTTCCCGTTTTCCATGATTTACCAGGACTTTTTTTGTATTTCTCTAATAGTTCGTTTATGTTCGCAAGATTATTGAATGAAATAGTAATTTCTTCAACTTTTTGGGTTACATTATTATCTCCCCATTTCCAGTCGCCTTTTTGAAACCCAAGAAGGTAGAGCGTTCGCTCGGAATATCTGCGGGCTATATCATATGATGCCTGAAAATTCCCTCGTATTTCATTATCTGGATGGTGTTTAAAAATGAGATCAGTGTAATATCTTACATATGGTTCAATTTGTAATTTAAGATTTTCTGGAGTAAGTTGTGCCTTAGTTGGCACATGACGGTTTAATACTTCGTTCACAGTCAACTCCTTGACTGCCTTATTTTCCCAGAAGTTTTTATATGAATGAAGCATTGGCACCCCTTGCCAAACTGCCGACAAATCTCTTCTAGGATCATCTATTGCTCGTAAAATCAGATCACGTTTTAAGACTTCTCCCCTTCCCTTACCTTCGGCGGCGGCTCGCTTGAGAAGAGTTTTTCTCATTCTTTCATTTAATCGAACCTCTTCTGCAATTTCGTCTAATGGATTAAAACCTCCTGCTTCTGCATATAGTGCGCTTCTGAAAACTCCCAAACCAAGAGCAGATTTTCTATTTGTATACTGGAGGTTGACTATTTCCCGAAACCTTTCTGTAAGGTGGAAGAGAGGTACATGTTCGAAAACTTCCTTCGGATAGTCGGCTCTCGAATTATACTGTTCAATATCAGGATTTTGATCAAAGACTTCAAGAGTTTGTTCTATGTAGTATGGACTTCTTGCATAAGCATCTGCTCCGCCGGGTTTAATAATATGGTTTGCCTTAACTTCGTCTGGAGTCTCTCTGTTCGCATTCCTCAAGATTGCAAGATCTGTTGCCATACCATAAATAATTCCCATCTTCCTTCCCTTAGGGACTTTAACTTTTTCTCCGTTAATTTCTACACTTTCATCCTTTAGAGGAAAGTTAAAAGTTTTCTGAACAACATGGATTTTATAGTCTTTGTATTTGGGATCCTTTTTGAGTTCCTCAATTCTATCTACTGTTTTATCAAACTGAGCTTGTTCATTGGGCTTGTTTACAAAAATAATAATCTCTAATAGATTTGGGTCCAGAGGTTCACCAGTTTGTGATTGTAATTGTTCGACCCAACCCCTTATTGCATTCTGAATTTTATCCTGCTCATTGTAGACAGGTATAACTGCGGTAAAACGAGTATTCGGGTCCATAGCTGGAAGTTTTGAGTTAAGCGACTCCAGCTCTTCATAGTACCCTTGTTTTGCACCATTTATTCTATACAAAGTCCTTAAAATTTTAGGGTCCTTATTATCTATAGATCTTTGACTTTTCAGGGTTTCCAAATAGTTTTTTTGTGACTGAAGCCGGCGTTCGTTTTGCCTTTTAAATTCTGCACTTCGTTTTGAAACTTCATATAAAGCAGTTATAAGCTCGTTATAAGGAAGGTTTTTGTCGAAAGCTAATCTAAGTTCTCTATAAAGGGGTTCAAGACGTTCTTGATAAGTTGATTCAGAAATACTCTCTTTGCTAAACGGATAGGTTAGGCCAACATTTTCATACAGAAGCTTTTCGTAATCAGGATCTTCTTCATTTATTTTCTCGTGAGGTAATCCAGCTCGTTCTTCTAGTTTTTCTTCGTAATAATAGGGAGTTTTTCCCTCGAGCATCTCTTCATAGTAGTGAGGAGGCGGGGGAAGTTTGGTATACCCTTCTGGATATTCGTCGTAGTAAGTAACTTCAGGCTCTAATCTTCTTTTTTCTGGAGCCTCGAGGGGGCGGCGCCAGCTAAAGTATGTAGGCCAGACGTCTGGGTGTTCGGAAACAACTTCGGGGGGCGTGAGATGAATCGAAGGAACGCTTTCGGCCAACTGTATTGTTGTTTCGTAAGGAATAATTGTTTCCGGTTCACCTTTAAAATAATCCAGTAAAAATTCAATTTCATCTTTTTCAGCAACACGTCCTATGCGTCCAATTTCATAAGCCATACGATGGATCTTATCAAGTTTTGCTAAAGCTTCGTCACGAGTTAGTCCAGCGTAATCTACTTCCACAAGCTTTACAGCTTCATCGGTAATCTGTCCAAGTTCAGTGATCTGTTCGTCAGCAAATAAAGCATTTGGAAGATCTTTGAATAAAAGATTTGTTGACATGGCGTTGTAATTTACATGACCTGGTTCAAGGATTTTTATAGTGCGGTAGGGAATACCTTGCTGTTCCACCATTTCGACGTTTACAGGAACGCCATTTGCGTCGGTTTCCAAGTAATTTTCTTCATAGCCTCTAAAGATATTTTTGACAAAATTCGTTGCTGGAATTTTGTGTTCAATGCTTGAATCTTCTTCGACTGGATTTTCCAACCAATCCCAAGGACCTCTGGGACCCATGTCCCCGGCGAATTTATCGAAACCGCCTCCAATGGTTTCTCCTTCCCCGATGTCAATAGGATCAAGAGCCTCCCAGTCAATTTGGAGATTGTTTTCTGTCATCTGACTTCGTATTAAACCTGTAATCATGGGTTTTCCATCCGGACTAAACTCTAAATTATCCAATAGTTTTTCCCCATTTGCGTCAACAAGATCAAAGGTTCTTTCCATCCCGGGTTCTGCCACCAAATGAGTTCCCTCAGGAATGTTGGAATGGATCTCTTTTAAAGTGTTCCCTGTTGAATCTTTTATCTGGACGACTCCATCCGGTAGTTTATCCTCGATGGTCTGACGAACCTGCTCGGCGGTATCTGATTCGAAGTCCACTTTTAGTAAATCATTTTGGTCTATTTCCCTAAGGAGCCCATTCATATCAGTAGGCGCTCCGTTGACGAACTCGACATCGTCGGCAACAATTACTGGCGGTAATGGTGTACCTT
>MGHC01000004.1:0-5255 GCA_001793015.1 Candidatus Woesebacteria bacterium RIFCSPLOWO2_01_FULL_39_10
TTGAAAAAACACAAGCTGCTAACTTTGGGCTATGGACCTTAATTTACAAAATTGAACGCCTCCAAGAAAAATACGAAGACCCCGATTTTCGAGGATTTAATCTTTTGGAATACTTACAATATAAGGAAATTAAAGACGTAAACACTGAGACTATAAAGAGTAAATACACATTAACCAACCCGCTTTAGCGGAGGGAATGGGTTCTATAATAACTTTTTAACTTTTTGAATCGAAGAAAGAATACTTTTATCTTTAATTAATTTTTCCGCCTCCTCTGGCGAAGCCCACTTGAAACCAATTTGTTCGTTTTTATCCAACGTAACTTCTCCACTTACGTATTTGCAAAGAAAGCTTACTCCCAAATGTTCTGCGTTTTCAGGACCGTAGTAAAAATGAAATGTGTTGATAGGCTCCTGAACTTCAACTTCCAGTCCAACCTCTTCTTTAACTTCTCTTTTAACGGCTTCTTCAAAAGTTTCACCTTGGTCAACTCTTCCTGTTAATATTTCCCATTCACCAGGCGCATGCGATCGGTCGTACGATCGTTGAGTTATTAATATTTTTCCGTCTTTAATAACAATTCCCTCGACGGCTACATTAAATATTCCAGGAGGCTTGCCCATGATTGGAAGTATATCAGACTGGCCTGCATGCCGATGAGAAGGAAGGAAATAGTTTCTTTTTTGTGAAGCTAGTTTGAAGAACATAGAACGCTCCAGGGACAAATTATTTTTCTTTTTTAAATTCTTCAAACGAGGTATAGACTTTCGCATTTTTAATACCAGCACTTTTAGCTACTTCGATATTTACAGGATCATCGTCCCAATATTCTATATTGTCAGAATTTACTTTTAGTTTGTCCAAAATTTCTTTAAAAAAGTCTTGTTCGTTTTTAGTAAACCCTAAATCGCAGGAAAAAAATGCCCCATCAAATCTGTTTTTAAGGCCAACTTTTTCCATTACGAAGTTTGCCCTCTCCCTTCCGTTATCAGAAACCAAATACACTTTTATTCCCTGTTCCCTTAATTTTCCTACTTCAACTAAAAGGTTCTCATCTAAAGTTGTTTCTCCTTCAAACCAATAATTTAGAAATTCCTCAACTGTTCCTTTCCATCTCCATTTATTAAGATAATCCGGTAGGACCTCTCTAACACTTACTTCTCCCTTAGCAGCTAATTTATATTCTTTCCTAAAGAAAGGTAATATTTCTTCAATAGGAATATTATATTCCTCTGAAAATTTGTCACTGAAGTATTTATGACGAGGACGAATAACAACTCCGTCTAAGTCCAATAAAATAATTTTGTTCATTCGATAATTTTACACTAACCTAATTTGAAGACAAGTTATCAGAAAATTTAGTTGTTCTTGTAGGAAGTTGAATGATATAATGAACCATCATGAAACTTTATAAATACACAGCTATCTTTATTCCAGAAAAAGGCAAAAAGGGTACGTATAACGTGACATTCCCTGCCTTGCCCGAAATAGTTACTTTTGGCGACTCTTTACACGAAGCTCGGTATATGGCTCAAGATGCACTCGAGCTTGTAATTCTATCTTTGCTGGAGGACGGAAAAACTCTTCCAAAGGATAAGGCTCCTCATAAAATCACGAAAGGTTTACTCACTGAAGAGATATTGGTAACAATTTCTCATGAAGTTAAAACAACACCTTTGACGAAAGATGTCAAAACCGCCTTCGCTTAAAGCAAGAGAAGTTCTTACAATTCTTTTCGCACATGGATTTGAGAAAGTCCGGACTTCAGGAAGTCACATTAGACTTAGAAAAGGAAAGCTATTTGTAACAGTTCCGTTTCACAGTTCAAAAACAATACCTGTAGGAACTCTAAAATCCATTATTCGCCAATCCGGATTACAAGAAAAGGATTTTAAATAATATACCCTCTAACAAAATCGGTCTTTTTAAGAATTTTTACTGAGCTAATTTGAAGACAAATTTATTTAGTGTAGAAAACCAAAATGTTGTTTTTGTATTGATACGATTTGTACTTTCCGAATACTTTATCAAATAACTTCCTCCAATCTTCTTTCGACAAAGGATCACCTGCATCAAGCAATTTGTGGTACAAGTCATTACAAGGTTCTATCAAAAAAATATATTTAAAGTTTCTCTTTATACTTCTTAGACACTTTTCCTTATCAGCAATGTGGTGCAGTGAAAAAGTAAACGCGGCAAGCTCCCCTCTAGAAATCTCCTTATTTAAATCGGTTCTTTTAACTTTTAAACCTTTTTCTTTTGCTTTTTTAATTAGATATTCATTTCTCTCATAACCCGTAATACTTTTAGGCTTGAAGATTTCTTTAAGTCTTAGAGTATTAGTTCCGTCTCCACAACCAAGATCAGAAATTTCTTTCCCTGTAAATTCGTTTGGAATTACACTAGAAATATAGTCAAAGATATGATCGTGAGACTTTGCATATAAACAACCGCTAAATCGATAACCAATATTATCAGCAAGCCATTCACGGATTTTCATATTTGTAATTTTACACCAATTCAATCAAGGCTAATTTTGAAACGATCGGTTTGTTTGTTTTGCTTTATAATTGCATTAGTGAAATATATATTCTTTGTTCTTACTTTTATCTACCTTACAAACTGGCAGGCGGTTATTGCTCTTTTTAAAGGCGCATTTTTCTCAAAAAGAAAGTCGCTTAGTTACAAAAATGGGTGGCTGTTTAATTTATTGAAAAAGAAAACCGGAATTCGATTTAAATTTAAGAAAGCGATTTTGAAAAACTACACTGCGTTTTCCTTAATTTTACCTCCTAACACGATCGTATTTTCATCTAGAATTTTAAAAGATTTTAACAAAGACGAACTTCAGTGGATTTCCTTACACGAAGCCGGACATAGGGTTTATTATCATGGAATAAAATATATTCCGACTAGTTTTATTTTTGTTACTTCAGGAATGTTAATTCTTAATTATTACAACAACCCAATAGTAAATTTCTTAACCGTTGCATTCTCACTTACTCCCATTTACCAACAAATCATTAGAATTTTCGAAACCCAAGCAGACCAGTTTGCTGCAAAAAATATGGATAACCCCGAAGGGATGATTACGGCAAATAAAAAGTTCGGAAAAACAATCAAAAGCAGAATTTACAAAAGCGATATCTTACGAACACTATTTACGCCCCATTTGTCCTATAATCAAAGAATAAAACTTGCTAAAAAAGAAATCGAGTCAAGAAAAAAGAAGATTTAATTTTTTTTAATGCTTCAAAGTCGTGTTTTTGTACCTCTCTGAAATTCATAAACAGTGTTTGCTTGTGGGCAGACGGCTGGGGAGGAAATGGTTTCTTAACTTTCCATTACTGACTTGAGTTTCTGAAGTGTTTTTAGAGTAAACGGTTCTTCCAATTTTCCTTTATCAACCCATTCAAAATATTCAAGCTCTGTCGTGTTTGCACTTGTAGGTGTCAAAGTATATCGCACATGGTAATTACCTTCTTTTGAAGCAAATATAAACATTTTATCTTTCTCCCACTCTGTAACCGCATATTCCGACCATTTTCCTTCCTTGTTTTGATTTCTATAAATACTTCCTTTCTTAACAGGCCATTCACTCGTTTCCTCTTTAACTATTGAGTCAATCCAAAGCGGAGTATTTTTCGGATCAGTAGTGAAATTAAAAATTTCAGAAGGAGTTTTATTAATTTGAATCGTTAATCTTTTCTCTCTCATTAAGACAGATTATATCAAGTTTAAAACTTAGAAGTCGAGGGGAAAATGGGTTTCTTATTTAATAAGCGTTCAGCTCCATAAAGAGTAATTAATATTTTTAAATTTGATTTCGCAATCTTGACTGGTGTCAACCCATCCTTTAAGATAAACTCGCCGTCTAAATGAGGCGTCTACCTTTTGGGCAAAAATCAAATCGTTTTCTACTTTTACTCTCATAAAATTCTCGTTGCTTATTATTAATGAAAACTTTATTTCTTTTAGGCCCTTCGAATTAACTAAACTGGAATCAGGATTATTGTGATCAAACCCATTGTAAAATTTCCAAATCGGAATAATTTTTTCTTGGTCATCCAAATCGCTTCCAGTATGTATTGTAATACCATTCGTTGTATCTACAATTTCGTTGGCTTTGAGTTTTTCATTCCCTATAACAAATCCCGCACGCCAATGTTGAGGATTACTTATTGGGAAAACAGTAAAGTCCAGGGATTTTATATACATACCCTTCAAGTCTAAACTAAATGAATCCTGTTTCTGTGGCCAGTACTTACGGGTTCTACAAAATGCCATCCAATCATCATTTTTCTTACGATTGATACTAGCAGAAATTAGCTCTTTGAGAACATTTAATATTCTAAATATTTGATCGCCGAAAGTTTTCTTCAATAAAAATAAAATTAATAAAACTGAAACAATATGAACATAAAAATTTATTGCTGGAAATTCGATCGATTGTAAAGAAACTTTGATTGTCTGCGATCCCATAAAAAAACCCTTTCGGGCAATGGTTAATTTTACCACTTCTTTTATGTTAGAATCTAAATGTGGAGGAATTTACTAACAAACGATTACTCATCGTTGAAGACGACCAAGTTTTGGCTTCACTTTACGAAGAATCTTACAATGCTCTCGGAGTGAACGTTGATGTCGCAAGGGATGGACTCGAAGCTTTAAATAAAATTAAGCAAAACTATTATGACTTGATACTTCTCGATCTAATGCTTCCTCACCTAGATGGAGTTTCTATATTACGGAAATTAGATGAAGAAAAAGTTAATTATGGTAAGGTCGTGATATTAACGAACCTAGCGAATGAGGAGTTCTCTGAATTAATGCGTAACCAACTTAAAATTGAAGAGTATCTTATCAAAGCCCAGCACTCGGCTGGTGAGGTCAAGAATATAATTTCTAAACATTTAAAAAACTCCTAACTTAATTTGAAGATAAATTTCTTTCTCACAAATTCTTCTTAAAAAACTCAACTGTATTTTGCATTGCCTGGGTAAAAGTATTGCCTGTCAGATTGTGACCGCCGCTTGAATACTCGTTCAACTCATGATAAATATTTGTCGTATCCAAAAGCCTCATCAGATTTCGGCTATATTCAATACTTACAACATTATCGTTAACCGCGTGATTAAGTTGAACGGATCCTTTAAGGTCAGATAAATAATTAGTAGGTGCAACCTGTTCCCAGAACCAATGGTTCTCGTCAAAACTTCCGTATGTATCTCTAAGCAACTGCCTTTTTCTTGCTC
>MGHC01000004.1:5292-23261 GCA_001793015.1 Candidatus Woesebacteria bacterium RIFCSPLOWO2_01_FULL_39_10
CTCAATGCTATATTCCTGCAAATCAGTGTATGTATATCCGGCTCCAGCCCAAATTACAGTAGCAGGAACTTCAGGTTTTGCCGCAAATGCTCTCATTACAATGTTTCCGGCCATACTGTGTCCCCATAACCCGATACGATCCGGGTCAACGAAATTTGAAGCTTTCAAGGCTGAGTAAGCATTTAATGTATCGATGACATAATCTCCCGAATAGTATCCCCCACCTGATTCGCCTTCAGAATTTCCATGTCCCCTTAGGTCGATCTTAAAGACAACGAAACCGTTTCTTGCAAGAAAGTCCACGTATGAGGCGTAATTGACAAGAGTCTCATATTCTTCTGGCGGAATGTATCCGTGAATAAAGATAATTGCGGGCAATCTTTGTCCTGAGGCAGTCGTTGGAACATCCCTTGGAATTGTCAAAAGCCCGTAAATTTTAAAACCGTCTGATTCATAACTTGTTACGTAACTCGTATAATTTTGGTTCTCGCTAACCTTTTCTAATTCGCCTAAAGTACTTTTGAATTCCCGAGTGCGAAGATAGGGAATTGTCATTTCTTGAAAAAGAAACGGAGTTGGAGTGGGGGTCGTATTTCGTAAAGTCTGTTGAATTTTGGCAATTGGGTTTTGCGAAGCTTCTTTAAGGTTTTTACTAAACAAAAAAAAGACTAATACACCAATTGCAATGATAAGTAGAATTACTAAAACTAAAACTTCTACAAAGCCCTTTGTATTTTTTCTCATAGTTTATATTACTAGAAAATTGATGGCGATTGAAAAAAATTAAGTTTTTAAGTGCTTGTTGAGGAAGTTTACGGTTTTTATTCAAACTGTTCTGAGATTTCGTTATTTTAGATATTTATCAAAAAATTCAACCGACCTTTGCATGGCAACTGAAAAATTTTTCGAAAGATTGTGATCGTCTCCCTCATAAGTAAACAATTCCACTTCTTTCCCATGTTCCTGCAACAAATCTGACAGAGAAACTGATAAAGCAATCGGGACTGATGAGTCAGCAGTTCCGTGATGAAGCTGTACCGGCCCTGAAATATCATCTAAAAATCCAGTGGCGGAAATTGAATTCCAAAATGTAGGATTTTGATTTGGTTCACCATATTTTTCGATTAATTCTTGCCTCCACCGTCCACGACCGCTTGTAGATGTTGGTTGTGGAGTAGTAGTCATCCTTCTTCGCCATCTTTCAACCAAGTCGGGATACGATCCGACAACACCAGCCCAAATAACTCCCGCTTTTACATCCTTATTAACTACCATATTTCTTAACGTTATATGACCCCCCATTGAATGTCCCCACATACCAATACTTTCAGGATTAACCCCTGGATATTTTTTAATAGAAGAAACAGAGTTCAAGACATCAATTGTGTAGGCATTTGATCCGTAAGCCCCTGAAGGATCCCCTTCGGAATTTCCGTGGCCGCGGTAATCGGATTTAAAAGTAATATAACCTGCTCTTGCAAACGCGTCCTGGTAGGCAACATACTTTTCTGTGGTTTTATAGACCGAAGGCGATATGTATCCGTGGTTAAAAATAACAACAGGCCATCCCACTTCGCCCTCCGGGCTTCGAGGGACTGGACCACTAGGAATAGTTAACAAACCATAGATTTTTAATCCTTCTGACTTATATGAGGCGATGTATCTTTTGTAATTTGATCCTGAATCAAGAGTTTGTTCAATTACAATATCGCTTCCGGGGTACTCACCTTCTTTGAGTGCTTGGATTGATAAGGGGTGCGGCTCAAGTCCCGGTCCACCCAGGTTTTCTTCGGGAGAGAACACTGAATCAACGCTTTCTACTTTGTTAACTTGTTTTTCTCGAAGGCTAAATAGGACAACTATACCTATCAAGACAATTATCCCAACACCCACTACTTTTCTACTCATGAAACGAAATTATACTCTATTAGAAGTTCCTGAGAAAAACCTGAGAAAATAAAATATAGATAACAGGTGTTTAAACTTCCTGATATAATTATTTTAATGCCTGATTTATCCAATTCCGGAGCAATGGGCATATCTTATTGTGAAGCATATCCTTGGTCATGTACTCCTTTTTTATTCCAGTTTCTGAAAGGCCATCTTCTTTACTTTACAGTCCTTATAATCTTCACAGCTATTCTGACGTTTTTTATTAAGATACTCCTAAGAAAAAGTTTGGCGAGAATAAAATTTCTTCCACTACTTTCTATTATTTTTTTAATAACCTTGGTATCTGTAATTTCTTACAAAATATTTAACATAATTGTCCATGCTGGAGACCTTGGTTTAAACAAAGAGGTTCTAAATTGTGTTTTACGTAATGCACCCGAGGAATGCTACCATTTTGCAGCAATTTCTGAATATAGAAATTCTTCTAATTACCTAATGGCACACAAAATCTGCAATTTGGTAAGAGATCCCAATGATTGCAAGATGGAGGTTTGCGATAACTTATCAGAAAGTATTTCTCCACAAGAGTGTCGTGATAAAGTTTTAAGAACATGTCCCGATGGATATATTTTGGACAACATACCCTGTGCTTGCAATGTCCCGGCAGGTCCCTATGCAACCTACGATGAGCAGTGGTTAAAAAATTATTGGAATAAGTACAGAAATGGAGACACTTTTAAATATTGTTGTAGTGGGAAACAGCAAGACGGACCATGTCCCTGACTTCGTTGATTCGAATCATCGTAGTAACAAAAGAGGGCACCTTACGGCACCCCCTTTTGGAATAGAAATCAAAAATCTATTAGTTCATCCCCATCATAAAACCTTTATGAAATCCACGCGTAAAACCATGTCCAAAAGGACCTACCAAAGTTAAATCAATTCCTTGTACATCTAACCAAACTCTAAACTCTTCATGAAGCGCTTGCATTTTTTCTTTTCTTTCATCATGCGATAAATCTTTTAATTCTTCCATCTTATCCTGCATCTCTTCATGCTTATCTAAAATCGCCTCCTTTTGCGCTTCCGTTAACTTTCCTTCAGCTATAAGGTCATTCAACCTTTCAGCAAAGTGTGCATACATATCCGCACGTCTCTCGTCACGTTCTTCGTCAAACACCTCTTGGACATCACTTACATTTAAGTTGAAACGCTCTGCAATTTTTTGAACAATTGGCGGGTAATTGGAAGAGTCTTGTGCAGAGACGTTTGTCGCCAGAATTCCTATTACTAAAACGCTTAATGCAAGAACTGTCGGTAGTATAATTTTCTTTTTCACTTTGTTCAACATTTTTATCACCACCCTTCGCCCTCCTTAGACTATTTTTTTAAATCGCGGGCGACCCTTCCGCAGCCTAGGCGAAGGAGGGCTTTCCTTATAACCTTCGGGCTTCGGAGTGGCAGGCCTCCCTTTATGAAGTAATATAAACAACCTTTCTGAGAAAAGGCTTAAGCGAATTATCTGGGAAGACTTATAATGAAAGTAGATCCTTTACCAAGAATGCTTTTGACTTTTATCTCACCTTTATGAACTTCAACTATCGACTTCGCAATCGAAAGTCCGAGTCCAAAACCATCAACATCGTTTTTACAACGGGATGAATCTGCTCTGTAAAAACGATCAAAGATATGTGGAATATCTTTTTCCTCAATTCCAACACCTTGGTCTATAACTTCAACTACAGCATTCTTTTTAACTTTACTAACACTGACATTAACATTTTTCCCTTTAGGGCTATATTTGATTGCATTATTTATTAATATTGAAATTAGTTCCACTAAACTTTGTGGATTACCTTTTATATTCACATCTTCTGTTTCCAGATTTAACTTAATTTTTTCTTTTTTGGCAAGAGCAGTATTTCTTTCAACCGCTTGTCGGGCCGCTTCAGCAAGATCCACATCTTCCATCTGAATATCACTCCCATATGCTTCATAACGACTTAAAGACAAAAGGTAATCAGTGAAACTTTTCATTTTATCAACCTCCTGAAGGTTGCTCTTAAGTTGTGTTTTTGCGTCTTTTAAATTTAGATTTTTATCACGAAGTGTTACCTCAATCTCTGATTTTATCGAAGTAAGCGGTGTACGAAGTTCATGAGATGCATCTGCAACAAAGCGTTTTTGCTCATCGATCATCGATTCAATCGGATGAAGTGTCTTTCCTGCCAAAAAATATCCCGCCACTCCCGCAATCCCTAGTATAAAACCATTTAAAATTAAAAGTCGAAGAAGTACTATATCTTTGGCCTCGTTTAGTTCCCCTCTTAAAAGCTCCTTTACTTGTTGATAAAGAACCGGCTGCATTCTTAAGTGCTGCTCTGCTCTTAAAAATCCTCTTTCCAATTCCCATGTCACTTCCCGATATAAAATGGTACTGAAACCTATATTAATTAAGGCAATAATAAGTAGATACCAGGCAGTTAGACGAATTCGTGCAGATTCAAATAACTTCATTTAATTACTTTCTACTTTGTAGCCAAAACCGCGAATAGTTTGGATTAAAGGCTTTTTACCTGGAAATCCGCGATCAATTTTCTGACGCAAGTATCCAATATATACCTCAACAGTATTTGGTAATACATCGCTATCATAATCCCAAACGTGAGCAATAATTTGATCTTTATTAATTATTTTTCCGGGATTTCGCATAAGATATTCGAGAAGCGAAAATTCTTTTCGCGAAAGAGTAACTCGCACACCTCCCCTTTTTACTTCGTAAGAAACACTATCGAGTTCTAAATCATTGACTAAAAGTTTTGTGCTACCCCCGTTTTTAGGTCTCCTGGTAAGGGCTTTTACTCTAGCCAAAAGTTCTTCAAATGCGAAAGGTTTTACAACATAATCATCAGCACCCGAATTAAGTCCTTGAACTTTATCTTGAATCTGCCCTTTTGCAGTAAGCATAAGAATTGGTGTGTGATTTTTTTCCTGACGAAGTTTTTTACAAATAGTAACTCCATCCATCCCCGGAAGCATGATATCTAAAATTACGACATCGTACTCTTCACTTGAAGCAAGGTCGTATCCTTCTGTCCCATCATAAGCTACATCTACCGCAAATCCTTCCTGCGCAAGACCTTTTTTAATCGAATTAGCAATTTTGTGTTCGTCTTCAACAACGAGTATTCTCATGATGAGCTAATATGAATTATACTCTTGAAGCTGAGAATAGACTGAAAATTAACTTTAGGCCAGGAAGTGTTCAAAAGAAGAATAAGTTTTAATAATTGTCAGCCTTTTGGATAAGGGATATTAAGGGAGGTTTATTCTTAAGCTTCTTAAAAGCTTCTTCTTTCGAACACCATTCATACCCAGAAATTTCATTATTGTCCACTTTTATGTTTACGTCAGCACCGTCCGGTCTATAAACGAATACTTTTTGCTCTGCTGGTCCTTTTCTTGAACCTGAAAATTTAATCTTCTGGTCTGTTTCAGTTAGTTTTTTAAGATTTATTTTTAAACCTGCTTCCTCTCTAGCTTCCCGAACTGCAGCGTCGGTATATCTTTCTCCAAACTCCAATCCGCCAGATATAAAACTGTAAGACTTAGATTTTCTCTGCCTGAGAAGAAGATATTCTCCCTTTTTATTTTTAACAACCAATACAACACCTTTTCTAATTTTCATAATACTTTATTCTATCTCACCAATATACTCTCCAACTTTTGGAAATCTATTGTTGAAATCTCTCAATAGTTTTGGAGACAGGGTTTTTGGTAATATATTATCTGGCAAATTATCAATATCAAGCCAGGTTAACCAGACTGAACCGTCTGGGTGTTCCGGATCTTTCAAGCCATCAAGTTTTTCTGTTCTATTTATACTACCCAGAATGAATAATTCTAAGCTATGCTCGTTCTCATCAGGTTTAATAAAATCTCGGATGTATAGAACCTTCTGGAAATCAAATTCAGCTTTATCTCCACACTCTTCCTTGGTTTCTCTTTTACAAGCAGTTTCTATTGTTTCACCGTATTCCAAATGACCACCAATGTAATGATAAAAATCACCTTTTTGTCTGTATTGAACCAGCACTTTTCTGTCATGAATTATCACCAACCTCACTCGAATATTAATTCTATTATCTTTACCCATAAGCTATATTACATCTTCTCCCTGAGGCCTGTATTGAAGTGCCTCAGCCCTTCGATAAACTTCCTCCAGAGGCGGACAGGCAGGACTTCGGCGTTAAAATTCACTATCTTTCGGACGGTATTGAAGTGCTTCTGCTATGTGATTAACAGAAATTTCCTTTGATGCATCCAAATCAGCAATAGTTCTAGCAACTTTAATAACTTTAAAATAAGAACGGGCTGTAAGGTTCATTGAAGAAAGTGCACTTCGAAGAATTGTATAACTTTCTCTGAATAATTTTGTAAAATATATTAAAAGACTTAATCCTCAATATCAGGTTTTCCCCTTTGGAGTTGAGCGTGGATGTCAAGAAACGTTTGCACAGTTTGGACTATCAAACCTTCTTCGTTATTTATTACGAAAAGAGGAATACTATACTCTGCAGATACAGCTTTAACTTTATCCATTGTAGCTTGAATATAACCTGTTAAAATATCGCTTTGCTGCTCAATTGTACTTGCTTCTGGAAAAAGAGCTCTATCTCTTCCTGTTCGGAGCTGGTCATTATTAATGCGTGTCAAAACATTATTAGGCTCAGCTGTTATCAAAAATAGAGCATTCATTATTTCTAGCCAGCTTCCTGTAACGTCGGTAACCTTTCCCCTTCTTAAATTTAAATAATGCGCATCAATCAGAAGCGTTTTGACTCCATGATCCGCCACGGCTTGCCTCATCATTGAATCAAACGCGACATCTTTTACGCTATCTGGCAAGGCACGTAATCCATCATAGTCATCTTTCACTAGTCCTAAAAGTTCCATTAGCCGCGGTGATGCGTGAAATATTTCAATATCTGGGTCTCTTTTTTCAACTTCCGTTAGAAAGGTAGATTTTCCTGCCCCGTTTATTCCTCCAACAAAACAGACTTGTCCCTGTTCTTTTGTCATTGTTTAAATAAATCCATATTTTCTATTAATTTCATCAATCTTATATCTTATCTCTTCTTTATTCATAGGTTTTAAACCCATGTTACTGCAGATTTTACGAAGTTCTTTCTTTTTTGCTAGCGCCTCATTTGAATTTGAGATGAGAGTTTCTATTTCAAAATGATATCCCCAGTCTTTTGTATATTTAAGAGATATATTTGCATTTTTATATTTAAAGTTGGTTCTTTTTTGAACAACGCGGTTAACATTTGAATAACCAAGTAATTGAAAAACACGAACCGCTTTTTCAACCTTATCCGTAGGAATGGGAATATGTATTTCTTCTAAAACATTTTCAGTTTCATCTCCAACCTTTAGTGTAATCCTTGCATTTCTATTCGATAGTTCCTTTGTTACTTTCAGGATATTGCCTTTCAGAACAAAAAAGTAAGTAATCTTGTTGTCTTCCCAAACTTTTGATGCAACTTTTCTCAACAAATTAGAAGTCTGAAGATACTTGGTTTTTGTTAATAAGCCTCTTAGTTCAATCTCGATATTTCCGTCGCTTTTATTATTTTTTCCACTCATTTGAATAATTCATGAAAGTATATTGTTTTCTTACCGACTTTAACTCTTTTCTATAAAAGTGAAGCGAATCAACAAAATGTATATAAGAACCCCTAACTAGATTTAAGCTTTCAGCCAGGTATTTATGTATACCAGAAAGAAGATACATATCCATAAATAACAAAAATGAAGTATTGTTTGCACGCATATGCGAGTGCATCTCTAAAAATTTACCTTTTTTTCTAAAATATAAATATGTTGCGCAAGGACACGAAAGGTTTAGGTCTCTGAATTCATCATTCCAAAGATTAATAATCGCTCTCTTACTCTGCAAATTGTTTTTTAAATATTCCCGAACTTGATCTAAACGTGGAGCGTTAATAAATTCTGTTGCCCAGTAGTCAAGTTCAACCTGAACGATTTTTTTATCAATGAATGGAAAGTGTTTCTGGAAGTTATACTTCGTAGAAAGTTTTTTTTCTAATATTTTTATATCTATTTCTTCTTTCTTTGTATTTGTTACCACTATGGTAGCAGATTCCTCTTTCCAGAGTTCTGGATCTGTGGGTACAAATCTATTCTTATATAGCTTTATAAATGTTTCCTTAACAGCGTTTTTAATAGTATCTTCTAAAGTAATTATCATAATACTCATTCCTCATTCCAACTTTTATTCCGCATGAAAGTACGTTTCAATTCTATCAATTTTGGAACTATTCGAACATCAAGTTCTTCTACGGGTATAAGAAAATCAATATCTTTTTCTGTCGTAATACTTGTTCTATAAACTTTATAGTCCAAATCGGTAAAAGCAGGATTAATACCCACTTCTCCTTTGGGAATAATGCCATTAAAAGGAATTGCAACTTCTGCGTGGTTCCAATAATTCCATGCTTGTAAAGCTTTATATTGATCAAAGTAAAAATAAAAATCGGGATATCTTCCAAATGACCTTAGTTCTCTGTGTAAGAGATGCCCCAAAAGTGGTGCTGCATAATGCAGTAAAGAATCGTAATCCCACTCAATTTTACACCAATCAGCAGTAGCTCCTTCTTTAGTAAGCAATCTTGCGTTTGTTAAAAATATTATTCTGTCTTTAAGATAGGAAGACATATGTTTCAAATCAAAGTAATTCAACTGATTATTCGTTTTCAAATATTGAACTATATCTTCAAATTTAGGGTTAAAATCACTTAGGCTAAAGTTTCGAAGCAATTTCGGATATAAATTAAAAACCATATCCTTATAAAAAGGGTTAAAAAATTCACCCTTTTCTTTATAAGTTTCGGTTATTTCATTTTTCTGAAAAAGCATTAAGTACTCCGAAACTGCCTCAAAATATATATATCCTAATATCGGCAGATCATTTATTGTTTTTGATAACAACTTGAAAAATGTATCTGAATTTGTAGCACCCTTACAGCAAAGACAAATATACTCAAGGGAATGGCGTATACGCGATACCAAACTATTCTTAAGTTTGAATCTTTCCCTGGAGGAAAGGAGATATTCTAAATCCTGAAAGATGTTCAGATGGATATTGCCTAATCTGAGATAATCTAAACCAATAAGTTGATTTCTGATACCTTTAGGTAGCTTCACCTCAATTATTAGAGTTTCTAGCAAAGATGGATCTCCATGTCTTGCTTTTATTGAACGGGGGGCTTCATACTCTAAAATATATTTTCCGAGATTGTGCATTCTGAATCTTTTGTCAACTTGTATTAAAGGTGTACAGTAAATGCTTCCAACCAAACAACCTCCACTCGGATATAATATTCCGTCCTCAGTTATTTCCTGAAAGTTACCTGTTGTATGCGCTAGAAAGATTTTTTTTGAATTTCTTATATCGGAGAAAAATGAATTGTTTAGAATAAGCTCTCCATTAGGACTTTCAGAAATCATTCTTTTTCTCCACTTATATTCTTCAAGAATTGTTTTTACCTTAGTTCTCTTCGGTTCTTGCAAATACAAGTCGTAGTAGACATGTGCATCCGACCACTGATCAAGTATGTGATTGTTTAGTTGCATAAAGCTGTTAGTGAATTAAGAACACTTGAAATACTGTCTAAACCAGAAAGATAAGAATCTTCACTTGTTGCTACGAGATTAAAAGCAAATCTTTTCAGTTTTTTAGAGGTTTTTGAACGTAATAAACTGTCTTGTATCCACCACTTCAATTTAGGAAGCCTATATCGATCAAGAGCGTCTGCAGCCTTGAGAATATCTACTGATGTTTTATGTTTTTTATAGTTATCACTTTTTTCACAAATCTCGTAAGGAATTTCGTGATAAAGAATTGTGTAATAAATATCTTGTATATATTGTTCACTTAGAGTTATACCACAGCATTGCTCAATTTCGCCAACGTGATTTCTAAACCAGATTGCAGCACGTTTACCATGTTCTTGATCTCCTTTATCATCTTTACGTCTAAGGTCGTGTACCATGGCTGCGATACCCGCTACGGCTTGAACTTCATCGCCAAACGAAGAACCTAAATTTAAACTGTGAATCGTGACGCGCAATATATGTCTATATCCGTGAATAGTGTCTGCGTGTGGGCTTAAGAACCATTCTTTTTTGGGAATATAATTTATTATCCTTTCGTTAATAGTATGATCGAAAACTTTATGATAGCCGTTTAAAGTATCACTAGTGTCTTTAAAAGGATTATTCTCTTTAATCCAAACGAGGGTTTCCTTATCCATATATTGATGAAGTGGAAGGGCTTTTAATTCTGCCAGTTTTACAAGGCTCTCACTTTTTTGCATATTTTCCAATTTTATATCCCTCATCAATTTTTCTGGTGAACTCTACAAGTTCGGTTTCTGTCATTAAAGAAATTTGTAACTCATTGGCTACATCACTTATTTTTTCTTTTGCCTCAGTTACTTCTTTCTTATCGCCAACCATTATTTCAAGCTCGAGATGAAACCCCCATGTGTCACTATATTTGAGGGCTAATTCAACACCTTTATATAAATAATTCTGTCTTTTTTGAAATGAATTTTGTAATTCAATAAAACCAAGCACAGTAAAAACTCGTATTGCTTTCTTAACGTCCTCCTGTTGGATTGGTATTTCTATTTCTTCAAAATCATTACCTCTGCCGATTTTATTTAGTTTTAAAACTATCTTGGCAGTCTTTTTGGACATATTATCTACAACTTTTAAAAGCTTGTCGGGAAAAATAAAGAAAAATACATCTTTATCATCTTCGCCAAGATTTTTAGCCTTTGCGTCCAAAAAGACCTTGAGCCTACTGTATGTATCTTCATCAAAGATACTACGATATTCAATTTCAATCGTCTTTTCGTTTAATTTAGTCATAGAATTAAAAAACTACTTATAGAAGTATACAATAAAATTATCCAATTTACACTATAGGCTGAAAGCTTATGGCCTCAGACAATACCTACATTCAGTATTAATAATCGTCTTCCTGTGGCCTGTATTGGAGTGCTTCTGCTATGTGGTTAACGGAAATTTCTTTTGATGCATCCAAGTCGGCAACTGTACGAGCAACTTTAATAACTTTAAAATAAGAACGGGCTGTAAGGTTCATTGAAGAAGCTGCACTTAAAAGCATTGTGCGACATTCTGGGGATAGGGGACAGAAGGATTTTACGTCTCTTGTACTCATTTCACTATTGGATTTTAATTTGGTCTTTTTGAAACGTTTTGTTTGTAAATCCCGCGCTTTTTGTACACGTTTTTGTACTTCATGTGATGTTTCGACTTTCCCCTTTTTCTCTTCTACCAATTTCTGTGTTTCAACTGAAGGAACATCAACATGAAGGTCAATTCTATCCATGATTGGACCTGAAACTCTTTTTTGATATCTTTGAATTTGCCCAGGAAAACATTTACAGGCTCGTTTCGCGTCCCCAAAATATCCGCAAGGGCACGGGTTTGAAGCGCTAACAAGAAGAAATGAGGCAGGATAAGTAACAGAGCCTTTTGCACGAGATATGGATACGACCCCATCTTCAATAGGTTGTCTTAAGGATTCTAATACGTGCCTTGGAAACTCAGGAAATTCATCCAAAAACAAAACCCCTCGGTGTGCTAGTGAAATTTCTCCTGGAGAGGGATTACTTCCCCCTCCAATAAGGCCAATTCTACTTGTTGTGTGATGCGGACTTCTAAATGGCCGTGTTGTAACTACAGCCTGTCCTGATAAAAGGTTTCCAGTTATAGAATATATTTTTGTGACTTCGAGAGCTTCGTCTTCAGTTAAACGCGGCAAAATTCCGGGTAGTGCCCTCGCTAGCATTGTCTTTCCGCTACCTGGAGTCCCTTTGAGAAAAATATTGTGATTTCCTGAAGCAGCAATTTCAAGTGCACGTTTAGCGTGTTCCTGGCCAATAACTTCAGAAAAATCAAATTCAGCCTCAGATTGTGTCAATAAAGTCCGAAATGAAATTTTTTTTGAAGGTGTAATTTCTATAGTACCCATAAAAAACCTAACCAGCTCAAGAAGATTTTCAATCGGATACACTTTTACTCCAGGAACAACAGCTGCTTCTTTCTCATTTAGTTTTGGTACAATTACTTTTTGAAAGCCTTTCTCCCTTGCAAGATAGGTCATCGGAAGAATCCCATTAGTGTGTCTCAAACTCCCATCAAGTGAAAGTTCACCAAAAAAAAGTGAGTCGGAAACTTCTGGTTTAATTTGACCTGAGGCAATCAAAATTCCCAAAGCTATAGGCAGATCATAGGAAGGCCCAACTTTTGGTAAATCGGCTGGTGCTAAATTAACGGTAATTCTTGTAGATGGAAAATCTGCTCCTGTGTTTTTTATTGCAGAACGGACTCGCTCTTTAGCCTCCTCAACTGCTTTATCTGGAAGTCCAACTATCGTAAACGAAGGTAACCCCTCATCCGGAATATCAACTTCAACTTCAATAAGTGTTGCATTTAGCCCAACAGTCGCTCCTGAAGCAATTTTCGCAAGCATCAGTATCAGATTATCACAAACCTGTTGCATAAACTACCGAGGCTAAAAGTCCTCGGTATTTTCGCCCTTCGGACTCAACAAGTTTGTTTCGTCATGTTCGCTTCACCTCTTGTATCAGATTCGATAGTGTTCGCGAATTATAGAAATAAATCATCATTTGTGTTACACATAAGCTATATGAAATCTCTTTTTATTGGCAGATATCAACCCTTTCACAAAGGTCATAAGGCACTTATAGACAAAGTTTTAAAAGAGGGAAAAAAGGTTGTAATCGCGCTTCGTAATACACCGATTTCTGAAGAAAATCCCTATACAGTTAAAGAGAGGGCTGAAATGATTAAAAAAGTGTATGGAGACGAGGTTGAAATAATAGTAATTCCCGACATTGCCGAGGTTTGCTATGGAAGAAAAGTCGGCTACAAAATAAGACGCGTCAGACTTGATAAACAGACAGAAGAAATATCGGCGACAAGAATTCGCAACAGCAAAAAGAGGGTAATTTGGTTGACAGGAAACGTGGGTTCCGGAAAAACAGCTCTTGCGTATTTACTGGAAGAACGCTTGAATGCAATTATTCTTGACGGAGACGAGATGCGGCAATCGATATCCTACGGATTAGGGTTTAGTAAAAAAGATCGCGAAGTGCATAACTTAAGAGTTGCCCGGCTTGCGAAAATTTTAAAATCACAAGGCTATAACGTGATAGTATCTGTTATTGCACCATTCGCTTCGACTCGTAAAAAAATTCATAAAATTTGCAAACCCTACTGGATTTATATTAAAGGTGGAAAAGTTGGCAAAGACATGCCATACGAACCTCCCAAAAACCCTGACGTAACTATTGATCCTACCAAAGAATCTTTACTTGAAAGTATGGAAAAGATCGTAAAAGAGGTAGGAGAAATCGAACATCCAGAAAAGGTTAGAAATGGAATAGAACCGCATCTTCATATTATTGAGAGCCAGACTTGATATTAACTGCTAAAATATATTCTCACAGTGATAAAAGATCGATTACATCCGAGTGTAAAATTCGGATTGCTTGCTGCTAATGCAGGTTTAGCTTTTTCTGCCGCTTGTGGAACAGTTAGACCCAGTACTACCGAAACTCAAGCCTACACCACACCTATTCCTTCTTCACATACTGCTCCGCCACCGACAGAAACACCTATTCCAGAATTTACTCCAACTCCTAACTTTTTAGAAATAGATCAACAGAATCAAAGACTTCTTGAGCAAGCTCTTGGCGGACAAGAACTCACTTTACCTAAGGCTAATATAACAAGTCTCTGGCAATTTCCTTGGCCGGCAGAAGAAGGAGAACCGCAAGTCTCCTATATTGCTCTTGTTTGGGGTAAGGATTATCCTCCGGGAGTAATTACAAGTGCAGGATGTCTGAGAAAATTTTATATAGAAAATGACGCATTAGGAGAGGCGGTCGTTGCTTTACCTCTCACAGCCTTTAGAGTATGGGAATTGGAATCTGCCCCACGAGTAAGTGAACTAATGGTCAATATCTCCAACTACACCTCCTTAGCTGATGCAAAATCTATTACCATACAGGACCCCGCAAACCCAGGAGCTACTTTTGAAATCCCTTGCGAAGAAACCAAGGAACTTGATCGGCTACAAGAAACTTTATCTGAAGTAGACTGGTCTTCTTTACCAGGAGAGGCAGGTGAAATTAGTGGAAAGGGCATAGGTGAATTCGTTTCTGGTTTTGCAAGAGGGATAGCTGAAGCTTTGTCCACCGCCGAACCTTAAAATAACAATAAATATATAAATAAAACAATAAAAAGAATTGGGATGTTTGCAAGGAAAAAATAAATTCTGTACTCTTTCGATCTTTCCGGACCCAAGATAAAGTTAAATTTTTTATAGGCTAAACCTACTATAAACGTCCAGGCCACAAAAAAACCTGAAATCGCTGCGAGTTTAAGAATTCTATAAAGATCGGTAAGTATGAAATCAGTTAATGATTCTATCGCCTATCCCCTTCCTAAAAGCTTAAGAATAATATACCTATATACATCAAAATTTGATCCCTCAAAAAGAACCGTGAACATAAATAACGCAAGAAAAAGGACCATCAGAGAAATTAGTAAAAAAATCCACCAAAAGGTACTAACATTTTCCCCAAAAATTTTTTTCAAAATATCGTGATTGAAGTTAATAAGAATTGCAACTGTCGCTGCAAATCCAGTAATTGCACTATAGCGAAAAAAATCAAGTATTTCTCTAGGAATAAGTTTCTCAACACCTAAACCCATATGTTCATTTTCTCATATCAAGTAAACTACCTCAACCGCTTAAACTGTAAATGTAGCAATTTCACAAAAATTTTGTCACACTGTATTTAATGAAACTGCCCGGAGTCAAAGATCCTGTAGCTTACTTTTGCGCCGAATTTGCAATTGATAATGAGCTTCCCACTTATTCCGGGGGGTTGGGGGTTTTAGCTGCCGATATCATGAACGAGGCGGCCTTAGAACACTACCCAATGGTTGGAGTTGGAATATTATACAAAGGAAAGGAATTTCTACAACATATTACTGGCCTTGGTCGTGAAGAACAGAAAGATTCTGAATTTGATCATGATACTTCATTTTTGCGCCCCACAACACATCAAGGAAAACAAGTAACAATTACTTTGGAATTTGAGACCACAAAAGTAGTTGTAAAGTCGTACCACATACGCCTTTCGGACAATACTATCCTTTTTTTCCTCTCAACTGACGTTGACGGAAATCCGCCTGAGTGGATATCTGATATGGATGCACTTTACCGCGGTGATACAGATAGCCAAATACGACAGCAGATACTTCTAGGGGTTGGAGGTATAAGACTACTTACTCAACTTGGAATTACTCCGCGACTTTTCCACATTAACGAAGGCCGCCCAGAATTTTTAATTTGGGAAGTTGTAAAAAATGCGATGTTGACTGAAAAGAAAACTTTTCAAGAAGCTTGGATTGATGCCAAAAATAAAATTATTTATACCAATCATACACTTGTCTCTGCAGGAAACTTAGTTTATCCCAAAGAATCTATTGAAAAATGGGCATTACCATTTGCAAAAGAAATTGGTGTTGATACTAGTAACTTAATTGAAGGCGGTTTAGCAAGCGATGGGAATTTTAATACAACTCTTTTTGCATTAAATATTTCCTGTAAAAGATCAGCTGTAAGTAAAGTTCATGCCGAGTACGCTAAAAGCGAGTGGCCTAATTACGAATGGGTTTACTCAACAAACGGAGTATATATGCCACGCTGGCAGGATAGCGACTTCAGAAAATCCGAATTAAGTGATAACGATATCTGGGAACTCCATAAGTTTAAAAAGCGAGAACTTATGGAAACTGTAATCAAAAGAACTGGATTCGGGTACGATCCGGAAAGACTGGTTGTCGCCTGGGCTCGCAGGCTTGCCGAATATAAACAGCCCAAAATCCTACTTACGGATCTTAAACGACTAAAAAATATTCTTTCAAACAATGAACGCCCGGTTCAACTCCTGTTTGCAGGAAATTCTCACTCCGGCGACCCACACGCAATATCAATAATTGAAGAAATAATTAAAATCTTTTCCCGAGAGCTCTCGGGCTACGCTATATTTGTTCCAAATTACAATATCTCTTTGGCAAACCACCTGACATCAGGCAGCGACGTTTGGTTAAATACTCCAAAGGGAAATCTTGAAGCATGCGGAACATCCGGAATGAAAGCTATTTCAAACGGAGTTCTGAATTGTACAGTACTGGATGGGTGGACATACGAAGTTGACTGGGAGAAAATTGGCTTTACGCTTGATCCCACGAACGTTGCCGAAAGCGTTTATTCTAACCTCGAAAATGAGATTATACCTCTGTATTACAAAAGAAATGAGGAAGGATTGCCAACTGAGTGGATAAAGCGTATGAGAGCTTCGATTACCCTTTCGCAACAATTTTCTACAAGAAGAACTCTGGCAGAATACAAACAACATCTTTATAGCTCATGATTTGAGGTATTTTTTCACTATCTCGACAACCTTCTCAGGAGTTTGCATAGCCTTTACCAAATACTCTTCAACCCCCAGTTTTATTGCCTTTTGCCTTTCTTCATCTGCAGTAAGATTTGTTAATGCGACAACAGGAATACTTTTTCCTTTCGGGTTTTGCCGTAAAATTGCTAAAAAATCAGTTCCAGACATCCTTGGAAGCATTATATCCAGAAGGATTATGTCAACATTATCACCCATGGACACTTTCAAGGCTTCCTCCCCGTCACGAGCGTTCAGTACTTTAAACCCTTCGAATGAAAATTTCTCCGAGTACATTTTTAGAAGTACGGGATCATCTTCCACAATAAGTATTGCTTTTTGAGAAGTTTGATTAGGTACTTGTGGCTGCTGGATTTGGTCGGTCATCGCAAATTATCCTACCTTAAATATACGTAAATGTATACTTATTTTCAAATACCGCTTTTAGACTTATCTACCTTCATGTAAAAGTCCTGTGGGTAAATCCGTAAAGCTAGATACTTGTGGAGTGATTAGTTAGTACTATACAATAAACATTAAATAGGCATGAAACGATTACAACTTTTTCTAGCCACAATAATTGTTACCGGAATCTTTTTCTTTTTTACAAAAGAAGCTTTCGCATCCGAGGGCACTATTGAAATGCTAAGTACAACAGATGAAAGATATCGTTGTTGGGTAGCCTCGGTGCGGATGCAAAACCAAGAGTTTCGAGTCGTTTTTACTTGCAGAGACCTAATTTATCCGGTTGATGACAATGTTTTCAATTATATGTTGTGGACAACTCCGGTTGATGGAAGTAAACCCGTAAAACTTGGTGTTCTGGGACTCGGTAAAGGAGAATTTAGAACACAAAAACCGTTTTCTGCTCTTTTTGTTACAACTGAAAAATCTAAAGACGTTCGAAGCCCACAAAGTCCAGTAGTTATGCGCGGGTCTGTTGAATCACTTGAATCGTTTTTTGGACAACCGCCGACACCGACCCCAACTCCTTCACCCGAGGAAGAAGTAAAGGAAGAAGGTCAGGAACTAACAACAAGACAGAAATTGCTGTTGGCATTAAGACGCGCGGGAATTGCAGCGCTAATTGCATTAGTTGCAATAATTGGACTTGTCTTTGTTATTACTCGTTCGAGAGGATAATCATTTAGGAAGCCACTTCCTCACTTGATTTTGGATCGGCTAAAGGAAGTTCAAACCAAAATGTACTGCCTTTTCCTATCTTTGAGACTATACCCATCTTCCCGCCAAATTTCTCAACCAATAACTTAGAAATATAGAGTCCAAGACCTGTTCCTGTAGTTTTACCAACATTCGTCTCAACTCTATGGAATTTCTGAAACAGTTTCTTTTGCTCATCTTCCTCAATGCCGGACCCTGAATCTATTACTTCGCACCGAACGGTTTTTTGATCAGGCTGTGACAACCTTACTTTTACAAATCCAGTGTCTGTATACTTAACCG
>MGHC01000004.1:23271-39980 GCA_001793015.1 Candidatus Woesebacteria bacterium RIFCSPLOWO2_01_FULL_39_10
AAGATTTCCTATTACCTCCTGAATTCTATCAGGATCAACACTCACCCTATCTTTGATCGCATTTGGAATATCCAAAGTATACTTTAAACCTTTTCTCTCGGCTTCAGGAGTAAATTGGCTATATACCGCTCGAACTGGATTGGAAAGGTTTTCCTCTTCGACTTGATAGACCATTCTCCCTTCCTCAATTCTTGAAACATTAAGCATGTTATTAACAAGCCGGATTAACCGATCATTTATGTTATTTGCGTCTGCCAAAAACCCTCTCGCTTTTTCGGGAATGTCTCCGGTGTCCCCCTCCAAAACCATCGAGACATATCCTTTTATCGCAGTCATTGGAGCCCGGAGTTCATGCGCCGCCATTGAAATAAACACATCTTTCTGTTTGTCCAGTGCCTTAAGTTTTTCAGTAAGCTCTTCTAGCTTTTCCCTTTGCTCAACTTCCCGAATTACACTACGAATAAGTAATACACTGAAGAAGCCTCCAGCAACAAAGACTAATGAGTCAACAATTGCCTCTCCTGTACTTCCCGCAATAAATATTTTCGAGAAAAGAATTATTAATAAGACTATTGAGAATGCTTGAGTTGCAAGGACTCTTAAATCAAAAAGACTATGTTTCACAATTGCATAACTCACAAAACCTGTAAATACTAGCGTATATATCGGCAAAAAGCCTACAAACGTAGAGACATTAAATAAAACTACCAGGAGAAGATTGGAAATTAGAATGAGAGAGAACATTAATACGGCACCCAATAAAAGTATTTTGATTTGTCTTCTCTCGGTCCCAGTGAACCTTTTGAATTTCCTTAAAAGCACAAAAAACCCTCCCCCTAAAAATGCAAAAGTATGAATTAGAAAAAGCGGTATTAAGGGACCCGGGGTTGGCTGTACACCCTGAGGTCCTAGTTCTGCTTTGACAAAAATTAGTTTCGTCTGAGCAATAATTGAAAGGAAGATTGTAGTGATAATAACCAACCACAATGTTCTCTTTTTCATCTGTAAAGTTTCATTTGGGTAACTTGAGGCCAGAAGAAGAAAAAAAAGATTTGTAAATGGAGCTATCGACATTACAGCCCTTACCCAAAGCAAAGTAATGGACTCAGAATCCTGATGTAATGATAAGTAGTTGGTAAATAAGTAGCTTGCAATTGAAATTGCAAGTAGAGAAAAGAATTTATTTGTAGCACTTCTTGAATTATTAAGATATATAAAAACAGCAAGAACGAGATTGACTACGGAAGCTATTAAGGCAACTAGTAGTTCCAAAGAAGGAATGGGCATATTTTGATTATATGTTAATCCAATTCGTTACGCCAAGAGTAAAAACCTTGCATTAGCTTTCTAATCTATTAAATCCTTAGTAAATTTCATAAAGCATGAGGTATATTTTTGGTGATCTCTTTAGATAACTCCTCTCTCAGTTTTATTCTTTTCTTACTGTTATAATCTGCGACCAATAACTCTTCTATTGAAAAATAATAACGTTTACTTTCTATTTTCTCTCCTAAAAGGATTTTTCTTATCGTTTTAGCAACTAAACCGCCTGCGATAACAGCTGTCGTACCCAATTGTGGCCATGTTTTTATGGACTTGCCAATAGAAGCTAGGGATCGAAGCATACGTTCTGAATTATGTTCAACTCCAACAATTTGTATCACTAATTTTACTTTTTCTTCTCTGGTTAAATTTGAAAAATCTATACTTTCAATTCCTTTTACTCTTCCGTTGAAAGGCAATACACTAAAATCATTATCGTATCTTTCGACATCCAAAAAAACGTTATCACCTACGTCGGTCGCCATTATAACAGGAATTTTATTTTTCTTTGCGATATTTCTTATCCAAACTTTACCTTGAATATCGTCTATTTGGTCAACAATTAAGTCAGATTTAGGTTTACTTAAAATCAAACTTTTCATATTTTCCAAACTTGTTTCCTGGGAACTTACAACACGACAGTTTGGATTAATCTCTTTGAGTCGATTCTTAACAATCTCAACTTTACTAAGACCTACGTATCCCCATCCTAAATCTAAGCGATTCAAATTCGTAGGTGAAACAATATCTGGATCAGATATCTTTATCGTGTTAGCCCTAGATTCCATAATCCAAGCGCTGGCTGCATGACTTCCTACACTTAATCCAAAAACCGTTACTATTTTTTTTCTTAGTTTCTTTTGTTCTTGTGAGGTTATAAGCAATCTATTCCTGGTTGTAGGTAACAAAAATAATGTTTTCTCAATCCAACGGTCTTTTTCCAAACTATTTAATTTTGATAAGTCTTTACCTTCTTTAGACAACCGAGCAATTTCCGGATCAAAACCCTCATTCTCTACTAGCTCGGTTTCGATCATATGTAATATCTTTTTACTTAACTTCATGAATGGAATCACCCCCATCTACCCCATCTTTTTAATTTTTCCTTCAGGAAACAGCACAGGATCATTATACTTGTGAAGAATAATTTTCGGATGCATCTTTTCCTTAAATTTATCTTCTACCTGATTATATTCGCTGTTAATATCTTTTAATATTTTTACAAAAAGTCTTCTTGTTTTGTTCATAAGATTTTTACTTATCCTCACATCCGGCTTGAGTTCTATTCGAAGAATCATATAAGGATCTTGAGAGCTATCTGCATCCTTAGAAACTACAAATCTTCCAGTTACTGAAGACTGAAGTGACGTATGCTCCAAGACTGCCTTGATATTTTCAGGATAAATATTTACTCCATAAAATGATGTCATGTATTGCCCTCTGCCAAAAATATACACGAAAGGAAACTGCCAATCTTTTGGTTGGATATTAAGAACTTTCAAAGTTTTGAGAAATAACGGTGAACGTTCATTGACTGTATCAAGTAAGAAAGCACTTTCTAGTGTAGATCCATTATCATGTATGTTATATCGAAGAAGAGGCATGGCTGAATTCATAGTCAATACAATTTCATCATCAACTGACTCTATGTATTTCTTTAATGGATCAAACTGATATAAATAAGGGTTACGCTCACTCTTAAAAAGTATTCTATTTAGTAGGTGATTCCCGGCCGTTTCTCTATGAAGTGCAATACTTAAAGGTGTCTCAAAACCCATAAGTCCAGCGTCTGCTGAACCGTAAATATTAATGATAGTTCGGAATTTATCGTGTTGACCAACGAGTGAAAGTAAATAGTCTCTCCAATTTTCAGAAAAACCCTCCCCTGCACCTAAAAATTTAATATTTAGTTTTTCCCAGTTTATTGCTTCATTTTTACCATTCTCAACCATCATCTTAAGTATAGGAGGGTGACAAGCAATGATAGTTTGATCAAAATAATGAGAAAATCCTTTTATAACTTTAAACGTTTCTTCTTGATTGTAACCAGGAGAAGCTAGTGTAAAAGGCAATCCATGTAAACGCATCAAATAAAGACACATTTCCGTGTAAATACCTGCAATCCAATTTCCTAATCCAAACGAATTTATGAATAATGTCTTATACTTTCGTACTTGATAAACTTTATCGAATAAAAGTTCGTGAATTTGCGCACCCTCTACCTCTTCAACTACATCTCGAGGCCAAAAAAGTGGGTCTCCAGTTGATCCAGAGCTGGCAGCAAAGGTGTGGATTTTGGTAATCTCACCATTCCAGCATCTTTGTTTTAAATCGTATTCTTGAATGTAATTTTCTTTTGTGGTTACGGGAATTCTCTTAAAATCTTCAATGCTTTTGATATTTTCGTATTTTATTTTATTTTTTTTAAGAAAATCTTTATAAGCAGGAATTTCTTTGGCAGCCTTGTAGAATAGATTTAAAGTTTTGCTATGAGATTTTTTTCTATAATTCTTGTAGTTTTGAGAATAATAGTAACCGCTTGACTTCAACTTGAGATATCTACTAAGTATGGAGATCATAATTCCAAGTGTGCCAAAACTGACTTCACTACATTATCCTTTAGCATATTATCTGATAGTATTTCAACATAGTGTCCCAAGGGTTGTTCTTTCTTTATAAAGGGAACGTAGTCTCGTACCCACTCATATAAAGGCTTAGTAGTAGATGATAATAATTTAGGTCCGCCTCGTAAATCTATTGCCTGGCAGGATGCAATAAGATTCGTTGATATTGCATAACGGGCTATGCGCAACAATTCCCAAGAAAGAATTGCTGAAGAAAATGCATGAGATGTAACATCTTGGTTGAACTCTTCATGAATCCCAAATGCAGTACTTGCAGGACTAACTAATAAAGATGAGTATACGTCATACATTCCCATTTGTGTCTGAAGTCCTTTAAAGGTTGTTTGACTAATAGCCTTTTTGTCGGAAAGATTAGCAGGAAGTCCATTACTGAATTTAGGATGAACAAGTCTGGCTAAGTGTCGGTCATTCAGTTTTATTATATGAATTAATATCTTTCTTAAGCGATCTATTGAATCGGCCATATGCATCGCAAGAAAGTTTCCACCGCTAACCCATTTATAAGGTTCTTCCCCTTTTTCGATATACTCAGGTGTTGTCCAAATTGGATTGTCCGAGACACTATTTACATTTATAGTTATTGTTTCCCAAATTGATGCGAGATTTTCCCAATCAGGTCCAAAGTACTGAGGTAAACAACGAATGCTGTAAGGGTCTTGTATTAACTCATCTTCGCCTCTAATACCCGGTTCCTTAAGATCCTGACGTGCAAGTTTGCTACCTTGTAGTAAGTTTCGTAACAAGTTAGAAGTAAACTCTTGTCCTTTGTGAGGTCTTACCTTTGAAAGAATTGAATGAAAGTTTCTCATGCTTCCCTGCAATGCTTGTATTGTCAAAGCGTTACAGTACAAATTTAGAAGCATTAGTTGGAGAGTTTCGTAGGATATGAAAGTAGCTGCAGCACTTGAAAAGTTATCTCCATTTACAAGTGCCAAACCTTCTTTCGGTTCAAGAATAATAGGTAAAACCCCGTTCTTTTTTAGAAGTATTTGTGCTTTCGAAATTTTCCCTTTTTTATCTACCCCCATGACAGAAGGTAATTGTAAAAGACAGCTTACGATACGCCCATTTTGAGCAAGATCACCTGACGCACCAACTGAACCATATTGTCCAACAATTGGAGTTATGTTTTTATTTAGTAGCTCTTTGATAACCTCTAAAACCTTTATGCGAATTCCACTCAAACCTGGCATTAACATATTTATTCTAATTAGCATTGCCGCTCTAACAATCTCTTTTGGAATCGCCGGACCTGTAGAAACATCAACGTGGACTATAGATTGTGATAACTTAGCAGCATTTTCGTTTCTTTTTTCCTCATTTCCTTTATTCAAAATGACGCTTGCTCTACCACCATAACTTGTTGTTGTTCCGTAGATAGGAACTCCTGAACTTACTTGCTCTAATTTTTTTTCTCTAACTTTTTCAAATCTTTCTCTAAATTTATCAGTAATATCCAAAGTCACATTTGATTTACCCTGTCCAACTGAAATTATCGACGCTAAATTAAGGCCTTGACTACCCGTCAAAGAAACAGTCGTGGAAGGTTTGTATGAAGTAATTAAATCTTTAAAAAGGTTATCAAAATTCATAATTTAATATTCAGTTTTTTAGAATAAATAACACTATTTTTCCTCTGGGAAAGTTTTACTAATTTCGGTACATTTATAGGATATGAAATTTTTCTGATAATATCAAATTTATCAGATAATTTAATACTTTTAGAGATCGAGAGATGTATAGTCTTATAGAAGTTTGACTAGCGGTCAACAGTGATAGGATTCGTGATTTCACCTACGGCTGAGGTGTGAAGACGGCCATTTACATCAACATAAATAGTGTAACCAGTATCTGATTGAGGATCGGTTGGGTCAGCATATTTCGGATCTTCCGGCATTGCAACCATAAATACCGGGACAATTGTCTCCCCGGTTTCTCCTGCTCCGGCTAAATCAAAACAACTTACATCCGTTCCAATACAAGTAGCCGTTGTTGGAAAATTACTCGTAGCCGGATCTCCATCCGTGTCAGGCAGATCTCCGCTATGCTCTTGAGAATACTGTAAAATTGCCGAAAGGATTCCCACTAAGTGGGTTTGCCTTTCAGTATCGCGAGCCTTAGCCAGCTGCCGCCCGGGATTTACCGATACGATCATTATTGTTGAAAGAATTCCTACAATAGCTACAGCTACAAGAATTTCGATAAGTGTAAATCCACTTTTTACTTTAGTTAACATATAATTTTAACTATCTTATCTCCAATGGTTGTGTTTGTTTATTGAACGCCCATGAATGTGCCTCTTGTAAAACTTCCCTATCTACTCTTACTTCGTTCCCCAAATCTTCTTGATCAAACTCGTAAGCTGTAAGGTATGCGCCGAATACCCCCCTAAATGCAAATATCTCAACAGCCGCCAATAAGAATAGAGTTACTACTAAAACAATATAAAATTTATCGACTTTCTCCAAGACTTGGGTTAACATATAAAAACACTCCGTACTTAAATACTATCACACCTTCCTCTTCCTCTGATCGTACTATGTCTACATTTGCGGCACGTGTTAGATACGGCAACTTATCAATTCTCTGAAGAGTTTGACTAATCGCATCCCAATTTCCGACAAGTTCTATAACAATTGGCACACCAAAATTTCCGGTTCTATCTTTTATAACCTTTTGGTTCGCAAACTCCACCTTTTGAATTGGTAAATTTTCACCCTTCAATTTTTCAATATCGTTCACAAATGCAATTACTCCGCTTTCATCAACGAAAAGAGACTCCAGTTCTTCTTTTTTGGCTTTACTTTCTTCAACGTCTGCAAACTCATAAGTAACATTTGACTGATTTAGATAAAACTCAACTCTTAATTTCTTCAGTTCATCTGCTAACAAGGGCAGTTTAAATAAAATAATTACTAAAAGAATTAAAGAAATTAAATTCACCATTCCCAAAATAATGTCTTTTCCAGATATGGGAAGTCTACTTTTCCTTACTTCCTCCTCACTAGATTCCTGAATAATTTCTTCCTTTGTTTCTACTTCCTCTTTTTTCCTTGCCGTTGGTACCTGAACAGCCTTTTGAAACGTTTTTTCTGTGGTCTCCTGGGGCTTACTGGCTTGAGATACACGAACTTTAGTTACCTTTTTTTCCTTCTCAAGTTGACCTGCCTCACTGAAAGATGGAGGAAGTTCCTTCATCTCTGTAAGGTAGTTACTTACACTCTCAACCTCGGGGGTTAAACTTTGTTTCTTCTCTTGATTTTGTTTATCAGCCATGACCTTTTCAACCATAAAATTTACCTCACTTTTTTCCTCCGCTTTGAGAAGTTGTGAGAGATGACCACTTAAAACTTATTCTAAACTCCAAATCTGCCTCTTTCTCAAAACTTGAAATAGGTATTGTTACTTCAGAAACATTAGTGCTTGTTTCAAGACTCTGTTTGAAAGTTAGCAGTGTAACACGATCGCTTGAAACACCGCCAACACTTATTTCACCTTTATCAAGATCCAAGTCGTAGTTATCGATACGAACACCTTGTGGTTTCGCTTTTTCTATTTCATTTAAAATAGTTTGAGGTAAAACCGAAAGATTTTTAATTTGAATTATTCTTTTGCTTACCTCGTTTATTTCCTGTATCTCTTTCGCCTTCGTTTCTCTTTGCTGTGAAATTTGTTTTTGCAAGGAATTACTCTTCTTTAAATCGCTAATCTGTTGAGATATAAAAAGATAACCTCCAATAGATACCAAAAATGCAATCCATACAAAAAGAGTAATAGTTAATGTAAGACTCCACACTTGAAGCTTGGTACGTTCACGTTTATATTTCTCAACAAGGGGAGCCGGCAAAAGGTTCAAAGACGATGGATCAGACGGTTCGGCAGGATCAGTTAGCTGCATGGACAATGGAATTAGATATTCTTGTTGCTCCCGATCATTCAAACCTTTGACCAAAGGCACAATTTTTTCGATAGGAAGTTTCAGGGTAGGTGTGAGTTTTTGGAGTAAATCTTCGTTTGCCTCTCCACCCCCAACCAAAACTTTTTCTACAGAAATTTCTTTTTGTGATGTAGATGAGTAATGAGAGATCATTCTGGATGCAGTTTTTACTATTTCATCGTCACTTTGGGTGTGAATTACTGAAGTTCCTATTACTTTTAATTTTTGTGAAACAATTAACAGAGTTTCGCCAAAGTTTTTGTAGAGTGTTAAAACTCCCCGATCCTCTTTTTGGGTAATTCTGGTTAAACAGACAGATGGCGTCTCAACTACCAGAGGAAAAAGTTCAGCTGACTCAACTGCGGTAACGTAGTTCGCAAGGATTTCTTTATTTACCGCTACTATCATCACTTCAAAACCCTGGGCGGTTTTTTCTACAACTCTCCAATCCATTATCATATCTGTTGCTTGAGAAGGTAAAAACTCTTGGGCTTGCCAAGCAACAGCCTCGCCCAACTCAGAAATATTCAAATTTGGGAGTTTAATAAACTTTGTGAATGTTGAAAATTCCGGTAGGACTATGCCAACGGTTTTCTCTTTTAAGTGAAACTTTGACCATACATTTTTAATAACCTTTGCAAGTCCCTTTACATCTGCAACCTTATACTCTTTGATAAGCCCCGCCGGAAGTTCAACTGACGCAAACTTAATAACTTTTTTCTTGTTGGAAGATAGCTGAAAAACTAGAAGTTTCTCGGGTAAAAAATAAATCGAGATAAAAGATTTTCTAAACATGGACAGAATAGTTATTCGTTATTAGTTCATTGTTCGTCGTACAAAAAAATATTGAATCAATAAAAACAAAATCCATGAACTATGAACGAACTAACTGTGAACTCCTGTTTCATTATTACAGATGGTATACTTAATATCAATTGCCCATGAGTATCAGACTGCCTTACCACACACACTCTCTGCGCGGACAAATGCTTCTTTCAATTCTTGTTGCCATGGCCATCTTTGCAATCTTAGCTCACGCTCTATTTACTATTATTGCTTCTTCTTTTGAACTGGTTTCGTTTAATAAAGCAAGAGTTACAGCACGCCACTTGGCCCAGGAAAAGATTGAACTTATAAGAAATCTGTCTTACGCTGACGTCGGAACAGTCGGTGGGATACCTGATGGAATTCTGACTCAGCAAGAAGATGTCGTAAGAAATGGTTTAAATTATATAGTAAAGACCGATGTTTTATATGTTGATGACTCCTACGACAATGTTGCGCCGACAGATACCTCGCCCGAGGACTATAAAAGAGCGCGGGTAGAAGTATCGTGGGCAGGACTTGCGGCTTCGAGAAAAAACCCTGTAGTTTTAATTACAGACATTTCAGCGTTTGCAACAGCCGTTGTTGACGGAGGCACTTTAATTATCCTTGTTTTTGACTCTAATGGAGACCCTGTTTCTCAGGCAGACGTTACAATAGTATCCTCTGGCATTACACCTTCCGTTAATTTAACTACTAAAACTGATAGCAACGGAGGAGTAGTAATTCCTGGGGCAACACCGTGTATTGAATGTTATAAAATAACTGTTACAAAAACCGGGATGAGTACAGACAGGACGTATTCAACCTCGGAAGTTACAAACCCATTAAAACCCTATGCAAGCATCTTTCAGGATGACGTGACTCAAATAAGTTTTACAATTGATGATTTGGGAAATTTGAATATTTCTTCAGTTGACTCAAGAGAAAATAACTTTAATCCTCTTGGAAACGTATCCTTTAGGTTGTATGGAAACAAAATTGTAGGTACTGATGCATTTGCCCAACCTGTTTATAAGTATGATCAAACGTTAATTACCAATGGATCGGGTACTCTGGCTCTTTCAAGCATGGAATGGGATGTATATCGAGTCGAGATGCCTGCTTCTACTTCATATGATATATCTGGCGCCTCTCCACTCCTTCCGCTTTATTTAACTCCAGGAGGAAGCCTTGACTTTACTTTTGCAACAGATTTTCATACTGATCATAGTTTTTTTCTCACTGTTAAAGACCCTGCTCAAAATCTCATTGCATCGAGTTCTGCGAGTTTATCCGACGGGTCTTCCTACGACGAAACAAAATTTACGGGAGATTCAGGTAATCCAGACCACGGTCAGGTTCTTTTTTCTAATTTAACGGAACAAATTTATAACTTAGTTGCTACTGCTTCGGGATTTGTAGATTTTACAGGTGATTTTGACGTCTCAGGATATACAAAAGCGGATGTTGTTTTAGCGCCTTAATCGTATGGTTAATAAAAAACACAAAAATTCAGGGTTTACTCTTATAGAGGTTTTAGTTTCTGCTGCAATATTAGTTATCCTCGCCGTAGGATTTTTAGGGCTACAATATATTATCAGTCAAAACCAAGTTACCGTATGGAGAAACTATTTAAGTATTGAGGATGCTAATTTTTCACTCTCAATAATGGCTCGGGAACTTCGAGATATGAGGCAAAGTGATACAGGGGCATATCCACTGGAAGTTGCAAATGATCAAGAAATAGTGTTTTATGCCGACGTCGACTATGACGGAGAGATTGAGAGAGTACGCTACACTTTTTCAGGAACAGATTTGACAAAGGGAGTGATCGAACCCACAAATCCACCAGTATCATATCCATCCGGAAGCGAAAAGGTTAGGGTTATTACAGACATCGTTCGAAATGCATCAGATTCTATCTTTTACTACTATAATTCCGACTGGCCGACGGACACTGTAAACAATCCCTTACCACAAGCTTCTCGGATTTCTGACACCCGACAAATAAAAATTATTCTCAAAACAAACCCGAAAGCAAATGATGCAAACAATGATTATATTTTGGAATCAGACATAAGATTGCGTATGCTTAATTGAAGCTCCGAGGGCTACTAACGTACGCCTTTGGCGGAAGAGCCCTCGGAATCTTGGTCCACGCTCCTTCGGAGCGAAAATCCGCCGAAGCGAATTTGCTTCGCTTCATCCGAGGGTTGAGAACCCTCGGGTTTCGCGAAGGTGGACTAAAATAAAGAAAATGAAAAAGATTCATAGAGGAAATATCACACCCGCTCTTCTTGTTATCACTAGTGCATTCATAATAGTAATCTATGGGCTTTTGCTCATACTATCACTACAGTTTGATTTTGCTCAACGTCAAGTTGCGTTAGACCGGTCACTTCATATTGCCGAAGCTGGAATTAACTACTATCGATGGCTTTTAAGTGTTGACCCGGACGATTTTACTGACGGTACTGGCCAGCCTGGTCCTTATATACACGATTATAAAGATCCGCAAGGCGACATAATCGGATCATTCTCACTCGAGATTGATCCTCCGACTGACTCATTTCCTGTAATCACAATTACCTCAACCGCATGGTTAAACCAATTTCCAAGAGTGAAGCGCTCAATTCAGGTTCAATATGGAAAAATTACTCTTACACGTTATGCGTTTTTACACAATTCAAACATGTGGTTTGGAAACGATATAGATGTAACCGGACCAGTTTTTTCAAATGGAGGTATTCGTCAAGATGGGACAAACACTTCAACCATTGAAAGTGCCAAACAAACTTACACCTGTGGCATTGAGTCGGGTTGTACATCACCTGAAACAAAACCAGGTGTATGGGGGAACGGAGAAATAGATGAACTATGGAGCTTTCCTGTTGCCGCTATTGATTTTGATAGCATCAAGGTCGATTTTAGCGATATGAAGTCTAATGCTCAGAGTGTAGGTCTTTACTTAGGACCATCAGGGGCTCAAGGATATCACTTGGTATTCAATGACGACGGAACTGTTTCAGTATACACAATTACGGGAACTTCGCCTTTATTGGGTTATTCTTTGGAAGATGGATGCCAAAGTTTATACCAAGTGATAGCAAGCGAGACTGCATACGGAACATATAATCTTTCTACCACTCCCATAATTTTTGCAGAAGATCACGTATGGGTTGAGGGGGTTGTAAACGGAAAAACAACTGTTGCAGCGGCTCAGTTTCCTTTAGGAACATATGGCACAAATATTTGGATTCGGGGAGACTTGACTTATCTTCAAAAAGATGGAAATCATAAATTAGGGTTGGTTGCCGAGAAGGATATAATTTTTGCTAGAGATGTGCCTGATGAATTTGACTTGCACGGAGCTTTATTGGCTCAAAACGGAAGAACGATAAGACACCACTATAACTACTTTGGTTGTAGGGATCAGGGCGTAGGACAAGCTGCTCAAAAAAATGAATTTAATTTTTACGGATCTCTCATTAGTAATCAAAGGTCTTATTGGAATTTTAGTAGTGGCCCCAAATCTCCAGCGTCAGGATTTGTCAAAACAACACTCGACTACGATTCCACAAACTATGGAGAACCACCACCTTACTTCCCTTCACATGGAGGCTATAACTTCTTGTCCTGGAAAGAGGTACGACCCTAACTAACGAAGACAAACTGTATTTGAAGTTATTGCTGGTTTACCGTCACCCGAGGTGGAATTGCAAATTTCGCGAAATGGATCTCCCAACAAATATTCGTCAGTCTTAGTATTCACTTTTTCTTTTTCGGCAAACTCTTCTTTAAAGTATTCGCTCAGTGATTCGTCCTCTGGAGACTGTTCTTTGGGGAGTTCAACTTGCTCTTTTTGAGTGGTTTTTTCATTCCTCCAGTTTTTTAGTCCCAGTAAAAGAATCGACAAGGAAATAAAAAGAAATATCACTAACAGTATAAATAATCCAGGAGAATCAACTTTAGGAGTAAACCTTCCTTCCTTATGAGTTGCCATTATAATCCTTATTGTAATCCGCCTACAATTGAATAAATTGGTGTTATCATGATGACAACCATCACTCCTACAGCAACACCTATAATAAGCATAAGAAGCGGTTCTAACAAAGCCGTTGCTCGTTTTAAACTAAAATCTACTTCCATTTCATAAAAAGTTGCAAGTTCTTCCAAAACCACCTCTAAACTACCGGTTTTTTCTCCCGCTTTAATAGTTTGAATCATAGTTCCTGAAAAAGATCGTTTCTGTTTTGATAAAATATCACTTAGAGATTGTCCTTTAGCTACACCCGCGCTGAACTCTTTCGCTTGTTTTTTTAGATTTGGTTGTTTTAGTACATCTGAAGAAACATCGAGTGCAACCATAATAGGCACACCGCTTTTCAAAAGCGTTGAAAGCGTTCTGGCAAAACGTGCAGTATCAAGCTGATCCATCACTTTTGAGATAACTGGCAGACGTACAAGAAAAGAAAATATAACTACCCTTGTGCGTCTTATCAGAAAAAGAAGAACGAAAATAAAAAGAACGGAAAAAAACGCTCCAAAGGTAACTGCCAAATTTTCACCAATACCCTTTCCTACGTTAAAAATAAATCGTGTGACTGTCGGAAGTTCCACATTTAAGGATAGAAATACTTCACTCATTTTAGGAAGTACAAATCCCAACATTATGCCCGCGTTCGCAATCATGGCAGCAATAATAACTGCAGGATACATCATAGAACTTTTTACTTTCTGGGAAAGCTCGTAGCTTGTCAGTAATTGTTTTGACAAATAGTCAAACGATTTTTCGAGTGTTCCCGACTCCTCACCCGCCTTTATCATTGTCAAGAAAACAGGGTCAAATTCTTCCTTGTAGGTTGCAAGAATTGAGGAAAGGGTTTCACCTTTTCGAATATGAAAAGATACATCAAACAATACCTCTTTAAGCTTTCTACTTTGAGTTTCCTGCCTTAAAATATCAATTGCTTCCGGAAGTGGAAGCCCTGCGCGAAGCATAGTTGCCATAAAACGGCAGAAGGCAGCCTTTTCTGAAACCGAAACCCCTCCTCCAAATATTCCTATACCCTTTTTCCCAAGTCCTTTAATGGTTAAAGTCTGAAGGTCTTCTGATTTCAGAAATAAAGCAGCTTCCTTTTTATTGGCTGCTTGAACTACATCCTCAATTACTTTTCCTTCTTTGTCTTTTGCTTTGTATTTATATAAAGACATGTTACTAATTTTCGCGAACAACCCGTATTACTTCTTCTATTGTAGTTAGACCTGATGAAACTTTATCCAACCCATCCTGAAGCATACTAATCATACCGTCTTCTTGGGCTTGTTTCTGAATCACGTCGCTTGTCGACCTTTGTGTAATTAATATGCGTACTTTTTCTGAAATCGGGATAGCCTCGTATATTCCAATTCTTCCGGTGTAACCTTTTTGGTTACATTGAGTACATCCTTGTCCTTTGTAAAATTTTTGCCCTTCAAGAGAAATATTCAAATCTTTCGAAAGTTTTTTGCGCACTATCTCATCCGGAGTGTATTTGATAATACAGTTCGCACAAATTTTTCTCACTAATCTCTGAGCAATAACAACGTTAATGGTTGATGCTAGAAGAAAGTTCTCAACTCCCATATCAAGAAATCTCGGAATTGCCCCTGCTGCTGTATTTGTGTGAAGTGTTGAAAGAACCAAATGCCCCGTTAGTGCAGAATGTATGGCAATTTCTGCCGTATCTTGGTCTCGAATTTCACCCACCATAATAATGTCAGGATCATGCCGTAATAGCGCACGAAGCCCCGTTGCAAATTCTAACCCCGTTTTGGGATTTACTTGAATCTGAGTGACTCTACTAATTCCATATTCAATTGGATCTTCAATTGTACACATTTTAACTTCAATCGTGTTTAGAATATTTAAGATAGAATATAATGTAGTTGTTTTTCCACTTCCTGTGGGACCCGTTATCAAAATCATGCCATGGGGACGGGTAATATTTGCTCTTACTATTTCCAAGTTATGTCCGGTTAAACCAAGCTCTTCTAAACTCAAAGGTCTATTTGTTTCTTGTAAAATACGCATTACAACGTTTTCTCCATAAAATCCGGGAATTATTGAAATTCTCAAAGAAACTACATCATCGTCCAGTACAAATTTATATCTCCCGTCCTGAGGAATTCGATGTTCATCTATCTTTAGATTTGAAAGAATTTTTATCCTTGCAACTATCGCTGATTCAATTCCGCGCGGAAATTTGACAATATCATGTAGTACTCCGTCTATTCGGTAGCGAACAACTACTTCGTCTTCCTGTACCTCTATGTGAATATCTGAAGCGTGTTCTGATACTCCATATCCCATAATCGTATCGAAGATTTTTATAATAGGAACTTTTTCGGCGGCCTTGACAAGATCTTCCTCTTCTCCTTTCTCAATATGTTTGATGTTTTCAGCAATAATCTTTTCGAAATCTTCCTTTATGCCTTTTCGATACTGACCAAGAGCTTTTGCTATATCATCCCTTGAGGCGTAATATGGTTCAATTTCTAAAGAAGTATGTCTTTTGGCAAATTCTAAAGCTTCAAAGTCTTCCGGATTCTCCATTGCGATTTTTAACTTTTTGGCTTCAACTTCGAAAGGTACAATTTTATAAACACGGGCCATTTTTTCAGGAATAAGCGAAAGTATTTCCGGACCAATACTTAAACGCCTAATGTTTGCGAAAGGTACTCCAAAATGTTCCGACACAAGCTTACCAACTGTGTCTTCGTTAATAAGACCTCTGAAAATTAAAATGTCCGTTACGTCTTTATTTAGTTCAACTGAGGTTTTTGAAGCACTGTCGAAGTCAGTTTCAGAAACAAATCCTGATCCTACTATTATCTTTTTAATAATTTCAGGTGGTAATTGCATGGGCAGTAGAAAAGTAACTTATTCATTATAGACCAGCCGAAACAAAGTTTACAGAATTGATTCTACTTTTTATGCACAAGTTTACTCTCTACCACTTTTCTATTATGGAGTACTAACTATTTTCTTACTTTCTCGTACCAATCGTTTAAAATTCTAGCAACTAAATCTTTTGCTCCAAGGCCAACCGCAAGTCCAACAACTAATACTACTGTGTAAGTTAAACCTTGAAAAAATGTTGCAATTAAACTTTTAGCAATTTGCAGTTGATCAACGGCTGCGAAAAAAGTAACAACTTGTACGAGCCATCTTGCAAGTTTAGCGACAGGTTTTGCCGCTTCATGATCAACAGATGTAAACGCTCCCCGAACTAAATTTTCAACTAAGCCTGCCACAAAATATCCTGCCCCAAAAATTAGAGATGCTGCTAAAATGTTGGGTATGTAGGAAAGTACTTGGGTAAGTACAACAGAAACAGCAGAAAGTCCGAGAATGTCAACGGCGGTAAGAAAAAATACCAAAATTATAAGCCATTGTGCAAAGACAGCAAGAATCTCTGCTAGATCAAGTTTTACATCAGCCTTTTTAAGAAACTGATTTATTCCAAGCGATTCTGAAACTTTCTCAATTCTTAAAAACTTCGTTAGTTCTAAAATTAATCGTTTCACCCAATACGCAAGAACCAAACCAACCGAAAATATTAAAACAGCGCCCACAATCACTGGAAAAATAGATAGAAATGAACTCCATACCTGTCCCCATGAAGATACCAGCGCTTCTTGCCAAAGTGATATTTTAATTTTTTTTCACCTCCTTTCGAGCACATTAATTATATAGATATAGTGCGAAACCCGCCAACCAATTTCAGCACGAGGCGTGTTCGACATCGTCAGATGCACGAAGTCTTAGAACTGCCTCGCCCGAAACGCTTCGCGTATGCGATGCGGGCGGGAAAAGCCGAGTGCAGAAATAAGGCGGGTACTTACCTTAGAATATTCTTTACTTCATTTTTCATAAATATTCAATAGCAAAAAAAATGCACGACGTGCGGGCAATCTCGACTATTTCTATATTACGATTACTGTTTAATAATAAA
>MGHC01000005.1:0-11027 GCA_001793015.1 Candidatus Woesebacteria bacterium RIFCSPLOWO2_01_FULL_39_10
TTAAATTCGCAACGGCAAGGTCATTCTATATGACTGCTCTTACGGAAGCAGGGCTAGTTGCACTTGCCGGAATGTTTCTACTATTCTTGACACTCTATCGATCTTCTAAAAAAGATTTCAAAGAGAAAAAACTTGTGAACTGGGGATTTGCGGCTATTGCGTCAATGGTATCTCTCCTTACGCTAACTCTTGCCTTCTTGCTTCTTCCTGCAACGATACTATTGATAGTACTTTTGTTTGTACTTTTAGCACTTAACGCAAAGATCCGTCATACCACACTCTCGCTAACGACTCAAGGCGTTGAAGTAACTCAAGGCTTAAGTACCCAAAATGTGGCCTCGCGATTTCCTGCACTATTAATAACGGTACCGGTAGTTGTATTCGTATTACTTTTCTTTGTCCAGGCGACTCGAGTACTCTCAGCAGAGTATAAATTCAAAAAAGCTCTTGATATGCTTGCGGGAAATGATGCCTCCGGAACTTACGATACAATGAGAGAAGCAATTCGCCTTAACCCCCGGGTTGATCGGTATCATGCAACTTTTTCAAGAGTGAATCTGGCTCTTGCCAACGCAATAACATTAAGAGTTGCTTCTCAAACACCACAGGAAGACCAGGAATCGGAGACCGGTACACAACCTACTGTTTCCGATCAAGATAGACAAAATATTACACTTCTTGTGCAACAATCCATAAGCGAGGGTAAAGCAGCGGTTGCCCTAAACCCCTTACGTGCCGGAAATTGGGAAGTTTTGGCGCAAATTTACAGAACTATTATGCCATTAGCCCAGGGAGCAGACACCTTTGCGGTACAGACCTACAGACAGGCAATTGCACTTGATCCTTTTAATCCTAACCTGCGCATCGCACTCGGAGGAATTCATTACGGGCTTAAAGACTACGACGGCGCAATTCGAGCTTTTGAGTCAGCTGTTGCAGCGAAGGCTGACCACGCAAACGCTCACTATAACCTTGCTTTTGCCTTACGAGACAAAGGCGATCTTGATCGAGCACTTTCCGAAATGAGTTTGGTTGCATCCTTAATTACCGATAAAAATTCAGAAGATTACAAAGCGGCACAACAAGCCTTGCAAGATCTACAAGCAAAAAGAGAAGCTGCCGCACCAACAGGCCAACAGTTGACTCCCCCTCAAACAGCTGAGGAACCGGTTTTCCAACCACCGTTGAACCTTCCTGAAGGATCAGAACCGCCATCAGCACCTCTTTCACCAACACCTACTCCACAAGTGAGTCCTGAGGTCTCTGCCTCGCCTACCCCAGCTCAGTAGACCAGTATTCCGGTATTCCAGTTAACCAGTGAATAATTTGATAAGATAAATAATGGCTTCGATAAAAGATATAACCGATTTGAGAGTTTACAAACTTTCAATGTCTTACTTAGATCCTATTTACGATATAGCCTACAAAATTCCCCATCTTAAACTAAGAACACAGTTAACAAACTCTGCCGAAGCAGTCCCACCTTTACTGTCAGAGGGGTTCTCTAAAAGAAGAAATAGAGTTGAGATGTTGAGATTCTATGAAATGGCAATGGCTGAAAGCGATGAAGTAATTGTGCATCTATTAAAGGCAATAATTCTCTCCAAAAGATTTCATAATATTCCAAAAAGTGACTGCGAAAGGTTGGCTAACTCTTACAAAGAACTTTCAAAACAGATTAACTCAATGATTCAAAAATTAAAGTATTAACTTCTACTGGCCCTACTGGACTACTGGGTTACTGAAATACTGGTTAACTGGAGTACTGGACTACTGATTTCACTGGAATACTGAAAAGTGTATAAACTCTTGTAAACGTAGACTCGACATTCTACATCAAAAGTTCACACTCGTAAAAACGCACACTTGGAGTGAAGTTGTAATAGTACGCCATATTTACTTTTCTGCTGTTTTTGAGTCTCTTTTGTTATCAACTTTCTGAGATTAAAAATATAATAATTAAGGCTCACCAGCCTTAGTTTTACCCCAGCACTTTTTTTAGGAACTTCAAAGCAGATTAACTCAATGATTCATCAATTAAGGCATTAATTTTACTGGCCCTACTGGTCCTACTGGACTACTGGATTACTGGAATACCGGTTAACTGGAGTACTGAAAGTGTAGACTTGTAACGTCTCTCCTTACTTGGAAAGGATTTAAAGTCGTGCCTAAAATGGTACTTGCAGGGTCTCTCCTCTCAAGTATAGTATTAAATATGCCTGCCAAAAACCTTCAAAGCAAGGATCAGAGTAATAGCTACTCCCACCTTTATAATAAGGGGGTTGAAGAAAGAAATCTTTTCAATGACGAGCATGATTATGAAGTCTTTCTTAGTTACCTTAAAGATTATTTAACTACTCCGCCAGATCCTAAAAAAACCAAAAAGTCATTTTTAGTTAATGGGCGTACTTTTCAGGGTGTACCTCACCAGCCCAAGAATTACTTCAACAAAGTAGAGCTCATCGCCTATAGCCTATTACCAGATCACTTTCATCTACTCGTAAATCAAAAGACTTCAGGATCTCTTGAAAAACTTATCAGATCTTTATGTACGAGATACGTCATTTACTATAATAAAAAGTACCAACGTAGTGGTTCTCTTTTCGTCGGTCCTTATAAATCAGCCCAAATCGAAAATTCTTCCCAGCTTTTGTATTTGACCCGTTATATTCATCACGAGTCACTTTATGAAAAAGGTTATTCGTCTTACGAAGAATATTTAGGAGAAAGAGCTAATCCTTGGATAAGATCAGATGTTGTTCTTTCTTACTTCGAAAAAGCAGATAATGTTAATTTTAAAGGTAAAGATGGTTATAGATACTTCGTGGAAGGCTACGTTCTTAATCAAAATGAGAAGGAAATGTCGGAAAAGATTTCCTTTGAAAGTAATGAAAGTAAACCTGAGGAAACAAGAAAGAATGTACTTATACCCGAAGCCAGTAAAAAGCAAGCGGTACATTCCAAACTAACCTCAGAACCAAAACTAAAAAATCTAGGATTTATATCAACTTCTGTAGTCGTATTCTTACTGCTTACTGCTTTGGGGATTAGAAATATCAATACTTCCGAAATACCATCCCCTACCTCTCAAGTTTCAGGTGTTGAAACCACAGTACCGGAAGATACCGTATCATCACCCACCCCTGAGCTTACAGGTACCTACACAACCGAACAACTCGAACAACTCATAAATCCTTCAGTCTCACCAATACCTGAAATTACTGAAGAAGAAAACATAAATTCCGAAAGTAAATTAATGGTCATAATTAAAATTACTGACGGAGCAGAAAGTGTTAATATTCGAGAAAATCCATCAACTGAGTCTGAAATACTAGGTAAAGCAAATGATGGTGGTACTTTTGAATATATATCCAATGTACCGGGATGGTACCAGGTTAAGTTAAATGACGAAACAAATGCTTTTATATCAACAAGATATGCCCAGATCGAAGGAGAGGAATGATGCGTAAAACTATTACATACTCTAGTTTCGCAATCGCTGGTATATTGGTAATCTTAGTGTTTTTGACAGCTAAAACCTACACCCAGTTAGGCATTGCTGTTGCCCTATATCCTCTGCTTATCTTTTTTGCCTTTAAAATCTTCCCATTTGGGAACAATGTGCATCTTACAAAACCAGAAATTGTCAATAAACCGCAAGATGATTCCAAAGATAAAGCTGATGACGCAGCAGTCGTTGTGGATATTGACCGACGGGCATTTCTTAAATTAATCGGGGCAACAGGGCTTTCGATCTTCATCTTTTCAATTTTAGGCCGAAGGGTCGAGAATTTACTATTCGGCCGAGCACTAGATTCGGGTACCTCTTTAATCGGTCCTACCGGATATGAAACTGCCCCTGGTGAAGTTTCGCCGACGGAAGGCTTTAGAATTTCCGAAATTGATGATAGTGTTGATACATATTACGGATTTACTAATAAATCCGGCGGCTGGCTTATCATGAAAGAGGATTCGACTTCAAATTCTTTCCGCTACGCTAAAGGAGATTCCGATTTCCCATTCAACTGGGCCAAACGAGATAAACTTAGCTACGACTACTTCCACAAACTTTTTTAAAGATTTGGTTCTTCTAGCCGCTTTGTACCTTTACTTCCGCTCGCAGCGACTATTCCAAATAACAAAGTGGTTAAAAATGTCAATAGCAGTACCGATGTCTGTCGAATATATATAGGTTTTGTGAGTTCGGAAATTCTCTGACTGGGAGAGGTCATGACCAACATCCATTTTTGACTACCCAGTGCTACGGGAGAATAAGCCACCAGGTACCCATCAATCTGCAAATTTCCCTCTTCAGTTTTGTTGAGAATATTTTTAATGAGGTTATCCAACATTCGGCTATCTGTAAACAGCTCGTCTTGCGAAAGCTCAAATATATTCGATCCGGCCAACTCTGGTTTAGAACCGTTGTATAAAAGGTCCCCTTCATTATCGATAAGATGCACATCAGTTGTGTCTGAAATTTTTAAAAGTCCCAAATATCGCTCCGTCAAAGGCTTAAGTCTAACCGAGGCAACAACTACTCCTGCAAAAACGCCTCGCTCATACACCGGTGCAGCCACAGGAGCGATAACTTCACCTTTGCTTGCTCCAACTCGGCTGACTACTGGCTGGCCGATAAAATATCTTTCCTCCGGTTCACTTTTCGCCCAGACAAAATAATCCCGATCGGCCAAGGACATACCGAGATCGCGAGTCCCTATAACGTTCGAATTAAACTGAACTACTCCAAATTTATCCGTTAATACTACTCCCCCGACCTTACCACCATCACGCCTTTGCTCTACAAACGTATCCATATCTTGGATGGTCGTTGTGTCCCTGCGGTTAATACTACTTAATTGAGAAAGTGTTGCGACCGAGTTACCGAATGATTGGAAATAAGATACGAGGTTGCCCGCCTCTGCCCTGGCTAATGTCTGCTTCCGGTGTAAGAATTGCTGTGTAACTGACTCTTTTGCTCCCAGCCCTAAAACTGAATAATAGGCAAGGCCTAAGCCGACCATTAAAAATAGTCCAAAGAACCATGCCCGAATTGGTAAGGATCGCCAAAGCATATAATCATATTATATTAATTAAGTTGGTAATGAAATACTACACGGACATTCTGCTTGCCTTGTAAAAGAACCTTGGCCTGTCATATAATCTGCAAAATGGCAGTTGACCCCGTTAGAAATAATACATCCGAAATTAATGTCGAAACCACAAAGGTTGGTCAGATTTCTAACGGGGTTGATTTATCAGTTATTATTCCTTCCCGTAACGAAATCTTTCTTAACCAGACCATCAAAGATATTCTATCTCAAGCCGTGACTAATATAGAAATCATTGTCGCAATCGACGAAAAATGGCCAGATGAGATAGTCCAAGATAAGAAAGTAACTTACCTACATCCTGGTGTTCCGATGGGAATGAGACACGGAATAAATTCCTGCGCCGCAATTGCCAGGGGAACATATCTAATGAAAACCGACGGCCACTGCTTGTTTGCTCCCGGATTTGACAAGGTTCTTATTGAAAATCACCTCGAAGATAATTGGGTACAAATCCCCCGACGATATTCATTGGACGGACAAAACTGGAAAGTAGACAGACATAGACGCTATCGGGACTATCATTTTCTTTGTTACCCTCAAAAAGGCAAAGATCCCAAAGACGGCGATGATGGAATGCATGGAGTTGAATGGCCGCAAAGAACCTACGAGCGGTCTGACCCGAAATACGATATTGACGATACGATGGGCATGCAGGGATCTTGCTGGTTCATGACCAAAAACCACTTCGATAACTTCTTGCATGGTCTAAATGAGAAAGACTACGGCAATATTGCTCAGGAAGGTGAAGAGATCTGCAATAAGACTTGGCTGGGTGGTGGAGCGGTCAAGGTAAATAAAAAAACCTGGTATGCACATCTTCACAAGGGCAAACTTTATGGAAGAATGTATCATCTCGACATAAAAAGTGAAGTGCGTGGCCACAATTGGTCAGCTGAATATTGGATGAACAACCGCTGGCCAGAGCGTGTTCACAATATCAACTGGTTGATTAATAAATTCTGGCCGGTACCTACCTGGCCTGAAAAATGGAAGGAACTTTACTACGCTGGTCAAAAAAGAATTGATTCTGATTTATCCCAGCTGGGTCTTTTGGCTTACAAATACGGGTCAGACAAATGTCCACAATTAGGCCATCATCATTACACCCCAGTTTATTATAATTTATTTAAAGATAAACGTGAGACGGTCAAAAAGGTCTTAGAAATTGGAGTAGGCAGTCCGCAAAATATGTTGCATTTGTCTCACTATATAAAAGGAGCCAGCCTCTATATGTGGCGTGATTTTTTCCCCAAAGCCCAAATTTTTGGTGCAGATATCCTGCCAGAATTGGTTTTTAAAGACGATCGGATTGAAACATTCCAGACTGATCAATCAAAAAAAGAAGATCTGGATAATTTGATTGCCAAGACAGGAACCGATATCGATCTTGTCGTTGACGATGGTTCTCATAACCCTAAAGACCAGGTTTTGACTTGCTTGACTTTAATGCCAAAGCTCAAGAAAGAGGTTATTTATGTAATCGAAGATGTGGCAGACACTGGTATTATCGATGAGCTAAAGAAAAAGTATAATGTTTTTTATGAAAAATTTAGGCACAAATATGGCTGGTGCGATAGATTAGTAATTGTCACAAAATCTAAATCAAAATAATTAAAAGAGTATGAATTATGAACTAACAGAACTCTGCAAACTTGCAATAAAATACGGAAATGACAGGCATCCGTTGTCTAATAAACATAGCTACACTCCCGTATACTTTGATCTTTTTAAGAATAAACGCAATTCTATTAAAAAGGTTCTTGAAATTGGGGTTGGCGAGGGAGCGGGGCTAAGAATGTGGAGAGATTTTTTCCCAAATGCGCTAATATTTGGAGCTGATAACCAAGAAGAAAGAGTGTTTGAGGCAGATAGAATCAAAGTCATAAAGTGCGATCAGTCAGAGAGGCCCGACTTACTTTCCTTGATAAAACGAACAGGAACCGATTTGGATATTGTAATTGATGATGCTTCACACAAAACCCAAGATCAAATACTTACCTGTCTTACCTTGATGCCATTTTTGAAAAAGGATGTAATTTATATTATTGAAGACGTATCTGAACCAGAACTTGTTGATAAAGCCCTTATAGTTTATAAGCACTATTCTCCCCAACTTCTCCCCATGAAGCGAAAATACGATAACCATTTAATCATTGTTAAAAACACGTCCAAAGTCTCTCTTATTATTCCCTCCCGCAATGAACCCCTTCTTACCAAAATGCTTGAGGATACATTTTCCAAAGCTTCCGGTGAAATAGAGATTATAGTTGTTCTTGATGGTCCTACAATTTATCCGCTACCAAAAAAAAGACCAGATTTAATTTTTATAGAAAAAGCCCGCCCCGAGGGTTTAAGACCAGCAGTAAACGACGCAGCAAAGATTGCAACAGGTAAGTATATAATGAAGTCTGATGCACATGTTGCTTTCTGCCCGAGTTTTGACGCTGTCTTACAAAGTGATATTGAAGACAACTGGATGTCAATCCCGAGGCGATTCGATTTAAATCCCAATTCATGGGAACCAATTACAGATACACAAGTTGATTATTACTATCTCGGATTTCCATTTGAAAGACCAGATTTTATTATGGCAGACATGCCCTGGCCGACAAAGATGAGAGAGAGGGCTAATGTAGCAATTGATGACTTGATGACTTTCGGCGGTAGCGTATGGTTTACGACGCTTTCGCATTTTAATAAATTGGGTGGAATGAATACCGAAGGATATGGTACATTTGCAGTGGAACAGCAGGAGTTAGGACTTAAAACCTGGCTTGGAGGAGGAAGAGTAATAATTAACAAGAATGCCTGGTATGCCCACTACGGCGAGGGTCATACACAAAGACCTTATCATCGTGATATGCGCGATAATGTACGGGGGTGTATTTACTCAGCCCACTATTGGACTGAAAACAAATGGCCTAAAAGGGTACATGATTTTAAATGGCTAGTTGAGAAATTCTGGCCTCTGCCTACTCGCGGGCATAGAACAAGTCGTGAGCGCCATTCCTGGCCGGCCAACTGGCGGGATTATTTTGAAGGGAGGATCAAGTAAAACTCTACCTTATGGAAAACGATTTAACTGAACTCTGCCTGCTAGCTATAAAATACGGAACAGATCGTCATCCGAGATCAAAACATAGTTACACTCCCTATTATTACAACCTTTTCAAAGACAAACGCCAACTTATTAAAAAAGTTCTCGAATTTGGTGATCCAGAACACACAGGTTTGAAAATGTGGAGAGACTTTTTTCCCAATGCCACTATTTTTGGGGTTGAAAACGCACCAGGAAGCATCTATCACAATGAAGAGCGGATTAGAGTTTATCGATGCAACCAGTCATCCAAAAGAGACCTGGAAAACCTATTAAAGAAAATCGGAAGCGATTTTGATATTGTCATCGATGACGGATCTCATGTACCGCAAGACCAGGTTTTGACTTGTTTAACTCTGATGCCTCACCTTAAGAAAAGTGTAGCCTATATCATCGAGGATGTCATCAACCCCGATATTGTTGATCGCGGCATTAGGGGATACAGTCACTACACTCCTATTCTTAAACCTCCCAGACGGCGCTTTAACCGCCGGGGACAACCTTATACCAATAGAATTATAGTCGTCAGGAATAAAAAGGGAGAGAAAACATCAATTATCGTTCCTTCCAGAAATGAAAGCCTGGAATGCCAACCTGGCATTACAGTTCTGCAACGAACGGTACAGGATATTTATGAGAAGGCGACTGGAGATTTTGAAGTTTTGGTGGGTTTTGACGGTCCTCCCTATCAGGACTTTCCTGATTATCCTAACTTTAAAGTAGTTAAATTCCCTGCAGTTGTGGGAATTAAAACTATGATCAACGCACTGGCAGCGATGTCTTCCGGTAAATACATCTATAAAACCGATGCACACTGTGCATTTGCTAAAGGTTTTGACGAGGTACTTCAGTCTGATATGGAAGAAAATTGGATTGTTACACCCCGCTTTTATGTACTAAATCCTACAACATGGGAATGGAAAGATGAGAGGTTTTATGATTACTTTTATCTTTGCTGCCCCTTTACTGATCCTAAGGGTTTAAGATTTAAGGCGGGCGGACACTGGCCTGAAAAAACTAAGGAAAAATTAGATGTACCAATCGACGAGACTCCCCAAATTCACGGATCAGGATGGTTTATATCCAAAGATTACTATTTTAACGCTCTTGGTGGTTTTCCCAATATCGACCCTTATGGTCACGCTCAAGAACCGATTTGGCTTGCATTGAAAAACTGGCTGGCTGGAGGAAAAGTCATGGTTAACAAAAAAACTTGGTATGCGCATATGCACCAGCAAGGTAATAAACGAGGCTATTCAATGTCAAAAAGTCAAAACGATCTCTCCTACAAAGTTGCAGCTGTTTATTGGCTGGGAGATAAATTGGCTGAGCGCAAGCACGATTTTACCTGGTTTATCCAAAAATTCATGCCTATGCCCACCTGGCCTAAGAACTGGGAAAAGTTTTACAGTAAGTGGAGAAAACAAAAATGAGATATCAAACAATTAGCTTTATTATACCAACGCTGGGTCGGGATTCTCTCAACAAAACGCTTTCCTCAATCGAATGCTGGCCAGGTGACGAAATACTAATGATCAAACACAATCCACCCTCCGGTCACTGGGGTAACGAAGAACGCCAAGAAGGTACCGATAAGGCAAAATGCGATTATCTGGCATACATTGATGATGATGATGCCTATGTACCAGGTGCAAGGAAAATAATGGATTCTGCGATTAACGAAAACCACGGTCGTCCTATACTATTCAAAATACAATACCCAAGCGGCAGAATTATTTGGAGGAAAAAATGGGTAAAAAATGGAAACGTCAGTACCCAGATGATTCTTGTACCGAATGCGCGAGAAATGCTCTACCGCTGGGATAAAACCCATCAGTGGGCGGATTTTTGGTTTATCCACCGCTGGAGATGGCCTTCAAAGGCAATTGTTTGGAGGGAAGAAGTTATAGCGCTTATGGGCCATAACGATGAAAAATATGAAAGAGGACTGACGTTTTCAGAAGCTAAAAGAGCAGGAATTTCTGTATGATGGTCTCAATTAGATACGCTTCACACTTACCGATTTTATCCAAGATTTTTGAGATAACCAAAGGTCCAATTCTCGAGCTTGGGATTGGACTTTACTCCACCCCATTCCTTCATTGGATGAGTTTTACCGCTAAAAGGAAATTAACTTCATATGATAGCGATCCCAAATGGATTCGCTATTTCAGAGACTCGAAGTCTGATTTCCATGAAATTTTGCAAATTGATGACTGGGATAGTTTAAAGATTGACAAATATTGGGATCTTGCGTTAATCGACCATGCACCGGACGCAAGACGAGGAATTGAAGCAGGCAGACTTGCAAAAAATGCTAAATTTGTCATATTGCATGATTCAGAACCTGAATCCGATACAAAATACGGATATTCTAAAATCTATCCCCTATTTAAATATCGATTTGACTATACCGATGCCCTTCCTAATACAACAGTTTTGAGTAACTATGTTGATTTAAGAAATATTTGAGAGGTGGTCGGAGGAACGTAAGTACTTAATTTTGCACCAACCGTAGACAACTCCTGAGCAAATATTCTTGAGGGGGAAATAGTAAAGAAAAATGGAACTAAAAGGAGGATAGTGTCCAAAATCTAAACATATTCATACTATTTAATTTTGTTATATACTACTGGATAAACAAAGTCAACTAAGACAAAAAATGCAAAGAAACGATCTAACAATCATCTACTATACCAGTAATCGAGAGGAAGAAGCCTTCGAAAATAAGGTGAGACAAAAACTTCTCGAGACAGCAGGAAACATCCAGATAATTAGTGTTTCTCATAAACCAATTAATTTAGGCAAAAATATTT
>MGHC01000005.1:11038-11327 GCA_001793015.1 Candidatus Woesebacteria bacterium RIFCSPLOWO2_01_FULL_39_10
CATTATCCCAGTAACGCCGCTCTTTTCAGGCAACTGTTGATCGGATGTAAAGAAGCAAAAACGACATTTGTAGCTAATGCTGAAGCAGATTTTCTCTATTGCCCTGAATATTTTTCCTTTATACCAAAAGATAAAGATAAAATTTATCGTTATGGGAACATCAGATTGATGTACAAATACCATTGGGGGTTTTTCCGTAAAAAATACTCCGAAGGAGCACAAATTGCCGGGAGAGAATATCTTATTTCTATCTTGGAGAATGCTCTAAGAGATACTCCTGAGTGGTATG
>MGHC01000005.1:11341-15941 GCA_001793015.1 Candidatus Woesebacteria bacterium RIFCSPLOWO2_01_FULL_39_10
GAATACCGCCGTATTAATCCTTATAAACATATGTCCTTTGAAATCTTTAATGGAGATAACGCATGCGTTACTTTTAAAACGGGCGACTCGCTTCATAAATTCACAGCTGTTGAAAGAGAAAAATCAAAACCCGAGCTTACCTATTGGGGAAAGGCATCTGATTTAAGAAAGGAGATGTTTGGTATATGAAATATACTCCAGGATGGAGCAGCCATTATCCAGTTTTAATTAAAGTTTTTGAACACACTAAAGGAGATGTTTTAGAGTTAGGAATGGGACTTTTTAGCACTCCGCTTCTTCATTGGCTGTGCATGGATCAACACCGTAAACTGATTTCCCTTGACCGGCAGCAAAAATATTTCGATCTCAACAGAAGATTTCAATCTGACACGCACAAAATCTATTTGGTAGAAGATTGGAACAAAGTCGACATTAACCATAGTTGGTCATTTGCATTAGTAGATCATGACCCGGCAGAAAGAAGAATCGAAGAAATAAAAAAAATAGCCAACAATACGCAATATGTTATTGTCCACGATACAGATCCCAAGGAGAATAAATACTATCACTACGACCAGATTTACCCTCTTTTCAAATATCGGTACGATTATACTCTTTGTTCACCAAATACTACTGTGTTAAGTAACTTTTTTGACTTGGATTTTTTATACAATAAAACCAATGACAAAATTCAAATATAAAAAGCTCTATTATAACTGGTGGAGTATTTTTTAGTAGGCTGGAGTAATAATGATATGAAAATTCTAGAATACATAGTAGATAAATACGATCTTAATATCGGACGACAACCAATTGTTGAAATTCCCAATATGGGACGAGCTCAACTAGCTGAACTTTTTGCCGAGTTGAAATTTAAAAAGGGTGTTGAAATTGGTGTTGAGAAAGGAATTTATTCCGAGATACTCCTGAAAGTAAATCCCAAACTGCAACTTTTTAGTATTGATCCCTGGAAAGCATCTTCTTATGAACCGGGTATTCAAGCAGTCGATTATAGGCAGAAACATTATGACGATTATTATCGGGAGACCAAAAAAAGGCTTTCTGGTTATAAAAGTAAGATCATTCGTAAAAAATCACTAACGGCGGTGAAAGATTTTAAGGACAACTCACTTGACTTTGTTTATATAGATGGTAATCACGATTTTATCAATGTAACGAACGATATCTACTACTGGAGTCAAAAAATTCGAATTGGAGGTATAATCTCCGGTGATGATTTTGCCTACTTCCCTGCTGGTAAACAAAATCATGTCAAACACGTATTACTAGCCTACACAAAAGCTTATGGAATAAGACCAGTATTTGTTGTCGGTGCCGAAGCTAAAGGACAACCTGGAGTAATACGGGACAATTTCCGCTCCTGGTTTTGGATTAAAGATGAATACTCTTTCTTACATAGTAGATAAATATAATCTTAAGATTGGACGTCAATACATCGTCGAGATTCCGAACATCGGACGCAATAATTTGGCCGAGCTTTTTGCCGAGTTGAAATTTAAAAAGGGTGCTGAAATCGGTGTTGCCTTGGGAGAATACTCTGAAGTCTTATGTAAGGTGAATCCTAAGTTACACCTTTTTTCAATCGATCCCTGGAGTGTATCAGCCTACGAACCAGAAACTCTTAATTTTGGTAAAACTGGACGAAGTGATTTTAATAGAGCCTATAAAGAGGCTAGAAAGAGACTCGCACCGTATAACTGTACAGTTATACGAAAAACCTCTATGAAAGCGCTGAAAGATCATAAAGATAACTCGCTTGATTTTGTTTATATAGATGGTAATCACGATTTTGTCAATTTTACAAACGACCTGCACTACTGGAGTAAAAAAGTCCGCAAAGGAGGAATTATCTCAGGACACGATTATATCTATTTTCCCTCGAGAAATTTTAACCATGTTAAAAGAGCATTAATTGCCTATCTTTGGAGTTATGGAATCAAACCTCTTTTCATTGTTGGAGCAGAGGCGGTGGGTCAGCCGGGAGTCATCCGGGATAAAACTCGCTCCTGGTTTTGGATTAAGGAATAATTTGGTCATGGATGCTCTTTCGTATATCATTAAAAAATTCAAGGCGGATATTACATCGCCAAACCTTCCAATTGCCCTGCATCAAATCAATCGGACTATTATGGCTCAGACCTTAGGCGAACTGGGTTTTAGAGTGGGCGTCGAGGTCGGCGTCGCCGAGGGTCTCCATGCCAAGGTTCTCTGTGAGAATATTCCCAACCTCAAATTACACTGCGTGGATATTTGGAATAAGTACCCTGGGTACGAGGAGTACGCGGATCCCGAAGATTGTTTTCGACAAGCCCACGAAAGATTAAAACCGTATAAAGTTATTTTCCATCGGCAATTCAGTATGGATGCTGTCAAAGATTTCGACAGAGGTTCACTAGATTTCGTCTATATAGACGGTGCGCATGATTTTAGAAGTGTAGCCGAAGATATTTTTGAGTGGTCGAAAAGGGTTCGAATCGGAGGAATTGTATTTGGACATGATTATAAACACTGGCGACCCTGGAAAAGCAGAAATATTATTGATGTACGTCCGGTTGTTGAAGCATATTGCTATGCCAAAAATATTCATCCCTGGTTTGAGCTAGCAAATGATATAAAAGACAAAACTTTCGGCCCAGACAGCCCAGGTTGGATGTTTGTTAGACAGAATAAGGATAAAATCTAAAACACAATGGGAATATCTATTTTTGCCAAAATGCCCTTTCGCACAAGAGGATGGTACCTTGCAAGAGTATCTTCAATTATCCGTGCTCAGCAGGTGTCAGACTATCTTGGGGCAAAACTCAACCCCGAAAAAGGATATGAAAATGACGTTTGTATCTACATTAAACCCCATGTTAAAGAAGGACAGGATTTTAAATTTGAAGGAAAACCATACTTGGATATTATAGACGGTTGGGGTCTGGTATCTCTTCTTAAGAGGTACCCGGAAGTATCGGTAATTGCTTGTTCGGAATTGGACTTCGAAACATTATCAAGAACAGTTCCTAATAAAATTGTTTTAATCCCTCAACATCACTGCAATTTTGAACGAGTGAAAAGAACAAGAAAGGAAAAGACTACCGTTGGGGTTATCGGAACCCCTCATGCTTTTCCACTTTTACCCCAGGAGATGAAGCCAGAACTTGCTAAACGAGGAATGAATCTTTGGGAATACTCGCATTTTTTCAAGAGAGAGGATATTATTGATTTTTACCAAAAAATTGATGTCCAAATCGTCTGGAGACCATATTCTAAAAAGCTGGCAAATCCCCTTAAAATCGTCAACGCAGCCTCTTTCGGAATTCCTACGATAGCTCTTGACGAACCTTATTTTAAGGAGATGAGAGATTGTTATATCCCGGTACATACTCTTGATGAGTTTCTTAACGAACTCGACAATCTAAGATCAAATCCCGAACTTTACGAAAAATATGCCAAAAGATGTCTCAAAAAGGCTGAAGAATATCATATTGAAAATATCGCCAAATTGTACCAGGAGCTAACATGAGGTTTGTATGAAGGATGTATCAATAATCATCCCTGCCCGCAATGAAATATTTCTTCAAAAAACTGTCAGCGATCTATTGACTAAAGCTGAAGGGAATATTGAAGTGATAGTTATCCTCGATGGCTACTGGCCTACTCCCCAATTAATTGAAGATACCCGTCTAAAAATTATCCATCGCGGGAAACCAACGGGCATGAGAGCCGCAATAAATGCAGGGGTCGCAATTGCCAAAGGCAAATACCTGATGAAGTGCGATGCACATTGTATGTATGCGCAAGGGTTTGATATAGTTTTAAAAGATGACTGTGAAGATAATTGGGTAATTGTTCCCAGAAGATACGCACTAGACCCGGAAAAATGGGAGTTGATTGACAATCCGAAGTATCCAATTGATTATATGTATTTGTCAAACGACCTTCATGGAGTTGTCTGGAGCGAGAAAAACAAGGATCCACTTCTTAAAGAAAAACTGATAGATGAAACTATGAGCAACCAAGGAAGTGTTTGGTTTATGGCTCGCGATTACTTTTTCGAACTTGAGCTAATGGATGAGGCAACTTACGGGATTTTTTGGAATGAATTTCAAGAAATTGGTTTAAAGTGCTGGCTGTCAGGAGGGAAGGTTATGGTAAACAAGAAAACTTGGTATGCACATTGGCACAAAACCAGCGATTTCGGCAGAGGTTACAGTCTAGGTAAAAACGAACAACCGAAAGCACTTAAAGCTGTTGACAAGTGGAAAACGAGGGGCTGGCATAAACAGACACTTCCCCTTTCTTGGCTAATCGAGAGATTTTGGCCGGTTCCCAGTTGGACGCCAGAACTTGTGGAGGAAGCGAGAAAAGATTAACCTTATAATGTTTTATTGTTTGGAATTGTATGCTTGCAAGGTATTACCTTACAAGTTAGAATTTTACTAAAATCCTATAATTTATTATTATGACAAATTATGATTTAAGTATCCTTATACCAGCCAGGAATGAAATGTTCTTGGCTCGTACGATAGAAGATATCCTAACTAATATTGAGGGCAATACCGAAATTATTGCCATATTGGACGGATGCTGGGCA
>MGHC01000006.1:0-22239 GCA_001793015.1 Candidatus Woesebacteria bacterium RIFCSPLOWO2_01_FULL_39_10
AGAATTTTAATATGGGAAGCTTTATTGAAATTAACGATACTTTGCAAATTACGAAAGAACAGGGGTGGCCTGACGAACTGAATTTAGAAAAGCATCTCAAAGCACCCTACAACACGGAAGACTTCAAGAATAAGATTTTTGAATTTAAAGACAAACCAAAAATTAGAATTTACAAACTTCCTCCAGTCAGAAATTTTTTGGTAGAGAATAGGGACGGAAGATGGGTCTGCTGGGGGCTTTGCCTTATTACAGAACTTCACCATGATAACTTGAAAGAAATGACTTCCGGAAAGTTCAAAATAATAAAAATCTATACACCAGAAGAAATGAAACAAGCAGAACAGATTACAGTATCGGATAAAGAGCTCAGATATTTTGATCGATGACAAAATGAAATTTGTTGCCAAAAAAGATAGAGTAAAACATTTAAATAATAAGTTTTGTGTTGCTTACGAATATCCTACTGGCGATAAAGAAATTAACGGAGCAGTTATCGAACTTTCAGGCAGGTATCCAGACAAAGGTAGAGTTGTTAACGAGGTATGCAAAGAATTAGTACAAATAGTAAAAGGAGAGGGAATGTTGAATGTGGATGGCAGAGAAGTATTACTTAAGGAAGGCGATCAAGTCTTAATCGAACAAGGTGAAAGATATTATTTTGATGGAAAAATGACCCTTTTTGTTCCCTGCGCCCCAGCCTGGTATCCAGCGCAGCATAAAGAGGTTAAGAAATGATAAAGATAGAAAACGATCAAATTGATTTATTGAAAGAGTTATGTCTCGTTTGTTAGAACAATAAACCAAGCAAAAATGGATAAAAGAGTTCTTGAGTTTTTAGGGAAAAATAGGGTTTCTGTTTTGACGACTCTTTTAAAGGATGGAACTCCACATGGAGCAACACTTCATTACTCGCACAAGGAAAATCCTTTGGAACTTTATTTTTCAACCGAAAATACGAGCAGAAAATGTCAGACGTTAAAAGATGGAAAAGTGGGTAAAGCATCTGTTGTTATCGGTTTTAGTGAAGAAGAATGGATTACATTACAGATGGATGGTAGTGTCCAAGCGATTCTTGATGAAGTAGAACTAAAAGAGGTTCAAAGTATTCATTATCCAAAACATCCAAATTCGGAAAAATTTAAAAACGACCCCGCAACAATTTTTTTGAAGTTTACTCCCACTTGGTTTCGATATACAGATTACAACACAAAACCACCCACAATTATCTCTTCAGATAGTGAGTAAGTATGAAAATCGTAAGTATTGCAGAAATTGTGAAATTAGCTGAGAAGCTAAAAAAGGATGGGAAGAAGTGGCATTTTCATTTGCTAACTCCGGACTGTGTTTTTAATAAAGAAGGAAGTTATGCTTTAGTCTTGGAAAATTCTTCGGATAGGCAAACTCTTGTTAACTATTCGGAAGCAAAACAAGAAGAAGCCGGTAAGATTTTACTAGAGTTGTTGCATGGTATTAAGACTGACGAATCATACAAAAAGACTGAAAGTGCAACATCATTAGAAATTAGTAACATGGCGAAAAGAGCAGGCGAACTCACAGAAAGAGGTATACCTTGGCATCACCATGCACTATTTCCTGACTGTATATTTAATAAATCAGGAGGTTATTGGGTATTAATGTTGGAAGATCCCGAAACAAAAGAAGTTTTAGAAAGCGTTACAGATTATAAACCAGACGCAGACCTTCAATTAATTGAACCGCTTTTCTATAAACAAAAGGAATGAAAAATGCGATTGTTCTTCACGGTTGGGGGAATAGTTCTAAAGATAATTGGTTCCTATGGTTAAAGACCGAACTTGAAAAAAGAGGCTGGAAGGTTTGGGTTCCTAATTTGCCAAAAACGGACTGGCCTGATGTTCACAACTGGGACCCTTATGTCCTTAAAGGCTGGGATATAAATAAAGATACAGTATTAATTGGTCATTCTGCAGGTTCAGTTGAAGCCTTGAGTATATTAGGACAAATAAACACGAAGATTCAAAAAGCAATCCTTGTTTCAGGGTTTACAGACTTGATTAAGGAAGACGTAATTGAGACCAATTAAAAGGACTTTTTAGAAAACCTTTTAATTGGCAAAAAATAAGGAAAAACGCAGGAAAAATAATATTAATTCATTCCGATGACGATCCCTATGTTTTACTTAAACACGGTGAATTATTGAAAGAAAAATTGCATGCCGAGATGATAATAAAAAGGGGATATAAACATTTCAGTATCTCAACTGGGGGAGAGAAGTTTAGGAAGTTACCTTTTATTTTAGATCTTTTAGTAGACAAATGAACAAAGACGAACTTTTGGATTTGGTAAATAAAAAGGATGAGGTGATAGGTACTGTTTGGAAAAGTGAGGCTCATAAAAATCCAAAACTAATTCATAGAGAAATTGCAGTAGCAGTCTTCAATCAAAATGGAGAAGTTTTACTGCAAAGAAGAAGTTTAAATAAATCTAAAGGCCCAGGAAAGTGGCAGATTACAGTCGCTGGTCACGTTTCTGCTGGAGAAGATCCTCGAGATGCCGTTGCGCGAGAAGTTTATGAAGAGTTGGGTTTCAAGATCAAGCCTGTTTATTTCACAAAAGAATTTTGGAGAAGTAAGGATGGAAATGAAGCTCGCTTTTTTTGGATTTACTACTCTCTAATAAAAAGTAAACCTGTCTTGAAACCGGATATGGCTGAAGTAATGGATACAAAATGGATAAAACCCAGTGAAATCGAGAACTTTATTAATAAAAATAACTACTCGATTGATCATAAATCTTTCAAGATGATTATAAAATTGTCGAAGTTTTTATTTTCATAAAAAGTGCGAAGGAAAGTTTTTATTCCTAATAAGAAAGGCTTTAAGCTTGCCGTAATTATTGAGAGACCTGATCAGAAAGGAAGGTTTCCAACAGTTTTACTTTTTCATGGATTTAAGGGTTATAAAGAAGAACCGACTTATTCAGAATTGGCAAAAGCGCTATTGAAAGCTGGTATTGGGTCAATAAGATTTGACGCATCGGGTTTTGGAGAAAGCGAAGGGGATTTCGATAAAGAATACAGATTATCTAACTATCTTAATGATTCCACTATGATATATCATAGTTCGAAAGCTATACCTTGGGTTGACCAAAAACGTTTAGGAGTAATGGGACAAAGTATGGGTGGAGCACTTGCGATTATTTTGGCGTCTAAGATTCCTGAAATAAATGCTGTTGTTTCAGTCTCTCCACCTGACATTTTTGCTACCAAAGACGATTTTGGTAAAAAATTGGAAGAGTGGAAAGAAAAGGGTTATCTGGAAATCGATAGTTCAAGAATGGGTAAAATCAAAGTTCCGTACGACTATGTCTTAGACGCAAAGAAGTATGATATCGGACACTACGCCAGTAAAGTAAAATCTCCGAAATTATTTATCTTGGGCTTAGCAGATGCAACAGTTGATCCTGAGCAAACCCGAGCAGTTTATCAAGCAGCTAGTGAACCAAAAAAACTTGTGGAAATTGAAGGAATGAATCATTTTTATAAGAACGACCCTGCGATTTTAGAAAAAGTAAATAAATATATAGTAGAATTTTATAAGAAACCTTTATTGTAATGGATGTACAGAAAGTTATTGATGAACTCAAAAGAAAATATCCGGGGAAGAATATTATCTTGAATCCTCCTGATGCACCAACTGAAATAGTTTGCGAGATAGAACCGGGTAGTATTAATCCGGACAAAAGCGTTGCCATTGCAATTTTGGATAGTAATGTAAAACATTATCATCGTATTGCTAAAGTAACGTATGAAGTTTTAAGAGGAAATTTAGAGTTAACAAAGGGTGGAAAAACATATTACCTTTCTCCTGGGCAAAAGTTGGTTATAGAACCGGGGGAGTACCACCTTGCAAAAGGAAAAGAAACTTGGGTAAAAGTAACTTCTGAACCTGCTTGGACAGGAGAAGACCATATTCCGGTTGAGGAAGGAACAAAGTTTGAGTAGATAGAATATTGTATATAGTATATGGGGATTGGTACTTAGAAAGCTTCAAGGATATAAAAGCTATTACAAAACCTTGCGGTTTTGAGGCTTCGCCAGCTTATATAACTGAGTTCAAAAACTTGCTTGTTGAGACAAGCTCAACTCGCGGGTTTCGAAATCAGTTATAATATCTTCAATGCTTAGTATTGCGATTGATTCGGGGCCTTTATCAGGTGGGCATTCAGTACGTGGGATCGGTGTGATGGTGAAGGAGCAAATACAAGCGATTAAGAGACTAAGTGATCAGGCGATTAAGTTAGAAACATTCGATTTTGCCGCTAATCACCAATCACTAATCACAAATCATTATGATATCGTCCACTACCCTTATTTTTTCCCTTACGCTTTAACTTTGCCTTCTCGTAAGTACGGGGAAAAGATGGTTGTGACTATACAGGATTTAATTCAACTTATTTATCCCAACAATTATCCGCCGGGAATAAGAGGGAAATTAAATTTTTATAAACAAAGGATAAGACTCAAAAATGTCGATGCGGTAATAACTATTTCTGAAACTTCAAAAAAAGATATAGTTAGGTTTCTAGGAATTCCCGCCGAGAAAATTCACGTTATATATCTGGCGCCTACCTCTTTTTATAAGGTTATTAATGACAAAGAGAAACTGAAAGATGTCAGACGAAAATATAATTTGCCTTCTAAATTCGTTTTTTATTTAGGAGACGTAAACTACAACAAGAATATTCCGACTTTAATTAAAGCATGTGAGATCGCCGGACTTCCTTTAGCTATAGGAGGAAAACACGCGACAGAGGTTGGGAGCGGGGAAATTAGTTTAAAAGCAGTAAAAGGTCCGAGGGATTGGATAAGGTTTATTTTAGGTAAACCCCATCCCGAGACGGCACATTTTAGGGAATTAGAGAAACTCTTTTCCAATAACAAAAATATTATTCGAACAGGTTATATTCCGGATGAAGATATTGCAGCAGTTTTTAATTGTGCAACTGTTTGTTGTCAACCCTCATTTTATGAAGGATTCGGCCTTTCGGTCGTTAATTCCTTCGCTTGTGGTGTACCAGTAGTTATTGCAAAAACTCAGGCGTTAGTAGAAATTGCTGATGGGGCAGCGTTGGTTGCCGATCCAAACGATGGAACGGACTTTGCTGATAAGATTTCAAGTTTAATAAATAACCCAGCATTAAGAGGACAAACTATAAAAAAGGGCTTTGAGAGAGTAAAATTTTTCAGTTGGGAAAAAACAGCGAGGGAAATGATAGATTTATACAAAAAAGTAACTAATGACATGTAACCGGTGACAAGACAACAGATGCAAACAAGAAAAATAATTACTTATTTTCTGGCTTGGAGAGTTTTACTATTTATATTTCTTTTATTGGCAATTGAGACTTTTCCGCTTCAATTAAACTTTTTAGGAGGCGGATTAGAAAATTACCTTAAAAATCCTCTGCTTTGGGCGTGGATTAACTTCGATGGCGAGCATTATCTTGATATCGCCTATTCCGGATATAAATCCCTAACTTATTTTTATTTCCCAGTATTTCCTTACCTAACAAAGCTAGTCTCCAATTTTACAAATAATGATTTTGCTGGGACTGCGTGGACTGGGTTATTGGTATCAAACATTGCATTTGTTACAGGGTTACTTGGATTGACATCTTTGATTAAACTAGATTTTAAGGAAAAATTAGTTAGACCAACCTTACTTTTACTTCTTTTCTTTCCGACCTCTTTTTATTTCGGGAGTTTTTACTCTGAAAGTTTATTTTTTGCATTGGTTATCTGGAGTTTTTATTTTGCAAGGAAAAAAAAGTGGTTGTTGGCAGGATTATTCGGAGCGTTTTCAACTGCGACGAGAGTGGTTGGAATTGCTCTTTTTCCAGCACTTATTGTTGAGGCCATCTTGCAGTGGAAAGAAAAAAAAGGAAATCTTAAGCTGGCAATGATTTCAGCGTTTAGTGTAATGCTTGGAATAATTTATTATTCATCAATACTAGATGCAAAAACTGGGGACCCTCTCGAATTTTTTCATTCTGTAGAAATTTTCGGATCGCAAAGAGCAGCCGGATTTATTTTACTGCCACAAGTTTTTTACCGATATCTTTTTAAAATTCTTCCGAATATAAACTATGAATATTTTCCGGCCGTTTTTACAACATTCCTCGAGCTATTAACTGCATCAACATTTCTTCTTTTGGTTATAGTTTCGTTTTTCAAATTAAGGCTTAGCTACGCATTATATTCAGCAATCGTTTATCTGATTCCAACGTTTTCGGGAAGTTTCTCTTCGTTTCCAAGATATGTGCTCGTAATTTTTCCTGTCTTTATTTTAAGTGCGATATACTTTACTAAGCTATCAAGAGGTATTCAGGTGTTAATTTCTCTATTACTCTTAACTACTTTAGGGATTGCCACCGCACTTTTTGTAAGGGGTTATTGGGTATCATGATAAACAAGTTTTTAAATCTTTCCGCCAAATTTGCGGACAAGCAATTTTCAATTTTCAATAATAAGTTTTCTGTAAATTATTTCCTTACACACCCCCTTTTTTCAGGCAGTGCAGTTATGATAATGGGTTCAAATTTTGCCAACTTCATTGCCTATATGTATCACCTTATCGTTGGCCGACTCTTGGGTCCTGCTTCCTACGGAGAGCTGGCGGCAGTCATATCCGTACTCGGTTTGATTTTTACTTCTTTAAATTTTATTGGCTTGGTTGTTGTTAAATTTGCGTCCTCAGCAAACGAACGCGAACTAAAAGGTATCTACAGTTGGTTTTCGAGCATTGCACTTAAGGCAGGTATTGGATTATCTATAGCAGTTTTAATACTGACGCCTTTTTTTAGCAACTTCCTTCATATAAATAAGGAGATGTTTTTTCTGTTAGTTCCGATACTTTCTTTCTCAGTTCTTACATTTGTATATCGTTCCTTTTTACAAGGCCTTATGAGATTTAAAGAAGTTGTGATTTCATCAAACGCTGACTTTGTTGCAAGGCTTATTTTGGGAGTTATCTTTATTTACGCCGGACTATCCGCTTTCGGGGCAATGCTTGGAATTTTACTATCTTCGGTAATTGCCTTTCTAATTTTAAGACATTACCTTCGGGATTATCGAATTTTAAAAATAAGTAAGAAGTTTTCTAACTCAAAACAAGTCTTTAGTTATGCGATACCGATTTTTTTTGCAACGGTAGCTACAAACTCTATGTTTTCAACAGATGTTGTTTTAGTAAAACACTTTTTTAATTCTCACGATGCCGGAATTTATGCTTCAATCTCAACTTTGGGAAAGATTATATTTTTTGGCGCAGGACCTGTTGGTGCGGTTATGTTTCCGATGATATCCAAAAGGCACGCTAAAGGACAAAATTACAGTAAGATTTTTATTTTAAGCCTAATGCTAACGCTTGCCATAGGTTTAGGAGTACTTTTTATCTACTTAATATTTCCCAGGCTATCTATATCTCTTCTTTTTGGTGAGAAGTTTATTGAAGGTGCACCTCTACTTATATGGATGGGGATTTTTATGGTCTTATTTACATTAGGTTCCTTAATTCTTAGCTACTTTCTTTCAATAGAGAAAACGAAAGTAACCCTTGCGATTGTTGTGGCAGCATTAATGCAAGGAATTGGTATTTGGTTATTTCATGACACGCTTTTGACTGTAATTAACGTTTCGATTGCTTCGTCTTCATTCTTTTTAGTTTCAGTGCTAATATACTTTGGATATGCAACAAAAAAGAAAAGAAATTAAAGAGACTCAAAAGAAACTAATTTCAGTAATTATTCCTGCATATAAAGCAGAAAAGTTTATCGCAAAAGACCTTTTAGTAATAAAGAAAGTCCTTGACCAAATCCGTTATTCCTACGAGATTATATGTGTAGTTGACGGACAATCTGCGGATAAATCTTTTGAGAATGCTTCCAAAGTAGCAAATAAATACCCTCAAATGAAAGTTGTGGGTTATTTAACAAATCTTGGTAAAGGACACGCGGTGCGCTTCGGAATGGCTCAAGCAAAGGGAGACATAATCGGATTTATAGATGCAGGCTTTGATATAGATCCAAACGGTATAAGCATGTTATTGGAGCACTTCGAATGGTATGATGCTGATATAATTATCGGCTCCAAAAGGCATCCTGCTTCAAAAGTTGAATACTCATGGCAAAGAAAAGTTGTGTCAATAGGATACCAGCTTATAGTCAGATTTCTCTTTGGTGTCAAAGTAAGAGATACTCAAGTTGGTCTTAAATTTTTCCGAAGAGAGGTTTTGGAGGCAGTACTTCCAAGAGTGCTAGTTAAAGAGTTTGCATTTGATATCGAACTTCTGTCTGTGGCGTATTATTTGGGGTTCAGAAGAATATTTGAAGCGCCGGTTGAACTACATATGAAATTTGGAGGCTCGACGATTGTGAGTAAGGGATTTCTTAGAGTGGTTTTTTTGACGTTCTGGGACACACTCGCGGTTTTTTATAGACTAAAAATCTTACATTATTACGACTTAAGTAATAGGAAAAATTGGATTACTCCAGAATATTTGACGCTCAAAACCAAGCAGGACTTCATCAAAAGCTAATGAGATTCTCGAGCATATTATTAAGTTTTTTAATCCTTCTTCTTTTTCCAAGTCACAGTTATGCTTCTACAACAAATCAATTTATTACTATTGTGAACCCTGTTAGGGTTTCCATTTATACACAGGAGCTTGAAAGGAATTTGGAGATTCAAAACCAAGTAATTTCATCAAGAGGTTTGCCTGCAACTTGGTTATTGACATACGATGCTATTTTTCACGATGGATCACAAAAAGCCATCGAACGGTTCGATAAAAATCAAGATATCGGGCTTTTTATTGAGATTACACCTCAACTTGCCAAAGCTTCAGTTGTTGCTTATAACGACTTTGGTTCTTGGCATCATGCAACTAGCGTTTTTCTTTCTGGTTATAGCCAAGAAGAGAGGATGAAACTCATCGACACACTTTTTGAAGCATTTAAAAATGTTTTTGGATATTATCCTTCATCTGTCGGTGCATGGTGGATTGATAGTTTTTCTTTAGAGTATATGAAAGAAAAGTATGGAATTACTGGTAACTTGGGGCTTGCTGATCAATTTTCAACGGATGGGTATCAAGTTTGGGGGTCATATTGGTCAACCCCATTTTATCCATCAAAGTACCACGCCGGCCTCCCTGCATCTGAATTATCGGTAAAACTGGATGTTGTAACTATCCAATGGGCACCCCGCGATCCATACAATGGTTATTTTCATAGTTATTACAGTACTCAAGATTATTTACAAGATCCTGTGGGAGAGGATACTTCCTATTTTGAAAAGTTGGTACGTCTTTATGCGAGTAAAAATAACAATGAATTTGGTCATATCACAATCGGACTGGAAAGCGACCTGTCACCGGGCGCATATGAGGGTGAATTTACCAAACAGATGGATATTACAAAAAACTTGGTGGAAAGTGGCGAGTACCAAGCCATAACCCTTAGAGATTTTAGCCAGTGGTATCAGAATGCATTTCCCGGTCTTTCACCGCAACAGCTAATTGAAACTGAGGATATATTAGGCAAAAAAATTAAAGTTTTTTGGTATCAATCTCCAAAATATCGACTTGGCTTAGTTCATAATTACGAGACACTCGAGACCAAGATATTTGATTTCAGAAGCTATCACGCAAATTTTCAGGAACCCTATTATGAGATACCAAATAAAGAGTTTATTTTAAGAATAAATAATCCTTCTTACTTTGATGAAATAAGTGATAAGGAGAATATATGGATTTTGAATTTTGGTAAATTAAAGGGAGAAGAGAAAACGGGGGACTCGACCCTCTTAGTCTTTGAAGATGGAGAAGTGGAGTTTCAAGAAGATAAATTTAGTATTAAAGGAAAAAGAGTAGTTTTGCCAGATGTAATAAATAAGTCACGATCTCTGAAAGTTAGTTCGAAACTGGATGAGTTCGAAATTAGGCCAAAAGATGACTGGTTAATCGGTCCAAATGGATATGTATTTAGAGATCTCACGGATGTTGCTACTCACCAACTAAAATCACGAAGAGTACTCGTTTTTGTATCGGGAGCCTTAAGTTTAATTGTTATTTTTTCATCGCTGATCCTTAGGTCTAAGTATTCAGAAAGGAAAAAAATAACGCTACTTACTTTTATTTTATTTGCGCCACTTATATTTTCCTACCTTTGGTACAGAGGAAATTCAATATATTATTACGTGAGTCAGGCAGAAGTCGATTCGCTTAATCGATTGTCGATCTTACCACCTGGCCGGGTTTTGGTTTATGATAAAGAGTGCTTAGGGTGTGTTTGGTACTCAAATGAGAAACCGGCAGTTTTTTCCAACAAACGCCAATATGTTAAAAAGCTTGGAAAACATCAGGTTGTTTGTAACATAAAGGTTTTTGAGGCAACGAACCAGAAAGAAGCTAAAGAAGAATTTGATAAGCTTAAAGTGGACTATATATACGTTGTTAAATACGGAGAATATATTGAAAAAGTACCCTTTTCTCCGGGAGATTTGAATATTGAAAAAGTTTACGAAAATGCTAATGCGGCAATCTGGAGAGTAAAAAAATAAAAAATGGAAAGTTATATCTCAAAAGATTTGCTTATACAAGAAATTTTTCATGGGATTTTCGCCATCCCTTTTGCATATCTTCTTTGGAAAAAAACTAAGTCTTCAAAATCGGCGTTGTCAGTTATTGCTTTGTCTTATGCAATAGATTTGGATCATTTAGTGGATTATTTTGCTTATTACGGAGTTACTTTCAATTTGTCTGAATTCCTTTCAGGAATTTATTTTGAACTCACAAGAAGGGCATACGTTCCTTTTCATGCCTGGGAGTGGGTAATTGCGCTGGCGTTTTTATCATACAAAAAAGGGAGGAAATCGGTATTTACCCTAATTTTGTTCGCATTACTTCCACACCTTATTTACGACTCGATAACTGTCGGAAGTATTGTCTTTTATTCTATTATATATAGAGCCTCATCTGGCTTTACAAACTTAAACTGATGAATATCCTTATACTTTCATGGAGGGGTCCAGGACATCCTAATGCGGGAGGAGCAGAGCAAGTAACTTTTGAACACGCTAAAGGATGGATAAAAGGAGGTCACGATGTAACTTTATTTACATCTTTTTTCGATGGTGCAAAAAAAGAGGGTGTTATCGATGGGGTAAAAATAAAAAGAGCAGGAAGGCAATTTTTTGAAGTTCAGTTCAAAGCATTCTTATGGTATTTTTTTGGAAAACATCAAAGGTTTGATTTGGTAGTTGATGAAATCCACGGAATTCCTTTTTTTACACCTATTTATGTAAGATCAAGAAAACTGGCATTTATACACGAGGTTGCGAAAGAGGTTTGGAAGCTTAATCCTTGGCCAAAACCTTTCAATTTAATTCCTTCTATACTGGGAACTTTGTTAGAACCTTGGGTTTTTCGACTTTTTTATACAAAAGTTCCTTTTATGACGGTATCTAATTCGACAAAAAATGATTTAATTTCCTGGGGAATTCCGAAGTCAAACGTTACAGTTATTCATAACGGTGTAAAACTTTTCTTGCCAAATAAACTTCCCGTAAAAGAAGTTAAAAACACGGCAATGTATCTTGGAGCAATAAGTGAAGATAAAGGAACCCTGGATGCAATAAAAGCCTTTGCCGAAATAGAAAGAAAAGACGACACCTGGCAGTACTGGATTGTAGGTCCTGGAAGTGAGGAGTATTTGGGCAAGTTGAAAAAACTGGTACGAGAGTTGGGTATTGAGATGAAACTAAAAGTTTGGGGATTTGTTTCTGAGAAAAAAAAGTTTGAGCTTTTGGCCCGCGCGCATATCCTGATTAATCCTTCAGTTCATGAAGGCTGGAGTCTCGTAAATATTGAAGCAAATAGCGTAGGAACACCAGTCATTGGCTACAACGTTCATGGTTTGAGGGACTCGGTTATAAACGCCAAAACAGGAATACTTGTTAATAAAGGCGTCTATCGAAGTCTGGCAGAGACAGCTGTAAAATTGGTTAGGAATAAAGGAACCTATGAAAAATTTCAAAAAAATTGTAAAAAATGGGCAACAAAATTTACCTGGGAGAAAGCGGTAAAAGAAAGTCTGGGATTAGTAGAGAGTTTGTGACAATTCATCTCTTATGGGGCTTAAGGATTATAATATCCGATTGAGGCTTTTATTGCGCTAAGAATCACATCCATAATTTTAGTAAACCCTATAATTTTTGTTGGAGTTTTTCCCTTGGGATATTTTCTGACTACTGGTATTTCTTTAGCTTTTAAGCCAAGCCTGGTGGCCCTTGCAGTTATATAGAAAAGTATTTCGTAGTTGGCGAAAATATTTCTAAAAAGTTTTAATTTGGGGTGAGTAAGTAATTTCTTACTGTAGGCACGATGCCCGTTTGTAACATCTGTAAACCAATGTCTTGCTCCTAAACTTAAAATAGGTGAAAACAGAAATCTTATTGCAAATAGCCTGATTAAAGGAGTATTAACAGCTCTTCCTCCTCTAATAAATCGCGAGCCTTGTACATAATCGTAGCCATTTTCAAGTGCACTGATAAAGCTAGCTAAGGAGTCAGTGTCGTCTTTGCCATTTCCGTCCATAGTTATTACTCCTTCATAACCTTGCCACATTGCATAGGCAAATGCCATGCGAAGTTGCGCGCCGAGTCTTCCTGGACCGGTTTTCACGAGAAGTGTTCTTACTCCGTTTCCTTTTAGAAATTTTTTATTTGTAGACCCGTCGTTACTTCCTCCGTCAGCAATGATGATGTCTAAAAGCTTTGAGTATCCTTTAGTTTCCCTTAGTAGCCTTTTAAATCTTTCTCCCTCGTTAATAATGGGGGTAACCAAAGCGTATTTTGTTTTTTTTGGCTTAAATTCCGCTATTTCGTACTCTGTTAATTCCCACTCTCTGGTTTTGTAGGAAGTTACTTGATGCATGGCTGTTAATTGTAGTCGTAACTAACCCAGATATAAAGTTTACACTACTTGACTACCTTTCTTTCAGATATATAATTAATCTGCAAATAAGACCAAATATCTATGGAATTTGATCAATTATTAAAACAAGCTTCAGAATTTAGAGTGGTAGGACACGACGGAAGTGAAATAGCTCAAGCGGGACCTACAAACGTTAGGCGTGGTTTAGATAGCGAAGATGCTGTAGACATTGTTATCGCCGATTGCTCACATTGCGAGGCGACTTTAGTTGCTGATTTTTCCCAAGGGCAATTTGTACCTCGAGAAGGTGGCTTGGCTTAAAATTAAGAAGTTTCTATATTTTGTATGACTTTTTGATCAACCACTTCTAAAAGTTTTGAAGGATCGTCGACTCCGATCAGTTTGGCCAAAACCTTGTCAAATATCGTGAAAATAGGGCTTATTTTATTGACAGCTAGGATACATAAAATTGATTTTATTGTGAAAAAAATAAAATTTGCTTCTGGACGAGTTATTTTTTATTAGTTAGACTGTTTTTGCCTATATGAAAGTCTTGGTGACAGGAGGGGCGGGATTTGCGGGGAGCCACACTTGCGAATACTATAAAAAACAAGGTGCAAAAGTTATTGCCTACGACAACTTAACAAAATTTGAGTTAAGAAGAACGGGCTATTCAACAGAAAAAGCAAGATTTTACAATGTCGATTTCCTCAAAAAAATAGGGGTTAATATTGCTAAGGAGGATATTCGAGATAGGAAAACTTTGGAATCTTATGCAAAAAGCTCAGATTACATCATTCATACAGCAGCCCAGCCTGCCATGACAATTTCCTGGGAAGATCCGGAGCTTGATTTTTCTACAAATGTTGTCGGTACATTTAATTTATTGGAAATTGTCAGAAAATATAAGATTCCCATGGTTTCCTGCGCGACTATCCATATTTATGGCAATAAAATCAACCAAGAAGTAAGAGAAGGGAAAACGCGCTATATTAGGCGCCCAGAGGAAATTGATGAAGGTCACAGATTGGTTGAAGGAGTTCTTACACCCTTGCATGCTTCGAAAAGAACCGGAGACCTTTATGTTCAGACTTACATTGATACTTATAAACTGCCGTTAGCGTCTTTCAGGCTTACAGGCCTTTATGGTTCGAGACAATTCGGCGGGGAAGACCATGGTTGGGTTGCCAATTTTGCAATTCGTGCAGTTATGGGTTACCCATTAGTCATTTTTGGAACCGGAAAACAGGCTCGGGATATATTGTATGTATCCGATTTGGTAAAGGCATTTGATGCATTCTTTAAAAAACAAAAACCGGGAGTCTACAATATAGGCGGGGGAAGACCGACTTTGATTTCTTTGATTGACTGCATACAGTTGATTGAGGATATATTGGATAAAAAAGTAGAAGTGAAATATCAGGTATCCAGAATGGGAGACCTGATTTATTTTGCATGCGATACTCGCAAAGCAGAAAGGTACCTCGGCTGGCAAGCCAGAGTTTTACCTCGTGTAGGAGTTACAGAGTTGGTGGAATGGGTTAAAAAAAATAAAAAATTATTTAAAATTTCGTAATGATGGTTAATAAAATTAAAATTGGCGTAATTCCTGCAGCGGGTGCTGGGAAAAGGCTAGGATATTTATCTGGACTTCTGCCGAAAGCCCTTTTTCCTTTATATGACCGCCCCATTATTCACCATGTCGTCGACCAAATGCAATCAATAGGAGTTAGTGATATTTATATTGTAGTGAATGTTTTTAAAGAAAAAATAATAGAATATTTTAATTTAGTCGAATTGGATATTGGAGCGAAATTACACTTCATTGAGCAAAAGAAGTTAAACGGGACGGCGGAAGCAATACTCTTAGCAGAAAAGTATATTGATAATTCGCCCTTTTTGGTAATTTATGGGGATGATTGTACTGTGACTAGTAGCTTAGAGGAAATGGTTAAAAAATTTTTCGAAACAGGAGGGGTTGTCATGGAAGGTGTGGTTAGAGAAAGAGACAAAAAGATATTGCGTCATACTTGTTCGGTTAAGCTAAGGGCAAACGGGAAAATCTATGAAATAATTGAAAAACCCGAGGATCCACCTTATATGCTACGGGGATGTGGGATCTATCTTTTTAGAAGAGATATTTTTGATTATATAAGAGGGACACCTATTCATCCTTTGAGAAAAGAAAAAGAAATAACATATACAATAAATAGATTGGCGAAGTTGGGTAAGGCTTATGGTCATCGCTTGAAAGGTCACAATATTAATATCAACGATTACGAAGAACTTTTGAAAGCAAGCAATCTTGTTAGAGCACTGGAAGGAAATTTCTTTGAAGCATATAAAAGTAGTCCGTTGGTAGGTATTGGATTGTAGTTTCCTATGACTATTGAATACCGCCAGAAATAGTTATAGAGATAGACAGGTGTAGGTTTGGTAGGATGGAATGTTTGGTGGTGTAACTTAAGACTAGTTTCAGAATTCCCCCGAGTCAGACTCGGGGGATGACCCGCTTCGCCATAGCTTTAGCGAGGCGAGATGAACCTAGGTTAGGAGCCTTCGCCGAAAGGCGATATTTTTTTAAAAAAAAGATGCCCCAAGTCAGACTTGGGGAGGCTTCACTACAAACGATACTTACCTGAGAAGTAATTGATGCGTATTTTCAAAAGTTCTAAAAATGAGCTGATAATATCGTGTGGAAACCTTACTTTTGAATTAGGGTCATTTTTCCAAATTACGGGGACTTCTTTTATAGTAAATCCAAGTTGTTTAGCAATAAAAAGAATTTCGCAATCAAAACCCCATCTATCAATTCTTTGAAGCTTGAAGATTGTTTGCGAGGCTGTTGTTGAAAAACATTTAAATCCACAGGTAAAGTCACTAACTTTTAAACCAAGGATTATTTGGGAAAGAAAAGTAAAATTCTTTCCCAAGGCTTCTCTAATGAGGGATTGTCTTTGTGAGACTTTAGCCCCCTTTATTTTTCTTGATCCGATTAAAATATCGTATTTTCCTAAATGAGTTAAAAACTTTTGGAACTCGCTAATTGGGGTTGAGAGGTCTATATCAAGAAATAATCTGTGTTTTCCTCTTGCTTTAAGTACCCCCTTTTTAATAGCGTAACCTTTGCCCTTATTTTTTCGATAGGAAATTATTTTAACATTTAGGTTTTTTTGTAACTTTTTACTGGTTAAATTTTTCAACTTGAGTAAGGTGTTGTCTTTGCTTCCGTCATTGACAACAATAATTTCGGTTCGAAAAGTATTTCTACCTAAATATTTTAAAATTTTAGTTAGTTTATAAACCCTTTTAGATTCGTTGTAGACGGGTATGATTACGGAAAGAAAGGTTGGCCCTTTATTTTTCATTTTTTAACGGCGACACAAATCAAGCTAGTTCCAAACGGAATATAATATCTTGCTACTATTTGTCTTTCAATGTATGAGATTTTTTGGAAAAACCAGTTGATAATTGGAGAAGAAAGTTTAAAGTCAGATGGGTAGTTAGTTTTGAAAATTTTCGACTTTACAAAGCGAATCAATATTACAGGGATAATAAGATACGGTAACCAGTATGAAATTTTTACAATTTTAAAACCGTTTTCGGATAAGGCTTTCTCAAGCATTTTTCGAGTATATCTTCTTTTGTGTTGCAAAACTTCATCCCACTGACTCCAGAGCCAATTAAAAGCGGGGACATTTATTATAAGGATACCACTTTTGTTGAGCACGCGTGAAATTTCTTCAAGTGTGGGCTTTTCTTGAACGTGTTCTAATACGTCCAGAAGGGTGACAACGTCGAAGTTTTGTGATTTGAAGGGTATATTTTCACCTTCTCCCAACTTGATGCGTTTTAAACCTCTTTTTTTGCAAAACATTATTGCTTCCCTTGATTTATCAATACCCCAAGCTTTACCAATCTTGTCGAGGACTTCAACATTTTTGCCAGATCCGCAACCCAGATCTAGTATTTTGGGATTTATTGACGGCTTAAATTTGTTAATAAACTCAATTACTAACTTTCGTTTGGAGATGTGCCACCAGTGTTTTTCTTCAAGCTCGTATAGATCTTGATAAAGATACTTTTTCATTTTTAAATGTGTAAGATACGCTTCAGGATTTCCAACGTATCCGCGCTCAGGGCGATTTTGCTAGACTCGAATTCGTTTGTCTAATGCACAACCAGATATTACAAGCCAGTCATTTCCACAAAAAGGCTTCAAAAATCTTGGAAAGGTTTCAAAATAAGAAAAGGCAGAGGTTAATGTAATTAGAGGCAAAATTGGCATATTTATCCCCCTTCGCGAAAAACCTCGGGCGCTCGCCTTGCCGAAGCCTTCGGCGAAGCGCAGGTAAGCCCGTGGATGCAAGCGAAGAAGTTTCGCTTCGGCCGTGCGTCGCCGGAGGCTATGCCGGCGGCGCGAGGGATTTCGTTCCCGACGAAGCGACAGGGAGAAGATACCCCGAGCGTCCTTCGGCAAGCTCAGGATGGTGAGCAAGGTCGAACCATAAGCTCGTGGGAGCTTCATTCTAGTTTGGTAAATATATTTAGTATAATGGTTTCAAATGATATCTGTAAACGCTAAAGAATATATGAATAGAAATCTACTAGTCTCCATAGTAATTCCTGCGTATAATGAGGAAAAAGTTGTTAAGAATCTGTTAGTCTCAATCAAACAACAATCGTATCCAAAGATAGAGGTAATAGTTATTGACGACTCCTCAACAGACGGGACATTCCAAGTTGCTAGAGGTTTCACCTCAAGAGTATTTACAAGAAAGCACGCGGAAAGAAGCGTTCAGCGAAATTTTGGGGCGAGGAAGGCAAAAGGCAAATATTTGTTGTTTTTAGATGCAGACATGGAACTTTCTAAGAGTGTGGTTAAAGAGTGTGTTGAGGCAATTGAAAATGATAAAAATGTCGGGGCAATTGTAATTCCTGAGATCTCTGTTGCCACGAATTTTTGGGAAGAGGTAAAAGGGTTTGAACGATCGTTTTATAATTTGCAAGGCGACAGCCAAATCGATGCGGCTCGGTTTTTCAGAAGAGACGCCTTCATCAAAGCGGACGGCTACGACGAATCCTTAACCGGGCCAGAGGACTGGGATTTGCCGGAAACGATAAGGGGGTTGGGCTTTGAAATTGCCAGGGTTAAACCTCTTATTTATCATCACGAAAGAATTGCGTCGCCTTTTAAGGTGGCCAGAAAAAAATACTATTATGCTTTAAAAAGCCACAGATATTTAAAAAAACACAAGATTTCTACCCTTAGCTCTAAAACTGTTTATTTTTTAAGACCCGTCTTTTATAAGAATTGGAAAAGATTAATTTCTCACCCTTTACTGTCTTTGGCAATGGTATTTATGTTAACGCTAGAGTTGCTTTATGGAGGTGTGGGGTTTTCGGTCGGTAAATTTGTCAAAAAATGAAAGTATTCCAGTTGACTACCCATTTTTCTCCTAATATTGGTGGGGTTGAAACTCACTTAGATGATTTAGTTTCAGCTTTAAATAAAAGAAAACATAAAGTTTTTGTGCTCACCTACAGACCTCTTGTTACCAAAACTTCTTGGAAGTCATACGAGAAAAAGAGGAATTTTGAAATAGTTAGACTTCCTTGGCTTCCGGGGTTTTTTTATAAATTTGTTAGTAATCCTATTGCTGAATTCTTGTATTTAGTCCCAGGTCTTTTTTTGACAACACCTTTAATCCTATTTATTTTTAGGCCGGATATTATACATAGTCACGGATTACTGGCCGGATTTGTGGCAGTTTTTTGGGGAAAACTTTTCGGAAAAAGAGTTATTACAACTACGCACTCGATTTATCATTTTCCAAAAGAGGGATTTTACAAACAATTTGCAAAGTTTATTTTTGAAAAATCAGACGTTGCGCTTACTCTTTCTAGGCAGTCAAAGAAAGAGATTCTAACTCTGGGAGTCAATAGAAATAAAGTAAAGGTTTTTACTTACTGGGTTGATTTGAAAAAGTTTAAGCCGATCAAAAATACAAAAGTAAAGTTGGGATGGAAAGATAAATTCGTAGTTCTTTTTGTTGGGAGATTGGTTGAAGAAAAGGGAATTTTGGTTTTACTTGAAGCCGCAAAAACGTGGAACAAAAATATTGAATTTGCCATTATCGGTTCAGGGCCGTTGGAATCAGTAATCAGTAAACAAAAAACAATAATCAAGAATATAAAATTCTTAGGCAAAGTTGATAATAAAAAACTACCCGCCTACTACAGTGCCGCCGATCTTGTTATAGTTCCCTCCATTCATGAGGAAGGATTTGGAAGAGTAATACTGGAATCTTTGGCATGCGGAACACCAGTTATCGCTGCAAATCGCGGTGCAATTCCCGAAGCAATGGATGAAAGTGTAGGCAGATTAATAAGAATAACACCTCAAAATATTAAAAAGCAGGTAGAGTATTTTTACAAAAATCCAGACAAGCTCCAAAAATTATCTAGGAGTTCAAGAGAATTTGCCGAAAATAGATATTCAGAAAAAAATGTGGATACGATTGTAGGTGCGTATGATAGGTGGTAAAAGAAATAAATTAATACTGGATGCTTAAACAAAACAAATACAAATCTATTTTAAGTATTTTAGTCATAGTATTGATATCGATTTTTATTATCTTTGGATGGTTTTATGATAAAAGGATTATTGCAACAGGTGAAACCGAATTACCGTTTTATAACCCTCAAAAAACATTAGAATTATTTGGATCTGCTTGGAGATTAAATTCTCTTGGATTAAATTATAATTCTCAAGTAGCAGGTTTCAGTTTTTATTTAATACCATATCTTTTTTCAAAACTCGGACCGGAAAATTATCTAGTCCAAGCATTTACATTCCTAATTATTTTTATTATTTCCGGAGTAGCCTTTTTTAAACTTCTCACTTCATTTAAATTACCGTATTTTTTTGCATTAATAGGATCTATTTTTTATATGATCAATCCGCTAAGTTTTTTAATCTGGAAGAGATACCTCATTCAGGGGATTTTACTTATCCCTCTGATACCAAGCTTTTTATACTTCTATAGGAGTTATCTTGAGTCAAATAATTTTAAGTACGTCTATTATGCCGGGATATTTTCATTTATTTTTGCTTATATAGTAGCCGCACCTGCTCATATTCTGGTCATGTGGATACCGATTACTTTCTATGCATTGTATTATTTTTTAGAAGATAAGAATTCGTGGAAATATCTGCTTAAAAAATCAGCAATTTTTATTATTTTTTGGTTCTTAGTTAATATTTGGTGGTTTGTACCCTATATTCAATCTTCGTCTGAGTATGCAACTGGTATAGATACTGCTGAAAACAGCTTTGGGTCACTTCTTGCAGTAAGTGAGAGTTTTCGACTGATTGATATATTAAGAATGTACCCAAAAAATTCTCTTTTTAACACTGTGTACGGTGGCTTTTACAAATTCCCATTGGTAATGTTGCTCTCGTTCTTGCCCCTTTCATTAGTAATACTTTCGGTAAAAACTAGACCTGATAAAAAGATTAAGAATTTTTGGCTGCCATTGTTTATTTTTGCGGTTTTTCTGGCAAAAGGCGCCTCTGCGCCTTTAGGTAAAGTATTTTATAAATTTTTCTTTTACTTACATCCCTACTTTACATCTTTCAGAAACCCTTATGAGAGAACAGGAGTCCTTACATCTTTAACATACTCATTTTTTTTTGCATACGGGATTTACGGACTTTCAAAAATTTTAAAGAAAAGAAAACGTTGGTATAACAAGGTCATTCCGATGGGTGGTGTATTTTTATACCTTGGGCTTTTTATGTGGCCTTTCTGGGCCGGAAAGGTTTACAGCAGCGACGTTCGTGTTGAGGTTCCTTCCTATTATAACCAAGCAAATACTTATATTAATGAACAGAAAGATACAAGGCGAATTTTGCACCTACCCCTAGCAGGCCACGGAGTCCGATATGAATGGGGATATGAAGGTGGGGAGCCATCCAGATATTTTTTTGATAACCCTTCTCTTGATAGAACTGTGGGAAATAATTCCGAATTTCTTAAGGCTATATATTCTAACTTTAGGTTCTTAACAAGTAAATCGATTTCTGTTGAGCAATTTAATAATATTTTAGAATTATTTAATATTGGTTTTGTGGTTGTTCACAACGAAGTTTTATTCAGAGATATGGCAGAAGAAAAAACGATAGAAGAAGAAATCAGCAAATCTCTAAACTTAATCGAAGATTTAGGTTATAAGGAGAAAAGAGAGATTGGCAGGTTAACAGTATTTAATTTGGGATTTTCGGATCAATTAATTACCGTTCCGAAAATCGTAGAGAAGGTTAATTCGAATGAAGAATTAATACAAAAAATTCTTGATACCGGCAATTCCGAAAAAGCATACACGTTTGAAGATAGGGAATATAATACTAAAGATGTTCCTTCTATAACTTTTGAGAGGGTTAAAAACTCATTACTAAGAATTTCTGTAACAGGAGCCAAGGAGAATTTTATGATTATATTTAAGGAGAAATATAATCCCCGTTGGGAACTAACTAGAAATGGGAATAAGCAAGAGCGCTTTATAATAAATGGTTATGCAAATGGATATCTTGTAACGGAGAGGGGCAATTTTAATTTAAATTTGAGCTATACGCCTCAAAATTTATTCGAGAAATTTTTAATCTTTTCTTCGTCTGTACTTATATTTTCCGGCATGATTTTATTCAAACTTCGCAAAAACCGTGGAATCTAATTCCACGGATGAAGCGAAGCAGTGAAGAACCGACAGATAATGTTTGACAGTCAAACATTATTTATAATTAAAAATGAAAAGAAACCGAGGACTCTTTGTTCTCGGAGGTTCATTTATCTATGAAAAAAAAACAGCCGTTAATTAGCATAGTAATTCCACTTTATAAAGTTGCGCCCCAGTTTTATGAGGCTGTATACAAATGCCTCGAGCTTAATTACTCTAACTACGAAATAATAATAGGTATAGATAAGGGGATAAATTTACCACTAAGACACCCCAAAGTAATATTTATGAAAACCAGACAAAGTCGAACCGGTCCTGGCGAAAAACGCGATCTCGCAATTTCCAAAGCTAAAGGAGAATATATAGCATTTCTGGACGACGACTCTTACCCTGATAGAAATTGGTTAAAAAAAGCTCTCCTTCACTTACAAAAACAAAAAGTTGAAGTAGTCTGCGGGCCAGGATTAACTCCGCCTGCCAACGGTTTTTCTCAAAAATTAACGGGTGCTATTTTGGCATCTTATTT
>MGHC01000006.1:22463-28950 GCA_001793015.1 Candidatus Woesebacteria bacterium RIFCSPLOWO2_01_FULL_39_10
GATATTACTGTTTATCATCATCGGCGGGCATTCCCTCAGGGTTATTTTAAACAAGTAGGTAACGTAGGCTTGCATCGCGGTTATTTTGTTAAGATATATCCAAAAACGTCGCTTCGTTTTGTTTATTTTTTACCAACCCTTATCACATTATTTGGCGTTATATTAATTATTTATTCGATATTTGACTTTGGTATTGCATTATTAATAATCTCCAGTCTTGGCTTAGTTTATTATTTCTCAGTATTCATAGAAAGTATTCGAAAAAACCAATTACATATTACTTTATTATTGCCCCCTGCGATTTTTATTAGTCATATCGTATATGGATATTACTTCTTTAAGGGATTATTGATGATTAAGAACTTGAAAAGATGAGAAAAAAGCGTTATCCATTAATTTCCATAATTATTCCCACACTGAACGAAGAAAAAAATATTAAGCGCTGTTTATCGTCTATTTTCAGACAGACATACCCAAAAAAAAGACTTGAAGTTATTATTGTTGACGATTCTTCCACCGACAAAACTGTCAATATTGCGAAAAAATACCCCGTTAAAATTATTGTACATAATAATAAACACGGCGAGATTGGTAAGATGATAGGTTTTCGTAATGCAAGTGGGAAATATGCCATTTATATTGACGCAGATGTTGAGTTAAAAGGAACAATGTGGTTTCAGAAGATGGTAAAGCCCTTGGAGGAAAACGGGACGGTCATAGGCTCATTCACACGCAAATATTCACGAAAAAGTGACCCTCCGCTTGAAAGATATTATGCTCTTGATCCTTTACAGCGGGATATCGTTTACAAGATGTTTTCACCCTCGATAAAAAGTGTAATAAAAGAGAAGCATAAAGATTATTTTGTTTTAGAATACAAAGAAAACAGGATTCCTCCGGCGGGTAGAGTACTCTATAGAAGAAAGGAACTACTTAAGGAAGTTAAGAACTATAATATGTTTCTCGAGCTTGATTTTTTGGTAGTGATGACTAAAAAAGGCTTTAATAAGTTTGCCTACGTATCAAAGGCAGGTCTTTATCATCATCATGCGAAAAGTTTAAAGGAATTAATTCGAAAAAGGAAATACAATATACGAAATGTTTATCTTAAAACATACGAAAAAAAGTTATACAAATGGTTTGATCTAAAGAATCTAATTGATCTTTTTAAAATAGTTTTGTTAATAGTTTATTCGAATACTATTTTTCCTGGAGTAATTGTCGGTCTGTATAAATCAATAAAATATAAAGATTGGGCGGGAATGTACGAACCCGTCGTGAGCCTTTTTATAACTGATATTATTATTTGGGAGTTTCTGAATAACCCCTCATCTGTTAACTTGTTAAAAAATTAAGATGCGGAAAGCAATAAAAAAATACTTTGAGTATCTGTGGAAACAAGCAAAGAAAGAAAGAAAATCTGAGATTCTAAGGTTGGTGAATAAAAAGAAACAAAAAAACCTTAAGTTACTTGATCTCGGATGTGATAATGGAGATTATTCATTAAAACTAGGAAAGAGGCTTAGAACCAACGCCATATATGGTATTGAGATAAATCAAAAAGCAGCCAATGAAGCAAGGAAAAAAGGAATAGAAGTTAAAACCTCTGATCTGAATAAAAAATTTCCTTTCAGAAAGGAGTCTTTTGATATTATTGTTGCTGACCAGGTAATTGAACATCTCCACGACCTTGACAATTTTGTGTCTGAAATAAAAAGAACATTGAAACCGGATGGTATTGCTGTAGTTTCGACAGAAAATTTGGCAAGCTGGCACAATGTATTTGCACTATTGGTAGGGCATCAACCCTTTACAGGTCCTACACCAAGCCAGAAACATGTTGTTGGACTACATCCCTTAACACCTTCTATTACCAGTATGAAGAGGAAATATGAACATACGTATTTGATGCCTCCTCACACTAAAGTATTAAGTTTAAAGGCTATGAAAGATTTGTTTAAATCATATAACTTTAGAATTGACGCTGTTTCTACACATGGTTATTTACCCTTGCCACCATGCTTGTCCAGTTTTTTTGAAAAGGTTGATCCGTATCATGCGTTTTTCATTACTATAAGAATCCACAAAGACAATAAAAATAAATCCCTTTTGAAAATAGTAATCGATAAAGATAAAAAATTATGAATAAGTTAAAAAAAACTTTAATGGACATTAAAAGGACTGGTATAGATTTTATATTGACCAGATTCTTTCAAAGTTATAATAAGATTAGTGATTTGGATATCCTTGTAAAGGGATCTGATTTTGAAAAGTTAATCATTGCGATGCAAAATCTAGGATACGAGGAGTTCTCTCACGATCAAGCACTGGGTGGGAGAATTAAAGGTATGCAAAAGAACCTTGTAAAGAAAGGACGAATTAAGATTGACCTGCATAAAGATTTTACTTGGAGAAAGTCAAAATATATTGACGCAAAAATTATTTGGGACAGCAAAGCAAAAGATAAAATAGGTGAGATAGAGGTGTACAGACCCTCGAACAAAGTTAATACATTTTTAGTGTACGTAAACATTTTATTTGAGAAAACTTACATTACAGCGGACGAACGAAATATACTGAAGCATAAAAAAACTCTTATAGAGAAAGAGTTTATAACACAAGCAAAGAAGCACAACTGGGAAGTTAGTTTAAGAAAACTAATAAGTTGGCTTGAGAAAACAAAAAATCTCGATTTCCCAGTATTTCTTCCGCTCTCACTTGTTCTTTACACATATTTTGAAAAGTTTGTTAAGGAAAGGAGAATTGATGTCACTAGTTTTCTTTACTATGTTTTTTTCAGAACAAGATATTTTATCACTGGTAAACTTCCGTATTGAGATTTTTCAAGCTTAGCGAAAGTATTTTTACTTTATGAAAAAAATCATACTTAAATACAAGTACTATCTTATATTAATATTTGTAATAGTTCTAACTAAATCGGTGTACTCTTCGGGCTTTGGATTCAATTTGGTCGATGAGGGAGAATATCTTCATAATGCACTAAGGATTTTAAATGGGGACGTTCCGTACCGTGACTTTTTTAGCTATCAACCCCCCCTGTACAATTATTGGAATATTTTGGCTTTCAAGTTGTTAGGCATCAGTCCGTTTTCTGCAAGGTTGGTTAACAGTATCTTTTTTTCTTTTGTTCCAGTTATATTTTTTTTAATAACAATTAGGTTTTCAGACAAGCTGACTACTTTTGTTATTTCTATTGCATTTTCTTTTATGGTAGTAAATATGGAAAGCCTATACTACCATGTGTTTTCTTTTTTGGGATTATTTCTTTTTTTTTGGGCAAAAGATCAGTCTAAGAATAAGCTATTTTTTTCGGGAGCTCTCTTGGGAATAACAGCTCTTTTCAGGCTAGACGTTGGAACGTTATTTTTTATTGGGTTAATCGTTGGGAGCTTGGTTGCTAACTTTAGAAAAGGAAGTTTGCTTAAAGGACTAAAGGAAAATTCACTTTTCTTTGTTGGCTTCTGCTTGCCGATTTTTCTTATGCTGACTTGGATGGTCGAAAATGATCTGCTGCATCGGTTTATCAGAATCCAGCTCGATACTCCCCTGCAGATAACCTCATACAACTCCCTTCCTCTGCCAAAAATTCGGGAAATAATACCGGGAAACTTAAACCCCAGTACACTTTTCCACTCATATGAAACTTACGTTTTTTATATAATCCTACTTACTTATTTTTCTTTCGGGGTGTGGTTATTTAAGAACTGGAAAAAGGTTAGGTCTAGTAACCAAGAGCTTATTTATTTTTCTGTAATTGCGGCTATAAGTGCACCTTATATGTTAGGGAGGGCTGATTTGGGACATATTGTAAAAGGGGGACTTGCGGCCTTTTCTATTGGTGCGTTTTTAATTAGTCGCTCCGGAAACTTAAGGCGTTATCTCATGTTTGTGCCCATTTCCTTTATTGTCGTGGGGATTGCTCAAGTTTATTGGACGAGTAATTTTTATAACGAGTTGGTAGAAACCAACAATGGAGCTATTAAGTTAAACAGAAAGTGGCCAGTTGGGACTACACTTATTTCCGCCGGCACTATAACTAAGGCAATTAATTTCATCGAAGAAAATTCAAACCCCTCCGACACTATATTAGTTGCCCCATATATGCCAGGGCTATACTTTTTATCGAACAGACAGGCAAAAATATACGTTGGGAATATTTTATATACCTACCTTCCAGACGAAAGTGAATTTATAAGAGAGCTTAGTGAGAAGAATGTAAGATTGATTGTATATGACCCGACCAACGGGTCCCGAAACAGATATGGAGCTATGAAGTTAAGAAGTTACTACCCGAAACTGGATAGCTACATTAAGGAAAATTTTTCAATCGTTGATACCTCCTACGAGGGTTGGTTGTTCATGCTAAGAAGATAACTTTTTCAAAGATTTTGCCAGGAGAAACTTCCAGCTATTTACTAAAGCCCAAATATAAAGTTTTGCATAACCAGGGATAACTTTGAGTGAGTTAAACTTTGACTTACCTACACTTCTACCCCTCCAAATAGTTGGGACCTCGGCAATTTTTGCGCCCTTAAAGTATGCATTATAAACCAACTCGATAGGAATTTCATTTGCCCTCGATACCGTATTTATTGCGGTAAGCAATTTTTTTCTATAAAGTGCAAATGGATTACTTACATCGTGAATAGGAATACCTGTTAAAAAGTGTAGAGTTTTACTTACTACCCACGATATTGTCGCTTGCATTTTAGGTTTATTGATTGTGCCACCTCCAGGAATATAGCGGGAGGCAATTACGACATCCGCACCTCTATATATTTTTTTAACCATCTTGTTTAAAGTTTTTGGATTGTCGCTTAGGTCACCCATAAAGGTTGCCACAAATTCTGTTTCGGTTGCATTAATGCCAACTATCAGAGATTCTTTGAAGGGGCTATTTTCAGGCGAGGTTATTATAAGACTTACATTTTTGTGTCTTTTTGCATAATCTTTAACTAGCTTGCCCGTTTTATCGGTCGAGCGACCATCGACAACGATAATTTTGTGAGCATACTTTACCTCCTTATCTATTGACTTGAGGGTATTTATAATATTACCCTCCTCATTTTTTACTGGTATGACAATGGTAACCGACGTTTTGTCAACTTTTTTCATGGTATATGTAGGATAGCCATTTCAAAAAAATAATGCAATTCTGTAACGGTTGCATCGGTATATAGTTCATAATTGGAAAACATTTAAGACTAGTTTCAGAATTCCCCGAGTCTCTCTCTGAGCCGGAGGCCGTACTCGGGGATGACCCGCTTCGCCATAGCTTTAGCGAGGCGAGATGAACCAGGCTAGAAGACTTTGCCGAAGGCGATATCTTAAAAAGATGCCCCAGGCCTTAAGTGCCTGGGGAGGATTCACTTTGACAAATAATCAAGACTATAAGATAATACTGAACAAATGAGTGCAGAATTAGAAAATAAACCAAAGACGAGTCTCTCGTTAGCAGAACAGTTTAAATTGGCTCGCGATAGAGTAAGTTGGACTCTCCAAGGGGAACAAGCACTTTATAATCGTCCTTAGATGAGGATTGTTATAAATGACTTCATCAGGGCTGATGGTATTCCAGCTAAAGAATTCGTAAAGATTGAAACGCCAGATTATGTCGAAGTTCTCCCTTTTGACCGAACTACAGGAGAAGTAGTATTAATTTGTCAATTTCACTGGGGAGTAGGAGCTCCACTGATAAAATTGCCTGCAGGTAAAGTAAAAAGCGGGCAAAGTCCTCTGCAAGCAGCAAGGTCCGAACTTCGAGAAGAAGCTGGGGTTGAAGGTGAAATTTTTCCTTTGAAAACTGTATATGACATACCAATGTGGTATAGTGCTACTGCTCACCATTTTATGGCATTTGTTGATGCAAACGAATATGCTGCTCAGAGATTAGACGAAGACGAAGAAATTGCTGTTATTGTAGCTCCTATTGGAGAAGTTTATAAAGCAATTATGGAAAGAGATCCCTTGACTTCCGATACAGCATTAAATCTTGCAGTTTTGTTTGCAATTCAAAGCGGATTCATTGATCCCAAGTTTTTAACACCTCAGGAAGTAACTCCAACTCAAGAATAATTAGAGGTCTGAACGTTGACTCCTCAATTTGTGCTAATTATACTAAGTATTATTTAGAACATAGCCTCAAAATAATACTTATGAAAAAAAGTTTAAAAGGGAAAAGGGTGGCAATTCCGGGAGGTACTGGCTTTTTTGGCTCGCATATCGTTGACAAGTTGAAGAGATTAGGTGTAAATGTCGATGTTCCCCGCCGACCTGATTACGATTTTCGCAAGAAAAAAGACGCTTTAAGATACTTTAAGAAAGTGAAACCACAGATTGTAATCAATTGCGCCGCATTTCAAGGTGGAATCGGATTTCATTCAGGCAAACAAGCTGATCTTTTTATGGACAATCTACTTATGGGAAGTTATTTGATGGAAGCTGCACAGAAAACAGGTGTAAAAAA
>MGHC01000006.1:28982-38247 GCA_001793015.1 Candidatus Woesebacteria bacterium RIFCSPLOWO2_01_FULL_39_10
CCAGGGTATTTAGATAAGGGCATTATGGACGAAGGGGATTTTTGGAGTGGAGACTTGCATGACTCGATTTTTAGTTTTGGATTTGCTAGAAAGGCTTCTGTTGTTCTTGGGAAAGCACTGAAAAAGCAATATGGGTTTAATTCAATACATTTAGTTTATGCAAATATGTATGGGCCGTGGGATCATTTTGACCCAGAGCGAAGTAAAGCCCTGGCAGCTCTACTGCGTAAAATTTACGAGGCGAAAAAGAGTGGTAGTAGCCAAGTTGAAATTTGGGGAACAGGGAGACCAATCAGGGATTGGTTATATGTTAAGGATGGAGTTAAAGGAGCCATAAGGGCGGCAGAAGTTTATGATAGTATTGAACCACTTAATATCGCAACAGGCAGAGGTGTTTCTGTCACTCAGCTCGCTAATGCAATAAAAAAGGCTGTTGGTTACACCGGAACATTTAAGTATGATACCGAAAAGCCGGACGGCGCAATGAAAAAAATTTTTGGAATTAAGAAAATGAAAAAGGAACTTGGTTGGATGCCGACAACTTCTCTTGGGCAGGGAATAAGGGAAACCGTCGACTGGTTTGAAAGAAATTACAAATAAGCAACACAAAGATGAAGATAGCAGTTCTCGGTGGGAACGGACTTTTGGGGTCAGATCTGGTTCGATACATGTCTTCTAAATTTAGTGTAACTTCAATTACGAGAGCAAATTACGATAGGCATAAAAACAAGAGGTTTGATATTTTCATTAATGCTAATGGGAACAGCAGGCGCTACTGGGCTTTGCAAAATGTTTACAAAGATTTTGAGGCTTCTACTGTATCGGTATATAAAACTCTTGATAACTTCAACTTTAAAAAATATATTTATATCTCATCGGTAGATGTTTACCCTGATACTTCGAGTCCTTTAAAAACTTCTGAGAAATTAGAAATAGATATAACTAAACAAAACTCATACGGCTTTCATAAATTTTTGAGTGAGCAACTGGTAAGAAAATTTGTTTCGGACTGGTTGATTTTTCGACCGAGTAATATTCTGGGCTCAAAATTGGGTAAGGGTCCTATATTTGATGCTTTAAATAAGATACCCCTTTATATCTCGGAAGATTCCAAGCTGCAATTTATTACTACAAGGGCAATATCTGAAATAATTAAAACACTTATTGCTAAATCGGTATCAAAGGAGATTTTTAATTTGGGAGGAATCGGTACACTTGATTTTAGAAAAACAAAAAAATTTTTTAAGGAAGAAATTAAAGTTTCGCCTGAAGCTAAAAAGCAAGTATACGAGATGAATGTAGAAAAGTTAAAAATGGTATATTTACAACTTAAAACCTCGGAGGAATATTTACAGGAATTTTTAATTGACTTTCAGTAGTTACTTATTTTAATTAAAATAAGTTGTTATAATCATCCTCGAAAGAGGAGTTTAGCCTAATGTTTTATGACCAAAGTAAAAAAAGACTACGAATTAAGTAACGACCTTATTCGCACATGGTCTACTTTTGTTCCAAAACAAGCTGCTACGGAAGTTGGCAAGACTTTAAGATCAAAATGGATTAATACGGGAAAGAAAGAAAAGGAGTTTAAGGAAAAGGCACGGAAGAAGTGGGGGTTTCCATACTGCGTTGCAGTAAATAATGGTACGGCAGCGCTCAGGGCAAGCTTGGCAGTTCTTGGCGTTGGCTATGGCGACGAAGTTATTTCTACTCCGTTTACTTTTATTGCTACAAACACCGTCATTTTGGAGCAAGGTGCAAAGCCAGTGTTTGCAGATATCAGGTACGACGACCTTAACGTTGATCCTAAAAGCATAGAGGAAAAAATTACAAAAAAAACTAAAGCAATAATAGTTGTTCACTATGGGGGCAACCCAGTGGATTTGGATGAGATTAGGTCAATTGGAAGGAGCTATAAAATTCCTGTAATTGAGGATGCTGCACACGCACTTGGGAGTAAATACAAGGGTAAATATATCGGCGAAACAGGCAAGCTGGTTTGCTTTTCGCTTCAAGTAGTGAAAATTATCAATTCAGGAGATGGTGGAATGATTTCTACGTCTAGTAAAATATATTATCAAAAAATCAAGGAAATCATTTGGTATGGAATAGATAGGGAAGCCAAGAAAACAAATCTGCTCGACCCATTTCCTGACAATTATCGTGGGGATACTCTTGGATTTAAATATAATATGAACGATATAACGGCAACACTTGCTTCTGTAGGCATTGAACATTACGACGAGGCAGCAGCAGTAAGGAGAAAGATTGGAGAGAGATATAGAAAAGCACTTTCAAACCTACGGAAAGTCAAGCTTTTGAGTTACTTCCCAGACAGGGAACCGAATTATCAAATATTTCCTATTCATGTTAAAAACCGTATTAAATTTGCCAATTACATGAGAGATTATAAGATTATGGTAAATATCAATAATCGGAGAAATGATATTTATCCTATTTTTGGTGGAGAGAGAACTGATCTCATTGAAACAGCACGTTGCGATAAGGATGTCGTTTTGCTACCTATGCACGCAGATCTTACGAACAAGCAGGTAAGTTTAATCATTGATGTTGTCCAAAAATATTAAGAAATAATCTCTTGAATCCAAACAACTTGTAAGCATGGTTATTTTATGATTTTCAAAACAGAACTCAATTTTATAAAAGCTTTATGAGAAAACAATCAAGGTTTAAGAAAATTTTAGTAACGGGCGGTGCAGGATATGTGGGTGTCCCGACGGTTTCTCTTCTTTTGGGGAATGGCTATAAAGTTCGAATTTTTGACAACCTTAGTTGGGGCGGTGATGTCTTACTACCATTTCTGGGCAATCTTAATTTCGAGTTTGTCAAAGGTGACATTACTAAAAAGAGAAACCTTGAAGAAGCATTTAAGGATATAGATGCCGTTATCCACCTTGCTGGAATTGTAGGTTTCCCAGCTTGTCGTAAGTTCCCTAAACTATCTCGCAGAGTAAACGTTTACGGCACCAAGAATGTTGTCGAGTTAGCTAAAGGCAAAATACCAATAATTTTTGCTTCAACAGGGAGTACTTACGGAAAGATAGTCGAGAAATATTGCACAGAAATGACTCGATTAAATCCTTTATCTCATTATGGTAGGCAAAAGGCTAAAGCAGAAGAGCTAGTGAGAAACAACAATGGTAAATATATAATATATCGCTTTGCGACAGCTTTTGGTGTAGCTCCGAGATTTCGTCTTGATCTTTTAATCAACGATTTTACCTTCCTCGCTGTAAAGGAAAAAACATTAGACGTGTACGAAAAAGATTTTATGCGAACATTCATTCATGTACATGATATGGCAAGGGCATTTCTGTTCGCGCTTAAAAATTTCGAAAAGATGAAAGGCGAGGTTTATAACGTCGGAGATGAATCTATGAACATAAGCAAAGAAGGGATTGCCAGGTTATTGCAGAAGTATATTGATTTCCATTTACACATAGTTGATTTGGGTCATGATTTAGATAAAAGAGACTATATCGTTGACTATAGCAAGATAAAAAAGCTTGGTTTTAGAACCACAACAGATATTGAGAAAGGTATAAAAGAGCTTATTGAGGCATGCAATGTTTTAGAACTAAGTAATCCTTACAGAAATGTATAAACTAACTCATTTTCTTCCTTTGTAGAAGTTGATTTTCATAAACAATAGACAATATGGGAAAACTTATATCATTGTCGGGGGTTGACAATTCTGGCAAGAGTACACAAAGTAGGTTACTTTTAAAATATTGGAAAGAAAAGAAAAAGAAAGTAAAAGCGACAGAGTTTGCTTTTGGCTATTTCTTACTCAAACCCTTTATTGGATTCTTGCGAAAGGCAACTGATAGTCCTAAAACTGGTCCCGTAAAAAGGAACAATAACCCTCTTTTTAAACTCTGGTTTATACCAGCATTTTTCGATATTTGGATTGGATATTTCCTACACCTAAGAAAGTTGAAAAATAAATATGACTTAGTCTTATGTGATCGTTTTTACACAGATATTTGGGTAAACCTTTTATACTATGGATATTTACCTAATTGGGCATTTAATACTTTTGTAAAATTACTACCTAGAGCTGACATCCCCTTATTGCTAAGTACGACTCCTGAAAGGGCCTTAAAACGCGAGAGAGAATTTACTGAAACATATTATGAAGATCAGATAAAAATTTATCAGAGATTAGGAAAACAAATCAATATTTACATTGTCGATGCAAATAAAAGTGAGACACATACTTTCAAACAAATTATATCCTATATTGAAAACCATGAAAATATTGCCTAAAACTAAATTATATATTTTTGCGCTAGCTCCGACCGGAGAGGGAATTTCGGGAAGTGATAGGATTTTTATCGAATTAGCACGCGAGTGGTCGAAGTTTATTCCCGTCACAATTTATACCACTCAAGAGGGGATTGACATGATGAAACACAAAAAGTTAACAGGAAAAAAATTAAAAATCGAAAAGGTTGAAAAGCGCAAACTACCAGACAGTTTCTTACTCAAATATATATATAAGATATTTTTAGGTATTAAATTAGGATTCTCCTTGCCAATCACCAATAACCAATCACCAATCACTTTTTTGTACTCCTCGAGTGATTTCTGGATGGATGTTTTTCCGGCAGTTCTTTTAAAATTAAGATTTAATAAAATAAAATGGATTTCTACTTGGTATCAAACAGCCCCAAACCCGCTTGTCGGATACAAGGAGGGTGAAAGAGAAGAGAGCTATAACTTGTCAGCCCTTTTTTATTGGCTCAGCCAACTGGTTTCTAGGCCATTAATAAAAAGATATGCAAACAAGGTAATAGTAAATAATGAAGACGAAAAAAAGCAATTTCCTGGAATGAATAGAGAGGGTAAAGTAATCGTTCTCATCGGTGCAGTAAGGCTTGATGAGATTAAAAAATACCAATCACAAATCACCCTTCGACTTCGCTCAGGGCAGGGCAATCACAAATCACCAATATTCGATGCCGTCTTTCAAGGTAGATTTCATCCACAGAAGGGCGTGGTTGAGCTTATTGATATTTGGAAAAAAGTTGTTGAAAAAAAACCTGATGCAAAGCTAGCAATGATTGGGGACGGTCCCTTGATGGGAGAGGTTAAAAGACGAATAACTATGAACAAACTAACTAGTAACGTTTCGCTATTTGGGTATGTTTTCGACGGCCCTGATAAATATAAAATATTCGCAGAAAGTAGAGTTGTGGTTCATCCGGCATTTTATGATTCCGGTGGTATGGCAGCGGCCGAGGCAATGGCATTTGGGCTGCCTGCAGTTGGATTTAACTTAAAATCTTATGAATCATATTATCCCAAAGGAATGATTAAAGTAAAGACTGGAGATCTAAACGCATTTGCAAAAACAATTCTAAGGCTTTTACAAAAAGACAAGTTGAGACAAAAAATAGGCTCAGAGGCAAGAGAGATGATTGAGAGGAGTTGGACTTGGACAAATAGAGCAAATCAAATATTGAATCAAATTGAAAGGCAATGAGGAACATTATTATCCCTAGGTTGTTACCTCTATTTTTCTGAATATTTCTTCAAGTTTAATTATTGTGTTTCAAAGACTGTTTTTCCGATATTCTCAGGTCTAAGTTGACTAGCCATTTCTAAAGCTACTTCTTCCGCTTCATCTTCCGACAATGACAAAAAATCTTTACCTATACTATTTAAATCCTGGTTGAGCTCTATTGCGAATTTTTCACCCCATTGATACCTTGCAATAGTCAAAAGTCCCCCTGGAAGATAACATTGAGAAATAGGTGCGAATTTCATTACCTCCTTAAAGGCATCCTGTCTGTTGGGAACGAATAAGGGCATATCTTTTTGTTCTCTGGGTCTTTTGAGTACTTCTGCCCGCGACAATTCTGAAAGAGATGTATATACAAGTGTAACTGCCCCTTTACCAAGTAATCTTTCAAATGGCCTACCGACTAAGTTTAAGTCTTCAATTTCCCAAGTCTGAAAGCCAGTTTCTTCTACCATTTCCCGAAGAGCAGTGACCGTCGCCTGAACCCTACCTTTACCTTTATCTGCACGAAGGTGAGAATAGCCAGATGGAACCGCTTTAAGTTGAAATCGTTCATCGGTTTGAACTAGAGGGGTACCAATCATTAGAGTTTCCCCTTTCTCTATTGCTATAAACATAGCTGCTCCTAAAGGATTGGGGTTATGCGGAGTGGTAGTTTCCATCCAAGCGTTACCGATTGTTTTCTGGTTAGCAGGGAATTCGACTGGTCCATCAAGAGGGTAGATTTGTTTCTCAGTGTAGGCTACGTGACGAAAAAAGGTAGTTTCACCGAGTACAAGTAAGGCCATTTCGTCTGGGATAGCTATAATCTGTTCTACTCTTGGAAGACCCCCATCCCATAATTTAAAGGGTTCTGTATTATTTTGAGCAGCTCTTCTATTGATTTCTTCTTGTTTTTGAGTCATTATCTTATCTCTTGCCACCAGTAAGTCAGGATGGTCTTGTTCGGTTACCGGTGTCGATGAGGTAGTCGCGAATATTCTCTCAGGTGGAATGTGACCAAAATCAATCATCCGACAAAAAGGATTGTTGTAGACTCCTATTTCGGTTTCTATGAAGTTTACTTCGTATATGTCTTTTATGGATGGTGCTATTTTTCGTTCGGACATAATTTTGAATTATTGCACTAGTATAGTATATTTCCTGTTAAATGCAATATTTGTAATTTTATGAGTAAAGATAGACTAAAAGAGGTTAAAAGTAATGAGGAGAATGAAGTCAATTTGTCATTAATTACTTTAACCCAGGAAGAATATAACACTAGACCGGAAATATTTGAACAGATCGAAGGGGAGACAGGGTTCTTGCGTACCGAATGGCCGAAAGTTTATGAAGATCTGGAATATGCGGGATGGATGAACACTCCAAGCGAGCCGACTCAAAGATTTATCCTTATGCAGGGTCCAGTTATTTCAGCTCATGCTGCTGTACTTGAAAGAGACGTAGAAATTGGTGGGGTACATGTACGAATAGCAGGGTTGGGAGGAATGATTGTTAGGCAAGAAGAAAGAAGTAAAGGTTATGGGTCAAAAGTGTCGAAGTCTGCGAGCGCATGGATTACAATAAATGCACAAGAAAGGGATTTAGATATGGCGTTATTAATTTGCGATCCGAGTTTAATTCCCTTTTATGAAAAATTTGGCTGGACAGTCTTACCTCAATCACAAGAAATTAAGTATGGTATCACAGAGGAAACTTCGCATTCAATGCAAGCCGGGCAGGTGACAATGGCAATTTATCTTTCAGAAAAAGCAACAAATTCACAAGCAGATATTGAGAGATATAACTCTTATTTGGGTAAACCTTTCTAGTAAATTACCCCTTAATATATTTTAAAAATGATAGTGCTAAATTCTTTGAAGCAGCTCCGACTAAAGGGATGTGTTCATTTTGACCGAAAGATAGGAATTGCTTTGATCCGATATCTTCCTTATCCATTGTTACTATTACACCACCAGCCTCTCGAATAAGTCGATATGCACACGAAATTTCAAGGTTGCCTTTCCGCGTACATTCTGCGACGATATCTGCTTTTCCTGATGCTAGATCAATCCAGTGAACTGCAGAGGATAAAGCATGATGTATATTAAAGTTAGTAATTCTCTTTGAAAAATATTCTTTATTTACTTCTACTCCCTCATCAACGTAAATAAATGTATTCTCATTTAAGGCTTTCTTATCTGTTGTTTTTATGGGGAGTGCTTCTTTTCCTATTTGTTTAAATGCACCCTTACCTTTTAGTGCCCAATAAATATTTCCGTTGGAGAAATCACTAGAAATACTAATTAGGGAATCCTCATACATTGGTTTTGTATTTGAAAAAAGTGAAAACATTGTACCGCATCTGGCCTGCCGGAAGTTCTTTTTGTAAGCGGATGATCCATCTAGTCCGTCAATAGTTGCGAGAAATGAAGGTGTACCATTTAACTTGACCTTCCCGTGCTCTTCCGAGTGGACTAATGTGGGTATACTGAATTTCCTGAGACTTTCAAGTACTATTTCCTCGGCCTCGAAATCCATTCTGAGGGTAGTTTCCCCGAATTGATTTTTTCGAATACCATCCAAGCCTAAAATTCCAATTACTGCTTTGTGTTCGTATATTTTTCTAAAAGCAGCTAAAATTATTGGAAGGAAAATTGTTTCCAGTTCTTTTATTTTGATTTGGTTGTCTTTTGGCATGCGGTTAATTATATAGTAAATCTTTTTATGTAAGACAAATACTGGGGCTTAATAATTACTTGTTATTAAGGATTATTCCTGCTAGTATCTTAATAAAATGCAAACGGCCGCTCAGACTTTCAACAAAATTAAAATTAAGAATAGATCTTCAGAGAAAAAGGAAACAAAGCTGACAAACGGAGTTTTTAAAGGCAGGCTTCCTGTTCTTAAAGATGTTTGGGATTTGATTCCCAACTATAAAGTTCAAGTGCCTCAGGAATCAATAGATTTAATTGTAGAAGTACTAAAATCTGGTTGGATTGGGGGAGATGGGCCAAAAGTTAAAGAGTTTGAAACCAAAATTGCAGAAATAGTTGGTAACAAGAATATTTTGGCCTTAAACAGTGGGACCTCCGCTCTTCAGCTTGCCCTAAGAATCGCCGGGGTGTCCGGGGGTGAAGTTGTTAGTACTCCGATGACTTGCTTTGCGACTAACGCCGCAATTGCGCAGGAAGGAGCGGATATAGTTTGGACAGACATAGACCCGGAAACCGGGAATATAGATCCATATGATATCGCAAAACGGGTTACCAAGAGAACGCGCGCAATTATGATAGTTCATTGGGGAGGTTTCCCATGCGACCTCGATTTAATAAATAAAATTGCAAAGGTATTTAATATTCCTGTGATTGAAGACGCCGCCCAAGCTTTAGGATCGGAATATAAAGGTAAGCCCATTGGTATACATTCAGACTATGTAGCATTTTCGACACAGGCGATTAAAATTATTAATACTGCGGATGGAGGTCTTTTGGCCACAAAGAGAAGGAAAGATTGGGAAACAGCAAAAAGACTTCGCTGGTACGGTATTGACAGGGATAAAAGAATAGACGGACCCACTTTTTGGCATTATCCGATAAAAGAGACTGGCAGTAAGATGCAGATGACCGATATTCTAGCAGCACTCGGTTTGGGTCAGCTCCCTTATTTAGACGACATATTGAAACACAGAAGAAAGATTGCAAAAATTTACGATAAGGCAATAGATAATAATAAGAA
>MGHC01000007.1:0-7307 GCA_001793015.1 Candidatus Woesebacteria bacterium RIFCSPLOWO2_01_FULL_39_10
TTTTAATTGTTCCCCCAAACATACTTATTTTCCCCGGATTAACGATATTCGGGTTAGAGTCTCTTTGTTGAAGAATGACTTTTCCATCGGATGTAGTAAGTATTGCGTGAACACCAATATTAGTTTCTTCGTTTTCGGGAAAAATTACCATATTTTTGGAATTAAGCGCCAGGGAACTCTTTTTTTAAATGCTTCATAACCAGTAATTATTTTTTCTTCCCATCGAATTCGCAGATAAAATGTTAAAAATAGCGTAAAGAATACTAAAATGTTCTTGGTTGAGAAACAACTTATTGCTCCTCCAAAAAGTACGAGAAGTTCTCCCGCATACATAGGGTGTCTGACAATTTTGTAAGGACCTTTTTGAACAAGCCCTCTGTCGGCTGGAGCTATTCCAAATGACCTTCCCAGAGTTAAAAGTGCCCAAGTAGTGAAAATTGTTCCCGCAAAAGCAAAGTAGATGCCAATTGTTGAACAGCCTTCATCAACTCTTATAAGAAGCGGTGCTATTGCCCCGAACCAGGCAAACGCTTGTTGAGAAAGTTGCGAACTTTTAGATGCTTTTCTGCGCATCAAAAGAAAATATGCAATTATTCCTGATTGAAGAGCCAAAAGAAATGACAAAAGATTTCCATTTTCAACTGAAACACGGAGGCGAAATGAAGCAAATAGGATCCAGATAATTGTTGCTAAAATATTGAAGATAAGGTTTAAGTTCATGGTCATTTAGGTTATTTCCAAACTATCCCCCTTCGCAGAAAACCCGTTTCTGCTTTGGAGGGATTTCGCTCCCAACCTGCCTTGCCGGTAGGCAGGTGAAGCAGTAGGGAGAAGATACCCTGATTATTAGGTCAGGGAGCTTCATATTTTGCCTAACTTCTTTGCTAATACTTCTGTTTCGGAAAGCAGTGTTGCAACCTCTGTTAGTCCATTATTCCAAAACTTATTGTCTGTAATTTCTACGCCTAACTTTTTAAAGATATTTCTTGGTGAGTCCGATATCCCTGCCGCTAAAAACTCTTTAACTTTTACGATAAAATTAGAATCTTTCTTAACGGATGCCTGCAAAGACTTAGAAATTAATAATCCTGAAGCATAAGAATAAACATAAAAGAAGTTTCTGAAATGACTAACATAAGTCCACCAATTTTCTGAGCCTTCTGACTGCTCAACAAAGTCTCCCATATAAGAAATCATATGTTTTTGGAATATTTTTCCTATATCCTTTTTACTTAAATAACCAACTTTTCGAAACTCTTTATGAAGTTCTTTTTCAAAATTATAAAAAGCAATTTGTCGAAATATCGTCGAAGCTTCATCATTTAATTTCATCATCATTAAAGAAAGTCGTAATTCATCGTCGGCCTCCTTTTTAAGTTGTTCCAATACAAAATCTTCAGTAAAAGTGCTTGCAACTTCGGTCGTCGCGATAGTAGTTCCAAAATTTAATGCATTTTGGGCATTTTTAGCCAATTCAAAATGAATTCCGTGTCCTAATTCATGGGCAAAAGTTAGAACGTCATTTAGCTTATTTGTCCAATTAAGAAGTGCATAAGTAGGGTGAATTAATAACCCATAAGTACAGAATGCGCCGCTCACTTTTCCTTTTTGTGGATAAACATCTATTCTCCCTTCCTGAACGAACCTTCGGAAAATATCTTCAAATTCTTTATCTAAGTTCCCAAAAACATTTTCAAGTATTTCAACCGCCTCCTCGTAGGTATATTTTTTCTCTATTTTCCCGTACTCGACATTCCGTTCGTGATAAGCAAGCTTTGGAATACCAAGAAGAGCTGCTTTTAGTTTATAAAATCGTTTTGAAAGATCAAAGTGTTTTGTCACAGCAGCAACCAGTGAATCAACAACTTCGGTTTCGATATCGTCTCCAACATGTCGTGCTTTGTCCGGCCTATCAAAACTTCGCAATTCATCATTTATTTTTTTATTTTGTAAAACTGAATTTATTTCGTGTTCTGCAACGTCAAGATGTTTTTTTAATATATCGTTAAACGCATCTGCTGCAGAGTCCCTAGCAATTTTGTTTTGGCTATTCATAAGTCCCACAATTTCTGAAAAGTTATTTGTAATTTTTTTTCCTGATTCATCGATTACTTTCCTTTCTTCTTTTGCTAAGAACGTTGACGTCATTCTGACCCAATTAGTGTACGAGGTTGTATTCTTCAAGTTCATGATTTTTTCTTCGAGCTCTGTTAGTAAATATCTTTGCTGTTCGAATAACTTTTCAAGGAAATGTTTGTATGGCGAAAGTGGTTTATAGGCAAGAAACCTCTTTTGTGTTTTTGGATCGATTTTTGCCAGACGCAACTCAAAAAACTGAATTTCATTTTGTAGTTTTTGTACAAGTTCTTCGGTTTTATTAATTTTTGCTTTTATTTTTGGATCGGACTGATTTACTGCGTGACGAAGGTCGAAATAGTAATTTTCCTGTGATAATGCTCCATAAAATCTAAGCCAGTTTTCATACTCATCAAGTACCTCTTTTAAAATTTTCGGGTCTTTGAGATAATCCGTTCGTTTCTCCCATTTTTTAACAAATTTATTTGTTTCTTTAATAACTTCGCTGCGTTTATTGGTAATAATTGGATCATTATCCGACTTAAAAAGAGGAGTTAAGTCCCACGAGGTTTTGTAGTTTTTGTCCATGTTATGGAAGAAATTGTATCATTTTTTTGGAAATAATGAATTTAGTTAAAAAAAGTTAGTAGTAAAATGATATCATAGAAAAACGAAATGAATTCTTTACCCTACCTTCTAGTTTTCACATTTATAGGAAGCGTTGCTGGGTTAATTGGAGGTGTGATTTTACTTTTTAAAGAAAGATGGGCAAAGGCTTTAGCTTCTATTTCCGTTCCACTTGCTGCTGGGGTGCTTCTCTCTATTTCTCTTTTGGATCTTTTACCAGAGGCAGTAGAAGAGTCAGGAGATATTGCTTATTCAATAATATTAATTGTTTTTGTTGTATTCTTTCTTATTGAAAACTTCCTTTTTTATTTACACCACCACTCTGACACTCGTGGTGGGGAATCGCATCATGGTCATTCGGCAAAGTCTATACCATTAGTGATTTTGGGAGATACGATACACAACTTTCTTGATGGAGTTGCCATATCGGCTTCTTTTATTATTAACCCTTCTTTGGGTTTGTTTGTCGCTTTATCTACATTTCTGCATGAAACACCCCATGAGATTGCAGATTTTGGAATTTTGATTAATAAAGGTTGGACAAGAAAAAACGCTTTTCTGGCCAATTTCTTTTCTTCATTAGCCACTTTCCCTGGCGCCATTCTGACATACTATTTTGCCTCTAAAGCGGAGTCTTTAATCGGAATTCTTTTGGCTGTTTCTGCAGGACTTTTTCTTTATATTGCCTCAACCGACTTTATTCCCGAAATTGAACATGCATTTAATAAAAATATCAAGAAACAGGCACTTTTTCTTATTCTTGGAATATGCTCAGTGATTCTGATCAGGGTCCTTATTCCAGAAATTGGGCATTAATATTTAAGGAAATAAAAGAAGTTTAAGGCCGGCTATGAATAGAAAAACTGCAATGACATTCCTGAATTTTTTTTGAGGAATTTTATCAACAAAATTTTTTGCAGTCCTTGAACCAATAAATGTAATTGGTACGAAAAGGAAAAGGCCCCAAAAAAGATTTCCAGGAAGTCTAGTTCCACCAGCAAAATATGTAATAAGCCTGGCTGGATCGATAAATATTGCTATTGCACCTGAGGTGAAAAGGTAAGTTTCTTTTGGGAGATTAAAAGCGGAGAGAAACATTGCTCTTACCGGGCCTCCAATTCCAAAAATTCCTGCAATGAAACCTGAAAGTAGACCCCCAATACCTGCATGGGCGGCGTCATTTGGGATTTTAAACGAAGGTTTTTTTATAATCAAAAATACGTAAAAAATAAGTAACAGTCCAAAAGATCGTAAAAGAATAATGTTTGGTTCGTAGACTGCGAGAAGCGCCCCCAGGGTACTTGCAATTACTCCTGGAATTCCAAAAGAAAGTAGCAACTTCCAATTAACTGCTTGCCTAAAAAGAATTATTTCCCAAAGATCGTCAAAAAAGTGAATTATTCCGACAAATAAAAGTGCAACTTCGAAGGGGAGAAAGATAACCAATATAGGTAATACTATCGTCGAGGAGCCAAAACCTGCAAGGGTTCCAACGAAACTGGCAACGAGTGTAAGAAGACCGATTAAAATTAACTCCATCAATATAGAATAACAGAAAGTTCTTCTAAAGCTGAAGAAACACCATCTTTCTTTAGAGAATAGAAAAACTTTTTTAAGGTATCGAAAATTACGGGTAGTTCTAGGTAATCGATAAATATTGATACCCAAGCAAGCCAGACCGGAAGAATTGACGAGCCAACGTGACTTGTAAAATGTTCGAGAACAAACTCATCCGTTATCCAAAAAATATGAAGCCATTGAGAGTTGATGAAAAATAGAAACAGCAGACTTCTGTAATTAAATTTCTTTCTGACTTCATTAATATATAGTATTGAGGTAGTAATAATTGTAAGTATTTCTGTGTAATCAGCTATAAGGATTATGAGTTCGAAGGTAGATAATGATATATATCATTGAAGTAAATTGGTCTAGATCTCAAAATTTCTGAATTTTTTGATTAGAGGTTTAATTCTTTCTTCAGTAATATCTTCCGGCCTTATTTTACAATAAGCAAAAATTTGTTTTTCGACTTTCCTTAATAAAGAAATTAATTCTTCAATTTTTTCAGAATCAAAACCTCTTTTCGCAAAAGTTACAGCATATCTTTTAATACCCTCTTTTAGTCTGTCATTCAACGAAGTAACACCAGATGGCTTTACCCTCATGTCGGAATATCCGCAAATTTTTACCTGAAAGTTTTCTATCCCAGCTATCTTTTGCATTTTTAAAAATCCCATACCTTTTAATATGTTTATCACATTTCCTGGAGTACCAAACTCTTTACAAATTTTTTGTGTTGCCTCATTGGCGTTGTTCCCGTATTTCTTAATAAATTCTTTTTTGAGATTTTTCCAATAAGATAGACCTTTTTCATTTAGATACTCTGGAAATAAATTGAGATCAGACTTAATGATATTTCCCATGTCGTGGAGTAAGCAAGCGGAGACAACTGAATTTTTGTCGACTGGTTTTGAGAAGTTATTACAAATTACAGAAGCAACTCCAGCAACCCTATACATATGATTTTGCAATTGCGGCATGATTTGATATTTTTCGTAGATTTCGGAGATATTCATTCGCATTTCAAGATAATATATAGATCATGAAAAGAATTGAAGTTATAACGATCACATACACCAATATTTTTATAGTTCTATCATTTGGTATAAGTTTTTTCTCTTCGTGGCCGATTCCTTGTTCCATTCCCTGTATTTTATTTGATAAACTTTTAAAAATATGAAATTTTCGATTCAGAAGTATACCTGCAAATAAGAAAAAGAGCATACCGAATATCTGACTTTTCCTTATTCCAATAAATATTAATGTAGGCACGATTGTAAAACAAAATAATAAAAATAAGAATACTCCCCCTACAAAAATAACTTTTTTCATCCTTTTACATTATATTAGATATGAAACTATTGTTGAAATTGAAAAAAGTGCTAGCATTAAGTATGGGGACATTTTTTCTTGTAATTGCAGGAATTGCTTTTCTTCTGGCATTGTCGAGCTTAAAAGTAATTGATCAATACGAACGTGGAATCGTTCTAACACTTGGTTCTTATTCATACACTTTACAGCCTGGTTTAAGATTGGTTGTTCCAATCGTTCAAAGGCTAATTAAAGTGGATATCCGAATTACAACTTCGGATATTCCTCAACAGGAGGTCATAACGAAAGATAATGTTCCTGTCGGAATTAATGCGGTAGTTTATTTTCAAGTAACAAGACCGGAAGATGCAGTTCTGAAGATTCAAGATTATTCTTATGCTGTAACTCAGTATGCGCAAACTGCCTTACGTGACGTTATTGGTGGTGTTGAATTGGACACCCTTCTTACAGAAAGAATAAAAATAGCAGAAGAAATAAAAGCAATCGTTGATAAAGAAACCGTTGACTGGGGGGTTGATGTAACTGCAATAAAAATTCAGGATATTGAGTTACCTGCTGACATGAAGAGAGCAATGGCAAAGCAAGCAGAGGCTGAACGTGAACGACGTGCAACTATTATTCGCGCACAGGGAGAGTTGTCGGCTTCAGAAAACTTGAAAAAAGCGATGGAACAAATGGCGGCATCAGGTGCAATATCGCTTCGAACACTTCAAACAATTGAAGCGACCACTGCAAATCCTTCAAATACTGTTGTCTTTGCGCTTCCGATAGAGGTACTACAAGGTCTTAAAAATCTTGTGGGACACAAATAAAGTTATTTAATAACCTTCAAGAATTCTTCTGCGATTTTGCCTGATTGTTCGCTTGCAGCGTAAAATTCTTTCCAAACAACAACAATATTTGCATCGTTAAATACCGCCCTTTGGACTTCTCGTATTGTGTCGCCTCCGGCAATAGCAATTAGTACATCGAAACTAGCTCGGACTTTATTTATTTGGATATAGGGAATTGGCTTATCGCGGTTATATGTTTCTTCATCAACTCCTCGATGTAAAACTACGACGTTTGGTTGTTTTTTAAGCTTCCTTAGAATTTTTATCGGATGCTCCACGTTCATCATATCCACCATGCTATCAAGTCCATATTCGTAACATGTCTCAATAAAAATATTTATTGTTTCAATAGGGGCTTGGCCTAAGGCTATTGCACCTGATGCACCTCCGAGGTGTGCTAGTTCAACTTCGTTTTCGCCTCGATCCATAGTTTTCAAATCAGCAACGACATATGATTGTGGACGTAAATTTTTAATAAAACGAATAGCCTCAATTCCATAATGTTTAATAAGAGGTGTTCCTGCTTCAAGTAAAATTCTGTCGCTTTGTGGTAATGTGCGAATAATTTGGTTGGCTTCTGATAAAGTACTATTCAAAGCAACTTGAAGATATTTCTGCCGCCGATCAAGAATCATTCTGGCTTCAATTTAATCACGAAGTCCTTTGGGAGACAAGAGCATTGGTCGAGATTTACGAAAAAGTTAGAACCGAATTTCGCAAAGGTTAGCTCGCGATTTTTCATTTACCGTAAAAAAACTGTTCTATTTATCTTGCTGAAACTTCAAAAAAATTACTCGGTATAACCAGCCGCGCTATTTGTTCTCGGGTTGGCTCGTCTACTGGTGATCTAGTATCAATTATTGCACTATAAATTGGTTT
>MGHC01000007.1:7316-18083 GCA_001793015.1 Candidatus Woesebacteria bacterium RIFCSPLOWO2_01_FULL_39_10
ATGACAACTTGCCTAAAAGGTCTCTCTGCTGTACCTACATAAGTAGACCAATAGGGGGGGTTGCTATCACCTTTTTGTCCTGCTAGGTCAAATAATTTTTGATCTTCTAATCTCCAGAAATTTTGCCAGTCTGGTATCGGTTTTCTACTTGGGAGTACCACCATTTGCCCTCGTATTCCATCTCCTTCTATTCCTGATTGTCTTAAAGGTGTTGTTATTTCTGGCATAATTTGCACTTCGTTTTATTCTTCACCCAAACGGGTGTAGCCTTCTGCTAACTGAGCCCAAGTTGCCGTCCCTGTTTCTCTATAGAAATTACGGAATAAAAAAACTCCTTCTACATTAGTCGCATATTTTTCTACCTTCACCTTACCATCATCAGAAACATGACTACTTACCAAACTTTCCGTCGGTTGCAATAAAATTCGCGCTTCCTCTATTCCAGTAGGAGTATCAGGTACAAATGTATCCCCAAATATAGTATGTACTTTACCGTCCCGTTCATCTACGTATTTTGTTCCATAAACTAGTTGCTGAAAACCACGTAAATCATTGGAAACTACACCGGCTTCATTTTTCTTTTGTTGTTCTGACATAGCTTTACCTCTTTAAGTATTTTATAAATTGTGAATTTCCTTGAAGAGCCTCAGCCCTTTGGACACCAAAAGCAATTGAACATAACTGTGTTGGTTGATTTTTGTTTAACATGGAACCGTATTTTACCAATTTTTACTTGAAAATACAAATAAAATTGTCTATAACAGCGCTCTAAAACTGTCGGGATTTTTAATAACCTAATTGGACGAATCCTCACAGATTCGAGCAAAATCAGTGAGGGAATTTAAGTTTAGTTCTTTAAAATTTTTGCGTTTTCTTTCCTTCTTTTTTCCGGCAGCTATCGGCAGAATATAAAAAGGGCTTCGCGGCGCTCCGTGCGGGCGGCAGCGCACGAAGCGCCTCCACCCAACCTTTTGATTTCTCTCGCTGTGTCGGGGTACCAGGAATCGAACCTGGGCCAGACGGCCCCCAGCCGCCTATTCTACCGTTAAACTATACCCCGGGTCTCTATTTTATCAAATTAATTATTTCTTTTCTTAACCACAATTTATTAGTTGTCCCGATATCTCCATGGAACTTTGCATTTATAGATCTTTCTAATAACGTTTTCATTTTAGGGTTTCTTGTAAAAAGATAATTTTTTCCTTCGCTAATACTTGGTGCTGTAAGAAACCAATCAGGTCGTCCAAAACTAAGCAGCACTTCTTCAATTTCTTTTAAATGTTTTAAAATAACCTTTTTACTATCCCAAAGTTCAAGTTGTCCGATTATCGGTTCTAAGTCTTTTGTGTCGTTAATTAGTGCGTTTTTAATATCTTTGTCAACTTCTTTATCTTGATCGGTAAAATATGTTTCTACCCAGTTTTTAGGCAGATTTGAAAATTGTTTTAACTCCTCATATGCTTTTATATCTTTTTTGGAAGTAACGGACGCCTTGAAATTTAATGTGTTTGAGAGAATTGCAGTATAAAGAAGATTAGCACTTACCTCTGAGATTTTATTAGACAGTTTTCTTTTTTTGAATTCTTCCCAAATTAATGTTGCACACGCTCCGACCATTTCTATATGCGATTTTTCCTCCAACCTTTCTTTCCAGTATTTTTCAAATCCAACTCTGTGATCGAAAACTTCGATAACCCTTTCTTTTTTTACAAAATTTGCGAAAAACTTTGGTTCTGAAACATCAACCAAAACATACTCGGCTTTATTAGTAGAAGGTTTTACCCTAAAGTCTAATTTCCATTCTTTAACTTTTTTCGTAATACTGTTATTGAGTGGTCCCGGCAAAACAGTCTGCGCCCGTTTGCCTTCTAAATTCAAAAGTTCATTGTAGGCAATTGCGCAAGCTAATGCATCAATATCTGTGAATGGTTGACCGGAGGTAACTATAATTTCACTCATTGAAGCCAGAGTTTTAGCATAATTATTGTAGTAGTATCCTTTGCCAATTTTCCATAAAACTTACCTTAGTATCTTAACCGTTCCAATATTAGCGTCAACTTCTACCATATCACCGTCTTTTAAAACCTTTGTTGCATTGATAGTACCGACTATGCAAGGAACTCCAAATTCTCTAGCGATAATTGCTGCATGACATGTGATTCCTCCTTCGTCTGTTACGAACGCCGCTGCCTTTTCCATTGCAATGATGTAGTCGGGAGTTGTCATTGAGGTAACTAAGATATCTCCTTTTTCTACCTTACTTACCTCCTTATAGCTTGGGAGTATTTTCGCTTTACCTTGGACCACTCCTAATGAAGCTGGTGTTCCTTTAATGAACACATTACCTGCCTTATAGCCTTTAGTTTTTTTGAAAAGTTTAGCAATATCTCCTTGTAACTTATTGGCTAGATTTCCAAAATTGATATAAGTTATTCCATTCATCCAAATTATCGCATAGCCTTTGTATCTTTCTTTTATTATTTCCTTAACTTGATTAGATGGATTTAATATAAAAGTTGAAATTTCACTTGAATTAAGCATGACAATATCTTCTGTCGTGAAGTTTAACCTTTTTGCAACCTCGTTAAGAAGTATTTTTCTAGCCTCATAAAACAAATTATCCGATATTTCTGTAGTATATGTTCTTAAGAATATAAATTTTCTTACAGCTTCGCAGAGCTTTTTTAACTGTGGAGAGAATTTATATTTTCTAATGACTTCCTTGTAATTTAGCGCGTCTAGCTTTCTGACGTTCTTTATCTTTTCAATTTTTCCTAACACATCTTGATCGACTAAATTTTTCAATCTCTCCAGATATTCTTCTTTGTTGAAGTGAGTAAGCTCTACCGAAACAGGAGATTTCATCCAAGAATAATTTTCTTTATGTTTTTCTAGTTTTCTCATAATCTTTGGCGGAAGTTTTTCCAAGGAGAAAGTTCCATCTTTTATTAGCTTCGTAATTTCAAGAAGATTTAGTGGTTCATTGGTGTATGCCAGTCTACCCAAGGAAGGATATGTAGCAACTTTAGAAAAAATATAATCAACTTTTTTGCCAGATAATTTTAGCTCGTTTTCTATAAGTTCTTTTACTTTTGCTTCTAAGTAATCATCTGGACGGGAAAACGCGGGCACGAAAGAAAGTGTGTAATATTCCTGAAATTCTAAGATTAGATTAGCAAGGTTTTTATTAGATAACTTTGAAACGTTTATCTTATTGAGACTTTTTTTGAACTTTTCAATCTTTTTAACTATTTCAAATTCCTTATTAGCAAATTTGACAAAGAAATTTGAATCTATATTGAAAAGATTTTCAAATAAATTAAAGTATTTTTCCGATTCTTCATCAGTATAATACTCATCTCCATTAAGTATTAGGTAGTTATCCTGCGAGCTGTCAAAACCCACATCTCTTAAAAGAGTTTTTTGAGAATTTGCAAGGATCTGAGTGTTTTGGACAAACCAGTTAAATTTTCTCGTTACGTAAAAATTCCACTTCTTAGTCTTGATTTTTTTGAGTAGTATTTTCATACCTATCGGATATTTGTAGCTTGTATTTTACATTATCCTGTGATAAAACGACATTACAATGGTACGAAAGAAAGACGAAGTAACGGCTCCCCAACAACAAACAGATTCTTCACAAAAACTACAAGCTATACGAATTGCAATGGATCAGATAGAAAAACAGTACGGTAAAGGTTCTATCATGCGTTTGGGAGAGGGTGTTGGAGATAGGTTCAAAGTAGATGTTGTGCCAACGGGATCAATTGCTCTTGATCTGGCATTAGGAGTCGGTGGACTTCCTAAAGGACGCATTGTAGAAATTTATGGACCGGAAGCATCGGGTAAAACAACCCTAGCTCTTCATGTAGTTGCAGAAGCTCAAAAACGAGGTGGGCAGTGCGCCTTTATCGACGCAGAGCATGCGCTAGATCCCCAACGTGCGGAAACAATTGGTGTTAATTTGGACGATCTTTTAATGTCTCAACCGGATACTGGAGAACAAGCGTTGGAAATAACAGAAACGTTAATACGATCCGGTGGATTGGATGTTATAGTTGTTGACTCGGTTGCGGCATTGGTCCCGAGAGCGGAGCTCGAGGGAGAGATGGGAGATGCCGTTATGGGTATGCAAGCTCGTCTAATGAGCCAAGCTTTAAGAAAGTTAACAGGTGCCATTTCAAAAAGTAAAACTATTCTTATTTTTACGAACCAAATTCGTCAGAAAATTGGTGTCATGTTTGGGAATCCCGAAACTACTTCAGGTGGACTTGCTTTAAAGTTTTATGCATCAGTTAGGATTGATGTTCGACGTATCGAAGTACTAAAAGACGGAGATGTTGTTATTGGATCAAGACATCGTGCGAGAGTTGTAAAAAATAAAGTTGCACCACCACTTCGTGTTGCCGAATTTGACATTATGAATGATGTGGGCATCTCAAAAACCGGAGGGCTTCTTGATGTAGCAGTTGATCTTGCATTAATTGAGAAAAAGGGCTCGTTTTTCAACTACAACGGTCAAGTAATTGGGCAAGGTCGGGAAGGGGTAAAGATGGAGTTTGCCAAAAATAAAAAACTTGCTGAAGAGATTGAGAGAAAAATCCGGGATGTTGTTGCGGCTGGGAAAAAGGTACCAAAGGAGATTGGAGAAACGGAGAAAGAAGATTAGATAAATTTTTCGTTCGGCAATGCTTTTTTCAGAGACGCCGTCTGTAGCTATCTAAATCAATCAAAATTTTCGACAGCGGCTGAGTCTCGCCAAGCAATAAGGGCTAGATAAATTGTCATGTAGACCTAGGCTTGGCTACGAATCCTCTTCAAAAAGATTGCCTCACTTTATCGCAAATGCCGCAAATTACAGCAATCAAACCTCAAAAGAATCAAAAACGGGTAAATATATATCTTGATGACAAATTTGGGTTTGGCTTAGATTTGGAAAATTTTCTAAAACTAGGATTGAAAGTAGAGCAAGAGTTGTCAGACGCAGAAGTTGCAGAGATTATAAAAAAAGCAGAGTTTCAAAAAACTTACGATAAAATTTTAAGGTTTGCAAGTTTACGCCCGAGAAGCGAGAAAGAATATAAGAATTGGTTACGAAAACATAAAATTCATTCAAGTCTCCATCAAGAGGTCTTTAATAGACTAAAGCGCCTCGATTTTTTAAATGATAAACGATTCGCGGTTTGGTGGGTTGACCAAAGAAAAACTTTTAAGCCAAAAGGTGTAAGAGCATTAAATTTTGAGCTTCGACAAAAAGGAATAGATAGAAAAGTAATTGATGAGGTACTGTCGGAATCAGGGGTTGATGAAGAAGTTGAAGTGAGAAAGCTTATTTCCAAATACAAATATAAGTGGGAGAAAATTAGTGGACTTGAGAAAAGAAAAAAAGTGTCCGAGTTTCTACTTCGGCGCGGATTTGGATGGGAGATAATACGAAAAGTATTAGTTGATTTAAGGGATAACATAGATGGTTGACCAAGATAAATTTTAGAAGTACAATTACTCTAAAGTAAAGGAAATTATGGTTAGGAGAGCAGTTAGCCTTTCATTTTCTCCAAATCCCCTTCTTTAAGGGTAAATTTTCTTTGCTCCAAATTTTTTAAATCATTATAAATAATAAATATGAACGACAAAGACGATATCAAATTGTTGGTAGCGGAAATAAAAAAAGACAGGGAATTTCTTGAGAAAAAAGCAGAAGCCATTAGGAAACGTGAAGCTGAGTTAAAAGAGAAACTTGAGAGAGTTTCGAAATTGACGGAAGATGAAGCCAAGAAAGAACTTCTTACCGAAGTAGAGAAAGAGCTAAAAGCAGAAGTTGCCAAAAAAATTCGACTGTCAGAAGAACGTGTCCGACAAGACGCTAACGAAAAGGCAAAAGAAATCTTAGCCGATGCAATGAGGCATGGTGCCACTTCGTATGTTGCAGAATATACAGTTTCCACAGTGCAAGTTCCTAATGAAGAAGTTAAAGGTAGGATTATTGGTAAGGAAGGAAGGAATATTAGAGCTTTTGAAAGAGCAACTGGGGTTGAACTTGAACTTGATGAGACAAATGAAATTCGTCTATCTTCGTTTGATTCCATACGCCGGGAAGTTGCCAAACGCTCTCTTGAAATACTTATTAAAGACACAAGAATTCAACCTTCACGAATTGAGGAAGTAGTCCGCCAGGTAAAAGCGCAAATGGAGGATGTCCTTTTGGAAGAAGGAAAACGGATTGCCGAAGAATGCGGAGTATATAATTTACCAACAGACGTTCTTAAACTTATAGGCAGGTATAAGTTTAGAACTTCTTACGGACAAAACTTGGCGCTTCATACAATTGAAGAAACAAAAATAGGACTAGCTGTTGCCCATGAAATAGGAGCAAATGTTGAAACAGTCCGCTTGGGGTGTTTACTTCACGATATCGGGAAAGTGGTAACTGACGAAGAAGGAACCCATGTTGACGCCGGGGTTGCTGTATTAAAAAGACACGGATTTCCCAAAGAAGTTGTCAATGCTGTTGCTGAGCATCATGAAGACAGACCGTTTACATCAACCGAGTCGGTTGTTGTCTGGATTGCAGATGCAATCTCCGGTTCCCGCCCCGGAGCGCGCTATGAACCTCACGAAGGTTATGTAAGTCGTATGGATAAGATTGAAGAAATTGCAAAAAGTTATGATGGAGTTACCGAGGCGTACGCATTTCAGGCAGGCCGCGACGTTCGCGTTATTGTGAATCCCGAAGAGGTGGACGATGATAAGTTAACTGTTCTTGTCCGAGATATTGCAAAAAGACTTGAAAACGAAGCCGAGTATGCGGGCCAAATAAAAGTTACTGCAATAAGAGAGGTTCGAGCAACGGAAACCACTGCTCCAAAATAGTTTTTTTAAAATAATTTTTAAGAATCTTTTAAATCTTCATTCCTAATTTTCATTTTAATGTTCATTCTTTGCTCACCCAAAGAGTGTTGTTACTTTCTTGCTTGCCTAAGAAAGGTACCAAAGAAGGTGGGTCAAAAAACACACGGGAATCGAATTAAGATAAAATTTTCCTTGTTGACAAGCGAATGCATTTAAGAAATACTTTATTTTCAGGAAGAGATGAAAATTTTCCTGGATTTTTATTACACAAACCCACACGAAAACGTGGGTTTATTTTTTTAAAAAGGAGCCGCAAGGCTCTTTTTTTTGAGCCAACATGGGATCACAAGATTTCGATCCAGCACAAAAAGGAGAGCCTGACCTTCTGAATCATTCCGCAGAGCAATTGAATGGCAGTTTGAAAGGTAAGGATATATTATCTGTCCGACAATTTGATACTCCTACTCTAGACAGAATTTTTTACTGGAGTATTGAAATGGCAGAAATAGCAAGAAAAGGTTATAAAGCCGATTTCCTCAGTCGGAGAATACTCGCGAATGTTTTTTATGAGCCTTCAACAAGAACTTCATCATCATTTACTGCCGCTATGGAACGATTAGGTGGAAGTGTAATTCCTATAAATGAAGTCACATATTCTTCTGTTGCCAAAGGAGAGGATTTGGAAGACACAATGCGTACACTCGAGCGTTATGCCGATGTCATAGTTTTACGCCATCCAGAAATGGGATCAGCTACAATAGCTGCAGAGGCAGTATCAATACCTTTAATAAACGCCGGTGATGGTGTTGGAGAACACCCTACTCAAGCGCTTCTTGACTATGTTACCGTCAGGAAAGAGCAGGGAAGAGTAAATGGATTGACAGTTACAATGCTTGGGGATATGAGGCATGGACGAACTGTTCATTCGTTAGCAAGACTTCTTTCTCTTTATGATGTCAAGTTAAATTATGTTTCACCTGAGATCTTGAGAATGCCTCCAGAAATTGTAGAAGAGCTTGACGCTAAAGGCGTGCGACAGACGGAATTTGATAGTTTAGCTCAAGTACTACCTGAAACAGACGTTTTATACGTAACAAGAGTTCAAAAAGAGAGGTTTGATGATCCAGCAGTTTACGATTCAGTTAAAGGACTTTACGTTGTTACGCCCGAAACACTACAAGCTGGAAAAGAGTCTCTCACAATAATGCATCCACTTCCGAGAGTTGGTGAAATAGCTAAATCTGTTGATCTTTATACACGTAACGCTGCTTATTTTAGGCAGATGGAAAATGGGCTTTATGTAAGAATGACTTTACTCGCTGGTGTATTAGGGAAATTACCTACCACCTAGGAATTTCTAATATTGACTTTTTATAGTTTTAAACTATAGTCTATTTATAACTTTTTAAAATGCCACTGGAAAGAGGACAAGATTTAATCCAAGCTCCAAAATCAGAATTCGTTGCAATGTTAGAAAAGCGTTGGTCTCAAGGGCACTTTTTATGCGTTGGTTTAGATTCCGATCGTGACAAAATTACAAAGCTTTATGGTCTTGGTCAATTTGCCTTTAATAAAGAAATTGTAGATGTGACAAACAATCTAGTTTGCGCATATAAACCTAACTCAGCATTTTATGAGGCTCAACTTAGGCGAGGCGGAATGGTGGCACTTATAGAAACAGTAAAATACATCCATGATCACTACCCTGGGATACCAGTAATACTGGATGCGAAAAAGAATGATATAGGTAATACAGCCGAACAATATGCTCGGTTTGTATTCGACGAGATAGGAGCAGATGGAGTTACTCTAAATCCTTATTTGGGTAGAGAAGCAATGACCCCCTTTCTAGAAAGATCGGACAAGGGAAATATATATTTAGTTAAAACCTCAAATCCTGGAGCTGGAGAATTTCAAGATCTTCCGGTAGGTCCTGAACAAACCCCACTTTATCAGGTTGTTGCGCAGCACATTGCTGAGTCCTGGAATGTAAATGGTAACTGTGCAGTTGTGGTAGGAGCAACAAAACCAAGAGAGCTTTTAGAAGTTAGAGAATTAATAGGAGATATGCCGATGTTAATTCCTGGATTGGGTAAGGTACAAGGTGGCAGACCGGAAGATTTACCGCCAGCCTATAACCAGAGAGGTACGGGTATTATTGCGAATTTAAGTAGGGAAATTATCTTTCCTGAAGTGAAAGAAGGAGAACAGTTACAGAGTGCAATAAGACGGAAAGCTGTGGAGTGGCACGATGCAATTCTTCAAGCTAGAACACAGGCACTACAAGCATAATGAAGGATGTAATAATTACTCCCGAACACCCCGAAGGTTTAAGTCAAACTCAGGAAAAATTGACGCTTAACTTATACGATACGGGAGAAGTTCTTTTTAACTTTAAAGATGGTTTTAGGCTAAAAAGTAGTCTGGTTTCACCTTTATATATTGACCTAAGGCGATTACAATTTTTTCCTGACGCAATGGATGACACTGTGTCTGCATTAGTCGAGCAGGCACGAGGATTGGAATATGACAGGGTTGCAGGTGTACCCCAGGCGGCAATACCTACGGCGACACTATTTGCAAATAGATTGAGGAAACCACAGATAACACCGAGGATGGAAGCGAAAAGTCATGGATTAACCAGACCGATAGATGGAGTCTATTTTCCAGGTGAGACTGCTCTTGTCATAGACGATTTGGTAACTACAGGAGGCAGTAAGTTTGAAGTTATTAATGTATTGAGAGAAAACGGACTTGTAGTTAGAGATGTTGTGGTTGTTTTTGATAGACAGCAGGGAGCTGAGCAAATGATGTTGGATAGAGGGCTTGCTTTGCATTCTGCACTAAAAATAAAACCAACCTTAGAATTTTATTCTCGTCTCGGGAGAATTAGCCAAGATGAATTAACTCGAGTAACGAATTATCTAGCTAACCCATTACTTAAATAGATTTAAGTAATATGACAGAAATATTTAGAGATTTTGTTAGTCCTTCACTTACACTTCTAGAGACATCGGGAATTGCTGGATCGGAGGCGCAACACGTTGCTGCAAGAGAACTTCTTCATTTTGCAGAGTCTAACCCATTTACCCTGAGAGTTCTGGAAAGATTTGCCTATCAAGGCAAAAGGTTTGAAGATCCCAGATTAAGAGCCAGTTTCGGAGGACTTACTTTTGAAAATCCAGTCATGGTTGGTGCTGGTTGGGATAAACCTGGACGGGCTGTCAGAGCGCTCTACCAGCTAGGTTTTTCGGGAGTTGAGGTGGGGACAGTCCTTGCTCATCCTCAACCTGGGAATCCGAAACCTAGGCAATTTGTCATAGGCCCAGGTATTGCAATAAACCAGCTAGGGTTTAATAGTACTGGGATGAAGGACGTAGCTAGAAATTTAGAAAGTTATCGTTTTTCAGGGGAACCTGTAATAGGAGTAAGTGTTGGGAAAAACAAGGAAGTTGCTGCAAAAGATGCTCCCTATGCTCATGCAATTGTTGTCCAGAGACTTTATGAGTATGCCGATTACTTTGCATTAAATGTATCATCGCCTAACACTCCTAATTTAAGGGAACTACAGGATAAAAAGCCTCTAACCGATAATGTTCAAGCAATTAACGATGTAATGGATGCAAAAGGTCTTAGGAAACCACTTTTTGTGAAAATTGCGCCAGAACTTACATTTGATGCAATTGATGATGTTATCGAGGTTGTTGTTGATAACGGCTTGGCAGGAATTATTGCAACTAATGCCACGAATAATGTGGAACTTAAAAGAAAATATGGTGATCCACGAGCAGACCAGCCAAGTGGTTTTAGCGGAGATATGCCGGAATTTAGGAAAATGGTGAATGAAAGAGTTGCTCATATCTTTAGACATGCTGGAGATCGAATTGATGTTATCGGAATTGGAGGGATTAATAATAC
>MGHC01000007.1:18097-29525 GCA_001793015.1 Candidatus Woesebacteria bacterium RIFCSPLOWO2_01_FULL_39_10
CACGAATAATCCAGGTCGTTACTAGTATCCGTCAAGTCGGTACGAGCCTTCCCGGAAGGATTAATAGAGGGTTAGTTGAGTATATGCAGAAGGAAGGTTTCAAAAGTTTGTCTGAAATTGTGGGAATTGACGCTACCAAATAATATCCAATTTATCGCAAAAAACTTGACTTTTTGACTTTATTTTTCTATTCTTCACAGTAGTATGACGAAAAGAGAATTGGTTGATATAGTTTCACGAAAAGCCCACCTTACTAAAAAAGGAGCGGTTGAGGCAGTTGACACATTTTTAAATGAGCTCGGTAGGGCACTCGCAAAAGGGGAAAAAGTAGTACTTTCGGGTTTCGGAACCTTTCGGGTTATTTCAATGAAAGGTAAAACTGTCAAAATCCCGGGAACAGAAAAATTAGTTACAATTAAATCTCACAGGTCTCCTCGTTTCACTCCTGGCAAGAAACTGAAGCGTCAGGTTACGCGCTAACTACATCTAAATATAAAAGGGATCCCCCGTAGTATACTTTACATATGAATGGGTCGAACAAAAATGTCATAGAAAAGACAATAATTGTTGAACATTTGTCCAAAAATTTTGAGGTAATCGAGAAAAAACCGGGATTAATTGGTAGTATTTCGTCCCTAATTACGCCTACAAAAAAAACTATCCGCGCCCTGAAAGAAATCTCATTTACTATCATGAAAGGCGAACTTGTAGGTTTCATTGGCCCGAATGGGGCTGGCAAGACCACAACACTAAAAATTCTTTCCGGACTTTTATATCCTACTGCAGGATTTATTCAAATTCTCGGATATGATCCGTGGAAACGGGATCCAGCATTTTTAAAACAAATATCGCTTGTTATGGGCCAAAAAAATCAATTATGGTGGGATCTTCCGGCAATAGATTCTCTAGAACTAAATCGCGCGATTTACGAAATACCTGATCATACTTACAAAGAAAGTCTTACAGAATTAGTCGAACTTCTTGAAGTCAAAAAATTGTTGTACACGCCTGTTCGAAAATTATCTCTCGGGCAGCGCATGAGATTAGAGTTGATTGCGGCTTTGATACACCGTCCGAAAGTTTTATTTCTTGACGAGCCAACAATTGGATTAGATGTAATTGCCCAACAAAAAGTAAGGGATTTTATTTTTGACTACAATCGCAGATTTCAGGCAACAATAATGCTCACCTCTCATAATATGGATGATCTTATGGATTTGGCAAAAAGGGTGATAGTTCTAGATAAAGGACAAATTCTTTTTGACGGTAATTTAAAGGAACTTATAAATCAATTCGCCAAGGAAAAGATTATAAAAGTACTTTTATCTAAAGAAGCGGATATTAAAAAACTTGATGAAATCGGGAAGGTAAAGAAGTTTGAATTTCCCTCAGCTACTCTTTCTATTCCTCGCGAAGTAGCGGCAGTTGCTGCATCAGAAATACTACAAAACTTTCCGGTTGCGGATATGACAATTGAGGAAGAACCGATAGAAGAAATTATCCGAAGGGTATTTAAGGGCGAGAAGTAAAGGTGGAAAAATAAAGATACAAATATGCTAATGATTACTAATGATGCGAATGGATGCGAATAAACTGATTTATCAGGAGCTTTCATACACTTTAGTAGGAATATTGTTTAGTGTTCACAACGAATTAGGGCAATATGCTCGAGAAAAACAGTATTGTGATTTGATAGAAGACAAACTTAGACTAGTCAAGATTCCTTATAAAAGGGAATTTAAAATTGCTAATAGTGGAAACACGGTCGACTTTCTAGTTGAGGATAAAATTATATTAGAAACTAAATCTAAAAGAATTTTAACAAAAGAAGATTATTTCCAGTTACAAAGATATCTTCAAGAGTCAAAAATAAAACTTGGATTATTAGTAAATTTCAGAAATAAATATATTAAACCAGTGAGAATAGTAAGGATTGATACAGATAATAAATATAAATATTAGTATTATAAGTATCATTCGCACGCATTCGTATATTGGTATCTTAAATTATGTCTAAGTATCTGCAAGTTTTCAAGATCTCCTTTCAGCAGGAATTTGCCTACAGACTTAATTTTGTAATGTGGAGAGTGAGAAACGTTATCCAGATTTTTTTGGTGTTTTACCTTTGGGATGCGGTTTTTGCAAACCCCGACAGAGTAGTTTTTGGCTATGACAGAGAAAAAATATTAACCTATGTTTTTGGCCTTTTGACTGTTAAAGCATTAGTTTTATCAGCGCGTGCAATGGATATTGCCGGAGAAATTTCAAGAGGAGAACTAAGTAACTATCTATTAAAGCCGTTAAATTATTTTAATTATTGGATAACCCGTGATATTTCAAGTAAAGCCCTTAATCTCTCATTCGCAATAGTTGAAACATTAATTTTGGTTATTATTCTAAAACCTCCATTTTTTATTCAGAGTAATTTACTTGCGATTTTAGGATTTTTAGTGACTATTTCCTTGGCAGTTTTTCTTTTCTCATTACTTCTTTTTATAGTAAGCTCCCTAACTTTTTGGATGCCGGAGGCTGGATGGGGGATACATTTCCTGGTGACCGTAGTTATTGTTGAATTTTTGTCCGGAGCGCTTTTCCCGCTGGACATACTTCCTGGTAGTTTACAAAATGCATTGTACTTCACACCATTCCCCTACCTTATATTTTTCCCTCTTCAGGTTTATTTGGGAAACATTGGAGGATTGGAATTTATTAAGGGTTTATCCATTTCGGTATTCTGGGTCGTATTTCTCTGGTTCTCAATGAAAGCTATTTGGCAAAAGGGATTAAAAGAATATCAAGCTTATGGCCGGTAAATTTTTTAATATCAGTAAACGTTTGATTCTTTATTTACGAATTTGGCTAACTATGAGTCGAAATTCCTTTATGATTTATCTAAACCAGAAAAAAATATTAGCGATATTTTTGACCGGGAAAATTTTGAGATTTTCTTTCTTCGTAGCGTTTTTGTACTTTTTGGTAGTGGGCTCGGAAAGTCTTGCAGGATATTCAGTAAACCAGACTTTATTTTTCTTTTTGACCTTTAGCCTTATTGATTCCATATCTCAATTTTTGTTTCGCGAAGTTTACAGATTTCGCACGTTAGTAGTAACAGGAGATTTGGATCTAATTCTTGTTAAACCAATCAATACTCTTTTTAGAGTTCTTATGGGCGGAGCTGACGTTATTGATCTTATTACACTTCCGCCTTTATTTTTCGCAGTATGGTATGTTGGAATAAGGCTAGATCCTTCGACTCTACAGGTGTTTCTTTATCTACTTATGATTTTAAATGGACTTTTCCTTGCCACAGCATTTCATATTGCTGTACTTGCCCTTGGAATCGTTACCTTAGAAATTGATAACACAATAATGATCTATCGTGATGTCACTAACTTAGGCAGACTTCCAATAGATATTTACAGAGAGCCTCTTCGAGGGATTTTAACCTATCTAATACCTGTTGGTGTGATGATAACGCTTCCGGCAAAAGCTTTTATGGGTCTGGTGACTCCGGTTGGTGTCTTTATTTCGTTTGGCCTGGGGATAGTTGTCCTGTCTGCTTCTTTGAAGGTTTGGGGATTTGCATTAAAAAAATACTCGAGCGCTTCAAGCTAACCTATATAAATGAAAAAATTACTAGTTATATGTGGACCGACAGCTACAGGGAAGACCAGGTTGGCGCTCGATTTGGCGAAAACTTTTGGTGGAGAGCTGTTATCTGCTGACTCACGACAAGTTTATAGAAAAATGGATATAGGTACGGGCAAAGACCTACCGGTAAATTCCAAATTACAAATTCCAAATTACAAATTGGGCAGGAATATCGGTTACTACGAGATAAAAGGAATAAGACTTTGGGGATATGATCTTGTTGATCCTAAAGATGAATTTAGTGTTTCTAAATATTTGAAATCCGCGCAACTTATACTTAAAGATATTTGGAAACGGGGGAAATTGCCGATTTTAGTTGGTGGTACAGGTTTATATATAAAGAGCGTTGTTGATGGGATTCCGACTATTTCAGTTCCCACGAGTCCTTCTTTGAGGTTGAGCCTTGCGAAAAAGAACGTTGAGGAACTTTTTGAGATACTTGCACAATTTGATGCGTTGAAAGCAGCCAGCATGAATTCATCCGATAAGAAAAATCCCCGAAGACTTTTACGAGCAATTGAAGTTGCACAATGGAGGTTGAGTCAAAAACCAGGCATGCTTTTAAAAAGAAAGTCAGACATGAATACTTTATTTGTTGGATTGAATGCTCCTTTTGTTGTACTTGAGCAAAAAATCTTGTTACGTATCAAAAAACGAATTACACAAGGTTTTGGAGAAGAAGTTACAAATCTCCTTTCAAGAGGTGTTAACTGGAATCATCAGTCTATGGACTCTTTAGGTTACCGACAGTGGAAAGAGTACATAATAGGGAAAAAGACTATAGAAAAAGTGATTCAAGAGTGGTTTACGGATGAAAAAAATTACGCGAAACGACAAATTACTTGGTTTAAAAAAAATAAGAGAATAATCTGGTTTGACGTATCGAAGGAAAGTTGGAAAAAAGATATAGAAAATACTGTCAGGAGGTGGCATAATAACAATGCTGAATAATAAATGACCAATACTTATAATTTGAAATTTGAAATTTAGCATTTATAATTGAAGCGAAGCGTTCATATGCCTCATAAAATCGAAGTTTCTCACAAAACCGTAATTTTTACAGCGCTTTTTATTATATTTTTGTGGGTAATGTACATGATCCGGGATATAATATTGCAGTTTTTCTTAGCTTTATTAATAACCGCAATCCTGAATCCCTTGGTAACTAAATTATTAAAATATAAAATTCCCCGGGCGGCGTCGGTTTTTATGGCTTACATTGTTTTACTGGCAGTAATGGGTTTTGCTGTTGCGGCTATTGTCCCCACTTTAGTTGATCAAACATCGTCATTTATCACTAATTTGCCCCGATTTATGGAGAATGTCGGAGTTTCGGCACTCGTTAGTGATCAAATTAGTCAACAATTCTTGACACAACTTGGTACGTTACCAGCCCAGGCAGCACGACTTACATTATCACTTTTTTCGAATGTGCTTGGAGTTGTAGCAATTTTAGTGCTCGCTTTTTATCTTTTGACTGAGAGAGGAAAATTGGAGGATCAGTTAGGAGTGCTTCTCGGCGAGAAGAAAAAAGAAGAACTGGTGCAAGTTATGAATTTGCTTGAGTCCAGACTCGGAAGTTGGGCAATAGGACAGATAACTCTTATGTTTGTTGTGGGTCTTGCTACTTATATTGGGTTAAAGCTTTTGGGAATTCCATACTCACTTCCTTTGGCAATACTTGCTGGGCTTTTCGAGATAGTACCTTATATAGGTCCAATTATCTCAGCGATTCCTGCTGTTGTTATCGGTTTCGGGTTATCTCCTGTATTAGGAATAGCGACGGCCTCTTTATATTTTTTAGTCCAACAGTTAGAAAACTACTTCTTTGTCCCAAAGATTATGCAGAGATCAACAGGAGTTCATCCTGTCATAACACTAACTTCCTTGGCAATAGGATTCAGACTTGCAGGAATAATTGGAATTCTTATCGCTGTTCCTGTTTATATAACTTTTCAGGTTTTATCCAAAAAATTTCTTCTTAAAGAAGAGTAGTCCTTATCCTATATTATTTTAACTGCTTGGGTTTTTATGATATAATACCTATGCTCTGGAGAAAGGATGACTACCCCACGTCGCGTAAAGCTATGCGGGGAGGAAAGTCCAGGCAGCAGAAGGCAGGAGACGTAGCGCAAGCTATGACGAGGAACTCCTCTGTCGCGTAAAGCTATGGAGGACGAAGCGCTGGTTAGAGCAACAGAGACGAGTCTTTTTTCTTCCTAAAGAAGAAAAAAGGGTGAAACGCTCAGTAATGAGCTTCTTCCTAAGGCTAAAGAGGTTTACCCTCCGAAGCTTTAGCGAAGGAGGGCAATCCCCTCCGCTGCAACCTCCGAGAGAACGTTTGTCTGCGCGAGCAGGTAAAAAGGGGCCTTCCCAAGCCCAAGCTCAGCTTGGCACGTTCTTGTGAGGGCATAGATAGATTGTCATCTGGCCCGTTCGACTATGCTCAGGTCTTCGACTCCGAGGTCGCTCAGACTCGAGGAGGTCAAGCCTGAGTGAAATCGAAGGGTGAAACAGAACCTGGCTTACTAATCTCCAGAGCTCAGAGAGTCCACCGAAAGGTGGACTTTTTGATTACTGAGATCTGGAGAGGAGCCAAGCTTCGCTTACTATTCTCCATCCGCCGAAAGGCGGATTTTGTATTTAAGAAGTGTTTACCTGCGTGGATGGGATAATCTTCCCCAAAAGGGGTAAGTTCTCTCGGCAATTATCTTTTCTAGAGCTTTTCTATTCGCGTCAGCCCAGACTCCAACAGCTTTTCTTACTGGATATGTTGCAATGGAAGCTGCAGTCCAAATAGTTTCGAATATAATCCTTTCACTTTTCATAATACAATCATACCGTATGTATCTCAGAATGGCTTTCAAAAGATATTTTTGGCGTATGCTTCTCCCTTTTTCTTTCCAACTCAGTCAGGCGCTTTTTTCGTAATCTTGTTGCAGAAAGCGTAATTTCCAAAAGTTCATCAGGCTCCAGGAAATCAAGAGATTGTTCTAAACTTAATTTAGTTGAAGGAACAAGCTGAATTATTCCGTCTGAGGCTTTTGAACGCATATTTGTGAGCTTTTTTCCTTTGCAAACATTAATTGCAATATCATCTTCTTTTGAATTAAGTCCTATGATCATTCCTTCATAAACTTTCTCTGCAGGCTCAACAAATGTAATCCCTCTGCCTTGTGCGTTTTTTAGTCCATAGGCAAGTACTTCGCCTGTGGTTGCAGAAATTAAAGCTCCTTTTCTTAATTTCGGCAAGGATTTACTAAGAGGTTCGTAGCCTATTACAAAGGAAGTGAAAATTACTGTTCCTTTGGTTTGGGTTAAAAGTAAACTTCTTAAACCAATTATTGATTTTGTGGGAATTGTATAAATAAACTCGGTTTCAACTTCGTTAATAGGTTCCATTTTCGTAAGAGTTCCATATCTTTTACCCATTTCCTGATTAATAGTTCCAACGAACTCATTCGGAACAATAATATCGACTTCCTCAACAGGTTCTTTGTTAACACCATCAATCTCTTTTACAATAACCTCAGGTTTTCCGACTTCCATCTCATATCCTTCGCGCCTTAACGTTTCCAAAAGAATTGCAAGGTGGAGTTCCCCTCGGCCTGAAATTTTGAACTTTCCGTTATTAAGGTTTTCCACTCTTAGACTTAAGTTACTTTCCAATTCTTTTTCGAGTCTTTGTTGGATTTGGCGGGATGTGGAGAATTTACCCTCACGTCCGGCAATTGGAGAAGTATTGGGACCTAGTGTTATATGCAAAGTCGGTTCACCAATAGAAAGAGCGGGAAGGGTTGTTGTATCTGTCGGGTCAGATATTGTAAGGCCGATTTGAATGTCCGTTATTCCCGAAATTGCAACAATATCACCTGATGCTGCCTCATTTACCGGTTCACGTCCGAGCCCATTTGCTATCATTAATTTCTCGATTGTCCAAACTTTGCCCGGATTTGAAGTTAGAATAACTTTTTGTCCTGTTTTAACAACCCCTTGTTTAATTTTTCCGATTGCAATTCTTCCTGTGTGGACATCGTAATCAAGTGACGAGACGAGCATTTTAAACGGTTTTGCATCATCTGCCTCAGGCTCCGGAATATAGGAAATTATACAGTCCAAAAGCGGTGTAACAGTTCCGGGTGTATCAATGTTCAAGGGTCTATCGGTGAAAACGACGCCACGTCGCCCTATTGCGTAGAGAATCGGAAATTCTAATTGTTTTTCATCAGTTGCGATTTCCAAAAATAAGCTTTCAATTTTTTTCAAGACTTCTTCAACCCTGGCAAATCTTTTATCAATTTTATTAATTACAACGATTACTTTTAAATTAAGTTCAAGCGCTTTTTTAAGAACAAACCTTGTCTGAGGCATAGGCCCTTCCTGTGCATCAACAATTAATAAAGCCCCGTCTGCCATACTTAGAGTTCTTTCAACCTCTCCCGAAAAGTCAGCATGACCGGGAGTATCGATAATATTAATTTTTATGCCCTTATAAGTTATTGCGCAGTTTTTTGCCAATATTGTAATTCCTCTTTCTCTTTCCAGGTCATTACTATCCAAAATCCTTTCCATTCCCATTTCTTCCTCGTTTTCGCGAAAAACGTTGGTTTGTTTCAATAAAGCGTCAACCAGGGTTGTTTTACCGTGGTCAACGTGGGCAATAACTACAATATTACGTATATTTTTTTCCACAATTTCCTTTTTGGGCTTGTTGCCAACAAAAAAACCTGTCACCAGGTTTAAGACAGGAGGTCTATTTTATCATTTTCAACTTCAAATAGCTACTTTGTTAAGACTACAATTTCTGGCAAAGTCAGGTTCAGAAGAGTAAAATAGCAAAATTATGACAAGAGAATTAAAGTTTCAAGAGCAAGTAGGTCCGCCAATTGAAGTTATTCCGCCCGGAGTTGCTGAAGAATTAGGTAAACATTATACTCGTTTGGCCAAAATGCAAAGAGGAAGGGCATACAAGAAGCTTGGTTTAGATGTAGACATAAGACATGTGGTTAAAATTTTTCCTGATGGTAAAGAAGAGGTAACGATTTTCGAAGATCATTATTAATCTTTTTCTTCAGATTTCTCGTGAATTTAGCTTATTTTGGTGATTAATTAATGTAGGTAGTAAAATACAAGCAGAATGAGCATATTGGATGAAGCTCCCTCGACCTTACGGTCTCGGTATCTTCTCCCATCGATTCGTCGGGAACGAAATCCCTCGCGCCGTCGGCAAAGCCTTTGGCAACGTTCGACCGAAGCGAAATCTTCTTCGCGTTCATCCGCGGGCTTACGCCCAGGGCATTTCGCGAAGTGGGATAAATTACCCGGAAGAGTTGCTGTCCACGGACTGATTTTTAATAAAGATAATAAAATTCTTGTTTTGAAAAGATCCGAAACGGATTTGGATGAAGCAAACTGTTGGGATCCTCCAGGGGGAGGTTTGAAAATTGGCGAAAATATTGAAAACGGTTTTTTGAGGGAATTGAGTGAAGAGACAGGTATTTTTGCAAAAAATGTTGTTGTCTTAGCCGCTCATGAAGTTGATGATGGAAGTTTGGGTTTATTTGCAAAAGCTGAAACTGAAAGTGATAAAGTTACTTTAAGTGAAGAACACAATGATTTTAAATGGATTTCCGAAGAGGAGCTGCTAACACTCAAGCCTGCAAGTTTGCATCTTCGCGCACTTCAAGAGCTATTTGTGATTACCAGGCGGGTAATCGCCTATAAAGATATTCCAAAGATTTAAACTGTCTTTAATAAGATATATGGGCAAAGAGAGAAAAGGTAAGCCCGGGCAGCAAATGGGTTTTGGTTTTGATATCGAAAATAATATATTTTTGGTTGACCCGAATGTTGAGTTAGAAAGATTAAGATTAGAAGCAGAAAGGCAAAAGGAGGAAGATAAATTACAAAAAGCTCAAGACAAAAAAGATCAAAAAAAGGCAGAAAGTAGAAGAAAAAAAAGAGAGAGAAAGGAACGAGGTGAACGTACAATTTTTCAGCAAGCAATGGATCACCGGAATGCAATAAACGATAATTTAGATCAAGTAGGATTTCATGAAATTACAACTGATGCAGGAGCTTCACAATTTATTGATGTAGAAAGAACTGATGTAAAGATATCTAACGTTGGTGAACCTGGAGGAAGAAAAGTAAGTCATAAAAAACCTCAACCTAAACAGTTGCCGGAAGTTACTCAATCAGCGAGGAAACTATTATGGAGATGGGATCGGGAGGCTGAGAATTTTCGCCAAAGTCACGGGCAAGGGAATCAAGATGGGGATACAACAATTGATAGCGAGCCTTTAATACCAGGTTTACACGTTAGACCTGACTATTCGGTTTATCCTGGAACTCTTGAGGAGGGTGTAAACTGGGATGGAATAAGAAAGATGGTAGACATAGTTAATAGAATATTAGGAAAAGAGTAATAATCTTTTTATATATTCCGGTCAATAACCCTATCTCTCGCAAATTCAGTTTCAAAGGTGTGATTTCTGACAAAACCTAGCAGACTTATTTTTGAGTAAAATAAGAATAACAAAATTTTATATATAATAAAATAATGGACACTGTTCAAGACGAAAGAACAGGTTACTTTTGGTATCTTGGTTTCTTAAATAAATTCATATCAACATTGATAATTGCCTTAGCATTTCAAAGTATATTTAGTGTTATACAAATAAGTAACCTCTTTTTGACTTCTTTCTCAATAATTCTTTCTTATTTATTGTCACTAATTGCGGAAAGGACTGCAAAATATTATTATCACCCAGCTTTTATAAATAAAAATAAAATGAATTTGGCCGACTGGATAGATATACATATAGGTCATAGAAAAGGTACTGAATTGGTGGATGAGAATTTATTCGAAGCAAGAAGTAAGTTTGAATTCGATTTCCTTGCGACAGCATTTTCATTGGGTTTTGCATTGATAATGTATGTTGCGGTAGGAATATTTGATACTTACAAAAATTATCCAAATGAAAAGTTAAGCCCCGATCATTTTATTAACTCGATAGCAATATTTATTGTGTATGGAGTATTTTTACTATTTGTTTATGTAGGTTTTGAAGCGAAAAAGCATTCTAAAGGTGTTATGCCATTAGGTGATAAATTTGCAATTATTGTTAGTTTTGTCTTTTTAATTTCAATTGTAATAGATAGTATTTTTAAATTGTGGTAAATTTTAGGTTTTCGAAGAATACGCGTAGTAAAATATGGGTATTATAAATTCCGAATTTTCTCGCAAATCTAGCTTCAGGTGAGACTGCTACGTAAATTTGTAGTTTTTAATAAATGTATATAGTAAAATCTGTATATGCCAGAAAAAGGCAGAAAACAGTACCATGTTACGGTTTGCTATAGAGCGGATTATGATTTGACTTTGCCTAAAGATATAGTAAGGGAAGCAAGGGTGGCAAGAGAAGTGCTGGAGGGATCATTACTTGCAGGGGAATCGGTAGCCATAAGAAGAGGCGATGGTCCGGTGCGAATAATTGTTAAGAAAGAGGTGGGAAACTTTTTGAGAAAAGGCTATGAAGTTTTTGATCCGTTTGCAGGAATAGAGTAATTTCTCACTGAACCCGATCTTTCAAAATCGAAGGCAGAAACCTCGCTTTAAGTTCAAAAATGGAGCTTGCTGCGTAATATTCAAACTAAGTGCTTTTTGAATCTGAATGGAGCTCGCAACGTTAAAATTCTTTAGTAAGAATTATTTACGTTGTAAAATTTCTTTAATCCGCCTTCGCGAAAATCCTGAGCAAAGTCGAAGGATGGA
>MGHC01000008.1:0-7004 GCA_001793015.1 Candidatus Woesebacteria bacterium RIFCSPLOWO2_01_FULL_39_10
CATATTTATACCTCCAGTTTACACCAAGATTCAAGTTATGTGTATGTGAGGTGTGCCGAGGGAAGTACTAAAGCTTTCAGCTTTTGAACTACATTACAAAGTCAAGCAAGAACTTATAACAGGGTAGATCTTTTGTGAGAATATCTTGTGTCAACTTAACTTAGTTTTGCGTTTACCTATTATCAATCTATCTTCTTTCCCCGCCTTTATTAGCCAAGAACATTTGGTGTTCTTGTTCAAGATTTTCTAAATTCTCTGGTTCAATTAAAGCTCTTAGTTCGGGTCTTAAGAAATCAAGAATTTTGGAACCGTACTTTATTACTTCTTCTTTAGCTTTAGCTCTCATCCTATTAATTTGTGACTCAGCAGTTTTTTCACCAAAAAGGGCCTCATCTCTACCCATCTGAACAATAACACCTATTGCGTGACCAAATTCTGTGGGAAGTTCAGCCGTTGAACCTGCATGAATATCGTCAATTTGTTGTTTAAGAGCTTTTAACATAAGTCTATTTTATATCAACTATTAAGCTTGTCACTGGTGCCCTCGAGAGGACTCGAACCTCTAAGGATATAATCCATACGGTCCTAAACCGTACGCGTCTACCAGTTCCGCCACGAGGGCTTATAGAAGTGATTATAGCAAAAAAGGTCAGAGGTTGAACTCGACTGGTACAGGATCGATTTTATCCATGAAAAATTTCACTTTCCAACCCCAAGTTGAGCTAGGAGGTGCATAACGACGTGCCATTTGGTTAATATTTCTAATTCCGCGATCGTAATATTTTTCTCTTAAAGATTTTGATACATGTTCGATCGAACCTTCCCATGATGTGAATCTGTAATCTCCATTCGCCCATCCGTAAGCATTATAGGAATTAAAGGGAATCCTTTTTCCGAAAGTCGATTCAACTCCTGTTATTGCTGGGACAAGTCTCCAATCAAGATTGTATTTATCTGCGTATTCCACAAAGGAATTTGCATGAGAAGCCAATGGAGATTTGTGACTATCCAAGTAATTTTCAAGTCGGATAACCCTAGGATCTAACTGATAACTAATAGGATGGGAATAATTTGGAATGGCTGACGAGGTAACCACTGCAACATCAGCAGAAAGATCGGTAGTTCCTGCAATTGAAAGAAAAGTAAGTATAAGTAAGAAAACGATAGTTTTTCTCATAGTTAGTACTGTGCCCTCACCAAAAAGAAAAACCTTACGATTGCTCGTAAGGTTTTTCGTATAGGCAGATACTTGCGCACCTGCCAGTAATTCTGACGCTCAGAACAAGTAGAACTTGACTTTGCCTCAGAACGTGGAAGTACTATAACATATTACTATGAGATTGTCAAATGTATATGCGGAAGGCTAAACTGAATAACTATCTAGTTTTTTTTGAAAGAATAAATATAGAAGGACCGAAGAAAAATGAGGCTAGAGGTTTTTGCACAAACCTTTCTAGAGTAAGTAGAAATTCAAGAGGTAGTACCTTTTTAATAAAAGGGCTTCTGATATTTGATACAGAGCGTACTTCAACTACAGAAAAACCGTATCTTTTTAGCATGTAAAGAATTAGATCAGGATGGTAGTTTCTGAAGGGTAGATTTGATTTTTTTCTTCTTTTTGAAAGAACGTCTTTTGTAAAAACATCAACAGGAAATGTAAAGTTGCCTCGGGCAACTTCAGATAAAATTGCTTTCAAATGACGTTTATTTGCAAACTCAAGAATAAAATAGCCGTTTTTTTTACATAAACGTTTAATAATCGAGAAAGTTTTTTCAAGGTTATCGACGTGGTGAAGTACCCGGACAACAACTACAACATCTGCAGAATGGGATCTAACTTTTTGCGGAAGGTTTTCGAGAAGCGCTTGAATAAATCGTATTTTTTTACTTTTCAGGTTCGATCGTGCAATTTTAAGAAGTCTTCCTGAGGGGTCTGAAAGGATTATTCTTGAGGCCCGAAAGATATAGGACGGCGTTAATCTTCCGTGACCAGCGCCTACTTCAAGGATCGTTTTTATGTGAGAAATTTTTTCTAAAAAAGCCTTAATGGCAATTATTTCTGATTTATGTTCGTACTCACGACCAAGCCAATATGAGGGATAATCGTATGTGTCGTAGGCTGCCGGCATAAAAAAAGTGATTAGTTAAAAGTGATTAGTGAATTGTGCAAAAACATTTTTCTGTAAGAAGAATTTTATCATTAGGTACGAATTAGGGAAAAATTTTGGTTGTATTGTTTAGAAATTAGGATTTAGAAATTTCTTGCGAAGCAAGGCTTACTCCATTTGGCTCATGTATTGTAATACCCCTTCTGCCCAGGTTGTTGAATCGGGATGTGCGTATTTACTCATTATTTCTTCAACTGTCTCATAACCCAAATCAACATAGAACTCTTTCAAGCCTTTTGATACAACTTCAATACCCTCTTCCCATGTGTCAAAACATAACGTACCTTCTGAGTGAATTCCCCACCCCCAGGCATTATTGCAACCTTCCGGCATTGCTCGTCCAAGGCCTGACTCTTTTTGGCCAATGGCAGTAATAAGTCGGTAATCCAATTTATATTTGTCGGCAGTTTGAACAATAGTTTCAGCGTAAGGAGTAAGCGGAGAGTCATTTGCTTTCAAATAGTTATGTATAACAACTGGTCGAGCGTCTGCTGCGACCACCTCACCCGAAATGCTTGGAAAAGTTTCAGGTAAAGAGGCATAAACTTTTATTCCTGTTTGAGGGTTTTCTATAAGATTTGTATTTTCGTTTTTGGAAATATTAAGTTCGGAATTTGACAGTGCAATCAGGGAAACTACACTTGAAAAAAGTGTTAGTGGAGTTATTGTAAAAAAGACGAATATAAAAACAATTTTCTTCCAAAAAGACTCACTTCGTGGAAATGGTTGTGTTTCCATTCTCATTTTCTATTCAATCGTCAGGATGACATAGAATGCGCTGTTAAGTCAAGTTTTTGAGTGTGCTCCCGGTCAGAATCGAACTGGCATCAACGGTTCCGGAAACCGCCACTTTGTCCATTAAGCTACGGGAGCATTAGCCGAATTAGCCGCGACTCCGGCTTCCGTTTGGGGATACACCTCGGGATACACCTCGAATGTGTATCGCGTTGACACGTCCCAACTATTCTAATACTAAGTGTTTAATTCTTTCAAGTTTTTTTGCATAATCAATATGATTGTGAACAAATCTTCTGTAAGATCTTTGACTTTTAAATAATCTAAGAATTAGATCAGTATCACACATTTTAACTAGTCCCAAAGAAACATACTCCGGATACGAAGACCATTCGTACGAGTCTAACTTTTCTTCATCTAAAAGGAAAGAAACGACGGGATTTATATGAATATATCGAGAAACATGTATAAGTTGGTTATCATCCTCAATATGGACAGCTTTAAAAGCACCTTGAAATAGTGGTCCGTTTCTCTTGTTGTGTCTGGTATTAAAATATCTCGTATAGCTATTCTGGAAATCAGCCAGGTATCGTTGAAGTCCCCCACTTACAGTTTGTTTAAGAAGTAAATGGAAATGATTCGGCATCAAACAATAAGCGATAACCTCAATTCGCTTAATACCTTGTTCCAAGCTTTTAAAAAATTCTATTCTTTTTTCTTTCTCAAGTTGAAGTGCTTTAGAAAGTCGTAAGGGAGTTTCTAAAAGTCGATAGTAGTTAAGGGTAAGAATAGCACGAGAGAATTCTCGTTTATTTGTAAAAATATCTCTTTTTTCGATTCCGCGATTAAAGACGTGATAAATTTCGTTATTAGCAAAAACCAACTTCCTCATAATTATTTATTAATGTAGTACGAATTTTGGAATGTGTCAAGCTGGTACACATTCGAGGTGGATGATGGATCCTGGGGTCCATTTAGAGAACCTGACGTTCAAGCGTTGGATCGTTCAATAAGTTATAGCATGGAAAAGCTTGCCGAAATTACCGGACGATTTCGATATACCGGATATAATGAGCCACAACTTAGGAAGATTGAGGAAGATTGAGGAAGATTGAGGAAGATTATGCATACCGTATCAGTCCTGAAGGCCAAAAATTTTATGGGAGAAGGAGAAATAGAGGTCAGGAACGCTAAAACACTTTTCAAAAAGGTAAAGACAATTCATTAAAGGCTAGAGAGTTTATAAACCACTCCTTTTGATCTTCAGGCCAGGTTTCAAACGCTTTTTGCAGTTCTCCTGGAAATGAATCTTCTGCCATTCTTAAAAATATATGAAAATTATTAATATGTCTCGGTTTTGCTTGTTCGCCTTCGTTATAAAGCAGTCCTATCGAAATGCAAAGGTCATCAAAAAAAAGTTGTCGAAATCCGTCTTTATGAATATAGCGTATATCAGATGGCAAGTGTTCTTGACTAGCAAGTTCAACTTTAATAACTTCGCCGTGGTTATTTGGCCGTTCCATTATTTATTTAAGTATGGGGTGTATTTTGGAATCTCCTGCGATATCGGTGTCAGAGATAGCGGGATTAGGTTCTGGATGGTGGGAAGCGCTTGTAGGATGTACCACAAAATCTCTTACCCCAACTGGCATTTCTAAACTTCTAAGAGCTTCGGCTAAAAGTTTTTCATCGTTTGCAAAACGACCAAAAGGATCCCTATCAATTCTTGTCATCTTATTTTCTTTCTCTTCAAGAATTACTTCCCTCTAATCCGATCCCTCTGATTTGGTCAAGACGATCCAAGGTTTCTGAAAGTTCTCCAAAGGCTTCACTACCATTAGGGTGCAATAAAACGTTCTTTCTTCGAACCTCTAGCCCTATCAAAAGTTGAATTTCTTCACGGCTTGGAAGGTCTGTTCCTTTCACTCCAGTAAAATCAAATAATTTTTCCGGAACATCTTTTATTCCCGATAAAGAGTCTTTTCTATGATGTCTTCTACGCATTTTAAATTATTTTAGATTTAGAGAGAACAAAATAATACCATTTTAAAATTCGCGAGTGAGCCTGGAAGGACTCGAATCCTTCGACTTCGCTCAGTACAAGCCTTCTTCCTATTGTGAGCCGCGGAGGACTCGAACCTCCAACCACCTCCTTAAGAGGGAGATGCTCTGCCAGTTGAGCTAGCGGCCCATTGTTGGAACAAGTTATTTTACCAAATCGAAGCTAAGATTTCATCTTGAAGATTACTTTCTTTTGAATTTCACTTTAATAACTGCTAAAGATTTTTCTCCAGGCTCGATATCTGAAAAAAGAACTCGAGGTTCAAGAATTATTTCGAATCCCCTATTTTCTGCATAAATTTTCTCATTCCCTTTCCAAATACTTTGACCAGTGTTTTTTAATGTAACAATCCCCACGAAGCCTTCATTTGTCGGAAGAAGTGGCGGTAGAACAAGAGAAAGTACGTCAACAGACACGGTTTGGTTGGGCACGCCTCTCGGCTTGGGAAGTTTCTGGATTTCATAATAAAATTCATAAAAAGTTCCATCCTTCTTTTTCCAAGAAAAAACGTCAAAAGGTTCACCTTGATAATTTAAAATGAAAGGAGTTATGGCTACTACCCTTTCGTCATTCCAAGCAAGTTCATATGAGGCAGTTAGTCTTTTAGTTACTTCCTCGATGTTCTCAAACTCTTTTTCATTTTCCCCCTTGTCATGAGCCCATCCGGTTTCGGTTATAAAAACCGGCAACTTTTTTTCTACTCCCAAATTTTTCAGAAGTCGCAGTTCCCATTCGTAAGTTCGAACTGTTCCTCGGCCGATATCATCTTGGGATCCAGAAAAATTAGGGTTTGGGTAAGAATGAGAAGCCCATCCATCAACGTACTCAAATACGTTTTGATTTTTTTCAACCATTTCCCTCAAAAACGAGTCTTCGCTCATACTAGCCTTTCCATTCGAAGCCGATGCATCAAAACCTGCCGGCATAATAAAAAAGTTGGAGTTTGACGTTTTTAGCTTTTTTGAAAATGCATGTAAATAATTGCCATATTCCGAAGGGTTGAGCTCTCCTCCCCATTCTTTTGCGTGGTTAGGTTCGTTTCCAATAACTAGATAGCGATTTTGAGCAACCCAGTTTAAATTAGTTAAGAAGGAAACCCATCCGTCTATTTCGTCTAGGTTGGGTTTTTCCCAACCTCCGTTTTGCTGCTGGGTTGCAATCCGTACAATAGGGATTAGATGTAGTCTACGCATTTTATTAAACACATTTTGCCAGCGCTTTGAATCTCTTTCGTCTTTCCGTATTACAAAGGTTACATATCCCCAATCTCCCCCGTTTGAGTTTACAAGTGCCTCCGCATCATCAAGATCATTTTCATCAAAAATGTGGATTCCGTATGGATTATTTGGTGATATTAATGGTTCCACGACAGCATATGCTGGAAGTGTTGCGGTAAAAAGAATTACACACGCTGTAACAACTAAGATTAGTTTCCGAATTAAATTCATCTTCTGAATATTGTAACAGGTGGTGGGAAGCGGAGGATGGAAAATGTGCCCTTGGGCAGAATCGAATCCCGCAACAGAACAAGTTCGTTACGAGAAAAGCTTAAAATTTTTATCGCATATATTTGTAGTTAAGATCTTTCAGTATTTCTTCTAGCTGGACTTTTAAAACCTCTCTACCATTACCACCTTTTAAATATTTTTCCCTTCTCCGGGCGTCAGATTCTTTCGAGTAAGCTTCATAATATATAAGTTTTAAAGGTCTTCTGTATTTAGTAGCTTTAACAAATCCATTTGTATGAGCCTTAAATCTTGATCTCAAGTTCGGTGAAAAACCTGTATATAGCTGCTTATCTTTTTCAGAGAACAAGATGTAAACGTAATACATTAATTAAGTTTACCAGAAGAAAAAAAGAGTGAGCCAGCCAGAGCTAAGCTCAGCTTTGTGGGTTGGCTATTCACCGAGCTTAGATTTCTAGGTGATCGAGCTGAGCTCGATTTTCACCGAGCTGAGCTCGGTGACCCAGGAAGGAATCGAACCTTCAACCTTACGGTTAGAAACCGTCTGCTCTGTCCGTTGAGCTACTGGGCCAC
>MGHC01000008.1:7070-18172 GCA_001793015.1 Candidatus Woesebacteria bacterium RIFCSPLOWO2_01_FULL_39_10
ATTAATACAATAATACAAAACTGATTCTTGAATTTTACCAAATCTATCTGTGACTAACAACAAATCATTGACATTTGCGCCAACTAGTAAATAATTACATTTCAGACTATTATTTAGGTAAGCCTGCCATGGATAGCGATAATCAGACTGCTACTAACGGAAAAAACGGATATGATCTTCCCAGAAGTGTAGGAATAATTTATAGCGAGGTCAAAAGGGAATACTTTCCAACCGAAGCGCAGTACATTACAGAGAAAGATGCTGAAAATGATGCGAAGCTGGTTTCAAAATATCTAGAGTTATTAGGTATCAAAGTGCTACTTTATCGAGGAGATAACGACTTACCCGAAATATTAAGAAAAGATAAGCCCGAGTTGGTAATCAACCTTGTGGATTCAGTAAAAGGAGTTGAAAGCCTTTCTTCCTCTATTCCAGGAGTTTTGGAACTTTTGGACGTACCCTACACGGGTGCTGATATCTTGGGATTGTCTCTTGGCTATAATAAGTTTTTGGTAAAAAAATTACTGCAGCAAAATGGGATTCCAATTCCTAACTATCAACTTTTTAACACTCCCTCGGATTTCATAGATTCTACTCTAAGATATCCTCTAATCTCGAAACTAAATGAGATTCACGGAGCGGTTGAAATTACAAAGGACGCTGTTTCGGAAACTGAAAAACATCTTATTGAACGCTTAAAATTCCTGATAGGAACGTATAAACAGCCAGTTTTGGTTGAGGAGTTTATAGTCGGACGCGAAATTACGGCAATCCTTTTGGAAGGGCTGAACAAAAAGGTGTATTTGGCAGAAAAAATTTTCAATAAACCTGATGAAAAGTATATTTTTGCCACATTTGAGGATCAATGGGTTGAAGGTCATGAAGACGCATATGCTTACGCAAGGTATGAAGATCCAATTTTAAAGGAATATGTCAAAAAAGCATTTGATTTTACAAAGATGTACGATTACGGCAAATTCGATGTAAGGCTGGATCAGTCGGGAAGGTATTTTTTCATTGACGCAAATTGTAATCCTTCCTTTGGTCCCAAAGAAGCAGATGCAGCAATTTCAACGATCTTAGATTTGTATGGAATAAGTTTCCCAGAAATTCTAAAAAGGCTTCTTTTAAATACTATGAGAGATTCACAGGGTAAAGAGCGATTACCAGCACCAAGCTAACCTCAAGAAATAATTTTGGATTTTGGGTCAACCCAAAGCATCCAGCCGCTGATCCACTTTTTGTCTTGGGTATCGAGTGAATCATACCACCTTTTTTTAAAATCTTCTTTTTCCATTTCCCAAATTCCTTCTCTTGCATTGGTTGGATCTGCCATTTGAAGCATTTTCCTAACCGTGTCGTAGCCAATTATGAGAGTGTAGTGGCCGTCAGGGGTGTCACCATCGAGATTGTCCCACCAGTCAACAAGAATGAGATTTCCTTTTTTAAGTTGCTTTTTAATATCTTTTATTTTTGCGTATGTTTTAAACTCGACTTTTCCGAAAAACTTAGACAAGTAAGCAAGTATCATCTCTTGACTTGTTCCCCACCAATCTTTGTAAACAGCTTGGGCGATTGACCGCTGGGACTTTTTGATTCCCGAAGCCAGTAATATCATTTGTATTACAGCAGGACCGCACCAACCGGGTTTTTTTTGAAAACGGTGGATTTTCTCCCAGTCAAAGTTGGATTTTAGTTTAACCATTTAGTTGGATTGAAAGGATTTTATAATTAACATCGGCTCCAAACAATGAGGAAAAGTTTTTGTGAAAAACTAATTTTTTGTTTCCCGTGCAAAAAAAAAGACTATGCGGTTTTAACTTTCTTGAAAGCCTGTCGAACCGCCCACTGGGTTAAGGTTGCGAAAAGTCCAAGTCCAATTGCCCAAGTGAAGCGTGCGATTCCAAAGCCAGACAAACCTGCAACGCGTGCGACCAGCCAGATACCAGCGGAGTTAACAACCCAGTAGAACATAAACATCACGTATCTTCCTTTTGCGACAAGTTTCAAGTTTTTTGCTACAGGTTTAGCAAGTCTTGTAAAGAGGGTTAGCAGAAACCCCGAAAACACTGCGGCGACTGTAGTACCTAAACTTGCATTTCCCAATTCTAAACTTTCTGGGAAAAGACTATTGGCGAGAACCAAAAGAAATGAATTTACAGCCCAGACAATTACGAATTTTTTTAGATTTTTAGGATCCATCATTCTCACCCCCAAACAAAAGTAGTTATATACAGATTAGATGGAAGATGGTGGAGATGTCAACAGAATTCTTGTTTAGCGGGCGATGGAAATCGAATACTAAAAAATTTACGAGTGAATCCTCCCCAGGCACGGAGGCCTGGGGCATCTTTATTAAAGATACGCCTTCGGCGAGGTCTTCTAGCCTAGGTTCATTCATCCCCGAGTACGGAGACTCGGGGAATTCTGAAACTAGTCTTAAACTTTTCAGTATAAACTCACAAAAAGTTGTTATATGAGCGGGAGATGCACTTCTACCAATTGAAAATTGGCCAAGCTATGCTTATTTGAACTGCTTATCTCCCTTTTTGAGAAACTGAGGTTAGTATACCAAACCGAAGAGGAAGAAGGCTATGAATTCATAACCTTTTGTTATGCCAATAACAGGGTGCTAAACTGAAGTCAAAGTATCAAAAAGTATGAAAGCCAACATTTCTTCAGAAGTCGATAGTATTCCGGAAATAATATCTTTCTTTGGTCTTAGTGCACCATTGACTATATATCCGATTGGCGACGGTGTTGCAAATCATAATTACGCTGTTAGAACAGTGCAGGGTGAGTTTGTTGTTAAATTCTTAGTCGCGCAATCTGTCGAGAGTATAGAAAACGATATTGCAATCCAAAAGCAACTTAACGAGGCTGGGATAAGCACACCAGAATATTTGCAGAGTGAGCAAGATATGTACATTTTCAACGCTCACAACCTAATTGCGGTTGTTTCCCAAAAGATTGATGGAGTTATTCCTCGAGAGGTAAATATAAAATTGGCTAACGATTTCGGACGAAAACTCGCTACTTTCCATGAGAACGTAGTCCAACTCCCACATCCAAATAAGAAGGGTCTAATGAATCCAGCTGTTTCAGGTATAAATTCGAGCATTTTTTCTCTGTCTCTCCCTAAGGGCATAATTCATGGTGACTTCCATTTGGGTAATGTTCTTGTAGATCAGGTTAGCCAAGATCAAATTGTTGCAGTTCTAGACTTCGAAGAAGCTGGAGAAAATCTGTTTGTAGTTGACCTCGCCGTTACGGTTATGGGAGTTTGTTCCTCAACAGATGGATACGCTGTGGATATAGACTTAATACAAAAAGTTATTAAAGGATACAATTCTACGAGAAATTTAAGCGATCTGGAAAAGACACATTTCACAGAAGCAGTTCGATATTCCGCAGAAACTTGGATCAAGTGGTTTAAAGAAAATAATTATGAGAAATACGCTGAAAAACACAAGAAACGACTAGAAAGTTTCACGGAGCTTGTCTCAATGCAAAGTCTATTTATAATCAATTAAGTCCTTAAGCGAAAGTTATTTCGGCTACTTTGGGAGCATTTTGATCTTTAGGTGATAGTTTTTTCTTGACTGTGCTCACAACCAGTTCAATCTTCCCCTCTGGATTGGCTTGAAGCTATAACGGTACATTGAACCAGGATATTAGCCCTATATATCAAGCTATTTATAACTTTGATAAGGCTTCCATCCCGTTTGGAGCGGGAGACGGGATTTGAACCTCCCGAACCATTCGGTTCGGGACTAATCCAGTACCGAATGGTGCTGGGCGCGACCTCCCCGTTAGATAATTTTGAGCGGGCGATGGGAATCGAACCCACTGTCCTCTCCTTGGCAAGGAGATGTTTTACCGGTAAACTACGCCCGCACTTCAGCCACTTTGTGGCTTCAGTGTAAACCCTTAATTAATTCTTGTTTCTTTTCTCTACGCCAGCCTTTAATTTCTCGCTCTCTTCTTAGCGCTTCTCCTAGCGTTTCATATGTTTCTGAGTAAACTAAATTTACTGGTCTTTTTCCTTTTATAGATTTTGCACCGAACTTACTATTATTATGTTGCCAAACTCTGTGCTCTATGTTATTCGTAAACCCAGTATATAAGGAATTATCTGAGCACCTTACAATATACACAAAATATTTCATATTTGCTTCCTCGTGCTTAGTTGTGTGCTTGCACTGAGCGAAGCGAAGTGCTGGGAGTGTGAGTCGAACACACATCTGATCTTCTTCAGAGACCCGCCGTGACCACCTTGGCTATCCCAGCGAAAACTTTGTTTGAGATGGGACAAGGTTTTCGCGAAGCGAAGTTCTTATCCCAGCTGGTTTTCTATGAGTTCTAATTCTGTGGCAATTTGAACATACTAAATCACATTTTTCAATTTCTTCCAATACCTTAGTCTTTGACCATCCTCCAATTATCATTCTTGCTACTTCCCTTATTTTTTGTTCACCATTTCTATGGTCAAAGTCCATCACATAATGAGGATAACTTTTTTTACAGTCCATACAAGGTTTATTTTTAGCTTCAACTAAAAGCTCTCGCATTAGCTGTCTATATTTTTCTCTACGTTTTAAAGCCAAACTTAGTTGTCGTTCCCTGTTTACATGGTAGTAGCTTCTACCTCTTGCCTTCATGCACTCCTTACACTTCTCATAATACTCGCCAGCTCGTTTACCTGTTTTCCTTAAATAAAATTCGGGAAAAGACTTACTAATTTTACACTTAGAACATATTTTAAGGTTCATTAAGTTGATAATACGTCATCATGTATAGAAAAACAATGATGTTTTTCAGACGCCCACCGTGACCACCTTGGCTATCTCGGCTCATCACGTCCATTCTGTGTAGGCAATTATATCAAAGTGACCGCTGTAGGTCTCGAACCTACGACCTCTTCGATGTAAACGAAGCGCTCTACCAACTGAGCTAAGCGGTCGCGAGTGCCGAGGACAGGACTTGAACCTGCAAGGATTGCTCCATACGCACCTCAAGCGTACGCGTCTACCAATTTCGCCACCTCGGCATATCTGTGTGCATTCTACATCATCTGTGTGCTGAGAGTGGGATTTGAAGGACGTAAAACATCCCTAGCCCACAATCATAATTATGTGCAGGTGAGAGGATTTGAACCCCTACCTCGATAATCGAGACAGCGTTCTGAACGCTGCGCGTCTACCAGTTCCGCCACACCTGCCTGCTTGCCCCGCACTGAAGCATAGCTCCGTGCTGAGGTGCCAATTCCAGCATCTCAGCTCGCCTGGCACGTTTGACGTGCTCTGCCCCGCCTGCACCCGCTAACAGCTACGCAGTTGCGAGCGGGAGCGATTGCGGGCAGGCAATTCCGCCACGAGGGCAAATACACTTTGTGTATTATACCAAATAAAGACCTATTTCCTCTATTCTAAAATCACTATTTTAAGTAAAATTCATATATGGGTAACGTTTTCAAAATAATTAAACTTTCTAAGCCGCAGCATAAGTGGATTATTGTCGCCTGTATTCTTATCACGATTCAGGCGACCCTACAGCAAGCGACTCCGATAACTTTAAAGTACGTTGTTGATGAACTATCTCTTCAGATTAGTGGTGGATCCGGAAATTATCAAAGACTAATTTTTTTGTTCATTTTAATTCTTGTAATTAATTTAGTCGGCGTTTTTTTAAATTCTATAAATCAAAGACTCGGGGATCATATTTCTTCACGTTTAGGACGATACTTAACCGAGATCTATTATCGAAAAATTTTTACTCTGCCACAGCGTTATTTTGACACAGAGATCTCGGGCAAGATTGTTAACCAACTTAATCGCGGCATAAATTCTATCCGTGAATTTGTTGGTACTGCCACGAATTTTATTGCCCCGGCACTACTTCAGGCAATTTTTGGAATTGGGATTTTACTTTATTTTGACCTAGGTGTCGGACTTTTGGCGCTAATTGTTTTTCCTATTTATATTGCAATTTCGAGCTATTCAACTCGTCGCTGGGGCAAAATTCAGGAGGAGAAAAATGTTCATGAAGATGCTAGCCGTGGGCGCATTCAGGAAGTTATAGGAAATATCAAGTTAGTTAAAACCTATAATACCCAACATCCGGAGTGGCAGTTTGTGTCAGATAAATATGAAACGATCAACAAACTTTATGATCGGCAATCAACCCAATATCATATTTTAAACTTCATACGAGAATTTGGATTGGAAATTGCCTTTGTCACAATTTTATTTTTGATTTTTAGAAAGACTTTTTTTGGCGAACTGACTTTGGGAGAAATGGTTCTTATTATTCAACTATTAAACCAGCTTCGATGGCCGCTATACGGAATGAGTTATATTTTGGAGCAAATCCAAAGGGCTGAAGCAGACTCCAAAGCGTTTTTTGAAGTGCTGGAGATTAAAGGAAAAGAAATTTTTAATGCCAAAAAACTTCCCCCGCTTGTTAAAAAACCTGAGATTCAACTTAAAGACGTTTCGTTTGCTTACGAGGACGGATCTCCCGTTTTATCCGACATAAATCTTAAATTTGATAAAAGAGAGACGGTTGCATTGGTCGGGCATTCGGGATCTGGTAAAACAACCCTAGTGAATTTGATTCTTAAGCTTTATGACCCCACAAGCGGAGAAATAAACCTTTCCGGAAAAAGTTTTGCAAAAAGCGATCACTCCTGGATCCGTGCCCATACAGCGCTTGTTTTCCAGGAAAATGAACTTTTCTCTTCAACCATCCGCGAAAATGTAGCATATGGTGTTCCCGATGCAACTGATGCAGAGATTAAAGACGCACTTATTAAAGCAAACGCATATGAATTTGTTTCAAAGTTTAAAGATGGTCTTGATGCGCAAATTGGGGAGCGAGGCGTTAAACTTTCAGGCGGTCAAAAACAGCGTATCCAAATTGCCCGAGCGATTTTACACAATAAACCTATTTTAATTTTGGACGAGGCGACAAGCAGTTTGGATTCTAAATCAGAAAGACTTGTTCAGGATGCACTAGAGGCACTTTTCAAAAACCGGCTTGTAATAATTATTGCTCACAGATTTTCAACAATTCAAGACGTGGACAGAATAATAGTTTTGGATAAAGGTACAATAGCTGATATCGGAAGGCCAGGTGAGCTTGCAAGGAGGAAAGGTGTTTATTCAGAACTTTTGCAATATCAAATCGAAGGAAACAAAAAGCTTCTCTCTGAGTACGAACTTCATTGATATGGAGAGAAGTAAATAAGCCATGGATTTAATAAACATTCTAATTATCACTCTTTCCTTACTCCCCTTTCTGGTAATGAGGATGACGAAGAAATTTATTCTCTTTGCAATAATTGCACTTTTCGCAATTTTTTTACACGGAATATTCCTTTTTGGTTATCAAATTCTTTACTTTTTACTGATAATTTATGTCGTGAGTACGATTGTGGAACTTGTGAGTTTAAAAACCCGTTTCAACTGCTTTGGAGTAAAGTATAGTTATAATCTAAACCATTCGTTCTTCATAAAAATGAATCTTCTTGGCGTATATCCTATTGAGATTTCATTTGCCTGGGTGATTTTGAAGTATATTTCTTTCAACACAGCGTTTTTGATAAGCCAGGCATTTTTGCCTTCTCCCATCTTTGTTATATTTTTAACTCCTTTAATTCTTGTTTCACAAGATCTGATAATCGATCCCGTTGCGGTAAATGTCGCAAAAATGTGGGAATGGGAAAAAGGAACAAAATATTTTGGGATTCCTTGGCAAAATTTTCTTGGATGGTATTTGGTGGGATTTATTTCTTCTTTAATTTTCAGTTTTGTAGATACAGGCAGAGTAGTTAGTTTTTCCTACCTTTTTATCTTGCCGGTTCTTTTTTACGCTCTTTTACTTCAAAACGTTAACTTAATTTTGAAATTGGATAAAACGAAGACAATTTTAGGCTTACTTCCCGGAATATTTTGGACATTTCTTGGAACTGTAAGCTTGGTCGTATTGTATTTCAGACAAAGCTAAAATACTCCAAGTTTCTGGAAAGAGATTTTTAAGATAAAATAAAAGACAGTGAAACTATATTTATCTTCGTATCACATTGGAAATAGTCCGGAGAAACTTAAAGAAATGGTTGGGGAAAATAAGCGAGCCGCAATTATTCATAATGCGCTGGATTTTGCAACTGATTTTGAAAGACTCGAGAAAAGTAAAAAAGACGAAGCAAACGATTTGAAAAGTTTGGGTTTTGAACCGGAAGAACTGGATTTGAGAAATTATTTTGGAAAACCTAACGAGCTGAGAGAAAAACTTAAAGGTTTCGGCTTGGTTTGGGTACGAGGAGGTAATACTTTTGTACTACGCAGGGCAATGAAAGAAAGCGGATTTGACGAAATTATAAAAGAATATATTGGAAAAGATACTCTTGTTTACGCAGGGTATAGCGCTGGAGTTTGTGTTGTTACGCCAACACTTAAAGGACTTGAGTTGGTTGATGATCCGAACTCTATTCCTGAGAGTTACAAAAATGAAATTATTTGGGAGGGCTTAGGTTTAATCAATTATTCTTTTGCTCCGCATTACAAATCCGACCACCCCGAATCGGCTGCAGTTAGTAAAGAAGTTGAATATTTTATAGAAAATAAAATACCGTTTATTGCTCTCCATGATGGCGAAGTCCTAATCGAAAATCTGTAGGATTTATATCAAAAGTAAGCCTACCTTCGTCTCAAGCGCTTGGCAACGGCTTCTAACCCGTTTATCTGCACATTGTCAGAACCACTTTCTACCATGTGTCTTTGTAAGGCTTCCCTAAGTGTGCCTAAATTAATGCTGCCTAGATCATGGAAAGTGAGACTCGATTCTCCCTTACCTTCGACATGTTCTGCAACCCTCATGGAAAGTGTTTGAAAGATTGTTTTGTTTGGGTGATCAGTGAATCTTATCTCAGCAACATTGTCTTTATCCCAACCAAACAAATCTCTGACTCGGTCCCCAGGAAGATCGTGTATTCCTGAAAATACAACCTTAAGAGATGCTGGTTGTTCTCTTCCTAATATTCTTTCCACGCCTCCTCGAATACCTTTTGATTCAATGACTTGTATAGAAATCATACTGGCATATTATATACAACCCAAAAAGTAAATCAATCTATCCTTTTGGTTGTTTAAAAAGCAGTTTTATTGAAGATATTATTTATCTAAAGTGGCGTAGTAGATACCTTTTTTGTGGTAGCCGTAGAATAAATACCAATTGTTACCTATTTTTGCTAAAGTGGGATCTCCCGGAGGATCGGAAGGGAATAATTTATCGTCGAAGTTGGGTCCATAGAAAACAAACTCAGGTTCTGAAAAAATTCCGTTTTCAAAGATACTTTGATAAAATCCGAAATAACCAAAAAAGTAAAGTCGAATGGTACCATCGTCCCATGCCACTAGTTCTGGTCCATCCATCCAGCCTTTGAAAGTCTCATTTCTGCTATCAACCGCGATGCCCTTTGGTTCAAATGTCAGACCATCTTTTGAAGTTGCCCAGAGTAAGGGGTGAGTTTCCTTGTTCGGCACTTTTTCTTTCCCGTAGGGCTCATTAATTGCTCCAGCATAAACCATTAAGTATTCGACTCCTGTCTTAATAACGGTAGGTGAGAGCACCCCGGTTAAAGCAAGTCCCGCCGTATTTGTAGTATCAATCCTAACTCCTTGTTCTCTCTCCCAAGTAAGTCCATCTGTAGATATTGCACTTTTAATATTCGGTCGATCTTGAAAATACATTCGGAAACGTCCATCGGGAAGTTTTATGACTGATGGAAAGATGGCTGAGGTGATACGTGTTCCTTCCTCTTTACTCCAGTTTTTCCCATCACTTGTAACGGCGGAGTAAACTTGGCCTTGGAACCCTTGTGTTTCGGGCTCTGCGCTGTAATACATTCTGAATTTGCCGTTTCCAAGATCCACAACATCTGCGTCTGCGTAAGCTCCCGCGACTGCAACACCACCTTCAGTCCAAAGCTCATTTCCTTTCTCTTTTTGACTACTTTGTTTGTAGTTGTTTAAAGGCGGTGGTGATATTTTACCTTTTTGCAGAGCAAGAAAGACTAATCCAAGAAGTACTATTAAAATAATTACAACGGGGATGATTAGGTGAATTACACCCCTTTGCAGATTATGAGCAGGTTTGGGTATCAATATTTAAGTATCGTATCTTCTGACATGTATGTCAATATACTTCTATAAGATAAAATAGAAAGAACATGGACTTAATCCAAACAAAAAGTTTCAAACTCGCAGTTTATTCGAGAGGTGATGAAAATTCATCTAAAGTTGCACTTGTGCTTCCAGGTAAGCTTGATTCCAAAGACTATCCATATATGCATTCGCATGTCGAATATTTATCCAAAAAGGGATACTTCGCCGTAACTTTTGATCCACCGGGAACTTGGGAGAGTCCTGGAGATATCAAGCTTTACACGATGACGAATTACATAAAAGCAGTGAATGAGTTGATTGAGTACTTTGGCAATAAACCAACTTTTGTAATGGGACACAGTTTTGGAGGTGGGATTACTTTGCTTGTCGGAGTGAATAATCCGAACGTTATCAGTTTTGCGTCAATTATGTCTCATAGATCGTATAAGCCAGAACACCACGGCGAAGATTATCCGGATCAGGAATGGAAGGCAAAAGGATACAGAATATCAACGAGAGATATGCCAAAAAATCTTAATTGGAAAAAAGAATTTAAGCTCCCCTACTCATTTCTGGAAGACAGAATTAATTACGATATGAGTGGAGGTTTATCGAAATCTGAAAAACCGAAGCTATTAATCCTAGGAAAGTATGATGAGCTTGTCGAACCGGAAAGCGTGAGAAAAGTTTATGAGATGGCAGCCGCTCCAAAGGAACTTTTTGAACTGGATTTCGGGCATGATTACAGGAAGAGCAAGGTTATGATAGATAAAGTAAATAACGTGATCGGAGACTTTTTGGATAAATATGAAGCTCCACTGGCTAACGCCATTGGTATCTTCTCCTCTCGCTTCGTCGGAGCAAAATCCTCCGAAGCGAAAAACTCTTCGCATTTATCCACGAACTCACAAACATCGTTTTCTGCGAAGGAGGATA
>MGHC01000009.1:0-4688 GCA_001793015.1 Candidatus Woesebacteria bacterium RIFCSPLOWO2_01_FULL_39_10
TAATTCTTAAGGTATTTCCTTATAAGCCCTACAACTTTGCCTTGAATTCGCACGTTTTTGACAAATATGGGGGACATTTTTGCATTAGCTGGTTCTAACCTGACTCTTGTAGCTTCTTTAAAAAATCTTTTTAGTGTTGCCATTCCATTATCTAAAAGCGCAACAACAATGTCGCCATTCACCGCATCTTCTGTTTGTTCAATAACAACATAATCTCCGTCTCTTATCTGCTCTTCAATCATAGATTCTCCCTTAACTTGAAGTACGTAAGTTCGTTTCTTTCCGGAAACGAAACTTGATGGAATGCCTAAAGAAGCACTAGGGTCAGTGTATGGTTCAATCGGGGCACCAGCTGCAATAAAACCCAAGATTGGGACTTCTATGTTGTTGCTTGCAAAGATACCGTCGCTCTCGCTTAAATCAATTGAACGGTTTTTTCCAGGCCTTCTTTTTATTAGTTTTTTTTCTTCAAGAGTTGTTAAATGTTCATGAACCGTTGCCAGCGAAGAAACACCCAGTGCATTTGCAATTTCCCTTAAAGTTGGAGCAGAACCATGAGACTGCATATACTGTTTTAAAAAGTCTAGGATTTGCTGCTGACGTTTGTAAATTACCGGGGCCATATGGTTAGGAATAAAGTATCAAAAGAATAAAGTGATAAGTCATTAAATAAGACTACAAACAAAACCCGAAAATGTCAAGTACTATTTTAATATTACAAATAGCACGTAGACCCGCACTCATGCTCTTGCGACGCAAACATGTAATTTTTGGGAGCAAGTAAGTGTAGTGCTGGGGTCAAGGGTAATTTGTGTTATACTTTCGTATAGTCTTCGGTAGAATTATGAAATTTAAAATAAAATCATCATACAAACTTACACCAGACCAGAAACAAGCGGTTGAGAAACTCGTGGAAGGAAATGAAAAAGGCTTAAATTATCAAGTTTTACTAGGAGTAACAGGATCTGGTAAAACATTTACTGTTGCTAATGTTATAGAACGACTTCAGAAGCCGGCATTAATAATTTCTCATAACAAAACACTTGCTGCCCAACTTTTTCAAGAATTCAGAGATTTCTTTCCAGGCGCCGCAGTTTCATTTTTTGTTTCTTACTATGATTATTATCAACCTGAAAGTTACATTCCCTCTACCGATACATACATAGAAAAAGACGCTGATATCAACGAGCTTATTGATAAATTGAGATTACAAGCAACCACAAATCTGTTAACACGAAAAGATACAATAGTTATCGCATCTGTTTCCTGTATTTATAACATCGGCTCCCCACGTGAGTACGGACAATTTATTTTCGAAATTTCCAATGGTTTAAAATTGCCTCGGAATCAAATTATAGATAGGTTAATTGAACTTCAATACGAACGGGGAGACTTTGGCTTTCATCGTGGGACTTTCAGGGTAATGGGGGATACAATCGATATTTATCCTGCATACCAAGACGAAGCAGTTCGACTTCTTTTGGGAGATGACGATATTAAAACTTTTAAGATTATCGATCCACTTACTGGCTCACAAATCACCAATCACAAATCACCAATCACAAATTTTATATTGTACCCTGCAAAGCACTACATTACAGACCCGACCAAACATGCGGATGCTTTTGTACAAATAAGGTCCGACCTTATTGAAAGAACGAAGGAGCTGGAAAAGTCGGGAAAGGTACTCGAAGCACATAGATTAAAACAAAGAGTGACTTATGATCTTGAAATGATCGAAGAACTTGGCTACGTCAAAGGAATTGAAAATTATTCAAGATATTTTGACGGAAGAAATCCTGGAGATGCTCCTTACAGTTTGATCGATTATTTTAACGAGCCATTTGGCAAGAACTGGCTCACATTTGTTGACGAAAGTCACATTACGTTTCCTCAGATTAAAGGTATGCACGCGGGAGACGTATCCAGAAAGAAGACTTTGGTTGACTACGGATTCCGCTTACCATCTGCATTTGATAATAGACCTCTAACTTTTGAGGAATTCATGCGTAGAATTCCCAATTTTATTGCAACGTCTGCCACACCATCCGAATGGGAATTATCACTTGCAAATGAAAGTAGTGAAAAGGTCAAAAGTCAAAGGTCCCAGCCAAAGGCTGGTCGTCCTCTGGACGAAAAAGCAAAAAGTAACCCCGGGGTTGTTGAACAACTACTAAGACCAACAGGAATTCCTGATCCTGAAATTGAAATTCGACCTGTAATAAATCAAGTTAGAGACGTAATTATCGAGATTAAAAAAAGAGCCAACCTTCCTGATGGCAAGCCAAAACAACGTTCGTTAGTTACCACATTAACTAAAAAAACGGCTGAGGACCTAAGTCAATATCTTACTGAACAAGGGCTCAACGTTCACTACTTACACTCTGATGTTGCAACATTGGAAAGAAGCGACATATTGGATGATTTAAGGCGCGGAACGTATGACTGTTTAATTGGAGTAAATCTTCTAAGAGAAGGTTTGGATCTTCCGGAAGTTTCCCTTGTTGCCATATTGGACGCGGACAAAGAAGGGTTTTTAAGATCCGAAGTTTCATTAATACAAACAATGGGGAGAGCCGCAAGGCATGTTGAAGGCTGCGTAATTTTGTATGCAGATCATGTAACTGGTTCTATGAAAAGAGCAATTAGTGAGGTTACTCGAAGAAGAAAATACCAAATTGCAATGAACAAAAAATATAATATAGTTCCACGCTCAATAGAAAAACCTATTCGAGAAAAGCTCGTTGAACTTCAAGAAGAACCTCTTTTACAAAAACTTTTTGAGAATAAAGCAGAAGCATTCGGACAAATACCTGAAATAGAAATTTCATCTCTAACTCCTATGGACAAGAAAAAACTTGTAGTTAAACTAAGGCGCGAAATGAAAATTGCAGCAACTGATTTAAACTTCGAATTAGCTGCTGAAATTAGGGACAAAATACGAGAGATGGAGGTTGCTTAAGACTATATGCACTTTGCAGGGAGCCTCCTTTAAAGCGTGGGAATATCGAAGGTAAGAAGATCGATTCCGAAAAATTGACTTACAAAACCCAAAATTGCCCACGAAGAAAATACAATTGCGATTCCTAGAAATGAGTTAACAAGTTGTCTTTTGGCAATATCCAATTTTTCTTTATCTCCTCCTGAAAGTATTACTTTTATTCCTCCAAACAATAGATTAAAAACGAAAAGAAGTGAAGCAATAATCAAAATTATATTTACTGCGGAAGCAGCTAATCCTTGAAGAGTAATATTTTCCAAAGGCGTAAATTGCCCTCTCGGTAATATTTGTAATTGTGTGCTTTGTGCAATATTTCCCATCTTGCATATTGTATCAAATAATACTCATTTTAGTATAAAGCCAAAATTCTCCTAATAAAACCCAAACACACCACCTGAAATTTCTGGTATACTATTGTTTGCCACGGGACAATCGGTGGAGAATTAAGTATGGCCAGCTATAACTTTTTCCTCGCGCCGGAATCTTACAGCTTCGCGCTCGCGAGGGGCAAGTATACGGGCTAAAAAACTTATGGAGAATCTAATTAAGGTACGGGGAGCAAGGCAACATAACTTAAAGAACATTGATCTTGATATTCCGAAAAATAAATTGGTTTGTTTTACTGGAGTTTCCGGAAGCGGTAAAAGTTCTTTGGCTTTTGACACCATTTATGCTGAGGGTCAAAGGCGTTATGTTGAAAGTTTATCAACATACGCAAGGCAATTTTTGGGCCTAATGGAAAAGCCTGATGTTGATTCGATAAGCGGCCTATCACCCGCCATATCAATCGATCAAAAAACCACTTCCAAAAATCCTCGTTCGACTGTTGGCACTATTACAGAAGTGTATGACTACTTAAGACTTTTATTTGCTCGAGTTGGACACCCTCATTGTCCTATTTGCGGAGGAGAAATTTCCGGTCAATCACTTGATGAAATAGTTAATGCTGTAGACTCCCTTATCGAAAGTTCTGCAAAGAAAAAAAAGGTTTCCAGATTTCTGATTCTATCTCCAATAGTAACTGATAAAAAAGGCGAGTTTTCGTCCCTTTTTGACAACCTGAAAATTAAGGGTTTTCGATATGTTCGAGTTGACGGATATATAAAAAGCTTGGCAGAAGATTTTCTACTTATTAAAACCAATAAGCACACAATTGATGTATTAGTTGACCGAGTATCTCTTGGCTTAAATGACTTAAAAAGTGAGATCTTCAAGAATAATTTAAAAAGTAGGCTTTCCGAATCTATAGAAAAAGCCTTAAAACTTTCAGAGGGTTTGGTAATCTTTTCAGAGGTTTTAGATAACGATCTTGAAATGCCTGAATATCCTAAAAAATTTCAGGACCATCTTTTTTCGGAAAGATTTGCGTGCCCCATTGACAACATTCAACTCCCTGAAATTGAACCAAGAAGCTTTTCATTTAATTCACCGCACGGAGCCTGTTCAACCTGCGGCGGAATCGGAAAGATTTTAAAAATAGACAAAGAATTTTTGTTCTCTGACGAGATTTCCATTACTGAAGGTGGGATTTTACCTTTTGCAAATATATTTGAACACGATACTTGGTACTCAAGGCTATTACTGACTGTATGCAGAGAATTTGGAATCGATCCCAAACTTCCTTTAAAGGATTTAACATCCGAGCAAAAACAAATTCTTCTTAACGGCACGGGAGATAGGGAATACA
>MGHC01000009.1:4694-9843 GCA_001793015.1 Candidatus Woesebacteria bacterium RIFCSPLOWO2_01_FULL_39_10
AAGGGACAAATAGATTTGGGAAATCAACTTATATTTACGAAGTGTTCTCAGGCATAGTTTCAGAACTTGAATCAAGGCATGCAAGTACTGACTCTGATTGGGTGAGGGGAGAAATTGAAAAATATATGCGTGAAATGATATGCCCAGGTTGTTCAGGTTTAAGGTTAAAAAAGGAAAGCTTAGCGATCACTATCGAAGATCTGTCAATTTCCGAAGTTACGTCTTTTTCTATTAAAGAAGGAGTTGACTGGATCAACCATCTTTCAGAAACTAATTCTCCTTTAAGTCTAAGGGAAAAAGAAATTGGGGACTTAATCGTAAAAGAAATATTTTCAAGACTTCAATTTTTATTATCAGTTGGACTTGAATATTTAACGCTTGACCGCTCTGCGGGAACATTATCCGGAGGGGAGGCGCAAAGAATTCGCTTAGCTTCCCAAATTGGCTCTGGACTTACTGGAGTTCTTTACGTTCTTGACGAACCGACGATTGGTCTTCATCAGAAAGACAACGAAAGACTTATTGTTACCCTTAAAACATTAAGAGACCTGGGAAATACTGTTATTGTCGTTGAACACGATGCACAAACAATTCAGGAATCGGATTTTGTTGTTGATTTTGGTCCTGGAGCCGGAAAACTTGGAGGAAGTGTCGTTGCCGCCGGAACACCAGTTGAAATTATTAATAATCCTGATTCCATAACCGGACGTTATTTGAACGGGAAAAGAGAAATAATTGTAAAAAATGAAGACTTTGGACAAAATGAGCTAGAATCCAAACAGGGCAAGAAGATAAATACTGAAAATGAAGCTCCCCGGACTGACGCCCAGGGTATCTTCTCCCTGCTGCTTCGTCGGGAGCGGAATCCCTCCGAAGCAGAAATTTCTTCGCATTCATCCACGGGCTTACGCCCGAGGTTTTCTGCGAAGGGGGATAAAAATTCGTTAATTTTACACGGCTGCTCTCAGTATAACCTCAAAAACATAAATGTAAATTTTCCTCTGAAAAAATTTGTAGTACTAACCGGCGTATCAGGAAGCGGCAAGTCAACACTTCTTGTTGAGACTCTATATCCTGCGTTATCGACGAAATTTAACCGTAGATTTAAAGGTTTTTCTGGTTCATACACAAAAATGGAAGGCTCAGAAAACGTCGACAAAGTAATTTTGATAGATCAGTCACCAATTGGTAGAACTCCGCGAAGTAATCCTGCAACATATACTAAGGTATTTGATCCCATACGAGATACTTTCGCCCTTACAAAAGAGGCTCGTGCCGCTGGATTTAAAAAAGGCAGATTCTCATTTAACGTTCGGGGAGGCCGATGCGAGTCTTGTGAGGGCCAAGGACAAATAAAAATAGAGATGCAATTTATGAGCGACATTTGGGTAACTTGTGAAGTTTGTAGAGGCAAAAGGTATAACTCCCAAACTCTCGAGATAACCTACAGAGGTAAAAATATCGCAGAAGTTTTGGATTTAACAGTTAGTGAAACCCTCGAATTTTTTCATTCAATTCCTCCCATCTTTTCAAAATTAGAAACATTGGAAGCAGTTGGACTCGGTTACATGCAATTGGGCCAATCAGCAACGACTCTTTCGGGAGGGGAAGCTCAAAGAGTAAAACTTGCAAGCGAACTTATGAAAAAAGAAACTGGAAATACTGTTTATATATTGGACGAACCAACAACAGGATTGCATTTTGCCGATGTTGAAAAACTCTTGAGAGTTTTGAAACTCCTTGTTGCAAGAGGGAATAGTGTTTTTGTTATAGAGCATAATCCTGACGTTATTAAAAATTCTGATTGGATAATTGATCTTGGACCTGAAGGCGGCCTCCGGGGTGGGCTTATAGTAGCCCAGGGCACAGTTAGTGACATCAAGAAAGTAAAAGAATCCTATACTGGTCAGTTTCTCGCAAAAACTAGCAGATTACGAACTGCCAACTACTTACTACGAACTAGCGATTGAGTTATACTTTTTCAATGAAGAATTGTAAATTTTGTACAATAATTCTTTTAGGATTTTTATTAATCTTCTCGACTAAAAACGTAAAAGGAGATGTTAACTTCACCACAGATTCCAACGTTGAATACAAAGTTCAAACGACTGGTGAAACAGTTGTCACTAACACAATAACAATAAGAAACCGTTCCTCACAGCTTTATGCAAAAAGCTACATCTTAAATCTTAATAACGTTAACGCGAAAAACATAAAAGCATATGAAGCCAGCGACCAGTTGAACGTATTTCAAGAAAAGTTTGAAGATTTAACAAAAGTGCGAGTAGAACTGGGTGATCCCATTACTGGCGAAGGTAAATCTCGTACTTTTGTAGTCACTTATACGGACGATACTCTAGCGACAAAAACAGGCGAAGTTTGGGAAATTACTATTCCTAAACTTGCACAAGGAAACTCTTTCCGAGAATATGACCTTATACTTTCAGTGCCAGAGGAGTTAGGACAGGAAGCATATATTACACCTGAACCACGAAGTGTATCTGATAATGAAGGTAGAAAGTTATACAAATTTCAAAAAGAAGACATTGAAAAAAGTGGAGTTAATGGAGGTTTCGGCCTATTTCAGTCATTTTCTTTTATCTTAAATTACCACTTGGAAAATGCCACATCTCAAAAAGTTGATCGAGAAATCGCAATTCCGCCAGACACCTCTTTACAGAGAGTTTTTTACTCAAAGATCCAACCCAAACCGACAAACATTAATGTTGATGATGATGGTAATTGGTTAGCTAACTTCACTCTTTCTCCTCGAGAAAAACTTGATGTTAAAGTTGAAGGATCTGTTCAAATTTTTGCAAAACCCAGAAAACTTATAACCACCTCTCCAACAACTCTTTTGGAAAATTTGAAACCGTCTGAATTCTGGCAAACACAAGATGAGCAGATCCATAATCTTGCACTAGAATTAAAAACCCCTGAAGCAATTTATTCGTACGTTACAAAAAATCTCAACTATAACTATGACCGAGTAAATCCAGATGTATCTCGGCTTGGAGCAAAACTTGCACTTGCAAATCCAGACGATGCAATGTGCATGGAATTTACTGATCTTTTTATAGCATTAGCAAGATCGGCAGGAATTCCAGCAAGAGAAGTTAATGGTTATGCATATTCGGAGAATGCAAAAATCCAACCTCTTTCTCTTGTTGCGGATGTATTGCACGCATGGCCAGAATATTGGAGTGATGAGGCGGATATGTGGATTGCGGTTGATCCTACATGGGAGTCCACAAGCGGCATAGACTACTTTTCTAAGCTTGATCTTCGACATTTTACTTTTGTAATACATGGCAAAGATCCCACAACTCCTCTTTCTCCTGGTTCGTATAAACTAGGGAAAACTTCTGAAAAAGATGTTTTTGTAAGTTTTGGAACTATACCTGAAGAAAGAGTTAGTAATGTACAAATTGAAGTTTCTTACCCTTATTTCTATCAGCTTTTTAATAAAACCGTTAACGTATCAATCATCAATAAAGGTTCAACGGCAGTTTATAATATTGAACCAAAGGTTCTTTATGGAGAGAATGTCGCTAACACCACTTATATTTCAGTTTTACCTCCTAATGCATCGGCAGTTTTAACGTTTCAAGTACCCTATGGCTTTCTTGGTAGAAAAGTCCCAAATAACGTTACGGTATTAGCTTATCGATCGAAAGTTGAGTTACCGATCAATAAAAACAATATAATAATTACCCAGTTGCTAATTTTTACAATTCTTTTAACATCCGTACTTATCTTTGTTCATTTCAAAGCTGGCAATAATGCATCCTTCAAGCTAAACTTTCTGACTAGATTATTTAAATCACTACATGTTTTTACCCAAAAAAATAAAAATAACCAAAAAAATCTATAACGACCTTTCCCAAGACCCAGGCGTATATATTTTTTGGGATAAAAAACAAAAACCGCTTTACATTGGAAAGTCTTCAAATATCAAAAAAAGGGTCCAAAGTTACTTTTCATTGACCCTTTCCCCGAAAACTTCCCAAATGATGTCTGAAGCAAATTTTATTTCAACAATCCGCGTTATGTCGGAATTGGAAGCGCTTTTATTAGAAGCGAAACTTGTAAGAAAATTTCAGACAAAGTTTAATAGTCAACTTAAAGATGATAAACACCCTTTGTATATTAGAATAACACGTGAGCTTTACCCTCAAGTTCTTACTGCTCGAAAAATTGACAGCAGAGAGGGTAACATCTCTTTTTTTGGACCATTTCCATCATCAGCTAAAGTAAAAAATGTTTTGCGCTTGTTAAGACGTATTTTTCCTTTTGCACAGCACAAAGTAGGAAATCGTGGCTGTCTTTATAGTCAAATAGGATTATGCGTACCATGTCCATCGGTTATTGATAAGGAAAACGATCCAAAATTGAAAAATTTGCTCCGTAAAAAATACAGAAAAAACATTTTTTATATTCGTCAAATTCTTTCAGGAAAGTTATTGTCCGTAAGAACTTCTTTGGAAAGACAAATGATATTACATTCACAAAAAGAAAATTTTGAAGCGGCAAGCAAAGTCCGCGATCAAGTACAGATGCTTAATTACATAACACAGCCAATAATATCTGTTAACGAATTTTTACTAAACCCTAATTTGGTTGATGACGTTCGCGATGAAGAACGACTTTCTTTGCAAAGGATTCTGTCGGATTTTAACGTTCAAAATACATCCAACAATATTCGTAGAATTGAATGTTTTGATGTCGCCCACATAACTGGAGTTAGACCTACTGCGTCAATGGTAACACTTGTGGATGGGGAACCTGACAAAAGTTTATATCGCCATTTCAGGATCCACCTGCCTGCCGGCAAGGCGGGTCAAAAAATGGGCCAGGATGATATTTCATCGCTACAGGAGATCGCGAGGAGAAGAAAGTTACACTTTGCTGATTGGGGAATACCGGATTTAATTTTGGTTGATGGTGGAAAAGCCCAGGTTGGAACTTTTTGGAATGAATTGAAAGACCATAAAATCCCAATTCTTGGTCTGGCAAAGCGTTTTGAAACACTTGTAATCCCACATTTTGAGGAAGGAAAGCTTAAGTTTTACGAAAAACGATTAAATGGACCTGCCCTAAATCTTTTGCAGAGGATCCGCAATGAGGCGCATCGTTTTGCAAGACGCTA
>MGHC01000009.1:9855-10039 GCA_001793015.1 Candidatus Woesebacteria bacterium RIFCSPLOWO2_01_FULL_39_10
ATTGCAAAAAGATCTTCTGGAAAACTGATATACTGAATTTATGAAGCGCCTTTTGCGCCACTTCATCTTTGATACTTATTCTTTATGGATTGTCTCTCAAGTAGCTGATGGTATGGTTTTTCAAAAAGGTCTATATACACTATTTGTTGCCGGTGGTGCATTAATGGCAGTATCACTTCTAGCA
>MGHC01000010.1:0-2946 GCA_001793015.1 Candidatus Woesebacteria bacterium RIFCSPLOWO2_01_FULL_39_10
CTCAAAATACAAACACCTCGCAATAAATGAAAGGAATAAATACTTATTGTCTCTTATGAATCTTCCAAAAATTGTTGAAATATACGCTTTTGCGTTTATGCCAAATCACTTTCATCTCCTTTTGAAGCAATTGCAAGACGGGGGGATCAAAACTTTCTCATCAAATATTCAAAACGGGTTCGCCAAGTACTACAATATCAAGAACGACCGTTTGGGCAGTTTATTTGTCAAACCTTTTAAATCAAAAAGAATAACTAGAGATGAAATTTTCCTACATGTTTCTCGATATATCCACTTAAACCCTGTAACCTCATACCTTGTTAACTTTTCAGAGCTCACTATGTATCCTTGGACGTCTTACACTTCCTACATAAATAAACAACCGAGGGCTAAGAGCCCTCGGTTTTCTCGCAAAGGCTCGAATAGTTTGTTCACTGCTTCGCTTCATCCGTGGACTAAAAGTCCACGGTTTTCGCGAAGTTTGAATAAAAAAGATAACAGTTTTGTGAATACGGAGTTTATAATAAAACTCATGGGCACAAGTGAAAATTATGTTAAATTTGTTGCCAACCAATCAGATTACCAACGAAAACTTAAACTCATAAAGAACTTTCTTTATGAGTAGCTGTAGTTACTGCTAAATTCCAAGTCTGTAACTACGGGTTCAAACCTAATCAACCCGCCGGGTTGAATAGGTTTTAAATTAAATGTTTGAGTAAGCACAAGTCTTTACAAAAGTATACAAGCTATAAACTTGAAGTTACAAGTTAGAACTAATAAATCTAATGAAGAAACTATTTTCAATAACTAATTAAATTTAACTACCTCTAAAGCGCCAGGAATTGTAATTTGTGCACTTCGAACTACCTGGCGCTTTCTTATCAAACCTAGTTATCACAATCAGCAACTACTGAAGCGGCTGATGGTTCTGTGTCACAGATTATACACGTTCTTCCTGAAACTGATAGATATGTTGCATAGGCCGCAGTTCCACCACAAGCAGCATTTACCGTCAGATTGGTTGTTGCTTCTAGGGCAGACCAAATAGCAAACGCATCGGGTGGGCCATCTTCGTCATCATAACACCATCCACTCGTTTGTTCATCTCCCCCTGCACATACGCTTGTTACACTATTAGCAACCAACGCAGGAATATTCTGTATTTCACCCGTGCTTTGAAGTGTTGCTAAGTCTACAGGATAGTCACTGTCATGCGAAGCACCATATGCTTCCATTGCATGCCCCAACTGTGAAACAGTGCTAATCCTTCCAGAATCTCTTGTTCTTGCAAGCTGTTGAACGGGGTTGATTGCTACCAATACTACGACTGCTAAGACTCCCAAGATCGCAATAACGATTAAAAGTTCAATTAATGTAAAACCTCTTTTAAGGGCAGTCATAAATTCGAAATCTCACCCCCCTTCGTCCTCCGTAGCTTTAAGCTAAGCTTGGCCACGCTTCTGCGTGGTAAGCGAAGGAGGATCGTCGTTTTAAAATCTGTCATTTTACTTCAAGTTTTCTTGCTCCCTTCGGACTTCGGAGGGGCAAGCCCCCCTTCAATCCGCGTTGCGGATAAATATTAAATTCTAATTTTTCCTATATCCAGTATTGAACATATTCGATCCGTGTGTCAATAGCCCTATAACTATATTCATACTTTCTTTTGAAAAAAAAGAAAGTATGGCAAAGAAAAATAATACAACTTCCAACTATCCTATGTGCCGAAATTGCTTGTAAGTTGGTAAATTGGCAAAATTATAGATACGACCATTAGGGCAACGCCTAGTCCCAGAACAATAAGAATTAAAGGTTCGATTGCTGCTGTCATAGCTTTTAGTTTTTGATCGCTTTCAACTTCAAAAACATGTGAGATCTTTGACAGAACTTCATCCATTTTCCCGGTTTCCTCACCAACCGCAACCATCTGGCTTAAAATAAAGGGGAATGCTTCGGGATGCCTTGAAAATGCAAAGGCAAGTGGAAATCCTTTCTCAACCATTTTTGTAATATCAGTTAAAGCTTCTGCAATTATGTTATTACTGACAACTTGAGCTGAAATGGTTAAAGCTTCAATTATCGACACACCGCTTCCTACCATAAGAGATAGCGTACGCGTTAAGTCAGTGAGAATAATTTGTTTTTGCAGACTTCCGATCAAAGGCAGTTTGAAAAGAATTTCGTCAACTTTCTTCTTGCCATTAACAGTATCTTTGTAAAGTTTAAATCCGTAAACGAGGCCTCCAGAACCAAGTATCACAAGAGGCCAGAAACGAACCATAAAATTTGAAATTGCAATCAAAATCTTTGTAGTTATTGGTAGATCAACCTCAAATTGGTCATATATCGTAACTAATCTGGGTATTACAAAAACAATCATTACAAAGGCAACCGCGATCATTCCAAAAACTATAATAACCGGGTAAATTAAAGCTCCCTTAACCTTACCTCTGAATTCCTGTTGTTTTTCCAAATCATCAGCAAGTCGTACTAAAACCTCGTCCATCACTCCGCCGATTTCTCCTGATTTAATAAGTGCTATAAAGGTTTTCGAGAAAGCTTGAGGGTGTTTTGACATGGCGGAGGATAGGGATTCGCCTTCCTCAACATCTGATAATATTTGTCCGACTATTTTTTGCATTGAACCTTTGGACTGTGAACGTAAAATTAGAAGTGCCTCAGTAACAGGAAGTCCTGCATTAATCATTGTTGCAAGCTGTCTTGTTACGCTTGTAACATCTCCTGATGTAACTCTGTTAGCAAAACTTTTAGAAATGTTTAACGGTAACTCTCGTTTTGGGGTAAGCGTTATTACAACTAAATCTTGATTCCGAACAAGTTTTGCTGCGTGCTCTATTGTTGAAGCTTCCACTTCACCGGAAATTAGCTCGCCTTTAGCATTTTTGGCTTTATATTTGAATCGTTTCATGGAATTAGTACATAGAACAT
>MGHC01000010.1:2975-20202 GCA_001793015.1 Candidatus Woesebacteria bacterium RIFCSPLOWO2_01_FULL_39_10
TCCTTTTTTTCATCCTATGTCCTATGCGCTTTGCACTATGTTCTACTTTATCTCGAGGTTCTAACCAATCTCATTAACTCTTCTGGCCGGAGGGAGAAAGTCTGTGCCGTTTCAAGATCAAGTTTGCCATCTTTAACAAGGTGCGATAAGGACATTTCCAAAGTATTCATTCCAACTTCAGTCGATGTCTGAATTATATTATCAATCTGATGAGTTTTCCCCTCCCTAATTGCAGTTTTAATTGCGCTAGTTCCAAGCATTACTTCGTAACCAACAACTCGTTTTCCGGTAACAGATGGTACCAACCTCATCGAAAAAACGGCCTCAATGACGTTTGATAATTGAAGGCGAACCTGCTCCTGCTGCTCTTCCGGAAAAACGTCGACAATTCTATCAATTGTTTGAGCGGCGCTATTTGTATGAAGCGTAGCAAAAACTAAATGCCCAGTTTCCGCAACAGTTAAAGCTGAAGCAATAGTCTCATGATCCCGCATCTCTCCAACCAGAACTACGTCAGGATCCTCACGCAAAACACTCCGCAGTGCTATCTGCCAGGAATGCGTATCAAAACCCATCTCTCTTTGAGAAATAATTGACTTTACAGGTTTGAATATAAATTCGATAGGATCTTCAATCGTTACAATATGTTCGGCTCTGGTTTTATTAATCTCGTTAAGCATCGAAGCCAAAGTTGTTGATTTTCCGTGCCCTGTCGGTCCGGTTACCAAAATAAATCCTTGCCTAAGACCTGTAAACGAATGTAGTATTTTCGGAAGCCCAAGAGCATCTACATCAGGAATTGACAAAGGAATTCTTCTGAAAGCAATTGCAAGGGACCCTTTTTGAGTATACGCATTTACTCTATATCGAGCGTTTTGATTAAAAGGAAGTGAAAAGTCAATTTCTTTATTAACCGTCAAGCGCTCGAGCTGCTCTGAATTTAATATCTCTTTTACAAATTTATTTACTACCTCAGGGGTTAATACTTGCTCATCAGGAACAGGTGCAAGCTGGCCTTCCACTCTTAAGTGCGGCGGTATTCCTGAAATTATATGCAAGTCACTCGCTTGCCGGTCAACCGCTAATTGTAAAAGCTGTTTAATTTCCATATGTAATTTAAGTGTACATTATTCGTGAGCAACGCGTAATACTTCTTCCATTGTTGTTACCCCTTCCAAAACTTTAAGATATCCATCCTGCACCATTGTTACCATTCCCTCCTCGCGAGCTTGTTTACCGATTTCAGCAGAGGATGCCCGCTCTAATATAAGTCTACTAATTTTTTCGGTAACAGGCATAACTTCAAAAATTCCGACTCTGCCGTGATATCCAGTATTATTACATTCCTTATCTCCTTGACCTCTGTAAAGAGTCGGGGCAGTTTTATTTCTTGGCCATAAGGGTCCAAGGTTCACTTTTATTTCTTCAACAACTTTCGGATCGGGCTGATATTCTGTTCTGCAATCCTCGTGAACTTTTCTTACAACTCTTTGAGCCATCATCGCAGTCATTGAGGAAGCAAGTAAGTAAGGTTCTGCTCCCATGTCTAAAAGCCGAGGAAGGGCTCCTGCCGCATCATTTGTATGAAGTGTAGAAAATACAAGATGCCCGGTTAATGCCGCTTGGACAGCCAAATCAGCAGTTTCCTCATCTCTAATCTCTCCAACAAGTATTACGTTCGGGTCCTGACGTAAAAAAGAACGAAGGCCTGATGCAAAAGTAAGTCCCGCGCCGGGATTTATTTGAACTTGATTCACACCCGGAATTTTATACTCGACAGGATCTTCCAAAGTCACAATATTTATTTGAGGAGTGCTAATTTGTTGAATAATTGAATAAAGAGTCGTTGTTTTTCCCGATCCTGTTGGACCGCAGATCATGACAATTCCGTGCGGTACGCCTATAGCGTCTTTAAGATTTTTAAGCGCCCGGCCGCGTAACCCAAGTTCGGGCAAATCTGGAATTCCGGATGATTTTTCAAGAATTCTCATTACAATCTTTTCTCCGTCTGAGGTTGGGAGAGATGATACACGCAAATCTACCTCCCGATCTTCACTTTTAAATGTAAATCTGCCGTCTTGGGGAATTCTTTTTTCATCGATCTTCATACCTGACAATATCTTTATTCTGGAAATAACTGCGTCATGGAGTTCTCTGGGTATCGTTAGCTTCTCATTCAAAATTCCGTCAATTCTATATCTCACACGAGTTAACCGCTCCATCGGCTCGATATGAACGTCAGATGATCTGGCTTTTACTGCAAACCCAAGAATATGAGCAACAATCTCTGCGACCTTTTCCTCCCTAATTACACTTCTTTTAGATGCGTCCAGAACTCTTACTCCTTGGTCTGTTGAAACCTCACGCAGTGCTTCACCAACTTCATGAGCCAAAGTTGTTGCATATCCCGTTGAAACCAAGGCTTCGATTTCAGAAGGGTCAGCCGCATTGGGTTTAACGAAAAGACCGGTCTTTTGCTCAACGAATTCAATTGCGGACATGTCTAATGGATCCGCCATAGCAATTAATATTTGCCTATTAACTCTATCAATCGACACAGGAAATACTTTTAGTCTTTGCGCCACCTCTTGAGGAATTAAAGCAAGCGCCTCAGGAGAAACTGGAACCGAGGAGAGATCAATATAAGGAACGTTGTACATAAGAGCTTTAGCTTTTGTGAGGTCGGACTCTTTAACTATTTTTTTATTTATTAATATTTCTTCTTGGGTTTTACCAGTTTGAATTTCGGCAAGTTTAACCTCTTTTGCTTTCGCTTCATCAAGCGCTCCTTGGGAAACTAAAATATCGGAGAGTGTTTTGGCAACACCACCATTTAAAGTTATTTTTGAAGCCGGTTGTGATAACGGTTGAGCAGGCACGATAGTTAATTCAAATCTTAAATGTCAAATCTCAAAAACTAAAATCAAGAAATTAAAGTTTTAAGCTTTAAGATATAGTTTTGACTTTTGCGTTTTGAGTTTTGAGTTATCTTTATTATGCCTTACCACAAACTTCCTATCAAGAGTTCCCTCACACCATATTAGTTTGAAGGTCCCAGAAGTGTTTATACAAACTTTCTTTGCGAGCCAAAAGATCCTGGTGTGAACCGGTCTCAATAATTGCTCCCTTTTCCATAACAACTATTTTATCAGCCCTCATTGCGGTTGAAAGTCTGTGGGCAATTATTATTGTTGTTTTGTTACTGGCAACTTTCCACAAAGCCTCCTGAATAAGGCGTTCATTTTCAGAATCCAACTGACTTGTTGCCTCGTCGAAAATAATAATGTCAGGATCTGACAAAACCATTCTTGCTATTGCCAATCTTTGTTTTTGGCCTCCTGACAATTTAATTCCGCGCTCTCCAACGTGGGTTGCATACTTTTTTGGTAAACTTACAATAAAATCGTGAAGATTGGCAATTTTGGAGGAAGCGATTATTTCATCTTTAGTTGCTTTTTCATTACCGTAGGCTATGTTATAACCAATTGTATTATTGAAAAGAACCGGTTCCTGGGGCACAACTCCCATAAAACTTCTAAGGTGGCTCTTTGTAAATTTCCGAACATCAATTCCGTCGACAAAAATACTACCCGCGTCGACATCGTAAAATCTCATTAATAGTTTTATAAGCGTAGTTTTACCTGAACCAGAACGGCCTACCAATGCAATTGATTGACCTTGACGAATCGACAAATTAATATTTTTGACAGCTTCCTTTTTGCTTTCCGAATAAGTAAAGGAAACTTTCTTAAATTCTATCTCTCCACGAACGTTATCAACAAATTCGGGATTTTCTGGATCTTTAACTTCGATTTCATGGCCCAAAAGCCCAAAATAGCGATCGACATCTGCAAAATCTTTACCAATCTCTCTTAGTCCCCAAATTAGGTCAAAAAGTCGGGGATAGAAACTATTGATGAATCCAAAAATGAGAACAAAGTCCGATACTCCAATGCTATTTTTTTGAAAAAGATTCAAAGAGAAGAAAAGAATTAAGAATATGCTTAAGTTTATAAGACTCCCAATAGTTAAATCGATATACCTATATGTATTTATATATTTTATAGCCGACTCTTTCCAAGGCACGAATTGCTGTTTTAGTCTTTTTAATTCCCAATTCTCTTTAGAAAAAAGCTTAACGGTTTCAAAATTAATCATATTGTCGGTAATAACTGCAGATAGATTATCTTCCTCATCGTTGTGAAGCTTTCTGGCTTTGACATTAATCACTACCAAGTATTTAGTTATAAAAAGAGAGAAGGAAAAAGAAAATAAAATCAGTAAGGTGAAAATGTTTGCCAGTTGACTCAAAAAGTAAAGCATTACAAAAAAACCCACAAATACGTCCAAAAATCTATGGTGTATATTAAAATACATTGTCCAAAATGCGTTATCTCCTCTTTTAAAAGAAGAAATAAGATAACCCGTACTTTTATTAGAATGAAAGGCAAAATCCAAATCCTGAACGTGTTTAAAAATAGTCCTTCTGGCAAGAGCTGATCCATCTATCAAGCCACGGTCACCCAAAAAGAAAGAGATATTTTTAAAAATCATCGCCCCGACCCTAACAAGCATTAGAAGTGCCAGGTTTATATAAAGAGCCTGAATATCACCGTCTAATAGATTGTCTGTAAACAGTTTGTAAAAGTAGGGGAGAGTAAAAAAAAGTAGTGATGCAATAACTGTTGTCACAACAAATACAAAGTACCGTGGCGGTCTTTGTATCACAAAACCGAAAAATATTTTTAAGTTTTTGATTGTATTTTTCATTTCAGTCGACCAAGAAAAACCCCTCTCGGGATAAGTTAATCTGAATAATACGATTATACATAAGCCAAAATTTACCTGCAACGGAATTGATATTTATTATCAACATAATGACAGTACTGAAAAACTAATAATATAAAATATCAAGCATTACTTATCTCCGAAAGGTTCGATCGCAATTCAACCCACCGGGTTGTTTTACATTGCAACCCTTCGGCAATAATCGTATTATGGAAAATGGAAGTAACTAATATAAATAATATGTCTGGAAAGCGAAAGGAAGTTTTAGCAACAAATGAAACCTACCATGTTTTTAATAGAACGATTGGCGGTGAAGAGATATTTTCGGGAAATATTAATATGAGGAGAATAATGGCACTAACTGATTATTACCGATGCCCCCAAAAACTGAGTTACTCAAAGTTCAAAAATGTTCTTAAAAATGAAGAACAGATACAATATTTGAAAGAAGTTAAGTCATTAGCACCCTTAGTTGAAATCTACGTCTTTTCGTTTATGCCTGATCATTTTCATTTTTTGTTAAGACAAAATCTCGATTTAGGGATAAGAGTATTTATCTCTAATTTACAAAATGCATTTGCAAAATATTACAATACGAAAAATGAGAGGCAAGGAAGTTTGTTCCAGAAACCGTTTAAAGCTAAAAGAGTTTCAAGCGATGAAATACTTCTTCATGTATCAAGATATATTCATCTAAACCCTGTTACTTCTTATCTTGTAGAGTATAAAAACCTCCAATCTTTTCAGTGGAGCTCGTACCAGGATTATTTAGGTTTAAAAGAAAACGATTTAGTAAACACCAAATTTATATTAAAAATTACAGGCTCAAAGGAAAACTATGAGAAATTTGTTGTAAATCAAGTTGATTATCAACGCAAATTGGCAAAAATTAAAAAATTCGTACATGAGTAAGCAAAAATCCGAAAGGTTACATCGTATTTCAACCCGACGGGTTGTTTTGTTTTATTTGACTTTGGCCGGCAATTTTACTTTATAATGGTTGGTTATGCATGCATATCTTTTTGTAGGGCAAGATCTTGATCTGGTCGAATTAAAGGCTAAAGAATTTGGTGGTAAACTCGGTAAGTCTAACTACAGCTTTTCTCTAACTAAGATTGATGAAGTAAGGGAGCTGGCAAGGTTTGTTAAATTTTCCTTTGAGGAACCAACCTGCATCTATCTAAAGGGTTTGGGAGAAGCAACCGAAGAAGCTCTAAATGCGTTTTTGAAAAACCTAGAGGAGCCGCAAAAAAATTTATACTATATTTTAATAGCAACAAGCGAGAATAATCTTATACCGACAATCGTCTCTCGTTGCCAAATAGTGAGAGTTGCCGGCAGAAAATCGTTAACTAATGACCAAAATCTTATGAATTTTCTTGAATTGTCACTCGGTAAAAAATTTAGTTTTGTTGACTCAATTAAAAAAAGAGAGGAAGCAATCGATTTTTTACAAAATCTTACTGTTATCTTGCACAGCTACTTAGTAGAAGGAAAGGGTGACTTTAAAGAAGTTTGTTCCAACCTTTCTTTGGCAAGTTATACCCACCTGGCACTTCAACGAAATGGAAATATAGCGTTACATCTTACAAATTTCACGATCAATTTGAAAAATTTTGAATTTACGCGAGATCAAATTTAAGGTATAATAAGTGAGCTGAATCTAACCCACTTCAAAAAATCATACTCTTAATAACACACTAAATGACCCAAAAACAAACATATACTGCAAAAGAAATACAGGTCCTTGAGGGCTTAGAGCCTGTAAGAAAACGACCCGGGATGTTTATCGGATCAACCGATACCCGCGGTCTTCATGAATCCTTGCGAGAAATTGTCGATAACTCGGTTGATGAAAGTTTTGCGGGAGTTGCAAAAAATGTATGGGTACAAATTGGCAAAGATGGGGGAGCAACGATACGGGACGATGGACGCGGAATTCCGGTTGATAAGCATAAATCAGGAGTTTCCGCACTCGAAGTAACCATGACCAAGCTTCATGCGGGCGGAAAGTTCGGAGGCAGTGCCTATAAAGTCTCGGGGGGGCTTCACGGAGTTGGAGCATCAGTTGTAAACGCATTATCTAAGGACTTCAGAGTAGTGGTCTTAAGAAATAATGAAGCTTATTACCAAGAGTATGAACAGGGAAGGGTTAAAGCACCTGTTGCAAAAGCCTCACAAAAAGACCTAGATTCTTGGTTACCAGCCAAATGGGGAGTAAAAACACACGAAGATTGTACTGGGACAATTACAACTTTCTACCCCGATCCTGAAGTTTTTCAGACAACCGACTTTGATTCTCAAAAAATAAAAACACTTCTTCGCGATCGGGCTTACCTTGTTCCAGGTTTATCTTTCCATTATTACGACGAGCGCTCTTACGAAGAAGCCCACTTTTATTTTGAGGGGGGTATCAAATCGCTTGTTGCCCATTCCAATCGCGGAAAACAAGCCATATCTGACGTTATTTTTGTCACGAAAGAAGAGGGAGATCTAACTGTTGATGTTGCAATTCAATATACGGATGCTTATGCGGAAAACGTAAAAGGGTTTGTTAACGGAATTAATACAGTTGACGGCGGAACACACTTAACTGGTTTTCGAATCGCTTTAACTAGAGCTGTTACCGATTATGCCAAAAAGGCGGGTGTTTCCGAAAAACTCACAGAAGGCAATGGGTTAACGGGGGATGATTTGAAGGAAGGCTTAACGGCTGTGGTTTATATTAAAATGCCTTCTAACTTACTTCAATTTGAATCTCAAACAAAAGCAAAACTTAATAATCCCGAGATACAGGGTTTTGTGCAGTCAGCGGTAAAAGAGGGGATTGATACATACTTTGAAGAACATCCCAACGACGCAAAATCGATTCTTGAAAAAGTTTTTCTGGCCGCAAGAGCGCGTATTGCCGCAAGAGCTGCTAAAGAAGCGGTATTACGAAAAGGGGCGCTTGAAGGAGCATCGCTTCCCGGAAAACTGGCGGATTGCCAATCGAAAGACGCAGAATCCTCCGAGCTTTATATAGTTGAGGGAGATTCTGCCGGTGGATCTGCCAAGCAGGGGAGAGACCGGCGCTTTCAAGCAATACTGCCTTTAGGGGGGAAGATTTTAAATACTGAACGAGCTCACCTTGATAAAATTGTAAAGTTTGACGAGTTAAGAGATCTTATTATTGCATTAGGGGCAGGAATCGGAGATGTTGTTGATTACGACAAAATTAGATATAACCGCATTATCATAATGACTGATGCGGACGTTGACGGGGAACATATTAAAACTCTCCTTTTAACTTTCTTCTACAGACACATGCCTGAGGTTATTGCGAGAGGTTTTCTTTACGTCGCACTTCCACCTTTATATAGGGTCCAAATAGGTAAAGAGGCGTACTATTCTTATACTGAAGAGGAAAGGGAGGCTGTAATTAAAGACAAGACTGCGCAGGCAGGAAAGGGCAATGGAAAAGTAACTATTCAAAGATATAAAGGTTTGGGAGAAATGAATCCAATTCAACTCTGGGAAACGACAATGGACCCAAAAACCAGAGTGCTCAAAAAGATTGGGGTTGATGACGCTGAGGAGGCGGATAGAATATTTTTGACTCTGATGGGTGAAGAGGTCGCTCCCCGCAAAAAATTTATCCAGACGCACGCAAAGATGGCAACTTTAGATATTTAAGTTAAACCGCTTGCAATCTATCAATTGTTAAAATAAAATACGAATTGGGCTCATAACGAGCCTTTTTGTTTAAAAGTTTTCATGGATATTCAACTTATAGCGCTTTTTGTCGCGCCTTTTACTTCACTTTTTGCACTCGCATATGGAATTTATTTGAGTCGTCAAGTAATTAAAGAGGACGAAGGGTCAGATAAATTAAAACAGATTGCAAAAGCTGTCCGTGAAGGGGCAATGAGCTACCTAGCTAAACAATTTAAGGTTGTCATCCCCCTAATGCTTCTTCTTTCTTTGGTAATTTGGTTTACTCTTGGTTTTGGTATTGCAGTAACTTTCTTACTCGGTGCAGTCTTTAGCGCAGTTATCGGATACTTTGGAATGTGGATTGCGGTAAGAGCCAATGTAAGAACTGCAAATGGAGCCCAAAAGGGACTTAACAAAGCTTTGGGAATAGCTTTTCGCGCAGGAACGGTAAACGGTATGTTGGTTGTAGGTTTGGGATTATTGGGCGTTTCTATCATTTATATCTGGTCTTATTTCCAATATATAGAAATGGGACCAAATGTTGTTGCAAAACACGCAACCGAAGTATTGGTCGGTTACGGATTCGGCGCGGCACTTTTAGCACTTTTTATGAGAGTTGGAGGTGGCATTTTTACTAAAGCGGCCGATGTAGGAGCAGACTTAGTTGGAAAAGTTGAAAAAGGAATTCCGGAGGACGACCCCAGAAATCCTGCAACGATTGCCGATAATGTCGGCGATAACGTTGGAGATTGTGCAGGAATGGCAGCAGATGTTTTTGAAAGTTACGCATTAACAATTGTCGCGGCAATGATTCTCGGAGGACAGCTTTTCGGTCTAGCTGGAGTAGTATTTCCTCTTTTAGCAAGATCCGGTGCAATTTGGACTTCAATTCTGGGAACTTTCTTTGTCAAAGCAAAAAGTGAAAATGAAAATCCAATAAACCCACTAATAAGGGGTTTTATAATTTCAGCTGTATCTGCAGTAGTTATTTTTATGCTTCTTGCAACATATCTTCTCAAAGAGCCCCGAGCAGGATACGCTGCGGTAACAGGCATAATTTCTATGCTTGCTCTTTTATATGTCACTAAATATTACACGGGCCCTGGGGAAAAACCCGTTGTAGAGATTGCCAAAGCCTCGCAAACCGGAGCCGGAACAAATTTGATAAGCGGCATTGCAATAGGAATGGAATCAACTTTTGTTTCGGTTCTGATCATAGCTGTCACAATTTTTGTAGGTTACCTCTTCTTGGGATTTTACGGAATTTCTCTCGCAGGAATGGGAATGCTGGCAACAACAGGTATTATCATGGCACTAGACACATTTGGTCCAATTTCCGATAACGCACAAGGAATGGTCGAAATGGCGCATCTTAAAGGAAGGGCCGAAGAAGTCACTTCCGAACTTGATGCAGTAGGAAATACTACTAAAGCCTTAACAAAAGGTTTTGCAGTAGGATCTGCGGCCGTGGCCGCATCAAGCCTTTTTGCAACCTATTTCGAGGCAACTGGTTTAACCTCAATTGATATCGCCCAACCAAAAGTATTTATCGGACTTTTGTTGGGTGGTGCGCTTCCATTTTTATTTTCCTCAAGGCTCATTGGTTCTGTCGGCCGAGCTGCATTTCAGGTAGTTGAGGAGGTAAGGCGCCAATTTAAAGAAATAAAAGGAATAATGGAAGGCAAAGCCACTCCAAATTATTCAAGAGCTGTTGCTATTGTTACCGCCGCAGCCCAAAAAGAACTTGTTATTCCTGCAACTATAGTTATTTCTATGCCAATTTTAGTTGGATTCTTGGGCGCCGAACCTTTAGGAGGATTTTTAGGAGGGGTCGTTGCGGTTGGACTCTGCTTAGCCTTTTATATGTGTAACACAGGCGGTGCCTGGGACAACGCCAAAAAATATATTGAGGATGGCAATCTTGGGGGAAAGGGAAGTGACACCCATAAAGCAGCTGTTGTCGGAGACACCGTTGGAGATCCTCTAAAAGATACCGCAGGTCCTGCTTTAAACCCGATGATGAAAATAGTCCAAATTGTTGCTCTTCTTATTGCTCCTTTTTTGATTTAAATTACTCAATCTTTTTTAGATCTTGGCAACTTTAAAAAAAATTGTTACAGTTTAATGAATGAAAGACCGCAGAACATTTACTCCCTTTTTAATAATTATTGGGGTTGTTTTTCTTATTTTTCTTTACATTATCATAAAGTCTGTAATTATTTCCCGTCTTCGTTCTCTTCCTTTTTAGCATCATCGTTTTACAAAAACTATTTCTGGTAACTAATATAGTAGAATGATTTAAACATGGAAAAGCAAAAAAAGCTTAAAGAATTAAACCATTCGACAAGCTCAGGTCTTCGACTCCGAGGTCGCTCAGACTCGAGGAGTTTAATGCTGAGCAAAGTCGAAGCATTAAAGGACAAGCTTTTAAAGTACGAAGAAAAACTAACTCGCGAAATGATAGGCTATAGGGGAGTGATTCACGAATCAGCCGCTTCAGAAATTAAACACGACAAGGTAATGGTCCTAAGAGCAATAGTCGATGCTTTAAGAGAGGAAATTTCAGCTCTGGAAAAAAAGTGACATGTTAGATGATCTGAAAAAAGAGCTCAAATCATATGCTTCAAAAGAAAAAGCAAAATTTTATCCAAGATTTTTTAAAGCTGGTTCCGGTGAATACGCTGAGGGTGATAAATTTATTGGGGTAAGTGTCCCAAACTGTAGGATGGTCGCAAAAAAGTATGAGAACTTGTCGCTCCAAGATCTTCAAGAAATTCTGTCATCAAAGATCCACGAGGAACGGCTGGTTGCACTTTTGATTTTAGTTGAGAAATTCAGAAAAGGTGACGAAGGGGTGAAAGAAGAAATTTACAAGTTCTATCTGAAAAACACCAAAAATATTAATAATTGGGACTTAGTTGATTTATCTGCAGACAAAATAGTAGGGGATTTTCTTTACGGCCACCCAGATTGTACGACCACCTTTCAAGGTGCCACCTTTAAGGGTACAGGAATTTTGTACAGACTCGCGAAATCGGACAACGTTTGGGAACGAAGAATTGCAATAATTGCAACTTTTTATTTTATTAAATCAAACCGCTATGCCGAAACTCTGAAAATTTCTGAAATATTACTTGACGATAACCACGATCTTATTCATAAGGGAGTTGGTTGGATGCTTAGAGAAGTTGGGAAAAGATCGCAGAAAGACCTTGAAGGTTTTTTGAAGAAATATTACAAAGTGATGCCCCGAACAATGTTAAGATATTCAATTGAGAAATTCCCAGAAGATCTCCGAAAAAAATACCTTCGTGGAAAAATATAGGTTCTCTTAACTTTTCTATTCTTGGAGATCATTTTTTTGTATAATAGCCTTTTATGAAGTGATTGTAAAAGCGCTTCATATAACTTGCCGGGAGGCTAAAACGAGCTAAAAGGCGAGTTTTACAATAAGTTCTATATGAGGAAAACTGTTTGCATTTTTGCACATCCTGACGATGAAGCATTTGGGCCTTCGGGAACTATCGCAAAGTTTGCCGATGAAGGGGAGGTATTCCTTATTTGTGTAACTAATGGTAATGACAAAAATAACGGGGAAAGAGAACTTATAAAAATCAGGGATCAGGAGCTCCATGAATCATCTAAAATCTTAGGAGTAAAAAAAGTTTATTGTTTAAAATACGCTGACGGTGAATTATGCAACAATAAGTATCACGAGGTTGTCGGAAAAATTGAAAAAATACTAAAAAAAATTCAGCCAGATACGCTGATAACTTTTGAAGCAAGGGGAGTCTCGGGTCACATAGACCATATGTTTTGTTCAATGATCGCATCATACATTTTCCGAGAGAACAGATACATAAAAAGGCTTCTATATTTTTGTATGCCGAAAGTAAGATCCCTTTTAATGAAAGACTATTTTATATACTTCCCACCGGGTTACACAAAAAAAGAGGTTGACATTGTAGTTGATATTTCAAAATACTGGAATCTGAAAATTGAATCAATTAAAGCGCACCAATCGCAGAAAAAGGATGTTGAAAGGGTTTTGAACCTGTTGAGACTAGGAAATTTCCTAAGATTTCTTCCCAAAGAGGAATATTTTTTGGTATTAAAAAGATAGCAAAATTTTAAGAAAATCGGCCCGTATTTTCGGCAAAAACATCTTCTTGCCTATTCAATTTTAAGAGGGTAAAATAATATCAGGTTGAAGCTCCGAGGGCTAAGAGCCCTCGGAATCTTGGTCCACGCTCCTTCGGAGCGAAAATCCGCCGTAGCGAATTTGCTTCGCTTCATCCGTCGAGTCAGACTCGATGGGTATCGCGAAGGTGGACTAAAAGCCCTGCCTGCGCAGGCAGGCTATTTTTTTGCTTGCCCTCCGTAGCTCTCACCTTGCCGTAGCCATCGGCGAAGCGCAGGTTAGCGTAGGAGGGTCCTTTTTCTCTAAGGTATGGAAATAGGTAAAGTACAACCAGCAAACATAGTAGAAGAAATGCAAAAATCCTATTTGGATTACGCAATGAGTGTTATTGTTGCGCGCGCGCTTCCCGATGTCAGAGACGGACTAAAGCCAGTCCACAGGCGGATTCTTTACGCCATGCATCAGATGGGCTTAACTCACACTTCCAGTTTCACAAAGTCGGCAAAAGTTGTTGGAGAAGTTTTGGGAAAATATCATCCTCACGGAGATATGGCAGTTTATGACTCACTTGTAAGAATGGCTCAGGAATTTTCACTTCGTTACCCATTAATTAAAGGACAAGGAAATTTCGGATCTGTTGATGGAGATCCAGCAGCAGCTATGAGGTACACAGAGGTAAAACTTTCTTCAATATCCCAGTTTATGCTTCAAGATATCGAAAAAGAGACTGTCAGTTTCTTGGACAACTTTGATGCAACTCTCAAAGAACCAGTATACTTGCCTGCACTTTTGCCAAATCTACTTCTAATGGGCTCCGAAGGAATTGCTGTAGGGATGGCCACAAAAATCCCACCTCACAATTTAAGCGAAGTTGTGGAGGCGGTAATCGCGACAATTTCCAAAGGCACAGTAACTTTTGAAAAGAAAGTGCAAGAAGAAGAAACCGAATTTGTTATCAAAAAAATAAATTTAGTTGCAGCTGGACATGAAGAGACTCCAAAAGATGGCGAAATTGCAGCTTCTGAAGTTGGTTTTGAAAGCGACATTACAACTGAAGAATTGGTAGAGATAGTACCTGGTCCAGATTTTCCAACTGGTGGGGCAATTTATGATGCGGTAAGTTTACGTGATGTTTACGCAACAGGCCGCGGAAGAATTTTAGTAAGGGGCATTGCAGAAATAAAAGATGGAACAAAAGGCCGCCAAAACATAATTATTTCGGAAATCCCATATCAGGTAAATAAGGCCATGCTTGTCAAGAAGGTTGCTGATTTGGTCAAGGAGAAAAAGATTGTCGGAATCGCTGATTTACGCGATGAATCAGACAAAGACGGAATGAGGGTAGTAATCGAATTGAAGCGCGACTCACGACCTAAGTCTGTTTTGAATAATCTTTTTAAACATACCCAACTCCAGTCCTCTTTTCCTGCAAATTTTGTAACGCTTGTAGATGGAACTCCATACACACTAAATCTTAAGCAAATTATTGTTGAATATATAAAACACAGGCAAAAAGTCATTACAAAACGCACCATTTTTGAATTAACCGCTGCAAAGCGCCGAGCCCATATTTTGGAAGGATTAAAGATCGCCCTTGATAACTTGGATGAAGTAATTGCAACAATCAGAAAATCACAAACTCAAGAAGACGCAAAAAATAATTTAATTAAGAAGTTTGGATTAACAGATATCCAAGCAACGGCGATTTTGGATATGCAGTTAAGGAGACTTGCGGCACTTGAGCGAGATAAAATTGAAAAGGAATATGAAGAACTCAAAAAAATAATTGATAGACTTACAGCAATTCTTAAAGACCCTAAAAAAGTACTGGAAATAATTGTCAAAGAACTAACAGAACTTAAAGAAAAATACAAAGACGCCAGACGCACAAAAATTTATAAACAAAGATTGGGAGAATTTAGTGAGGAAGATCTCATTCCAAAGGAAGAAACTCTAATAACCCTGACTAGAACAGGTTACGTTAAACGCGTTCCTCGAACAATTTATCGCGCCCAGCGCCGCGGGGGAAAAGGGGTAACTGGAATGACAACAAAAGAGGAGGATGAAATTGAACAGATAATTTCAGCAACAACCCACGACATGCTACTTTTCTTCACAAATACCGGAAGGGTTTTTGGGACAAAGGTTTGGGAAATTCCTGAGTCTTCTCGACAATCAAAGGGTCAGGCGGTAGTGAACCTTATTGATCTTGGGCAAGATGAAAAAATTATGTCGATTTTGCCAATGAACTCCAAAGGCGCACATCTTTTAATGACAACAAGACAAGGTGTAGTAAAAAAGACCAAAACATCAGAATTCGAAAATTTAAGGGCATCAGGACTAATTGCAATACGCCTCGATCCAAAGGACTCGCTCGTTGGCGTACACGAAACAACCGGTAACGATCATGTCTTATTGGTTACCAAAAACGGCAAAGGTATTCGTTTTCCGGAAGCTAATACCCGTTCAATGGGGAGAGCCACATCCGGCATGCGGGGGATCAGGCTTGATAGCGATGATGAAGTAATAGGTATGGAAGTTTTTCCAGGAAAAGAAGATAAGCCGTCTGACAAGCGTAAGAAATTCTTCCGTGACATTCTTACAATTTCCGAAAAAGGGCTCGGCAAACGAACACCGGTTCATCTTTTCCCGATACAAAGAAGGGCAGGGAAGGGCGTAAAAGCGGCGGTTGTAAATGTAAAAACAGGAAAACTTGCGGCCGCATCAATGGTTACGCAAGAAACAGAACAGATTGTAATAACAAGTCGAAGCGGTCAAGTTATTAAACTACCAAACAAAAATATTCCTCAACTCGGTCGTTCCACACAAGGTGTAATTCTCATGCGCTTTGCCAGAAAAAGCGACTCCGTCGCAGCCGTCGCCCCCTTGAATAGAAATGGGGAAGATGAGGAAGAAGAACTTGGTGAGAAGAAAGTTAACTAACACTTCGCAAGTAATATCCTTTTCCTTTTATAGATAGTATTTCAAAATTATTTTTGACTTTTGGCTTTAATCTGGAAATAAGTTTATATATTGCCCAGGGAGAGAACTCACGATCTAATCTTTCAAAAATATCTCCTATTTGATCAATAGAGACACACTTTCCTTTTAGTTCATAAAGTAAACCTAACACTTGCTGTTCTAAATTTGAAAGTGTAGGGAATAATTCCTTAATCAATACTGGTCGGTAATATTTAGCGTACAAATAAAGAAGCTTTGATCTTATTTTTTCCTCTTCGTTTAAAAGTCCCAATTTTTTCAGCGTTTCATTATTGTAATTAAATAAGATTCTAGTAAGATACTCTACTTGAAAGTTAATTTGGGGAATTTCTAAAAAAACCTCTGGTCTTTTAAAATCTAATTTCCCCTCGGAGGTTTCTTTACAAATATATTTTAATAGCCTTCCGATTCCGCCGGATAATTCGTAAATTTCATCGTATAGGTTTTCGTTTACCTTCCAACCAAAAAAGTTATTAGTTATTTCCATCATCGCTATCGACTCTTTTTTGTTAAAAGGGCGTATATAAATGTGGGAATTGAAAAATGTTGCCGTTTCAGCTAAATAGTTTTCTGGCTCTGTGACAACAGTATGATCAGCGAGAACTAAAAAAGTAAGCCTCTCAGGTTCTGGTTGTCTTAAACTGTTTAGTTTTTCAAGAACGTCTCTTTTATTACTAATCTTCTCGAAAAGTCGGATGACTACAAGTATCTTTTGAAACCTATTTTTAGTTTTTACTCCTTTGACAAAAGATGCTAAATTATCAAGGTTTCTTTGTGGGTCAAAGTAAACGATTTTATCAAAAATCTTATCTTCTTCAGCAAATCTGAAAAACAAGTTTAAAAAAGTCCTATTTCCTGTTCCATAAATCGCAGAGACACAAACATTGTCACCCTTTTTCAAGTCTTTCATAACTTTCTCGTATAGGCCATCGAAATAGTCTCGAGGAAGAAGTTCAAAATAGCTTTTGTTCATGTCAAAAAAGTGTCAAAAATGGGTAAAAGTAATGTCAGGTATTTCCCAAACTTTCGTGATAAAACGGTTTATAACATTTATCTTGCATTTTGTCAAAAATGGACAACGAAAAAAAACAATCCCTTCTCGGCATGGCAGAGAAATACTTTCAAGAAAGCCCGAGTCACGATAGGGTACACGTCATGAGGACAATCGAGTTCGCTCGAAGCCTCCACAAAATTTATGGTGGTGATTTCGATTTGATCGAAGTCGCAGCAATAGTCCACGACATTGGCAGATCAAACCCCGGCCTTCACGAAATTGATAGTTTAAGAGAATCGGTTCGCTTAGCAGAACCAATTCTTAGAGAAACGGGACTAACTGACGATCAAATTTCTAGGGTAAACCAGATCGTACTAGAACACGATCAACCTCATGTTACCCCAAGTACTGTTGAGGGAAAGATTCTTAAAGACGCTGACTGGTTAGATGGATTTGGCGCAAGGGGAATTTTAAGAACTATCGTCTGGGCGATCGAGTCAGGTCAGGGAGTAGATGGGGCAATTTATCGTCTGAAAGTAAAAATGCCAAAAAGAATGGAAGCTCTTACTTTTCCTGAAAGTAGAGAATTTGCACTAAGAGAATATGAA
>MGHC01000010.1:20310-46485 GCA_001793015.1 Candidatus Woesebacteria bacterium RIFCSPLOWO2_01_FULL_39_10
TGGAAGAACTTTGTATATACCTAATGTCAAAGGAAGAATAGCCCATGTTACTCGGGAAAACGGACGTCCTTTTCCAATTCAGATGAGAACGGAGCCAATTGCACAATGTCCTACACTTGCCGGAAAAGATACTCCAGAGGAAACTGCAAAACTTTTACAAAATGCTGTTGAAGTATGGATTGCTAATTCGGCTTTAAGAAGCGGTGGAGGATGGTAAAGAAGCTAGAAACCGTTGAAAATCTTCAGGATATGGATAATCGTGATCGGAGCGGGGTTTAGAGACGACGTTCAAATTAGGGTTTACTGAATGGTAGAATTTTTCGGCATCAGAAAAGTGAACAAACTTATCGTTTTCGTTTTGAATACAGAGAATGTTTTCTGTTGGAATTTTCGCAGCAACTGTATCCAATAAACTTTTTCTATCTTCTCCTGCAACGCTTGCAATTCCGCAAAGGATAATTTTTGTCACTTGTGAAGAAATTTTGGGGACTAGGTTTAACGCAACAAATACTCCGACCGACTTTGCAATAATATTTACTTTTTCCTCACCGATTTCTTGTAGTATCTTATCGATCTCAAATCTTACAGAAAAACTACTCTCTTGTCCCTCCGGGCCAGAGGCCCTCTGGGCCGGCGGCCAATGGCGCCAATAATGAACTATTACCTCATGTCCTAAATTCATCTGACTTGCCATCTCTTCCGCCCAGTCTTTGTTATGTTCCGAATACCCCGGCAATATTATCGTTTTCATTTGTCCAGACTTATTTTATTGTTTAGTTTATATTGTGTGGTTTCAACCATCTCTATCCTATTTTTATTTTAAATTCAAACACATCTAAAATATTAGTTACAATGATATATATCATTGTAACAGATTAGAACTCGTCTCTCATTCTCTCTATCTTTTTTCTACGATCTAATAACCCCTTCGCTCTCTCAGGACTTCTAAGAGAGGCTTTTGTTGGTAAATCAAATAAGTCTTTTATTTCTTCTTTCACGACACTTTTTGCTTGTTTCCTTAGAGTGTCCTCAATAATCGGCATAAGTCCTTCACCTTCATATTTGAGTTTAAAATTCATCTTAGAAATTGTAGTTAACGACATTCTTAATATCCTTGCGACATTTCTATAATCATGGCCTTTGAATAGGAGGATACAAGCGGCGAATCTTTTGGCAAGCATAATCCGTTCGGTTGGCGTAAAGATACTTTGAACGTAACCGTTAAGCTTATTCTTGTCTTTTGCAAATAGGAAACTGTCTAAAAACATATTAAAAATTCTTTCCCACAATTCTGGTCTAATCATGAATCTTGATACCTGTGTCATTTTCTACTTCAATGATATATATCATTGAAGTTAAAAGTCAAATGAACACAACAAAGAGGGTAGTGAAGGTAAATCTAACTTGCGCCGAATAAAGATCTACTATCTACTTCCACCCTTTCCGTGGAAAGACTCATGAATTTCGCGCAAATGCTTGTGGGTTACGTGAGTATATATTTGAGTAGTTGAAACGTTTTTATGGCCAAGCATTTCTTGGACGCTTCGCAAATCCGCTCCAGCCATAAGTAAATCCGTTGCAAAAGAGTGACGCAAAACGTGGGGTGTAACATCAACCGGCAACTTCATTTTCTCTGCATATTTTTTAATAATTCTTTGAATAGAGCGGGCTGTCAGGCGTACATTTTCGTGATCGGTTGTTGGATCGATCTTACCTTTATGCCTAATAAAAAGCGGCTTAAACTTATCGCTTCTTTCTCGTAGATAATCTTCAAGCCATTTGGTTGCACGCTGGGACAAAAAAACAACACGCGCTCGGCCCCCTTTTCCCACAACTCCAAATTCCCGACGATTTAAATCGACCTTATCTTGATCAAGTCCCACCAGTTCGGAAACACGAAGTCCTGTTGAAAATAACATTTCTAATATCGCCTTATCTCTTTTTCCTTGAATTGTGGATAAACTGGGCGCATTTAATAACCTGTCCACTTGATCGCCGCTTAAAAATTTAACTTGTCGATCACTAATTTTTGGAAGATCAATTTTGTCGGGAGACATAACTTTAAAATCATTTTTGATAAGCCAACGCAAAAATGAACGAAGGGCAATTACATGATAACCTTGGGTTTTTCGGGAAAGCGTCCTCTCCGAGCCGGAGGCTCTCCGAGCCGGAGGCCGACCTACAATAATCCTTGAAAGATACACCCTATATTGGCGTACAACCTCAGGATTGATATCGCGAAGTTCCAATCGGATACCTTCTTTTTGCAACCACTCGGTAAAACGATTTAAGTAATGACGGTAGTTTCTTATTGTTAGGGGAGAGGAACCTTTCTCGACTTCGAGGTATTCGAGAAAATCATTTGCTTTATTACTAAGTTCTGAAACTGGCTCATTGGGCAGAGCAGGCATTACAAAAACAGCTTACACTGAGCGGAGCGAAGTGTCAACATTGTGCGACACAGGTATTATTTCAATAATTGACTGGAAAAGGAAATATTATTTTCCCTGCGACATCGTCAAAGTGAACCATAAAGCGTTTCCTCGAAAAATGAGTCAGTAACGGTTCTGGTGCATCAATTGAGGGGGCTAATTCTTCTAAAAATCCTGCCACAAAGGTGGAATCCCGTTGCTGATAATCCCAACGCTCGGTGTCATCAATTCTTGCTATAAGAAACTTACTTTCTGGATCCTTAACGCACGTACTTATCTCAATTAAATTATCCGGTCTTTCCAGCTGATAATATCTTTCTACCATTGCCAATTCACCAAACCTATCCTCAACCAATTCCCGTTCAATATTAAACGACCTACTTGTATCGGCTTGTGAGTATAAAATTTTTCTAAACTTAATACTGTTTCCATCATACCTGTCAATAAACGTGAATCCTTTATCATGGAAAGACATAGCCCACAAAACCTGGATATTAGGTTCAAGCTCCCGAAGATTTCGCAACTTTTGTGTAACTGGATTATCTCTATCGCCATTCGCTAACATCTCATAACTCCAGTCTAACCAATGCTGATAGTTTTCTATCGATAAACCCTTTTCAATTTCTTGTTGATGAAGTAAATAACCGTCGGCAAAATCTCTCCAAACACTTTCCGTATAAGGTCCAAGGCTTGTTAGACGTAAATCAGGACAGATACTTAAGGCGACCTTTACTGCCTTAGGGGTTTCAGCAACTCTTTCAACTAACATAGTTCGAAGATTATACATCACAGCATCCTCTCCTCAAATTTGTCTAAAGGTAAATGCATAAAACACCAGCTCCACCAAATCGATTCTAAGGCCTCTGTATTAAAAAAGATGGGTAACGTATCGTCTCAGATAAATGTATTTTCCTCAAATCCACGGATATTTCATAATAATCTTTATCCACAAGCTTTTTAGGGGAACTGGGGGGAGTGGGTTCACTTTCTCAAAAATAACAATTTGGATATTTCGGCTTTTGTTCGGAGTTATTAATTTTGATACACCTTAGTTAGAGAATATAGTTTAACTATAATCTAAATAAAAGTTCTTTTACTCAAGTGATAAGAGAATTGATTCAGTTAAAAAGTGCCCCCACTCCTCATCAATATTAGTTGAGTCGCAAAAGTATCATTGTGCGACGAAGTGAGACTTGGTGCGACATTACACTTATTAGCTTCTCTGGGGTTAGTCTTTTACTTTTTTACAACCTCTATCCGAGAGGACTATTAGAAATAGTTATACAACACTAAGTGAAACACAAGCCACCAGTTCCCTCAGAGTAATGGTTTAGCACATACTTCTCAACCCATTACTAAGTACTATCTCTAAACGGGTTTACCTATACTTATCCACACCACGAGGTTGTAAAACAAAACCTATGCAAATTATTTTCAAAGCAAAAAGTAGTCTTGTTTAGGAGAGAATAGTAATGTTTTGAGGCTAGTAACTATATCAATCTACTACAAAAGCATGTCTTATGTTGTTCGGGTAATCTTGGGACAGAACTTTTCATGTACCGCTGTGTGAAAAAAACCTATAATATTTGTGAAAACTTCTCTATCAAAGACACCTTTAATAATTATAGGTCGTACAACACTTCCCTCCCTCCCCTTTCTTTGAGGTCCTTGGTATTTTTTTCTTTGTCGTACTTTCTTTTGAAAAGAAAGTACGGGTAAGTTATCTACCCCAATTTGTAGCCAATAACATTCCGATAAAAACTGCGAGCCCTACTAGGAGGTATTCCCTAATTGTTTGAGAAAAAAGTCGTTCCTCTAGGTAAGCCTGTCCAAGCCCAAGAAGTATATAAGCTGTAACAGTAAGAAATAGTGATCCGACAACAACTGTAACTGGCCAGAAAAAAAGTGCAAGTGCCACTTCCGCCATCACAATGCTCGAAACCAAAGACACGGATAGCTCTTTTACAGTAAATTCCTTTTTAAGGCTTACAGCCCAAAAGCCTTGGTAATACAAAAAAAATGCTGATAAAAGTACAAAAGGAGATGTAATATAAATCGGCCATCTGAATGAAAGAATCGTGTCAAAAGTAAGGAACAAAGTTAGTAATGTGAGTACAAATCCAACTCCCCTTGCCGCTCGTAAAAGGGCGATCGTTCTGACAGCGGCAACTGTGTAAATATTGGTTGTCAAACACAATGTGTAAATACCTAAACCATATAAAATTATTATTGGAATTCGTGCAAAGACGCTGGAAGGTAATAGAAACCAAAAAAGTCCAACACCTAAAGTAAAAAATGTCGGCAATATTAATGACAACAAAGTCAGGTTTAATCCAAGTCCTTCTCTTAAGGACCAAACAAAAAGAACCGCTGTTATAATTCCCAAAGCACCAATGCTTAGAAATCTGTAGCTGTCTGGTAAGATTCGTACTCCAATAAAACCCAAGGACAAAATCACCGAGGTAATAATAAAACGCTTCCTCTTGGACATAGTTCAAGGATACCTGAATTTAGTTAAGAAATAGAATTTAAGTTTTTTAGAATTTCTTGAGGGATATCAATATTCGCATATACTTTTTGGACATCATCCTGATTTTCTAGAGTATCCAAAAAATTCAAAACTTTATGTGCTGCAATAGGATCACTAATCACCTGTGAGTTCTTGGGCTTCTCGAAAAGTTCGTATGACATTATTTTAAATTGTGCGTTTTGCAGACTATCCCTCGTTTCAGTAAGTTTATCTGGCGACACATATACTTCAAGACCATCTTCAGTTTCCACAATATCTTCTACCCCAAGATCAATCAGCGAAAGCATTTGGGAGTCTAGGTTTTCTTGTTTTTCCAAAAGTAGTAACCCCTTTGGCTCAAAATTGAATGAAACCGATCCAGGACCTGCCAAATTACCCCCTACCCTCTCAAAGATATTTTTAATTTCTTGTCCGGTTCTATTACGGCTATCTGTTGCTGCTTCAACAATTATTGCAATTCCTCCTGGTCCAAATCCTTCATATTTAATCTCTTCTAGATTCTCCCCTTCTTTTGCGCCCTTAGAAATTGCCCGTTCAATATTTTCTTTAGGCATGTTGGAACTTCGAGCTGCCTCAACCGCCACACGCAAGCGTGCGTTTGAATCAGGGTCTATTCCTCCACCGGCTTTAACAGCAATCTGAATAGCACGCGCAAGCCTTGAAAAGATTTGGCCTTTGAGAGAGTCTCGCAGACCTTTTTGCCTTTTAATTGTTGCGTAGTGAGAATGTCCGGACATAACTTTGCTTCCCGCTCTCGATTATACTACGACGCTCATTTTGGGTAAACCAATATTGAATTGGTTATTTAAGTTAGCACAATCCCCTTGACATACAAACCTACACCCATATACTCAATTACAGAAAGAAAGACTTTTAGTAAACGGTAAGCATGAATAAAGACCTCGCCCAAAAAGCAATCTCTTCTGCGCTCTCAGGTAACTGGCAGGAAGCGATTGAGGCTAATCTTCAAATCCTTAAAGACAATCCTAACGACATTGATGCTTTAAATAGACTTGCAAGATCATACGCAGAAAGCGGGAATTTTAAAAAAGCTAAGGCAACCGCCCAGGAGGTCCTGAAAATAGATCCTTTCAATTCTATAGCTACGAAATCCATTGAAAAGTGGAAAAGACTGAAAAAACAAGACGTACATCCTTCGTATATTTCAATGCCCCAAACGTTTTTGGAAGAGCCAGGTAAAACAAAAATTGTATCGCTTCTTTATTTAGGAAGCCCAAAAGCGATAGCTGAACTAGATTCGGGCGACGAAGTATTATTAAATACCCACTCTCATCGGGTTTCAGTAAATATTCAAGACGGGAAATATATAGGTAGGCTTCCTGATGACCTTTCTGCGCGTCTTAGAAAACTCATCCAATTAGGTAATGAGTACAAAGTTTTTGTTAAATCTTGCCAAACACAGGATGTGAAGGTTTTTATCCAGGAAGTTAAGCGAGCAAAAAACCTCTCCGATGTACCCTCTTTCTCCCCTGAAAAAATTGACTATATCACTTTTACTCCGCCTGAACTTGTACACAAGAAGGAAGATGTAGTCGCCGACATGGAAGAGGAATAGCGAGATTAATACGACTTGGCAAAACCCTCCCCGATCACCATCTCCAAATCAAAATTTCCCTGAGGCTCATTTGAACCTAGTTCACACGGAAAAAGTCTTACAACTTTGAGTGCAATATCTTTATCTTTACCTCGTATTTCACAACCTCTGGGGTCCACTTCCTGCCTATTAACTGAGGATATTTTACCGCCAAGAATCTCAATTATTTCTCCTACATCTTTCGCCAAAGTCACTTTTCCAGTTGCGTCTGTAATAACCACTCTATAAGCTTTCTCCGAAAACGCGGGGTCTGCGAAAAGCGATGTAATATCTTGTGGAGCATCGCCTACTACCTTCCAACCCTCTTCACCATCTGCTAAAACTGATTTGTGTAAATAACTAGTTTCTTCAAGTTTAATTTCAAAGCGCTTAGTATTTTTCACACCAAGCGAAAAAAGTGATATCGACACTCTATCCGCAAGATTCAAGTTTGTACTGTAAGGAAAAAACACTGCTTTAAAAAGTCCTGAAACATTCCCTTCGTAAAATCCTGAGGCTTCACTTTGTGCCCACAAAAATACCGGAAATTTAAAATGTTTTGTAACTGTTCTTGCAAGAAGTGTTCCTTCTAATTCTTCCTGTTTACCCAAATCCCATACGCTTTTGAGTTTCCATACACCAAGTTGATTTGCTACCTCTACTTCAACATCCCCTGGAATAGCTATGTTAATAATCTCTGAGGTTATTGGATCAAATGTTACAACATTAACGTCCCCATCTAACTTTTGTACAGCTAGAGTAAGCCGTTCTTCTCCATCCCAATATTTTCTAGAAGTTACAAAAAATAAAAAGAGAGAGAAAGTTAAAATTATTAAAAATAAATAAATAAAAATTTTGGAACGCTTCTTACCAGACGCGAGTCTGGCCAAGCTTCGCTTATTATTTTTACCACTGTTAATTTTTCTTCGGGCAGGCATAAATTAGTTAATTGGTTAATTTGTTAAATTTGTCACAAATCTCCAGACATAATAATTCGTATCTATTCGTTGCATTCGGACTCGCCTCGCTAAAGCTGTGGCGAAGCGGGTACATTCGTAGATTCGCATTTATATATTATGTGAATACCAACCTGTTAAAATGGTTTTTACCTGCTTTTGCAATCCTTGTGCCTTTTGTTCCATAAAGACGAAGTAAATTACGAATATGATCTCCCGCTACTATATCGGGAACTATTACGTAACTTGCACCAAATTCATAAAGCTTTAGTGCATCACCTCGTGTGCTTGAAGTAAATACGCTCAGTGGTTTTTTTTCTAAATGTGCAAGATGTTCCAAAAGTGTAAGGTTATCACTCAAACTATCTATTGTTGATATGACAAGAAGAGCTCTTTCTATTTGAATAGCATCAAGAATTTCGGGGTCAGTTATATCACCAAAAACAATAGGTTCATTTTCTGCAGATAATTTGTTATAAATATCGGGGTTAAAGTCCACAATTACGTAAGGGGTTTGTTTTTTCTTGAAAAACGTTAAAAGTCTCGGTCCCGTACGAAGACATCCGATTAATACGATATGATTTGACAGGGTTTCACTTTTTTCAACATTAATTTCTTTTGTATTTTTCCTTTCAAAAATACCTAGCGCGTCTTTAATTTTTGCATATATCTTCTCTACTCCTATAACAAGATAGGTTGAGGCCGTCATTGTTATGGCAGCAACTAATACGACAAGAGCTATATGTGTTTTTTCAAGATGCCCTAAAGTGAAACCAACAGAAACAACGATTAGTGAAAACTCAGAAATTTGAGCTCCTGTAACTGATGTTAAAAAGGATGTTCTTTTTTTGAACCTCAAAAAGCCCATAACAATCATTACAATGGTTGGTTTTACAATTAAAACAAGAAGAGAGTAAATAAGTGCCGGAACAATAACTTTTCCGACATCCTCAATAATTAAATTGGTGCCTAAACTCAAAAAAAAGATTGTTAGAAAAAAATCTCTTAACGGTCGCGTTCTTGAAGCTATTTCAAGATGTTCCGGTAGGTTCGAAAGCGCCAGACCTGCCAAAAAACCTCCTATTTCTAAAGTGAAACCCAAAGGACCCGCTACTAGGCTTGCTAACCCAAGTGCCCATGCAATGCTGACAATAAACAAAAGTTCGGATGATGCGGCAACGTATCGTTCAAAAAGTGCTGGTAAAACTTTTTTAGAAAGTAACCATATAACTACGAACAAACCCAGCCCTTTAACAACTAACAGAAGGAGACCATAAGGATTCATTTCTTCTCTACCTAAGCTTGCCAAAAAGACAAGTATTAGAATTGCGACAAAGTCCTGGACCAACAAAAACCCAACAGTGATTTTTCCGAAAAGACTACTTAAAACGTTTTTTTCCGAAAGAAGTTTAATGATAATTATTGTTGAAGAAAACGATGCTGCGATTGCAAGATATGAAGAGACAGTAAGATTAAATCCGAGTAGTAACCCAATAACTAAACCTATTGTGAATGTAAAAAAAATCTGACCCAAACCTGTGTAGAGTGCAGCCTTCCCTATCGTAGGAAGCTCTCGTATATTCATTTCAAGACCCACAAGGAAAAGAAGAAGTGCTACCCCGATTTTTCCTAAGTTATCAATTAGTACATGGTCTGTTAAAAATCCAAATGCTGATAAAAGAAAACCTGCAAAAAGATAGCCAATCAGAATTGGTTGCTTTAATTTTTTAACAATTATTCCTGAAAACGCCGCAACAACCAGAAGAAGAGAGATCTGTGAAAAATCCATAGTTTAGTTCATTTAGCTTACGGGGTTTGATGAAGCTTTTCAAGCTTTACTCAAGCACTTTTTTTAAGTTTACTATGATTTCAAGAAAGTCGTGCCATCACATGGCACGGATGAATTGAACTCAGAGCCAAAGTTTTCTTTAGAGCAATAGCCCTGGCCTTAGGCCAGGGAAATTTTATTAAGTGCACTCGCTAAATCTTGGGGTAGTTTTGCTTGAAACGACACCGCCTCCTTACTTTCCGGGTGGTAAAAAGTTATACCTGTTGCGTGCAAAAAAAGCCTCTTGCACCAAGTCCTATCACGCCTGGAAGTTTTCCTGCCTGCGTAAAATTCATCAGACACAATAGGATGGCCCAAATACTTAGTATGAATACGTATTTGGTGTGTACGACCCGTTTCAGGATAAAGTTCTAATAAAGTAAATACCTCTTTGGAAATTGGAAATTGAAAATTGGAAATTACGCGGTAACGCGTTGCCGCTTCGCGACCACCCGGAAGTACTCCAAATCGTTTCCTATTCCAGGGAAGTCTACCCACTGGGGCTGAAATTGTACCACTCTTAGGTTCAATTATGCCGTGAACCAAAGCTGAATATCGCTTTTTTACTTTGCGTTCTTTGAACTGCGACTGAAGATTCGCAAAAGCACTGGGGGTTTTTGCAACAACCAAAATTCCGCTTGTTTCTTTATCAAGTCTGTGTACAATTCCTGACCTGTATTCGAGAGCTTTAGCAATCTGAAAATTAAAATTTTCTTTTATCCATGATTGAATAACAGGGTTTTTCCCAACTGTTTCTGATTCATTAACAATCCACCCAGCTGGTTTGTCCAGTATTAAAATAGAATCATCTTCAAAAATTATTTTAGGCTCCATGGAGATAGCATGAAGTTACTTCCCTTCCCTCTTCTTCTGATCTTTCGCGCAGCGAGTTGCATCTGGATAAACCATAAGTCTATCAGTATCAATCATTTGTCCGCAATCTTCGCAAATACCATACTTTCCTATTTTTAGCCTAGTAAGGGCTTTCCTTGTTTGAATCATTCTTCTATCAATTTGCTCTTTGATGGCAGATGTCCTTGCATGACCGAATTGCTCTGCAGCATCTGCATCAGGTGAGGCATTATCAATAAGTCTATTAGAATCCAAAAACGGATCTTCCTCCTCGATTTCTTTCTTCCTTCTTTCTAAAGACTTAAGTTTATCCTGCAAGAAATTTGCAACAGGTGAAAGGAGTTTTGCTGGAAACCCTATCACACTTTGAGCAACTTGCGATCCAGTTTTACTTTTAGTGGTCTTTTTTGTTTTCTTTTTATTCATTGTGTCTGTCCGGCTAGGTTATATAGAGTTATAAAAGCCAAAAACGAAAGCGTCCCTGAAATCACGGCGTCTATAGATCCCACAAAGGATAGCATATGGGGTAATAGAATCGCAATGATTGTGCGTATTAGAAAAAAAATCCCCAAGGTCATCATGCCAGAAAAGCCTACTTTACCCGATTTATACCAAGTAAAACGTTTGTAATGTTTATTTAAAAGCGCATAAAAGATCATAAGTATTACTACTGCTAGTGCTCCCAGGGCTGAAAAAATATTTTTAGTCGTTATCCAATCAAAGGTATAAGTTGCAGACAAAAGTACTAAGGCGCCAATAACACTAGCTTCCAGCACTTCAAAAATACGGAGTTTAAATCGATAAACCCCAAGTAACATTCCTGCGACTGCTCCAGAAAAACTTAGCCAAAAAAACCACAACGGAGCGAAAGCGTCGGCAATAATACTTCCGATAACCAAACCCAAAAGTATGTAAAATCCGCAAGTAAAGATTTGGTTCTGGGTATAATCCTCTTTCAAGCGTCGCCAAAATACATACAAAAATATAAGTACTACAAAAGTAGTGAAAATAATTCTTAATATCATTTTCAAAATGATATCACAAAGCGATTTAAATCTCTAAAGACTTGACTTCAGAGTATACCAGACTTTATTATAACTTCTACTGTGCTTGAGACACCTCATGTAGTCGTTGGGGCGGCAATTGCTTATAAAATAGGTGATCCTCTTTTAGCTTTACCCCTTGCCTTCGGGAGTCATTTCATATTAGAAAAAGTCCCCCATTGGAATCCCCATCTTAATACAGAGCTTAAAAAATTGGGGAAAGTTTCCAGCAAAAGTGTAAGAATTATAGTTATTGACTCACTAACATCCCTTTTTCTTGGAATTACAATTGCAAGCTTAGTGCTACCAAACACTGCACACGCGGCAACAATTTTAGCCGCGTGTTTTTTTTCCGCACTACCCGACCTTATCGAGGCTCCTTATTATTTTTTAAAACAAAAAAGCAATTTTATAGAAAAAGTTTGGATTCCCTTCAAGAAGTCGATTCAAGTTGATACTTCAATCGTACCCGGTCTAACAACCCAAATTTTGACAACTATTGCAGCACTGTGGTGGATTCTTATCTAAATTCACTTAGCCCTCTCAACATACTCTCCAGTCCTTGTATCAACAGTAATCCTATCGCCTTTGTTAATGAATAAGGGTACTTTAACTGAATTTTTATTTTCTAAGATTGCTGATTTAAACATATTTGTCGCAGAATTACCTTTAACGCCAGGGTCTGTGTCTATAATTTCTAAAGTAACTTTTGGAGGAATCTCTATAGATAATGGCTTTTCGTCCCAAAATAATACGTTTACTTCATCCCCTTCTTTTATATACTGAATTTCGTCCTTAATTATACTTTGAGGAATTTCCACCTGTTCATAGGTTCTTGGATCCATAAAAACGGCGTTTGCTCCATCCGCATATAAATATTGAAGAGTTCTTTTCAGAGTACTAACCTCATCCACTTTAACATTCGAACTAAATGTCTTTTCTTCAATATTTCCAGACTCCAAATTTCGAGCTGTTACTCTTACTGTTGCCCCTCCTCTACCCATTTTTATAAACGAGTATTTTATTACCTTAAGAGGTTTTCCGTCTGATAAAAAGGTCGTGCCGTTTTTGAGATCTGTTGATTGAATCATACTTTTTCTAACTTTCTTTTCCAAAAAGAAAGTTAGTTAAAGAAAATATACAGTGTTGGCGAGCGTTCTAAAATTTAACGAGCCATTTTCCATTCTTCTGTACTAATTTATCGTCAAACCACAATTCCCCGCCTGCATCAGCTATGCTGAAAGCATTGCGGGCAGGCCCACCTTGCCTCGCCGAAGATTTATCAAAGGCGGGCCCCCTTAAATCTTTTATCATATCCCAATGAAGACTTGAAACATTTTTACTGCCTGTTTCTTTGTAGCCAGATCCAAGCGCTAAATGGATAGAACCTCCAATTTTTTCATCAAACAAGATGTCTTTGGTAAAACGTTTGATGGCAAAATTATTGCCAATTCCCAATTCACCTATAAAACGAGCCCCCGAATCTATGTCCAAAATTTTATTCAAATCTTTCTCGCCTTTATCTGCAGTCGCTTTAACTACTTTACCCCCTTTAAACTCTAACCTAACGTTGTGAAATTCTTTACCCAAATAAAGCGCCGGATAAGTGTATGTTATAAAACCCTCAGTCGAGTTCTCTACAACTGAAGTAAACACTTCTCCATCCGGCATGTTAAACCTTCCATCGCCATTTTCTGACTGTCTACCCTTTATTGACATTCTCAAATCGGTTGCGGGACCAATTATATGTACCTCACTTACCGCATCCACAATCTTTCTTAGCCTTTCTTGCTCTTTCTGTTTAACAACCCAATCCACTTCGTTTATCGCTGAAAAAACAAAATTTTCATACTCGCTCAAGGACATGTCTGCCTCTTGGGCTTGAGCTTCTGTTGGAACCTTTGTGATAACCCACCTTGTTTTTAAAACTCGATAATCGATTATCGGTCTTACAACCTTCGCTCTTTCAGAAATTAAACTGGCATCAATATTCGAAAAACCTCGTGTGTTTGCTTGAGCGTAAAGTCTCATCCAAACGTCAAGTCCTTTTAATTCCTGATCCGCTAATTTTGGAAACTCTTTAATTTGAAAAGGTTTGGCGTATTTAAAAAAGGCTTCAGCAAACTCGTTATAAGATCGGCTGATAACCTGTTCGTCAACGTCAAAATGAACTCTTACCTCAATTGCTCCAGCCTTAATAGCTTCTTTGTAAATTTCCAAAGCCAAGGGCTTTGCCAACCAATCAGCAACAATTAACACTCTATCCCCTTTTTTGACTCTTGTAGAGTATTTCACCAAAATCTCAGCCTGTTTTGTAACCCTTGGATCATTAAGTGCCATAGCTCTGGATATTTTAATACAAAGAAAAATAAAAACAATCTTTATTTACATTTGTTTTATAATCAAAACTACTCTTGCCTAAAACACCCTTATAACTACCACGCACTGTAGCGTGGGAGTTACTAGCTTACTTTCTAAACCTACTTCTTCTCCCACTTTTTAAAACGTTAGAAAACATTTCATACAATTGTCTGTTCATATTGCTTGTAAAATGTCTACCCTTTAATTCTAAATTGTCGAAAATTTTGTAAACTTTTTGCTTTTCTCCACTGTCTGCAATTTTTAAGAACTCCCCCAAAACTAATGCGGGCCAAAAGTTTAAGTGATAACGTCTTTTAATATTGTGCCACGAATAAGGATCATAAATCTCTTCCTCTGATAAGGATTTGGGGCTGGGAGAAACCTTTCTTCTCGTTAACATTATCCGAAATCCTTGATTTGAAAGATTAACCCATGTGTTCACCCTCGCAATTGTGGAATAACCCACTTTCAAATCCTTCCTTATAGCCTCATAATCTTTGTTCTCCAAAAGATACTCTGCGATTTGCAATCTTTTCGCAATAGTTTCAATTTCTTTGGGCGTTAAAAGATCTGTCAAGGCTTCCGCAACTTCTTCTGAAGATCTCAAAACTGTTAAGGCCCTGCACAAACCTATTATCAATTCTTTTCTTTTTTCAGGAGTTAACTTAGAACTTCCTCTGGTTCTCATTGGTAACTACCACACACTGTAGCGTGGTAGTTGTGGGTTTGTCAAGAAGATTTATTATTCTGTATTCTCTTATGCTTATATTGAATTCCCATCTTTTTACTCTCAATCTCGTGAATTTTTGACCAGTTTTTATTATCTATCCAACATTTCTCACAGTACATTGCTCTCCAATCAACTCTAATTGGGTTTTCTACTAAATGCTCGCATATGTCACAGAAATATTTAGTAGGCATTAATAATAAACAACCATGGCCTAAGAGGCCATGGTTTTCTAAAGAAAAGTTTGTTCACTGCTTCGCTTCAGCCACGCGCTAAGAGCACGTGGTTTTCGCGAAGTTTGAATAAATTCTTAAAGGGAAGTTTGTCATTCTAACATTCTACGCGGAGTTTTTGTCAACTAGGTCTTTCTGATGTAAAATAGAGCACGAGCCGAGGTGCTGGAATCCCGTACCAGAACAGAGTTCGTTACGGGACAAGTGGCAGACCACCTAAAAGCTCGGGTGGTGGAATGGTAGACCTGCCTGCCGGCAGGCAGACGCGCAGGTCTCGTACGAGCGTAATGAATCCTGAGCGAACAAAGTGAGTCGAAGGAGAAAAGCGAGTAAGAGCGTTAGCGATAAAACCTTTCTTGCGAAGCAAGAACAAGAACCTTTTTTTACAGATCAAAGAACTAGGCCGAGGTGGCGGAATGGCAGACGCGCAGGTCTCAAAAACCTGTAAGGATAACACCTTGTGGAGGTTCGACTCCTCTCCTCGGCACAGTAATGCTCACGAAGGTTTTTGAAAATAATTAATATGGATGACCCAGAAGAACGAGCTTATACCCATGCACAAAGGATTATTGAGGACTTACATAGTGAGAGTAGTGAAACTCTTCAAAGCCGTTACAGAAAGTATTTAATGCGAGAGGCCAATGGAGATCCTTTAGTAAACCTTGGATCTGTAAGGCTTATTTACACGGGCATGCGTATTATCCTTGAAAACAGGGGTGTTGAAATTCCTACAATTGAGGCCCTTAACATTAACCATGAGCGAGAGGAATAAAATCAATTTTCCCTTTTTGTCTCTCTTCCGAAAAACTTCAACCTATCTCCTTTGAATGTCATTTTCAACGAACGTAAGGGGCCGTTTCTGTGTTTTGCAACGTCTAAATTGATATTTTCAAAATTCTCTTCATCCTCACGCCATAAAAACATTACAACGTCAGCATCTTGTTCAATACTTCCAGATTCACGAAGATCAGCCAATTGTGGCCTTTTCTCACCTCGTTGCTCAACAGCCCTCGAAAGTTGAGATACTGCTAAAACCGGCACCTTAAGTTCCCTTGCCAGATTTTTCAAGCCTTGCGATATTTCTGAAACTTCCTGAACTCTATTTTCAAGCTGCCTTGCTCGAGCAAGCTGCAAATAGTCAACAATTAAAAGATCAACCCCGCTTTCGACCTGAAGACGCCTTGCTTTTGTCCGCATTTCCAAAATTGATAAGGCGGGCGTATCGTCAATAAAAATGGGTGCCTCGGCTAATTCTCCCATTGCGTTAGATAGCTTTGTAAAATCATCCTCAGTAAGTTTTCCAGTTTTTAATCTCCAAGCATCAATATCAGCTTGACCAACCAAAAGTCTATCAACAAGCTCCTCCTTACTCATCTCGAGAGAGAAAAACCCAACAGGCCGTTTATGCTTCACTGCCAAATTTTGGGCGACATTTAGTGCAAATGTGGTTTTTCCAATACCAGGCCGAGAAGCTAAAATTATTAAGTTAGATTTTTGCAATCCTGCTAACGTATCGTCCAAATCTTTAAATCCGGTAGGCATTCCGCGCAAACCTTCAGCTTGCTTGTGAAGTTCATCAAGTCTGTCAAATGACTCTGCTAACGCATCCCTAACCGCAGTGAATGCCTTTTTAACATGTTTCTGGGTTATAGCAAAAACCTCTGACTCCGCTCTGTCCAAGAGCTCATCCGCGGCCAATCCATCATCCATGGAAAGTTCAACAAGCTTACTTGCCGCGGTCATTAAACTTCTTTTTGTTGCCGCGTCTTTTACAATTCGTCCATAGTGCTCAACATGGGCGGCTGTTGGAACCTTATTAGCAAGTTCAACAAGATAACTTACGCCACCGATTTGCTTTAATACTTTACGTTTCTTTAGCCTCTCAGAGATGGTTAGAACATCGATTGGAATTCTCTCTTCGTAAAGCTCCACCGCACATTCATAAATTGAGCTGTGACGATCATCGTAAAAATCAGAGGATTTCAGAAATTCTGCAATAGCAATTACCGCATCTTTATCCAGAAGAAGTGCTCCCAGTACTGACTCCTCTGCTTCTGGAGAATGCGGGGGAATTCTTATTTGAACACGCCCTTCAGTAGCCATAACGAAAAATCAATTACTTTCTCTCAAGAACAATAACTTTTTGCTCTTCTGTAAACTCAGATCGCTTTATTGACAATTTTTCCATTTTTTCTACAGGAAGCCCAATCAGGTTCAAAAACTCTTCCACGGGTGCTAATTGTCCGAAAGTACTAACATTTTGGCCTGGGGCTTTGAAATGCATTGGGATTGTAATCAAAGGTTCAACCTGCCTCACAATTTCTGCAGCCTCCGCCGGACCAACCGTATATACTCCACCTACCGGAATCATCAAAATATCGGTAGTTCCAATTTCTTCCTGAATATCCTCAGAAAGTTTGTGACCCAAGTCACCTAAGTGAACGCAGCGGATTCCGTCTATTTCGTAAATATAAATCGTGTTTTTGCCGCGAATTTCTCCTTTTTTATCATCATGAAATGTGCTTATACCAACAATCGAAACTCCTGATATTTCGTATTCACCAGGGCCGTCGATAACTTTTCTTGTATTACTCACTCCCTCAATAAAGTTGTGGTCATCATGTGGATGAGAAATAGTAACAACTTCTGCTTCAGTTTTTGGATACTTTAATCCAACCTTGTTCGGATCGTACGGATCTGTAACTACAGACGCTAACCTGCCTTTTAATTTGAAAGATGAGTGTCCAAGATATGTGATATCCATGATTTCTTTCGTCATCCTACCAAAGAGGTGTTCCCTTGACAAGGGGTTTAATCTACCCTATATTAACCCTGATTCAGCTAATTTCAAGTATCCTCTGCTTTTTCCATGCGTAAGGAACTTATTATAGCCATAATTGTAGGAATAGGAGTAGGTCTTGCTATTGCCTTTGGTTTTTATAGAGCTAATACCGCTTTGAGATCCTCCCCCTCAAACCCTTCTTCTTCAAATAAGGTTCAAAACGATTCACAAAAGGCACCCTCGGAAACTAAAACAACTCTCGCTCGCCCTAAACAAAATGGTGTTGTAAGTGTAAGTCCAACCCTTGTATCCGGAATCACCAACCCCAACGCTTGGATAACTATCTCCGGGGAGGATGAAGATTATATTTTTCAAGCTGGCGCAACAGGGGCGTTTGAGCAAGAAGTTGATCTAGCCTCAGGAGTAAATCAGATTATTTTAACGGTCTTTGACGAAAAAGGTGATAAAAATGTGCAAAATTTAACTTTAGTTTACTCAACGGAGTTTGCCGAGTAAGTTCAATTCATGAAAAAAATATTATTTTCATTACCACTACTTATAATCCTTGCCGCAATTCTATTTCATCCCTCGGATGCATCTTCACAGGAATCTGCCACCTCATCATCCGATGAGATTCGAGAAAAAGTTAAGGATAAAATTGAATCAGTTCTAAATGAACCAAAAGCATATATCGGAACGGTCACTGATAAAACCGAAGGTTCTCTTCAAATTAAAAATAGCGACGGTTTAATACAACTGGTCTCTATTAATTCTCAAGAAGTATCTTTTGTGAAAGTAGGAAAAACCACTTCCACTATCAAATTTGGCGACTTAGCTATAGGCGACCACGTTGTTGCTATGGGTTTTTCTGCTGTTAACGGCACACCCGGTGTGAAAAATGGAAATAGCGTTCTTGAAGCAAAAAGGGTTTTAGTTACAGAGGCTCTTCAAACGCCGAAAAGAGAGGCCATCTTTGGTAAGGTTGTTGTTGTCGGCAAAAAAGAGGCCACAATTGTTGATAAAAAACAAAAAGAGTTTAAGCTTGAATTTCCCAAAAGATGGAAAGGACCTGACCTGGATGAATTGTCCCCTGGAGATACTATAATCGCCGCGGGAGAAGTTAACGGAATAATAGTTTCTATACGTACAATTCAGGTTACTTCTAAATCCTCCCCTACCCCCTCTCCAGAAGAATAACAAGTTATTGACAGTAGAGTTTGCACGAAGCATTATTAGTCCATGGTAAAAAGTAAATTGGTCACAGAGGAATACTTAGTAAAAACACTAACGGATTTTAAAACGGAACTTAAAAGCGAGCTTCTTGAAATTAAAGAAGAAATTGTTGGTGAAATTAAAGATATGAGGGAAGAATTCGACACCCATCAATATTCTCACTCAGGAATAGAAACTATACCAAAACCTTACGGTCTTGGTGTCGCTTTGAGCGACAGTTTATAGCACCCGCTTGAAAGCGGTTGTTAACGAAGAAACCCAAGAACACGATCAGAGGTTGAAAGTTCTGGAAGCTGCAAAAGTTTGGAAAATTACACCTTGTCCGAAAAAGTGTTTTTACTTCTGAAGAATAAAGAGTCTGTATCACAGGGAATTTTTCGCCAAACTCCATTTTTTGCTGGAAAAACATATAATAAAGTGGATGAAGAAAGCCAAGACTTTAACTTCCAACGAAAAGAGATATATTTTCACCGAAGGAATTGACTATCTCTCGAGCGGTAAACCATCCATTTGGGGCGAGGGTGATAAAGAAACTTTGGAAGTAATGAGAAAAACCGAATTTAATGGTAAATGGATGAATTTGGCTGCAGGAGATGGAAGATATAATAATTTTTTGCTTGAGAAAGCTTCTGCGGTGGTTGCGACTGACTTGGATCCTGGGGCTTTGGAAAAACTTCGTGCTAATACTCCTGACAATCTTAAGAAAAAACTCAAAACCAAGGTATTTAATATTCTGGATCCCCTTCCTTTTAAAAGTAAATTTTTCGATGGAGTTTTCTCAACAGGGACGCTCCACCTTTTCCCCAAAGAGAAACTAACAAAGATTTTCAAAGAAATTGACAGAGTGATAAAACCAAAGGGTAATGTTTTTATTGATTTTGCTACAGATATTAAAAGAATTCTTCCCAGTGGGAAATTAAAGAACAAAGAGAATGAAACAAGCTACACAATCAAAGAGGCAAAGGAACTTCTCAAGAAACTTCTTCCAAACTATTCTCTTAAAATGGTCGAATCAGAAGTCCCGGAAGAGATTGTAAAGATAGGAAAACTTCAATATACCTTCGGTTGTAAGTTTCTGCTCGTCTTAGCTAACAAGGATAGTTAACAAAGTTTATTTCAAAATTTTTCGACAAACTCCTATTGTTTTAGAAATATACAGAAAGATACCATTGAATAAAGTTCGCACTTTTGCAATAATTTCTTAATGAATTCAACAAAAATGCTTCAAACTCTTATTGATGGTCAGGCAGTACTTCGTAAAGAAATGGTGGTGGGGCAAAATTCTCTAAGAAATGAAATGAGGGAGGGATTTAAGTCAGTAAACAAACGTCTGGATATGATAGGGAAAAGTGTAGCCTTCCTTGAAGATGACACGCCAACTCGGGATGAACACGACAAGCTGGAAAAACGCGTAACTAAAGTCGAGAAAAAACTTCAGATTCAATCACAAGTCTAAATTTCCTTCAGGGTTACCATTCAGGGCATGAGAAGAATTGAGGACGATCCATTATCTAATGTACAAAAATTGTCTAATCAAATAATTACTGTTATCATTTATTAGGCATGGATAATACAAAACTCCAAACTCTCAAGGGTTTTAGGGATTTTTTACCTAAGGAAGCTAAAAAAAGGCAGTATCTGATAGACAAGTTAAGAGAGGTCTTCGAGCTTTTTGGCTTCGAACCGCTTGAAACCCCAGCTCTTGAATACCAGGAGCTCTTGCTTGGGAAATACGGAGATGAAGGCGACAAATTGATGTACAAGTTTCAGGATAATGGCGGTAGGAATGTGGCTTTAAGATACGATCAAACTGTTCCGACTGCCAGAATACTTGCAACCTACCAACAAAATCTTCCAATGCCCTTTCGCCGCTACCAAATCCAAAATGCCTGGAGAGCCGATAAGCCTCAATCAGGTAGATATAGAGAGTTCTTACAATGTGATGCAGATATTTACGGCACTTCATCACCGCTTGCTGATGCCGAGATTATAGCCCTAACTAACTTCATTTATAAAAGTTTAGGTTTTTCAAACTACAAAATTTATATAAACGACAGAAATATCCTTTTCGAATTAATGCGATTTGCTTCCATTCCTGACGCTTTGCAGTTTAAAACAGTTAGTGAAATCGATAAGCTTGACAGAAAAACCGAAGAAGAAGTTGGGAGCGATTTAAAAGAAATCGGGCTTAAAGAGGAATCGATAAATCATTTATTTCATCATCTAAATGAGTCAAAACCTAATGACAATATCCTGTCTGTAATAAACTATTGCAAATCTTTAGGAGTCGAAGAAAATCGCCTTATTTTCCAGGCTCGACTCGCGAGAGGATTAGACTACTATACGGGATTAATATTTGAAGTAAAAATCGATGAATATAAAGCAGGTTCAGTACTTGGAGGCGGGCGTTACGACAAATTGGTTGAATCTTTATCAGGATTAGCAGTTCCTGCCGTAGGATTTGGTCTCGGTTTTGACAGGACTTTGGAAGCAATGGAGCAATTTAAGCTTTTCCCTGATGAAAATAAAAGACGCGGAGTTCTGGTTTCAGTTTTCTCACCTTCGGAAGTTGAAATCTCGGCGCAAGTTTCCACAACTCTTCGAGAAAAAGGAGTTGAAGTCGAGATCTTTCCGGATATAAATACAAAGCTTGAAAAACAGCTCAAATATGCGGATAAAAAAGGACTTAAGTGGCTTATTGTAGTTGGACCAAAGGAAAAAGATTCGAATACTGTAATTCTAAAAGATCTTGAAACCGGTCACCAGGAAGACGTAAAACTAGAAGATTTAGTGAAAAAGCTGCAAACTACTAAGTCTGGTCACTAACGCATGAATCCACACCGGCTCAAGTCTTACTTCTTTCTTCTTGCCGTTGCTATTATTTGGGGTGCAGCAAGTCCTATTATAAAATTCACGCTCCAAGGCATTGATCCTCTACCTTTTTTAGCTTACCGATTTGCAATTGCAGCAATTTTCTCAATCGCCTTTTTTGCAGTTAAAGTAAAAAAAGGTAAAAAGTTTAACCAATTAAAAGCACATCTTCCTTTTGCCTTGCTTTACGGACTTTTGGCAGTTCCTATTGGATTAGGAATACTTTTTTTTGGTCTTGATAAATCTACAGTACTTGATTTGACTCTGATCGGTGTCGGCGGACCTCTCCTGGTTACAATAGGAGGTGTCTATTTTTTCCGCGATCATATTACCCACAGAGAGAAAATTGGAATATCTATAGTTTTAGTAGGAGTTCTTTTTAATTCATTTTTCCCAATTTTCAAGTCTTCATCAGATCTACAGCTCACAGGAAATATATTACTTTTAATTTTTCTTTTGGCTGATGCTGGATCCATACTCATGGCAAAGAAAGCTGTACAATACAAAATAAAATCGTCAAATCTTACAAACCTGGCATTTATAGTGGGTGCAGTAACGGTAATACCTATAGCAATTTTCGTCTACGGTTTTGAAAACCTGATAAGTTCCATTACAATTTTGCCTTTGAAGTACCATCTTGGAGTCTGGTTTATGGCACTTCTGTCGGGAAATCTGGCATATTACCTTTATGTTAGAGCCCAGAAAACTATTGAAGTTTCTGAAGCAGTACTTTTTAACTATCTACAACCTTTATTTACAATTCCCCTGGCAATCTTTTGGCTTGGAGAAAGTTTATCTACCTCATTTATTATTGGTGCGATAATAATCGCATTTGGTCTTGTAATTGCCGAATATAAGCATAGCTTGGCCAAATAAATTGATCGTATAGAATTTGGTAAAAAGAGGCGGTATAATACAACCTAGCTAGAAAATAGATATTTTGTGAAAGTTCAAATTCATCCACAATGGTACCAGGCCGAAGTAGTTTGCGCATGCGGTAACAAATTTACCGTTGGTGCGACAGTTCCGAAGATCGAAGTTGAGGTCTGCTACAACTGCCATCCTTTTTATACCGGACAAATGAAATACGTTGATACTGCAGGACGTGTTGATGCTTTCCGCGCACGATTAACTAAAGTAGACACGAAGGTATTATCAAAGACAGAAAAACGCAAATTGAAAAAAGAGCGCAAAATTCAGCGTGAACTGGAACGACCAGATACTTTGGCAGAGCTTCGAAAAGAATCAAGGAAGAAAAATTAGCCGATTCTTAACTCTTTCTTGTACCCATAATTTTATGAATGATAATTTTCAAAAAGTGTTCATCGAAATCCGCGGCGCAACAGGCGGAGATGAAGCGAAAATTTGGGCAAAAGATCTTGCCCGAATGTATTTACGCTTCGCTATTCGCCGTGGCTGGAAGACTTCTTCAATAGATGAGCTAACGATTGCAATTTCAGGTTTCAATGTTTTTGAACTTTTAAAAAATGAGTCCGGCGTCCATAGAGTTCAAAGGGTTCCAACAACCGAAAAAAGAGGAAGGATTCACACATCAACCGCAACGGTTGCCGTTTTGCCTGAAATTAAGGAGTCTGAAGTTAACGTAAACCCCAGCGATATAGATTGGCAATTTTTCAGAGCTTCAAGTCAAGGAGGACAAAATGTTCAAAAGGTATCCACTGCAGTTAGATTAATTCACAAACCTACAGGAATTGTAGTTACGGCTCAAGAAGAAAGATTCCAAGAAAGAAATCGCGAAATTGCGCTTGATCTTCTTCGTGCCAAACTTTGGGAGAAAGAGGAAGAAAGAAAAATGGCTGAAATTGCCGATTATCGCTCCCCTATTGGCCGCGGAATGAGGGCAGAAAAAATTAGAACTTATAATTACCCACAAGATCGGGTAACAGATCACAGGATTGACAAATCATTTGGTAACCTGGAAGCAATTGTTGATGGGAATTTAGATAAACTACTGGACATGACGAAAAATATCAGCTAGAATAAATCACACAAGGGGAAATTATGGATCCAGATAGAAGACCAGAAAAACCACAATTAAATTTTGTATATGTAAGGCATGCCAATCCTGACGCAAGGCCAGACGAAAGAGAGCCTAGAGAAAGTTACCTCCAAGCGGCTAGAAATCAAATGACACCTCTTATTGACCTGAATAATCCTGCAAATAGAATTCGTTATGATGGACGAGTTGATCGAAGTGGTTCAAACGGCTCAAACGGACATGCTCCTCAGGTTGAAGCAAATGCAACAACAGTTGAAGCACAACCTCTTCCTACTTCTACTCAAGTTAAGGCGGGAGCATAAAAGTTCTGACTTCTTTTGTAAATTAATTTTTACAATTCAATTAATGTTGGTATTTTGAAAACTTGTAGTATACTTCTGCCAGTAAAATCTTCATTACAAAGTTTACCAACCATTTCTCTCCACACCCCAAGACCCTTCCTTATTTAAACTATATGCAAAACTTTTGACCGATCGTTCATCGTCTAATAAATCCATAACCCCCCTCAACTTCTTCATTCGGACAATTACCTTCAACGAAAAATATTTGTGTATTGTTGTGCTCTCTACATCCCACAGTAATTCCGGTCCGATCTTCAAAAGCACCGGATACGATATCGCCTGCCACTCTGTCTACGTACGAGATACCAACATTATGAGCTACCACCGTGGACCTTATCTGCTGTCTTGTTATAGCTTCACCGCCACTTAACAAGACCGCTAGTTCCCGATCTATCTCCGACCTACCTTCCGGTGTTATCTTTTTTCCTCTTCTTCTCATCCATCCCTATTTTACAAAAAATATTTAAGTTTTCACCATTTATAATAAATCGTTTCCTAACACCGGGTGTTGAGTAGGTTCTAACACCGGGTATTCCTTAACTAAGTCTATTCAGGAAATTCAGAAAGATCTGCTGTGAGTTGAAGGATTTCGCTGCCAGCCGGTTCAGGCAGATCGCACAGATTATAATTTAACTTGCAGGGTTGTATTTATCTACTCTTCTTTTCAATTCATTAAACTCTTTTTTTGAGGGGGCATCTGAAAGTTCTACCGTTAGACCTCTGATTTCGTCTTTAACATATCTTAATTCTGTCCTTACTTCACTTTTAAAATCCCCTAGCTCTACCTTTACATCCCTTATCTCTCCTCTGAGCTCTTTTTTTGTATCCTCAACGAGCCTACTAATCCCTTCCAGAATTGCGTCAACTGCTTGGTCCAACATGCTTTTGGTAACAAAAGGATCTTTTTTATTCATTAAGCAATAATAATATGTGAAACTTGTACTGACAAGAAGTAACTACTCGCTAAACTCAGAAAGATTTGTGGAAAGTTGAAGCGTTTCGCCATCTCTCCAGACTTCGATTGATACACTTTGTCCGGGCTTTTTCTTAGAAATTAAATCAGCCAAGCCCCCATTCGTGTCTCGAACATCCTCTCCGTCAAACTTCGTAATAATATCTCCCGGTTCAATTCCTGCAGACTCAGCAGGAGATCCTTCAATTACTTCAACTACATAAGCTCCTTGAACCACTTTATTTAATATTGCTGTTTCTTCATCAACCATTTGATATTGAACACCAAGAAATGGTTTTGAAGCAAAACTTCCGGAGCGGTTGAACTCATTAAGCGCGTCTTTAACAATATTTATCGGGATTGCAAAACCGATGTTTTCGGCTCCCTGAGCAACAGCAACATTAACTCCAATAACTTGCCCTCCTGAATTAAGTAATGGTCCCCCTGAATTTCCAGGATTAATTGCCGCGTCAGTTTGAATTACATCATCAAGTCTTTCGACAAACCCCTCAAAGGAGCTCCCTGCTGTAATTCCACGACCAAGACCTGAAATTACTCCTGTTGTTACTGTATGTCTAAATTCTCCCAAAGCAGTTCCAATGGCAACAACAAACTGCCCAACTTTCAAATTTCCCGAATCACCTAATTCAACAGGTGTTAAATTACCGCCGGCCGGGTCAATTTTAAGAACGGCAAGATCATTTGATGGATCTCGGCTTACCGTCTGAACTTTATATTCTTTCCCGTCTTTTGTAATAACTTCATACTCAGCCCCCGTATCTGAAACAACGTGTTTATTAGTTATAACCAGCCCGTCGGAAGAAACGATAAAGCCGCTTCCGATATCTTGAGGTTCTCCTCCTTCAATTCGGGACTGGAACCCTCCTCCAAAAGGATTAAATTCAAGTATCCTTCGCTGAGGTTCAACAATAGCAACAGTTACTACAGATGGAGAAACTCTATCTGCAACTTCAATAACAACAGACTCTTCATTCAATACTCTTTGCTGTAAAGCCCCACCGGTTGCAGAGTTTTCAGCTCTCTTGACAAAATAATCAAGTGGCTTAATAACAAATAACCTATCAGCTATTGCCCCTCCTAATGCAGAAGACAGAAGTAGGATGACAATCGCAATACCTATTGCTATGCCTTTTGAGGTTAATTTACTTTTCTCTTCTACTTTTTGTGTGATTTCATCCCCCATACTTGTCTCTATTTAGATTATGAAAAGTTTCTTAATTTTGGCTGAGAAGTTCTATGGCCTTATTAAGCTGTTCGTCCTCAGTCGTATCCGGATTATCTTCAACTTCAACATCGGGTTTTAATCCACCATCGTTGACCCAAAAACCACTTGGAGTTATCCAACGAGCAATCGTTATATGCAGACCTCCCCCACCATCTATCTGCAAGGGTTCCTGTA
>MGHC01000010.1:46503-50174 GCA_001793015.1 Candidatus Woesebacteria bacterium RIFCSPLOWO2_01_FULL_39_10
TTGTAGAGCCTATAAGTTCGGCTCTTTTATTATCCCTAAGTGCACCGGCAAGAATCTCAGAAGCTGACGCCGACCCTTCATTAACCAAAACGACAACTTCGCCTTTTCTGAGGCGCCCTAATTTTTCAACCCTATATTCATTACGAATTTGACCAGCACTTTCCTCTTTTACGACAGTTTCTCCATTTTCCAAAAAATCCGATGCAAGATCAACTGCAGCCTGAAGATATCCGCCGGGATTATTTCGAACATCCACAATTATTGCGTCTAAATCTTTCTGAACCAACTCAACGACAGCTTCTTCCCACTCTTTTGTGGTCTCGCCGGAAAATTTCAAAATTTTGACGTGGGCAATTCTACCGGCTTCCCCTACATAGGTGACAGTAACACTCGGAACGTTTATTGCTTCTCGTGTAATTTCTGCTTCAAACGGTTCAGTATCCCCTTCTCTTAGAAGCACTAGTGTTACTTTTGTGCCGGCTGGACCCCTAATAATTTGAACGGCTTCGGGAATTGTAATTCCAACCGTCCCCCTTTCTATACTTTTCCGATCATCTTTAATACCAATAATAAAATCGCCTGCTTTTACTCCAACTTCCTCAGCAGGCGATGAAGGCAAAGGTGCAACAACAGCAAGCTGGCTTCCTTTAAATCCGATTTGAATACCAACACCCTCAAATGACCCCTGAAGATCTTCCTGTACAACTTTATTTTCTTCCGGCGGCAAAAATACTGTATAAGGATCTCCAACTGCTGAAACCATTCCTTTTATCGCGCCGTATACGAGCTCAGACGGAATTAATTTTGTATTGTCATAATATTTTGCGTATAAAGTATCCCAAACACGCCAGAAAAGGTTAAAGTCTATATCTTTCTTGTCCACCGGCACTTCGCGGGTAATTGTCACTTTTGGAAATTTCTGATATGAAGCACGGAAACCTTTGTAACCAAAAAAATATCCGCCTGAAAAAGTTAAGGATAAAAGTAAAGAGAGTAAGAGGACTTTTCTAACAAGGGAAAATGCAATTTTCGGAATATATAATTTTTGCATATTTTACATTGTAGCACGCGTTAACCTCAGGGCAAGTTTGAAATCCATAATTTTTTTGTTAACCAGTACTTGTTGGAGTGTAGGGAAGAAGACCCAAAAAACGGGCTCTTTTGACTGACACAGATAATGCACGTTGGTGTGTAGCGCAAACTCCTGTTCTTGATCTTCCAAGAATTTTTGCGCGATCGGAAATATACTTTGATAAAGTTTTATAATCCTTGTAGTTCGGAGTTTTTTCCATCTCGCAAAAAGGACATGGGTAAGTGACTCTTCTTATGTGTTGCGTATCTTCTGCCATATCAATTAAAAAGGTATATCGTCGTCCGTACTATCTTCCGCATCCTTCTTTTTTGTGTCACTTTTTGACTTAGTTTTTTTAGACGAGGTACTGATATCGTCTGAATCGCTAGTAGCTTCTTTTGGAGTTTCCTTTTTTGTCTCAGCTTCTTTCGTAATTGATGCTGCCGGCATTTCTCCGACTTCCTCCGGAACATCAAACTCCCCGCTTTCCGTTCGTGTAGCTCCTGCTCCCCCCATTCGCGAGTCAAGAATAATCATATCGTTAATAACAATTTCAGTGGTCGTTCTTTCTTGACCATCTTGTCCTGTCCAACGCCTGGTTTGGAGTCTGCCCTCAACATATACTTTTCTACCTTTTGCCAAAAGTTGTGCGCAAAGCTCGGCAAGCTTGTTCCAAGCAACAATTCTATGGAATTCTGCCTCCTCTTTTTTGTCTCCGGAATCTGTCATCCATTGTCTATTTGTTGCAAGACCAAAAGTACAAACCGCAGTTCCAGCAGGTGTATAACGAAGTTCGGGATCGCGTGTTAAATTTCCAATTAATTCAGCTTTATTTAGACTTCTAGCCATATATTTAAGATTAAGTATTAAAGGATTAAAGGATTAAATGAAAAGTCTACGCGACTAATCACTAATTCTTTTAATCTTTACTCCTAACTAAAAGGTGCCTAACTATATCCCCTTCCAAACGCAATTTATCATTTACTGTTGCCACTGCACCCCTTGGTAATTCTAAATTAAAATGAAAAAAGTTACCGACGCGGTTTTTCTTTATAGGGTAAGACAATTCAATTTCTCCCCATTCTTCTTTTTTCTTTACTTCACCTTCCAGGGCTTTTAAAATTTTCTCAACCGATTCCATAACAGACTTCTTCTTTGCAAGGGACGCCTTCTCGGGAACAATTAAAGTAAGTTCGTAAGTATTCATTTCAATCGTAAGTATATCATGTAGAATTTCCCAATTCCAGATGTTATTATATTTTGTATGCCGAATAACAAATCCCTAACCAAACTAGAACTAATTGCTACCCTAAAGCAAATGGATTTTGCTACAAAGAACGATCTCAAAAACTTTGCTACAAAGAACGATCTCAAAAGCTTGGCAACAAAGGATGATATTAAGAATATGGCCACGAAAGATGATATTCTTGCCAGTGAAAGAAAATTAAGATCGGAGCTTGCATCAAAGGATGACGTTTTAGCCAGTGAAAGAAGGCTAAAGTTGAGAATGGGAAAGATGAAGAATGAACTTGCCATCAGAATTGTTAAATTAGCCGTAGACACCCCAACGAGCAAAGAGTTTGAGGACCTGAAAAGAAAAGTCGAAGGAAATTATACGAGCTAAGAGCCAATTTTACTTGTCCGTCCGGAGCTTTAGCGAAGGAGGAAATTCAACTCACTAACTTCCTGTCCTAAATTCAACGACGTCGCCTTCTTTCATAACATAATCTCTTCCTTCTGATCGAACATAACCTTTCTCTCGCGCATTCTTCCAGCCTCCTTCAACAAATCTTTCAAATTCAACAATATCGGCTTTGATAAATTTGTCCATAAAGTCGGTGTGAATTACGCCCGAAGCCTCTTGCGCATTCGTATCTTTTTTTATAGTCCAAGCGCGAACCTCCTTCTCCCCTGCTGTTAAAAAAGTGATAAGTCCAAGAGTAGAAAAAGCTTTTTTGATTAATCTCTCGAGTCCGGAATTTTCCACTCCTAGATTTTCTAGATATTCCTTTTGGTCAGAAGGCGTTAGCTCGGCAAGTTCGGCCTCGGTTTTCGCACAAATAGTTACTATTTGTTCCTTAGATAAAGAAGTATTTTTAGCATAGTCCTCTTCCAAATTTTCTGCATTCGCCAAATCTTTTTCTTCAACATTTAATGTAACCAAAATCGGTTTTGATGTAAGAAGTGTCAGTTCTTTGGCAATTTTTGCCTCTTCTTCAGATAAATTAATTTCTCTTGCCGGAGTTCCTTTCTGAATCTCACTTTTAAGTTTGATAACAACCTCCCATCTTTTTTTTAGTTCTTTATCCGGCGTATTTCCTGGGTCTTTTTGTTTCTCCAAAGTCTGAAAATCCGCAAGTTTCAACTCAGTTTCAACGATTTCCAAATCCGTTTTTGGATCAACTGCGCCCTCTTTTATTATATCGGGGTCAGAAAAAGCGCGAACAACATGACAAATTGCGTCAACTTCGCGAATATGTGCTAAAAATTTATTTCCAAGACCTTCGCCTTTGTGGGCTCCGGCAATGAGGCCGGCGATATCCAAGAATTCGACAGTTGCTTGAACAATTGGCGGCCTATCGGACACCTCGGGGGTGGC
>MGHC01000011.1:0-5923 GCA_001793015.1 Candidatus Woesebacteria bacterium RIFCSPLOWO2_01_FULL_39_10
AAAAACTGCCACTCAACTCTTCAAGGGTTTACATGATAGCGGCCTTTCCGGAAGAATAGCTTCAGAACTTTACTCACACGAAAAAGCACACGCTGATGCGGATGAAGAAAGTCGTGGGGAATTTGGCTACCAAATAACTACTGGGTGGGTTGTTGCGTACTATCTTGTTGAAGGAAACCGAACTCCGGAGCAGCTTTTGAAAATTGCTTCCGCGCCTGGGTTTTCAAGTATGAGCAGTCAAGATTGGAATGTTTATAACAGAGCTTGGAGAGATTGGATGAATAAAGTAAGAGAAGAAAAATATAAAAAGATTGAGGCCAGAAACGAGCTTCGTGAGATGTTAATAGAAAAACTTGCCCAAAGACTTGATGAATTAAGCCATGTAGAAAGATTTCCACGAATTGAGAATCTATTAAGGTATGAATTTAAAGATCTCATCATTACCCATGGACAGCTTTTATATGAAGTTTATCAGGAAGCTATAAACGAGGTTAGGAATTTATCCCCCTTCGCGAAATACGCTGGGCGTAAGCCCGCGGATGAAGCGCAAAATATTTCGCTTCGGAGGGATTTTTCTCCCTAAGAAGCAAGGGGAGAAGATACCGAGAGCGTAAGCTCGAGGGAGATTCATTGACTTACCGTGAAGGGACTAACTATAACTTGTAACACGTCTTGCAAGGGTGGTATAGTAGAAATCATGCAACAAGAGATAAATCCGCAATCGGTTTTACAAGATAAGACTGAAAAAGGAATGCACATGTTGAAATCATTCCCAAAAAAATTCGGAAGTAAAAGTACCCTTTATCTTATTTTGGGCTCTATCGCTGTGGTTCTTTTAGGTGTTGCAACCGGTTGGTTTTTTTCAGGAGTCTCTCTCGGACAGAGCGGAAAAACTGGCGCAGTGGTATCAGAGGGCGAAAAAGAGCCAGGTGAATTGGGAGAGATAACAAATGGTGACAAGCTAAACGAAGCCGAAGGAATACTAAAAGTAGGAGGAATTAAAGGAGAGGGAAATTACAATTTAGAACGTCCAGGTGGTGCTTCTCAAACAGTTTACCTAACTTCAACAACAATTGATCTCCAGCCGATGGTTGATAAAAAAGTACACGTTTGGGGAGAAACGCTTTCAGCGGTTAATGCCCCTTGGTTAATGGATGTTGTCAAAGTTAAAGTTGTAGAGTAAAGGACGTTTTAACTTCGTTACCAACATTCCCGATATGGTATTGGTTGTCTTCATCTGGTAATCTATATTAGTTGTCTAATTGAATCTGCCAATGTTAGAAGTAAAACAGGTTACAAAATCCTTTGGAGATATTGTTGCCCTTAAAGATGTGTCATTCAAAGTTGATGATGGGGAATTTGTATTTATTACAGGACAATCGGGTGCCGGAAAAACAACTTTACTTCGTCTTATATTACGTGATTTAGTCCCAAATGAAGGAGAAATTCTTTTTGATGGGGTTGATATTTCTAAACTTCCCAAGAAGAAAGTTCCGAAACTTCGTCAAAATATTGGAGTTATATTTCAAGACTTTAAGGTTTTAAACGACCAAACAGTTCGGGAAAATGTTGAAATAGCCCTTGCAGTTGTAGGTTTGCCGAGGCAAGAATGGGAAGCAAGAGTTGATCATGTTTTACAGCTTGTTGGATTATCAGAACGAGCAGATCTTTTTCCTTCACAACTTTCAGGAGGGGAATTACAAAGAGTTTCGATGGCAAGAGCTTTAGTTGTGAACCCGAAAATTATATTGGCAGATGAACCTACAGGAAATTTAGACTGGGAAACAGCAGATAAAATAATGGACCTTTTTGAGAAAATCAATAAAGAGGGAAAAACGATTCTCATGGCAACACACCATAAGCTTATTATTGATAAAATGAAAAAAAGGGTGATTGAGTTAAAAGCAGGGACTGTGCTTCGGAGTGATAAAGAAACTAAGTCAGACGAGGCGAACGTAAAAAGTGATTCGCATGAAGCAAAAAAACAGAAGACTAATAACTAACAACGTTACACTATGAGCATTCATCTAAAAACAGCGTGGGGCCACATAAGACGCGTTCCTTTTCAAGCACTCGCTGCAATTTTTGTTTTAAGCATAACCTTTTTTGTTATAACCGTAATTTCGGTTCTAACATATGCGTCAGGAAAAGCTCTTCAATATTTTGAGACTCGCCCTCAAATTATTGCATTCCTTAAAGATGAGGCGACTCCAGAGGAGGTAACGAGTCTTGAAGAAAGTCTAAGAAGTGACGTTAGAATATCGGACGTAAATTATATATCCAAGGAGGAAGCTCTTGAAATTTATAAAAAAGCAACCTCAGATAACCCGCTTCTATCCGAACTGGTTAGCCCTTCAATTTTCCCAGCAAGCTTGGAACTTTCGCTTGTTGACCTATCTTTCGCTGAAGATGTTATAAACGAAGTCAAAAAGCTGGAAATAGTTGACCAGGTAGGGTTTACGGCTAGTCTTGGTGGGGAGGACACATTAACGGATGTCGTAAATAGACTGCGGACTATTACTTGGTATATAAGAATTGGCGGTGGGGCGTTTGCAATTCTTTTGGCTTCAACGTCGTTTCTTGTCCTTATTGTTATAATCGGAATGCGAATGACCACAAGAAGAGGTGAGGTTGAAATTCTTGATCTTATCGGAGCAACCCCCGGTTTTATTCGAACTCCGATCATTCTTGAGGCAGTGATATATTCTTTAATAGGAGTATTAGTGGGTTGGCTTTTGGCATTCCTCTTGGTTTTATACGCAACCCCAACGATTATTTCGTATTTTGGAGAAATTCCGGTCTTGCCGAGAGATACTCTCCAGCTATTTATGCTTTTTGGCATAATTCTGGGCGGAGAATTTTTGATGGGTCTAATTTTAGCTCTATCAGGGAGTATACTTGCTGTATCAAGAGTTAAGACAAGGTGAGTAGCGTGATACAAGTGTTAAAAAAAGTACTCCTTTCTACATTTGCGGCTTTACTCCTTTTGGTAGGATTTGTTTCTCTTTCATATCGAACTACGAGTGCTGAGACAGAAGAAGAGAGATTGGAGAGGTTAACCCAAGAGATTCAGCAATACGAGGAGGAAATTAATAAACTTAAATCTCAAGCCTCTACTTTATCCAATCAAATTGCACAGTACGATGCCCAGATTCGTCTAACTACCTTAAAGATCGCTCAAACAGAAGAAAAAATATTACTTCTTGGCGGAAGAATTGACCAACTGGAAACATCTCTCCAAGCGCTCACCCGAGCTTTCACAAATCGTGTAGTTCGTACGTACAAAATGTCGAGACTAAACGAGTCAGCGTTAATACTTGTTTTGTCAGATAATTTGAATGCGGCGGTATCAAGTTACCATTATTTAAAACGTATTCAGGCGGCAGATAGAGATTTATTGGTCAGGCTCGAAAAAGCACAAATTGAGTATGAAGAAGAAAAGATAGATCAAGAGGTTCTCCAAAAAGATTTGGAAGAACAAAAAGGGGTACTGGGGGCCCAAAAAGCGGCTAAAGCAATTCTTCTTGAACAGACCAGAAGTGATGAAAAAAAATATCAGCAGTTACTTTCTTCTGCAAGGGCTGAGTTTGAAGCAATTCAGGCAATTATTGCAGGTAAAGGTACGGAAGAAGAAGTTGGTAAAGTTTCTCAAGGAGCGAGAATTGCAACAGTCATTCAGGGGCCTTCCTGTAATTCAAGTGGACCACATGTCCATTTTATAGTTAGGCAAGGCACGTCAACACAAAATCCCTTCTCATACCTGCGGGCTGGAGTTGACTATGAAAATTGTTCAGGTTCTTCCTGCGGAAGCGCTGATGGGGACTCTTTTAATCCCGGTGGTTCATGGGACTGGCCGGTTAATCCTAAAATAAAATATTCCCAAGGTTATGGTTCGACGTGGGCAGTCCGAAATACTTGGGTTGGAAGAGTCTACCAATTTCATAACGGAATAGATATAAACGGTGTGTCATCATCCGAAGTAAAAGCGGTCCGTTCCGGGGTTCTTTTCAGAGGAAGTTATTCAGGTTCAAGCGGTTGTAGGCTTCGATATGTTCGAGTTGATCACGACGATTCCGATATTGATACTCTTTACCTTCACATAAATTACTAACAGAGGAAAGGGCTAGACTTATCATTCACCTTTTTTGCGACCAGAAAACTTCAAAATTCTACCTTGTCTTCATGTATTAATTCATAGATACAAAAATGTGTGCCACTGGGTGTAAAATGATTTCTAAATGACTCAAGTATCAAAATATCCAGTCTCAAAAGATGTCTATGATAGGATCTTTGAGATCTTCTTAAAAACTGTGACAGGTTTGTATACCAAAAAAATTACCTCAAACTTTTTTAAAGAGTTTTTGACGCAGACAGAACAAGTTATCCCCCTTCGCAGAAAACCTTGGGCGTCCTTCGACAGGCTCAGGATGGTGAGCATTGTCGAACCATAAGCTCGCGGATGAATGCGAAGAAATTTCTGCTTCGGAGGGATTTCGCTCCCGACGAAGCACGGGGAGAAGATACCCCGACCGTCCTTCGGCAAGCTCAGGATGGTGAGCAAGGTCGAACCATAAGGTCGAGGGAGCTTCATGCTTGCAAAGCGTTTATCAGTTGCCTTTCTTTTGTCCAAAGGTTACAACTACAGAGAAATCTCTAGAATTCTAAGAGTAAGTACTGGAACTGTAAATAGAGTTGCGCTTGCATACAAAGAGGGAATGTATTACAAAACGGTTATCGAAAAAATTTTAAATGATGAGAAAGTAGATGAGTTTTGGCAAGAAGTTGGCGGGATAGTTTCTAAGCTTCTTTCATCTGGCGGTAGCAAAAGTGGAACCTGGAGATATCTAAAAGAAGAAATAAGAAAGAAAAAACAAGGTAAAGTATTTTGACTTTTTTGTACCGTATCCATGTATTAATACATGGATACAAAGATATGGCAGGAGATTCAAGAACCAGGAAATTAAAATTAGCGAGCTTTTTCACAATTATTTTATTTATCTTTTTTGGCGTTTATTTTACTCAGTCCGTCTTGGCACAAGTGGTGATAAATGAGTTTAGTTCTTTTGATAATCCTGGAGACTGGGTAGAGATATATAACTTTGGCCCTGGTCCAATTGATCTCTCTGAGTACAGACTTAGAGATTCCAGTGCAACACAAAAGGTTGATTTAACAGGAGATTTGAATCAGGGGGAATTTTTTGTAGCTGACCTTAAAGATTATTTGAATAAAACAGGGGATATTATTAAACTGATTCATCTGACGAATGACATAGAGGACACTAGCCCTCTTATGACAATTTGTTATGGTGACAAAAAAGATGAATGTGAAAGGATAAAGGTTGGTTGTTATCCGTTGCAGAATCAATCAGTAGGTAGTTATCCTTCAGACGGAGGAAATACGTTTGAGAGATTTTCGCCAGACACTCATGGTTCTACAAATACGATCGCTTCTTTAGATCCTTGCCCAACTCCAACTCCCGAACCGACGAATATTCCCACTCCAACTCCAAAGCCAATGTCTACTTCAACGCCGACACCGACACCTTCACCTACCAAAAAGCCCACTCTAACCCCTACCAAGATGGCAACACCCAAAACGGCCAAAGAACCGGATGAGGAAGGATTAATCGGCGAAAGCGGAAAAAGTGATAATACACTAGGTGTAAAGGACGTGACCGATGAAGAGGAAATTTCGACACAAGATGAAATTGGTGAGGAAGACAGTAAAAAGTTTCCGGTCTTTGCAGGGATTTTTGTGGTTTTGGGTATTGGTCTTATTGGGGGATCCTTGTACACATTTTTCAGAAAACAAAAAAGAGGTTACAATTTAGGTAGTGAAAAACAGTAAAACAAGTTTCAGTTTACTCAAAAAGAAAATAGACATCTGGGCGCCGGTTTTTGTATGGGCACTTTTTATTTTTTC
>MGHC01000011.1:5932-11605 GCA_001793015.1 Candidatus Woesebacteria bacterium RIFCSPLOWO2_01_FULL_39_10
ATTGTCAAGAAAAGTGCCCACATAGTAATATACGCAATCCTAACAATACTTTCCTATCGAGCTTTTCATGAAGGCGGAGTTGGCAAGAAAGATGCCGCTCTCTATGCGATGTTTTTTGCAATAGCATACGGAATTTCTGATGAGTATCATCAATCCTTTACCGTCGGACGCGATTCTCAGTCAAGGGACGTGGTATTTGATACAATCGGTAGTATAGGAGCAGTAGTATTACTATGGAAATTTTTACCAAAAGTGCCGCCGAAACTAAGGAAGCTGGCAAGAGGTTTGCGAATGATTTAATTAAAAGTGAGAAAACGCATTTGACCGCGGCATTAATTGGTGATTTGGGATCAGGAAAAACGACTTTTGTACAAGGATTTGCAGAATGTTTAGGAATCAATCAGCGAATTCTATCACCCACTTTTATACTCATGCGAAAATATCTCGTGACAAATTTTCCCGATCGTTTTAAGGGGTTATATCATGTTGATTTTTATAGAATTCCGGAAAATCCGCATGAAGAGGCAAGAAATTTAGGCCTTTTTGAATTGTGGGGACAGGTTGGCAATATTGTACTTATAGAATGGGGAGAAAAGGTAAAAGACCTTCTTCCACTTGACTCATACTTAGTTGAGTTTAAACATCAAGGACAAGGTATCAGGAATATTGCAGTAAATACACTCAAAAGATGAAAAAGATTTTAGTTACAGGCGGAGGCGGTTATATCGGTTCTGTTGCAACCTACCTATTACTGCAGAATGATTTTGAAGTTGTGGTTATAGACAACTTTTCTACAGGTCATAGAAAACCTTTGGAATTTCTGGAAAGTAGATTTGGAAAAAAGAAATTAAGATTCTACGAAGCCGATCTTAAAAAATCATTGGGCTCTATTTTTAAAAAGGAAAAGGGTATTGATGCCTGTATTCACTACGCCGCATCTTGTTCGGTGAATGAATCAATGCAGGTTCCTGAGAAGTATTTTTCAAATAACGTTTGCGGATCTTTAAATCTTATTTCGACTTTAGTGAGGTTAGGTGTTTGCAATATCGTTTTTTCTTCAACTTGTGCCGTTTATGGAGAAGCAGAATATGTTCCAGTTGATGAAAAACATCCGAAAAATCCTGCAAATCCTTACGGTGCATCAAAAAAAATGGTCGAAGAAATAATTGAATGGTTTGGGAAAACCAAAAACTTAAACTATATGATTTTGCGATATTTCAACGTTTGCGGAGCAAGTGATGATGGAGAAATTGGAGATTCTAAGAAGCCTTCATCTTTGTTAGTCCAGAATGCCGTAAGAGGCGCTTTAGGAATAGAACCTTTTTATTTGACTTGTCCTACGGTGTCGACCCCCGACCAAACTCCGATCAGAGATTATATAAACGTTGTTGACTTAAACGAGGCCCACATATCTTCCTTAGAATATCTTTTAAAAGGAGGAAAAAGCGAAACTTTAAATTTAGGTACAGGATCCGGAAACTCTGTATTGGAAGTTCTTAAAACTGTTGAAAAAGTAACAGATGTCGAATTTGATATTCAAAAAACAACTCCAAGGTTAGGAGAATATGCGAAGATGATTGCAGACATTAAAAAGGTAAATAAAGTACTTGGTTGGAAGCCGAAAAGAAATTTAGAAACATCAATTCGGTCTTTAGTTTTGTGGTACAAAAAACATCCCCAAGGTTGGGAATAACAATTTCAATGAAACTTTTTATAGACACTCACGAGAGAGATAAAATAATAGTCGGAATTGAAAGTCGGATGTATGAAACCGATGCCCGAGAGGAAAAGTCTCAAAGATTGTTACCCTTTATAGATGAAATGTTGAAGAAAGAGGGTTTAACTCTTAAAGATATAACGGAAATTCAGGTGCACACCGGGCCTGGATCATTTACCGGATTGAGAGTTGGGGTAGCCACAGCGAATGCTCTTGGATGGACTTTGGGAATAACTGTAAATGGTAAAAATTTAAGATTGGGAGAGATGGCGGATATAAATTACGCAGTTTAGATTTGCCGAAAAGAGTTGCATAAGGGGTGTAGAATGAAAATTGATAATGCATATCTTAGTTACTTTAGCCGTTCTCTCAATATTTGCCTTAGGAATCTACTTTAATCAAAGACCTATTAAAAATGCGGACTTTACAACAAGTAATGAAAACAGTGTTTTGTCAGAATCTACCCAAGAAGAAAGTAAGATTTCTCCAACTCCCACTGTAGGCGATACTCCGTCAACCCCGACGTCGACACCCGCTCCTTCGAATAACTCACTTGAGAAATACATTTATCCAAATGCGACTGTAACGCAATCTTCTGATAATAATATTAATCTTACGACGACAGATGACCCGAAAGTTGTAACCGAGTGGTATAGGAATAAAATTATAGAGTCTGGGCTGAGTGTCAGATCATTTGTTACAACTTCGGCTAACAATAATATTTTGAATAAATTAGCAGGAGCCGATGCTGAAAGTGAAATTTCTATTGAGATAAAAAAAGACGTAAATAATTCCTTAGTTACGATCTCTGTCTCGTTGGAAGTTTAAGTACTGGTTTAAATAATAAAAGTGCTTTTTCAAATTCTTCTTGACAAGTTTATATTACTTCGTTACCATACCTGGACAATGTTTTCTGCTCATAAAAACAAGTATTTTTCTACCCTAAGGTACTTTCTTTTAGTAAACAATTTATCAAAAAAATGGGAATTAAGCTCTTTACTTTATCGATTCCATATAAAAGGTCTGAAACCTTTATATCTCTATCTTCGGTCCTCTCGAAATTTCATAGGTTTGCATCTTCGGTTGCTAATCAGTTCAAACTTTTTGTACGCACCTTTATTGAAAGAATGAGGCAAACAAGAATTAAGCGACAAGAAACAGCAGGTATCGAGGGATTACCCAAGCGCAGATTTAATTTCCCTTTCAAAAGACCCTCTCTACCTATAAAACCCATACTATTGCTAATAGGAGTACTTGCTTTATTTTTTGTTGGGGTAAAATTATTAGCAAAGAGTGGACAAGGATCAGTTTCCGGAGAAACAATAACAGTTAGTGACGCTAAAGCCTCAACAGATATAGGTAAGGAATTTAGTTTTCCTTTAAAAAACAGCAAAGGAGAGGAAATATCGTCAATAAAATATTTAGTAGAGAAAGCTGAATTGAGAGATGAAATAATTATACAAGGGAAAAGAGCAACGGCCGTAAAGGGTAGAATTTTCCTAATTCTCAATCTTAAAGTTAGCAACGAGTTTACTCAATCCATAGAAATAAATACAAAAGACTACGTTAGGCTTTCAGTAAACGGAAATGAGGAGGAATGGCTCGCTCCTGATATTCACAATGATCCTGTAGAAGTTCAGGCAATTTCTATAAAATATACAAGAATAGGTTTTCCAATTAACGAGACCGATACAAACTTAGTACTTCGGGTAGGAGAAATTGACGGCGAGAAAGAAAAAATTCCACTTAATCTCTAAAATTTAATGCCAAGTTTATCTAACAGAAAAATTTCATCAAGCCTTATACAAGAAATTACCTCTGCGCTAAAAAGTGTGAAGTCATACGGAAGTATTGAAATATACATCCAAAAAGGAGTAGTAACCCAAATAACTGTAAGAAATATTAAAAAAACTAATGGTAGTATCAAGTGAAAGCAAGTTCTTCTAAGATCCCTTTTTCTTGTAAAAAAAGGGTACTTCGAACTTTAAAAGATCGATATATAATAGTATAGATGGACAAAGAGTCTAAAATAGTCTGAGAACCTATTGACAAAGATACGTCGTATTGTTATATATAGATATCAACTTGATTAAAATATAACCTATATCTAAAATCAGGTTGAGCTACATAACAATTCTGCCCAATTGATATATAGTAAAGTTTGGAGACCGACCGCAAACGGAGGCTCTCCGGTTTGACCTTATCCGCTTAAAAAGTGGAGTCGAATCGGGGCGCCTCCGTTTTCTTTTTAGAAAACGGGTGATTAAGGTGAAGTGCCTTTTTCAACTTTAAAGTTGAGATGACCGTAAAGAAAGGGGGTGAAAAGAATTTATGACAAGTTTACAGAAAAAAGTTACATCTGCAATTGCTGCAGGTGCATTATTACTTCAAGTTGCTTTGCCAGTTTTGGCTCAGTCAACCACTTTAGTTATTACTGGAAACGGTGCTGAGTCCGATAGCGACATTAATGTTGCTCAAACGACCACTACAACCGTAGTTCAGAATAATACGGCAAACATAAGTAATGATGTAGATGCCGATGCAGATACCGGCAATAACGATGCAAATTATAATACCGGTGGAGCAGTTTCCATAAGTACTGGAGACGCTGCAACTGGAGTTGCAATTTCAAATACTGCAAACAGTAACGTTGCCGAGGTGAATGGTTGTTGTGATGCAGATGTTGAAGTTGAGATTAGCGAAAACGGATACAAAAGCGATAATGAGGCTAATTTGAAGCTGAATACTGCGACAAATGTATTCCAAAACAATTCCGCCAACATCAAAAATGATGTTGATGCAGATTCGGATACGGGCGACAATGATGCTAATTACAACACAGGCGGTCCTGTTTCCATAGAAACCGGTGATGCCGATACAACGGTCCTAATTGCAAATCAAGCAAATTCAAATTGGGCTAAAGTCGGCGACGGATCAGGTGGCGCATCAGTCAAACTGAAAATCGTTGGTAATCTTGCTGAGAGCGACAACGACATTAATTTGTTGTTTGATCGTTCTTTGACTCTTACACAGGATAATTATGCCAACATCAAAAATGATGTTGATGCAGATTCGGATACTGGTAAGAATGACGCTAACTACAACGGTGGAGCAGTCAGTATTGACACAGGCGACGCAACCGTCGGAGTTGGTATTGACAATATGGCCAACTTCAACTTCGCAGACTTAGATTGTGGTTGTATTTTGGATGTTCTTGCTAAAGTAGCCGGAAACGGCTATAAGAGTGACAATGAGATAAATGCAGCTCTTCTTGATAGCAAGTTAGCATTCCAGTCCAACGAGTATCTATGTGGTAAATATGGTTATCCTTATCCAAGTTTATTTGGATTAGAGCTCGACGGGTATGGGGGATACCACAAGAAGGCCTGTAATGATGTTGATGCCGATGCAGATACCGGTAATAACGATGCAGAGAAGAATACCAGCTGGTCTGGTGATCCTTCTATCGAAACCGGCGACGCTGCGACATTAGTCGATATCGAGAATACGGCCAATTCTAACGTTTTGGTCGAAGGTGGCGGTCCAGCTTTTCCAGAACTTCCAGATTTCGATTTCGATTTCGATCTTGGATTCAACTGGCTCCTTTGGTGGGGTCTTTTGTCTGGAAATTCAAGCTAACCGACTTTGGGAATTCGGGGTAGGTCTTCCCGCACTTCGGAGGACCACCCTGAAACCCAGAGAAATCAATAAAACGGATTAACAAATTGCAAAGATTATAGACTGCCCGAATGAATTTTTTTTGAAAATATAGAGATAAGGTTGATAAACCAGAAACTTAATCAGGATAAATTAGGCCTCGATTTAAAGTTTCTACAAAAGATAAACAAAAAACTAACAAATATGATAAGTAGGAAAAGTAAAGCTAAAAGAATAATCGTTTCAGTTATGATGGCAGCACTTTTACTGGTACAAAATCCAGTTGTCTTGGCTCTTGC
>MGHC01000011.1:11650-13068 GCA_001793015.1 Candidatus Woesebacteria bacterium RIFCSPLOWO2_01_FULL_39_10
CACTGCGCCAACACCTCCTCCTCAGTCGGAAGAAACGCCGACGCCTCCGTCTGAACCAACACCGCCGCCAGAACCTACTCCTCCATCGACGCCGACATATGAAGAGGCTACAAATCCTGCTCCTCCTCCCACATGGCCCGCAGATGACCAAGAGGAAAGTGGATCGGATTCTAACTGGGAGGGGACATCAAATGATTCTTTACCACAACAAAGTTCCTATGAAGGTAGTGGAGGCCAGGGTTCTGATGGTCAAAGTGGCTCTGCTACTATAAATACAGGAGATGCTGATAATGTTGGGAATATTTCAACCACTGCAAACACTAACATATCCGCAGGTCCATCAATTTCAGAGCCAGGGGGAGGAATAACAGTTGCCAATTCAGGAAATGGTTCAGAGTCTACAAATTCCGGATCAGTTAGCACATCAACAACCAACAATAATTTACAAAACAACTCTGCTAATGTTGGAAATAATCTATATCAGAATACAGTCACAGGAGATAATTCGGCCTCTAAAAATACGGGTGGTGATCAGTTAATTACCACAGGAGATGCAAATACTACAGGAACTATTCTTAATAGTGTAAATACGAATTTGGACGGAGTTACAGTTTATGAGTTTAACGTTGCCGATGATCATATCGGAGATTATGTCCTAGATTTGGCAAATGCTACGTGTATATCTGGATGTATTCCAGGCGATATAACAGTCAAAAATTATGGAAACAGTGCTGATTCGGATAACACTGGGATTGTCGATTCGACTATTAACAATAATACATTCCAAACCAACGATGCAGTAATAGAAAATAATATGAATTTAACTTCAGACTCGGGTGATAACAAGGCCGACATGAATACAGGAGGAGATTCAACGATAGTAACTGGTGATGCAAACGTATCAGGAAGTGTGGTTAATATGGTTAATAACAATATTGTTGGTAGTGTAGTCTACGCAGTCGTTAATATTTTCGGGAATTTGGTGGGAGATATTGTATTACCCGATGGCACAATACTTTCTTGTTGCGTCTCTAATGTTACAGCCGCAAATATCGGAAACGGTGCCGACTCAGTAAATTCCGCCGATGTCGATCAAAGTACAAATAATACCATTTATCAATTTAATAACGCCGATATTCAAAATAATTTATATCTTGAGGCCGAAACCGGAGACAATGATGTTAATAAAAACACGGGCGGTTCCTCATCAGTAACTACCGGTGACGCAAACATAGTTGCGCAAGTACTTAACGTTGCCAACACAAATATAATCGGTGGAACATGGTGGCTCGTTTTGGTAAATGAAGCAGGCAGATGGATTGGAAAAATTGTTGGAAGTCCGGATGGACAAAATTATGCAGGCTCGAGTGGTTTTGAGTTTGTCGTTGATGAGAATGGAGAAATAACTGCAGTAAATT
>MGHC01000011.1:13082-18514 GCA_001793015.1 Candidatus Woesebacteria bacterium RIFCSPLOWO2_01_FULL_39_10
GGTTCTTCAAATGCCGCAAATGCGAGTCAAGCTACAAATTCCACTACACAACAAAGTAATAACGCTGCAATTGTAAATAATGTAAATCTGAGCGCAAAAACAGGAGATAATAGCGCTAGCATGAATGGAGGTAACAATTCGGTTACTACAGGTGACGCAAACGTTATCGCCAGTATTGTCAATTTTGTAAATAACAATATAGTTGGGGGCGGAAAGTTATTTGTAACAGTTATAAATGTATTCGGGAGTTGGTTGGGAGACTTTGTAGGCCCCGGACAAACGAAAGAAGCAAGTACTCAAAATACAGGCGGTATTGGGGGAGCATCAGCCCAAGAGTCTAATAGTAATTCCTCGAATAATTCTAATAACCCGAGTCAAAGCTCAACGGGTAGCAGTCAAACATCTAATGCTAGCGAGCAAGCTTTGGTACCAACTTCCGGCAGTGGTTCATTGGCATCCACAAATATTCTGGGAATTTTCTCAAACGCAAGTACAAGTGAAGGTGACCCAGAAGAAGGTGAAGGAAACGTTGCCTTTGCAAGTCAACGTGAGGAAGTAACACAAGCCGCCGGAAATGTTATTAAAATTAACCTTGCCTGGCTTTTGACTCTTGTTCCGGTTTTGTTAATTTATGTAGGATTTAAAAAGAGGAAACTAATACTTTCTCACTTGCCTTCAAAGGTAAGATAGATGAAGTTTGCCAAGAAACTACCGAAGTTTCTGCCAAAAATATTATCCCTACTACTAGGGTTATCATTGGTATTGGCTCCAAATGTTAAAGCTATTGAATTGATTGTATCGGAAAACGGGAGTGGTTCGGAGAGTGTAACAACTGTTGAATCAAGCCAAACTACAACAGTTACCCAAACAAGTGACGCTCAAATCTCAAATGACATCTCAGTTGACTCAAATACTGGAAATAATGAAGCTAGCGGAAACACAGGTCAGGATACAACTATAACTACCGGAGACACGACTACCAATGTTAACATCGAAAATAATCTGAACTTTTCAATCGTTGCACAAGAAGAGTGTTGCCTAGGGGCTATTAATGCAGAAATAACCTCAAACGGAACAGATTCGGAAAACGCAATTATCATTGAAAATACCAATTCAACAACTGTTACTGTAAATCAAAATGCAACAATTGAAAATTATATTTCAGGCACACTTAATACTGGAGGAAACATTGCAAGTAATAATAGCGGAAACGTATACATAGAAACAGGAAATATAAATGTAGCAGGAAGTATTATTAATGGTCCAGTTAACACATCGCTCGTTAATATTGGCTCAGGTGGAAGAAGTAATGTAGGCGCTCTTATATCTGGAAATGGTTCGGGATCACAAAATTTGATAAGTGCAGCCTTTTATAGTCCTCTTAATGTAAACGTTTTTCAAAGAGTTAACTTCAGTAATTCAGTAGATTGGGATCTTAATACAGGAAGAAACTCGGCGAATGATAATAGTGGTGACGTATCAATTAAGACAGGCGAGATAGATTTTGAATTTTTGATCAAGAATATTGCAAATATCGGTGGGGTTGAAATAACAACCTGTTGTGAAATAGATATGGATCCGGAGGAAGAACCTGATAAACCTGATGTGGGTGGCACACCTCCTTCCGAAGATGGTGATGACAAGGATAATGATGGAGATTCTTCTGGCCAGATTACGTCAGAGGCCGCGTCAACTAGCGCTGGCGGTCTCGGAATAATCGGCCTTTCGGATACTTCAAGTGAAGCTGCACAAACACTTTTTTTCTGGATTGCACTTGCTATGATTGCGTTTGGAGGTAAAATAGCAACTGATGAACTCATTTCAACCTCACGCAAAAAAAGATGAAGCTCCACTGATTAATGCCAGTGGTATCTTCTCCTCTCGCTTCGTCGGAGCAAAATCCTCCGAAGCGAAAAACCCTTCGCATTCATTCCTTCGACTTCGCTCAGGATTTTCTGCGAAGGAGGATAAAAAAAATATCCGAAGTAATTATACTTCGCCTCCTAAGTTGGCCCTTGGCATCTCTCTATTAATTTTGGGATCTATTCTTCTTTTGGCAAGGGAAAATGCGGAAACTAATCTAAGTGAGTCATTCGAAAACGAGCCGGTAAAAGTTCAGGGTTTGTCGGAGAATGAGATTGAAGAATCTAAGTTGCCAAAGAAAGTGGTTATTCCTGATCTTTCAATCGACTTACCAATTAAAAAAGCAAATATTATAAATGGCTATTGGGAGGTCTTTGAGGATTCTGCAGCCTGGGGTTTAGGATCAGGAATTCCGGGGGAAATCGGAAATCAAGTTATTTTTGCTCACGCACGAGAAGGATTATTTTTGTCACTTCAGTCTATCAAAGTGGGTACGGATATATACATCTTGACGGATAGCGGTTGGTTTCAGTATGAAGTGAAAGACATAAAAGAGGTTTATCCTTCACAAACAGAAGTTATTAACGCGACCGAGGACGAAACTCTAACCCTATACACTTGCTCGGGATACAAAGACTCTAAAAGGTTAATAGTTATTGCAAAAAGAATTAAGATTAGTTGAAACTAACTTGATTTCCCTTTAAGATGGTGTGTAATGGCTTTTGTATATGTTTTAACACATTATCTTTTTCCCTCTCATTCCAATAACCACAAGGCGAAACTGATCCATACTTCGACACTGTTTCTGATAACCATCTTCCTTGTAATGTACCAGGTCGTTCTCCAAGTATTTCCAATTACTGGTGTGAAGATTTTAGGATATGCGGCAAATATTCCACCTGATGAGATTATAAAACTGGCAAACCAAAAACGTACTGAAGCTGGAATGAACCAGCTTGGATATAATGCCAACCTTTCTGAGGCAGCCAGGAAAAAAGGAGAACATATGTTGCAATACGATTATTGGGCACACACAGCACCTGACGGAACAGAGCCTTGGGATTTTTTCTCAGATTCCGGATATAAGTACAGGTATGCGGGAGAAAATTTGGCACGCGATTTTTCTAATCCAAATGACGCAGTCGAAGCTTGGATGGCTTCACCCTCGCATAAAGAAAATATGCTCTCGTCAAAATATAAAGAGATTGGAGTAGCTGTTGTAGAAGGAGATTTGGGTGGGGTAGATACAACAATAATTGTTCAATTTTTCGGGACTCAACTTGTTGATACAAGCTCACAAGTACCTATCGCTCAAGCCCAACCACAGGTGGCAGTTGCACCGATTGCTACTATTCCTCCTTCGGTAACACCTACTCCCGAAGTGTCTCCTACAGAAGTCCAAATTGTAGCTTTTGTGTCTCCTAATCCATCTTCCGAAAGTTTGCTTACCTTAAAAGAGCCGGTACAAGAAAAAGCAGGTGGGTTTCAATTTCTTATATCTCCGTTTGAAAGTACAAGAGGAATTGCTGGTGCAACGACCATTGTCCTTCTTGCTATTATGGTAGTTGATGGAATTGTGGTTTCGAGAAGAAAGATTCCCCGACTTGGAGGAAGAACTTTTGCACACGTTGCGTTTTTAGGGATGATATTGGCAATATTACTCATCGCTAGGGTAGGTAAGATACTATAAAAAATGCGACATTTTGCACACCACTTGCAGCATTACCTCCCTTTACTGGGAATACTCTTGGCAGGAGTTATTGGCTTTACTATATTTTGGTACGACAAAAATTTCCAGACTGCGATTGTTATAGCAACAGCAACAGGATATGTCGTATGGGGTATCGTTCACCACCACCTTCATAACGATTTGTACCTTTCAGTATTATTAGAATACGTGACAATGGCAGTATTGGGGGTTGTAATTATACTTTCTATCCTTCTTACAGCTTGAGGCTCTTAAGAAATTCTGAAAATTCTTCTCCAATATCTTTTCTTTCAAGTGCAAAACGGACTTGTGCCTTCATGTATCGGAGAGGATCCCCGGTAGTTAGCCATTCTCCTTCAACTTTATGTACCAAAAATCTTGCACCATCATTTTTAGCCTTAGTGACAGCATCAACGAGCCAGAGTTCTCCGCCTAGTCCTGTTTCTAATTTTCGTAAAGCTTTTATGGTTTTATGGTTAAGAATAAATCTCCCGAAGTCAGCAAAATTTGAGGGAGCTTTACCTATCTCAGGTTTTTCAACAATACTCTCGAACTCATTAGTTTTTGAGTTGAATTTAACTATTCCATATCTATTTACTTCGTTCGGAGGGACTTCTTGTGTAGCAATAACTCCATCACATTTTTCGTTTTCATAGACCTCGATTAATTGTTTTAGGCACGGTTTTTTTGATAACACAAGATCGTCACCAAAAAGGTATGCATAAGCCTCATCATCGTCAATTAAAGGAGAAGCAACAAGAAGCGGCGTCGCATTTCCATAAGGCAGGTTCTTCTTTTGTCTAACATAGACGAAATTAGCAAGGAGGGGAATTTCTTTAACGGTTTTGAGGAGTGCCTCTTTTCCGTTGACGTCAAGCATGTGTTCGAGTTCGATATGACTGTCGAAGTAGTCCTCCATAATTCCTTGCCCTGCCCGAGTGACCATTATGATATCCTTGATTCCTGATTGGACGCACTCTTCAACAAGATAATGAATAATCGGTTTATCAATAATAGGAAGCATTTCCTTTGGCTGGTTTTTGGTAGCAGGCAAGAAGCGGGTGCCGTAACCGGCAACGGCAATTACTGCTTTTGTGATTTTTCTATTTTTCTTTTTCACGAGCAGTGAAATTATAGCATACAAAAGCGCAAAAGTTGCCTTTGGCAACTGTTATTCGAATGCGCCCATCCGAATAAATCCATTCGGGTCATTCGGGTGCATTCGTAAATTAGGGTCACATTTGTTATAATTTGGCCAAGATCATGCAAAACGGACATTTTAATAGCCCGACAAAAGGTGTTGTGAAAAACTCAGACTTGGTTGCTGAGATCGCTTCCTTTGTTGATGAAGAGCCTTCGAGTTTCTATCGCCTTGTTATTGGAACCGACAGTCAGGTTCATAAAATAAATGGTCATTCCGAAATAGATTTTGTGACTGCAATCGTTGTGCATAGAATAGGCAAGGGTGCTCGGTATTTCTGGAAAAAAGAAAAAAGAAACGGCAAAACACCAGTTCTGCGGGATAAAATTTACACAGAAACACTGATAAGCTTGGATACTGCACAAGAGTTTGTTCCTGAAATAAGAAAAAGGATTTCTCCAGAACACTATGATTTGGAAATTCATATTGATGTGGGACCTCTGGGTCCAACACGTGAGATGATTCGTGAGGTTGTGGGAATGGTAAACGGTAATGGATATGTTGCCAAAACAAAACCCGATAGCTGGGGAGCTTCATCTGTTGCAGACAAGCATACTTAAAAAGTGTAAACTTCGCAGAGAAAAAAATATGGACGAAAGAAATAGTTGGGCCTCTAGATTACAAGCAGCATCACAGGAAGATGTTCAAGAGGTAGTTGAA
>MGHC01000011.1:18603-54108 GCA_001793015.1 Candidatus Woesebacteria bacterium RIFCSPLOWO2_01_FULL_39_10
CTGAAGAGCTTGCCGCACTTGATTCTGCTTCTACAAATTTTTGGGCTGATGTGGGAGGTGGCCAAAGAAAAGGAAAAAGTACTAATCTAAAAACTCCTGGGAGACGTTAAAATAGCTAATTCCGACTAATAAGCTTTTTTCAAACTGCTTTACTTTCAGTGATTTAATGCTTCCTAATTTGCGTATGTAAACATCCTTTAGTATAATACTATATTATTCAATAATAGGTTTCTAGCTAGCAATTAGCTAGATTTTTTTGTATTTGTTATGAGTGACTTAAATATTATTATTCCTGTCAAAAATGAAGCTGGAAATATAAAAGAGCTGGCTGATCGGATTCACGCCAGTCTTTATTCAGCAGGCATAAAGTATCGAATGATTTTTGTGGACGATCATTCGGAAGATACAACCGTTGAAGAGATAAAAATGGTTTCTGGAAAGTATCCTGTAATACTTCACGTTAAGCAAGGAAAACCTGGTAAAGCATATAGCATTTTGGAAGGGTCCAAATTTGCCACAACTGAAAAGCTGGCAATGATCGATGCAGATCTTCAGTATCCTCCCGAGGTCATTCCAGATATGTACAAACTACTGGACGCTCACGGAGTTGTTGTATCAAACCGCAAAGGCCATAAAACCTCGTTAACAAGAAAAATAGGATCAAAAATGAACAGCCTGATCTTTGAGAAGTTTTTACATGGCTTGAAGGTGGATACCCAGTCGGGCCTGAAACTATTTAAAAAAGAAATAATCGACCATTTGACAGAAGAAGATGTAACGGGATGGACGGTTGATATGCCTCTTCTTAGAACTTCACTTGAGCTTGGCTACTCGATTGGGTGCGTTGATATAGAATTTACGGAAAGAAAAAACGGAAAATCAAAAGTGAATTTCCTAAAAACCGCACTTGAGATCGGGAGTCACTCTCTGAGACTTAAATTTAAGAAAAGAAAAGTTTATCCGATTAAATCTAAAACAATTGATTCTCCAATCGGTGCGGGATTGGCCCATAAAGGTAAGAGATTTATCACACACACCCACTTACCACACGAAATCTCAGCGTTAAACACTCTTCATTTGTGGCAAAAAATTGCACTTTTCTCGTCAATCACAATCCTAGTAGTTGGTTTATTAGTGACAACCAAGTTAACCGCCATCATTGTCATCGCCTTTTTATCATTTATTTATTTTCTTGATCTTTTGTTTTCTTTACGGGTTTTACTTAAATCTTTACATAATCCTCCTGAAATCAAGATTGATGACGTGGAGATAGCTTCACTTAATGATCAAGACCTGCCTTTGTATACAATTCTTTGCCCTTTGTACAAAGAGGCCAAAATTTTACCTGAATTTATTGAAAATATAGGAAAAATTGACTGGCCGAAGGAAAAGCTGGAAGTAATTCTTTTACTTGAAGAAGACGATGAAGAGACAATAAAGGCCTCCCAAAATATATTTATTCCCAGCTACATAAGAACGCTTATTGTTCCAAATTCGCAGCCAAAAACCAAACCAAAAGCCTGTAATTACGGATTGGCATATTCCAAAGGAGAGTATTTAGTAATTTATGATGCTGAAGATAGGCCGGATCCTCTTCAACTGAAAAAAGCATACCTTGCTTTCAAAAAATTGGGTGAAGATGTTGTCTGTTTACAATCGAAACTAAATTACTACAATACAGGCCACAACATTTTAACGAGACTTTTTACAAGCGAATACCTCCTGTGGTTTGATCTTATTTTGCCAGGATTACAAGTGGCAGGGACAGTTATTCCTCTAGGAGGTACTAGCAACCATTTCAAAACCAAGAAACTAAAAAATCTTCACGGATGGGATCCTTTTAACGTAACTGAGGATTGCGACCTGGGTGCAAGGCTTTTTAAAAAAGGTTACAAAACTGCACTTTTAGATTCAACGACTTATGAGGAGGCAAATTCGAGAATAATTTCCTGGATAAAACAGAGATCACGTTGGATAAAAGGCTATATCCAAACCTACCTGGTTCATATGCGTGATCCTATAAAGTTCCATAGAGAATTTGGACTTCAAGCTCTCATTTTTCAACTTGTTGTTGGTGCCAGAATGACGTTTATTCTTATAAACCCAATTCTTTGGCTGGCTACAATTTCTTACTTTGCACTGTACCAATTTGTCGGACCAACAATTGAGTCTCTTTACCCAACCCCGGTTTTCTATATAGCTGTCACATCTTTAGTTTTTGGTAACTTTATCTATTTTTACAACTATATGATTGGCTGTGCCAAAAAAGGACAGTGGAGTCTTATTAAGTGGGTATTTTTAATTCCACTCTATTGGCTAATGACTAGTATTGCGGCAATTGTAGCTTTTTATCAACTAATTGTCGCGCCTCATTTTTGGGAGAAAACTGAACACGGTTTGCATCTTAGTGTCAAAGCAAAACAAAAAGAAGCAATACGATTATTGCCAAGACTAGCTTTAAGCGACGCTGTTTTTGGTGGAAGTGTACTTATATTTGCCTCAATTGCCGCCAACTTTTCCAATTTTTTGTATAACGCTTATTTGGGAAGATCGGTTGACCTTTCGCAATTTGGGACAGTTGCCTTAATAGGAAACATATTTACTTTGGTTGGCGTAATAACAACTGCATTAGGAAGGACTGTTTCTTACAAAACCGCATACCTATTGGGTAAGTTTGGGTATACAGTTTCTGATTTTTGGGCTAAAACCCAAAAAGTATCCTGGTTTGGAGCATTTTTAACAACCCTTATTTGGCTTTTGGCTATACCGTTCTTGGCAAACTTTTTTAATGAAGTTGACCCTGTTCCCTTCTTACTTTTTACACCGTTTTGGATATTTGCCTTAGTTGGTTCAGTAAACCACGGATTTATTAGTGGGAATTTAAAATTCGGCACACTCGCAACAATTGTTTTTCTTGAGTCTTCAACCAAACTTCTTTTTGCGTACCTTTTTATCGAATTTGGATTAAAAGATCTGGTTTATGCGGCAATTCCGGCTTCACTTGTTATTCCCTTTATTTTTGCATGGCTTATATCGGTAGGAATTAAAAAACAAAAACTCGTATACGAAGCTAAGATCGAACTTAATTTCCCAACCGGATTTTTTACAACCTCGATTCTAACGAGCTTGGCAGGCGTTGCCATATTAACCTTTGACGTAATTTTGGCAAAACATTATCTTCCAGCAACAGAAGCCGGGCAGTACGCCCTTTTGTCGTTAAGCGGAAAGATAGTTTACTTTTTGGGATCCTTATTTACGCAATTTATTACACCTCTCGTAAGTAAGGGTGAGGGTGCCGGTAAGAGAACAGAGGAAGTTTTTTATAAGTTATTAAGCGGTTCGATTGCAACCTCGTTCGTCGGATTTATAGCAATCGGAATATTCGGCCACATAACAATTCCAATGTTATTTGGTGAAAAGGCTGTGAGCTTAATTCCACACCTTCCCTTATACGCACTGGCGATGTTTCAGTTTAGTGTTGCCTCGGGAATAGTAATTTACCACCAAGTCAAAAAACATTATCTATTCCCAATAATTTCATTTTCTGTGGCAGCCCTTGAGGTTCTCGGAATAGCCTTAAGCCATAATAGTATTTCGGATATATCTCTTGTTGTTACTACTCTCGGATCAGTCCAGCTTTTCTTAGTTACTTTCTTTCATGTCCTGTACGACCCTTTACTAGTTTTATCTAGAAACGTAAGCGATTTTTTGGGTCTTTTTACTTCAATTAATGGAAACGGAAAACCTTCTCAAAATCTACGGATTTTGGTTTTAAATTGGAGGGATACAAAACATGTTTATGGTGGTGGAGCAGAGGTTTATATAGAGGAAATTGCTAAAAGATGGGTTAAGGAAGGGCATAAGGTAACTATCTTTTGCGGAAATGACGGAAAATCGGAAAGAAATGAGGTTGTTTCCGGAGTTCAAATAGTGCGCCGCGGCGGATTTTATACAGTTTATATCTGGGCGTTTTTATATTATGTACTTAAATTCTCTGGCAAATTTGATATCGTCGTTGATTGCGAAAACGGAATTCCATTTTTTACACCCCTTTATGTAAGAGTTCCAAAGGTTCTTCTAATACATCACGTTCATCAGGATGTATTTCGAAAACATCTTAGTTTTCCGCTGTCATACATTGCCATGGCGCTGGAATCAAAACTAATGCCGTATTTATATAAAAATTCTCAGATTGTAACTATTTCCGAATCTTCCAGGCGCGATATTGTAAGACAGGGTTGGGCAATACGAGATAATATTCAAATTGTTAATCCGGGAATTAATGCTATAGCTTTCAAAAAAGCTAAAAGATCGGCTAATCCCACTTTTACCTATGTCGGTCGTTTAAAGCATTACAAAAATATTGACGTAGCAATTAAAGCCCAGGCCATAATTTCGAAAAAATATAACGAAGCCCGCCTATTTATTGCCGGTAAAGGCGAAGAAGAAAATTACCTAAAGGGGCTCGCAAAAGAACTTGGAACGAATGGATCGGTTGTATTTAAAGGATTTATTAGTGAAAAAAGTAAAGCAAAACTGCTTTCCTCCTCATGGGCTGCTATTCAGCCCTCGTCTTTTGAAGGCTGGGGTATAACCGTTATTGAAGCGAACGCTTGTGGGATTCCTGTGATTGCCTCAAAAACCAATGGCCTTTCTGATTCTGTCGTCGATGGAGTAACAGGACTTTTAGTACCACAAGGAAATCCTGAAGTTCTCGCAAAAGCTATGGAAGGAATCATTTTAGATAAAAAATTTAGACTCGAACTTGGCCGAAAAGCATATGAGTGGTCCAAAAATTTCAGCTGGGACAAGAGTGCAAACCAATTTTTGAGAATTATTTTTAAGACAATAGAAAAAGAACGAGAAGTTTTATTTGTGAGGAAACTAGAATTGGCAAAATAATAGTTGCTAATCCTATAGTCACAGTTAATAAATTACCACTTTTAAATCTAAATTATGAATAACAAACCAACAATAACTATCGGCATTCCAGCATATAACGAAGAGCAAAACATCGCTAATATGCTTGATAGTGTCTTAGCTCAAAAAGGCAGTTTCAAGTTAGAGAAAATTATAGTTGCTTGCGACGGATGTCTGGACAAAACCCCTGATATAGTCAGAAAGTTTCAAATGCAAAACAAAAATATAATCTTACTCGAAGGTAAGCGAAGAGAAGGTAAATTATATAGATTGAATCAAATATACAAAAGAAGCAAAAGCGACATTTTACTAACATTCGATGGAGACATTCTTCTGTCGAATGAAACGGTAATTGAAAAAATGATTAGTAAATTAACTGAAGACAAGAATGTCATTTTGGTTGTAGCACACCAAGTACCTGTCAAACCAACTAATTTTAAGGAAACAATTTTCTATACTGCTTACAAAATTTGGGAGGAAACCAGAGTTCATGTTAATGAAGGAGACCATATCCATAATTTGCAAGGCGCTGCTGTTGCAATGAGAGCCAAGTTAGCAAAAAAATTAAGGTATCCAAAAACCCTCACAACCGATCAGGGCTATCTTTATCTGTTTGCTAAAAAGTACGGGAAATTTAAATATGCATACCAAGCAATAATTTTTTATAGAGTGGTAAAAACACTAAAAGATTTCAGGCGACTTTCCCAAAGGACCTTGCATCAAGATCAGCAAACAGCAGCAAAACATTTTGGAAAAGAAGCCTTGAATGAGTACAAGATTCCCGTTCACAATAAACTAAAAGCGTTAATAATAAACTTTGTAAAAAGTCCACTATTTACCTCTCTTGCAATTTTAGTAAACCTTTATGTTCGGTTATTTCCATTAAATAACAATGGAAAGCCAGAGAATAAGTGGAAAATAGTTACAACAACAAAGGAGGTGATACACGTATGAAGAAAAAACTTACATTAACAGTTGGAATTCCAACGTATTATGGAGGGCCGGCATTAGTTAATGCGGCAAAAAGCGTGTTGGATTCAAAAAGTGTTGATAAATTTCGACTAATTGTGAATATAGATGGGAATCCTTTAGAGCCAGAAATAGAAAAACAGCTTTTAGACTTGGGAGTAGATGTTGTATTCAGCAAAGAAAGAGGAGGACAAGTTGCCAGAATTAAACAAATGATAGGGATGACAGATACAGACATCTTAGTTCTTACCCAAGATGATATTCAATTAGCGCCTGATACTTTAGCAAACATACTAAAGACCTTTGGAAATTATCCCAAATTGACAATGATTGGGGCAAGGATGAGGTCAAAGAAAACTAACAAAATAATGGAAAAGATAGTAGATGTTGCGGTTGAGGGAAATAACGAACTGGGACGAAGATGGAAAAACGGCAACAACTATTTAATGGCTTCAGGTCGATGTATGGCATTTAGAGCAGACTTTATTAAAAAGTTTGATATTCCTGAAGGAATCATTAACTCAGATTCTTACCTTTACTTTGAAAATAAAAGAAAAGGAGGAGAATTCCTGGCACTTAGCGAGGCTGTGGTATTTAACAAAACACCTGAAACTCTAAAAGAACATCTTAAACAAAGCCGTAAATTCAGTGTTTCGAAAGGTGAAAACGAAAAATACGCAGGTGAAAATTTATCAGGTGAATATTCGATTCCCTTGAAACCAAAACTCGAAGCATTTGCGGCGATACTTTTAAGAAAGCATATTTGGGCAATTTTGTATTTAGGAATAAATCTCTATACAAAAATTGTAGGCAGAAATATGTACAAAGACGCCGTTAGATTTTGGGAAACAGATAAAACGACTAAAAAAGTATGAAATCTATAGTAAGAAAATCAAAGTCAACAAATAGAATAAACAGTGGCTCTCTGTCTGTGTGGAATGTTATTTTTGGTAATTTTCTAAGTTTAATAAGTTTTCTAGATGATGTTGAACATAAACATGATTTATACAAGATCAGCGGTTATAAGTTATTTGAAAAATTCAAAACAAACACGAGGAATTCTAATTGGGTAGCGGCAGTTTACAAAAATGCATCGAATAAAAAGGTATTTGTTAAAAGGTATTTTTACAAATATAAGGATATTAATTATCATCATATATTGAATATGGCGTTTTTTTTAACACAGACTAGATATTTACAAAATCAAAAACATGGCTCGTATACAGTCAAATTTCCAAAGGTAGTTGACTTCAACGATAATAAAAATAATGTGACTTTAGTCACAGAATTTTGTGAAGGTAAACCAATTTCTGAACATAAGGACGATACAATATTGGAAGTGCTAGGTGAGTGCTTAATAGAATTAAAAAGTCATACGTCTAGGTTAAATAAAGAAATTGTTAATCAGCTTCCAAAAAGAACCCCTTTATTGATTTTTCTAAACTTTAATTATTTATTATTGAAAAGTTTCGTAAAAGATTTAAAAAGCCCAACATTGTATATAAAAATTCTAGCTACTTTTTATAAGCATGCTATAACATTGGATTATTTTAGGCCAGAATATTCAATATCCCACAGAGATTTAACCCCGGATAATATTTTGATCGACAGAAATACTATTACAATTTTGGACACAGAATATTTGGTGATTGGGGACTCGGTGACTGATTTAGCTATCACTCCACGAATGTTTCTCAATAAGGTTGAACCAGAAAAATTGATTAGTCTTCTGAATAAGAATTTAAATAATACTTCGGAGAGAAACAGATTCATGGCTTTAAGTTTGTACTATACAGTGTTAACACTTTCCGTATCGGAAAAGAAAAGCCGTCACTATAATAATTCAAAATTGTATTTAAAGGAGTTTTTTGAAAACATAGCACCGAAAGTTTTTGAAATTATTGATGAACATAACAGGGAAAAAGAATACTTTTGTGAAGGAGAGATTTTTAATAATTAAATGAAAAAACCAACAGTTACAATCGGAATCCCTGCCTATAACGAGGAGGCAAATATCGAATATTTGCTTAAAACACTTTTGGCAGATTCGTCCAGGATTGTAAAACTCGCCGAAATAGTCATTGTATCGGACGGAAGTACAGATGCTACAGTCACTTGTGCGAGATCGGTTAATGATCGACGAATAAGAATCATTGATCGAAAACAAAGACGAGGGCTCGTCGCCACCGAGAATGAGCTTTTGCGCAATGTCCATGGAGATATCTTGGTCATGTTAGATGCTGATGTAGTTCCAGTAGAATCCGATTTTTTGGATAGGATAACAGAGCCTATCAGGAAAAATTCTTCTGTTGGTTGTGTGGGGGCAGATATAATACCACTTCCTCCCAGGAATCTTTTTGAGCGTGTGATTGCAAACAGTCACTACCTGAAGCGACATCTCTATAGAAGAATCAGTCATGGCAACAATGTCTATTTGTGTCATGGGAGGGCGAGGGCCTTTTCGCGCTCGTTTTATAAAAAGTTGCATTGGCCGGATGATTGTCCGGAAGATGCTTTTTCTTATCTTACTTGTATTGCGAGAGGATTCAAATTTAAATATACAGATGCAGCTAGTATATTTTTTCGGTCCCCGGTCATTTTATTTGAGCATAGGCTTCAAAGCTCTCGATTTGTTGCAGGAATAGACCGGCTTAAGGAATTGTTTAGTCCAGAATTTGTTAAGCGCGAGTATAGCATACCCTGGAAGTTGTTCGTTGGTACATTACTGAAATACTTATTTCGCAACCCTTTCTCTACACCTGCATATCTTGTAATCACGTCTTATATTCGATTAACTCACAGAAATACAGATATTTATAAGTCTAGATTTGAGGTGGCATCAACTTCAAAACAAATAGTTGCATTTAAAGGTCAAAAACTATCAAGAGTATGAATATTTTAATTCCAAATGCCACAGGGCCTACAAATCTCGGGGATCATACCATGCTCGAAGTATTGCTGGATCTTATTGAGTCGACGAAAGGAAAGAAAAAATTAATGATACATACGAAAAATCCTGAGCTATATGAAAGAAAATATGCGAGGATTATCGCACCGAGTATTTATCACTATGTTGCCCTGAGTAAAATAAATTTAATTGTAAGAACTCTTCGAATGATAAAAATACTTATGTATTCACAAATAGTAAAAAATAGATCTAGACCATTCATCTCGAAGCGAAGTGACACAGCGGTAAAAATTATGAATGATTATATACAAGCTGATGTAATTATTTTTGCGGGCGGCGGATATCTCAGGTCACAAAAAGGCATGAGACAGTCATTGAACTTACTGCTGCAGTTAGTTCCGTTCATCGTCGCAAAAAGCGTTAAACGTAAGATAATAGTTGCTCCAAATAGTTTTGGACCTTTTGCCTATCACTGGCAGCTAAAACTTACAGCCAAAGTTCTAAATGATTGCGACGTGGTCGCCGTTCGGGAAGAAAAATCTTATACATTAATGAAATCATACGGAGTAAAAAATCTTCATCTTTTGAACGATTTAGCGTTACTTGTTAAAAAAACCAAACCCACCAATAAGAAGAATAAAATTATTGGATTTACTATAAGAAACTGGCTGCGCAGTCGTGTTGAGCAAGACAAGCTCGAGTTTTCATACGCACATGCTCTTACGCGATTATCCAAGCGTACTGGGGTTACGATTCAGCCTATTATTCAAGTCGCCTCTCCGGATTTTCCCTTCGAAGATGATAAGGAAGCAGTCCGGCGAGTATATAACCGACTTCGCGATGGACATGTCCCTGTGTCAGTCCCAATTAAACTTAAATCCGTGAAGCATGCCGCCAATGTATACGGATGTTTAGATTTACTTCTTGGTATGAGAATGCATTCAAATATTTTAGCAGCAACTCAAGGAGTACCGTTTGTTGCAGTGAGTTATGAGCACAAGACCCACGGCATTACAAAGCAGATTGGCATGGAAAAGTATTGTATCTCATGTGAGAAGATAGACGGCGATGTTCTGTATAAGCTTCTCATGGTAGTCTATCGAAACCGTAAGCGACTCAGGGATCAATTAATAACAAACGTTGCGTCTATTAGAAGCATCGGTATCAACGAGTGGCAATCATTGCTTTCTAAAACAAACTAAAAAATATGAAAATAGCCAATATTATTTGTTCTACAAAAAACGATAAAGTTGTTTTATCAGGACAGCTAATCTTAGATAGCGGTAAGAAACACGATATCTATTTTGAGGTCGATGCGGAGTTTGAAAGGTATCTTTCTAAGGACGCGACTCCATTTATACCTCTCGCACTCCCTATTTCAATGAGAAAAAGAGAAGACCTAGAGGTGACTGATGCTTCTTCGAAAGTTATATCTAAGACTTCAAAAATCATGAGCATATTAAAGGGTTGGAATACGGGATTTAATAGAATCACAATCAAGTCGAAGAGTGCAAAGAAAAGCATAAGGCGAGTAAGTAACGTCGGATGTTTCTTTTCAGGTGGCGTTGACTCTTTTTATACGTATTTAAAGAACAAAAAAAAGATAGACTTTTTAATATTTGTACATGGTTTTGATATCAGCACACAAAATACAGATTTCTATAAAAATGTTCAGAAAAATATAGTTCAAATATCAGAAAAAGAAAAAATCAAAATAATTAGGGTTAAAACCAATCTGCGGGAAACTCTAGAGCAATATTTCGACTGGGATATGGCTCATGAATTCGGACTAGCTAGTGTCTCCCTCTTTTTAAGCCGAGGATTGGGGGAAGTGTATATGTCTTGTGGCCAAACAAGTATTGGTGCGGATCATCATTACATGACTCCGGAGTTAGATACTCTTTGGTCAACGGAAACGATGAAAGTGAATCATTACGGGTGTACTGCTGACAAAATTAAAAAACTTAAATTTTTGTCTAATTTCGATATCGTAATGGAGACGTTACGGGTATGTTGGGTCAATACGTATGGACAATATAATTGTAGTGAGTGTGAAAAGTGTTTTAGAAATATGCTCGCTCTTTATGCAACGAATTCCTTGGAAAAATGCAAAACCTTTGAAAAACCGATTAACACAGAAAAGCTCAGGAAAATTAAGGTAAATCCATACGTTTTACGATACTTTGTTTCTGTATTAAACGTTTTAAAAATGAAAAAAGATAGATCGCAGATTCGCTACGCGCTGGAAGAATTTGTAACAAATAACAGGCATCCGTCATCGTTTCAAAAGTTTGTGAGAAAATTAAGATCTTTTGTTTCAAAACTTGATAAAACCTATAACCATCATAGATTATATTGGTTTTTAGCTAGTAGGGGTTATGCTTAAGAAAATATTATTTCCTTTTTAAAGAATATTTAGGACTATTGGATACGCGCTATTTTAATAGAAAGATTTTTTACGCTTTAAGTAAGTGGGGTTATATTTAAATATGAAAATAATTAAGAAAATATTTAAACCAGTATTTTTTATTCTTTTTTTGCTTTTTACTGTTTCAATATTGGCACTGAGTATACGTGGAGTTTATGGAAATCCAACTACAGAAACACTTAATTCTTTATATTTCAAAGACGATGGGCCGTTAGAGTTATCTCCGGAAAAAGGGAGATTTGCGTTGATTTACTCATTGATCGAAGATAAATCATTCCATTTTTCATTACCTGTGGCAAAAACTGTTACACCGGATTTGGGATATCAGGATGGTAAATATGTTTCTTTGTTCGACCCAGGAGTATCAATAATTGCTGCTCCGGGATATATTATTGGTAAGTATTTTAATGTATCGCAGTTTGGTAGTTTTGCAGTGATTGCTCTTTTTGCTTTAGCTAACGCCCTTCTTATTATGGGAGTTGCCAAAAAACTAGGTGCAAACGGGATTGCTTCTTCGTTGGCCGGATTGGTTTTTCTTTTTGGGACACCCGCCTTTGCATATGCCGTTACTTTATATCAACATCATGTAACAGTTTTCCTCATGCTTTTGAGCATATTCTTACTTGTGAAATACAAAGGAATTTTGCCATTATTTTTCGTTTGGATTTTGGTCGTGGGTTCTCTGATAGCAGATTATCCGAATTTTTTCTTATTTCTGCCGATAGGTATATATGCGCTGGGCAGGGTGTTTCCGATTGAAGATATAGATAATCGCGTGAAATTAAATATTAAAATATTAGGTCTTATAAGTTTCATTACAATCCTGATTCCTGTATCACTTTTTTTGTGGGTACATAAAGTATCTTATGGAGACCCACTGCAATTGGCGGGTACTGTACGGTCAGTAAAGGATTTTGATGTAGACGGTAGTCCTTTATTTAGAGAAGATTTATTAAGAAGGGAAGGTAAAGTGCTGGAAGCCGAAACCTTAAATAAGGGAAAAACCCCCATTGGTTTTTTCAAAACAAGAAACTTTATAAAAGGTTTGTATCTGCATCTAGTAAGTGATGAAAGAGGAATTTTAGTATTTACTCCCGTGCTGTTATTATCCTTAATCGGAATTTATTATTCTTATGTAAAAATACCCAAGGTAACAGCGCTTCTCTTGGCTTTGATTGGGATGAATATCGCAGTATATTCAATGTGGGGAGACCCTTGGGGAGGTTGGGCTTTTGGGTCACGCTATCTAATACCCTCATACGCACTTTTATCGATATTTGTAGCGTTTACTTTGACAAAATTCAGAGGAAGAGGATTGGTTTTAATTCTATTTCTCGTATTAGCAGCTTACTCTATTTCGGTAAGTACCTTGGGGGCTCTTACTTCAAATAAAATTCCTCCGAAAGTCGAAGCTGTTGCACTGGAACCAATTTCTGGAAAAAAGGAACATTATACATATCTTCGAAATTGGGAGTTTTTAAGTAATAACGGTTCAAAGTCATTTGTTTTTCAAACATTTGGGAAGGATTATGTAACCGCACGACAATACTTTTTTATGGTTGTCGGGTCAATAATTATAGTTATGACCGGACAAATTATTTATTTGTATTTGACTGCTAGAAAGGACCCTCCTTCGCGTAAAGCTACGGAGGGCGAGAGGATTTGATATGAAAATGCCAAATTTCACCCTAAGTTTATCAATTCAAAAACATACACTTAGTAACATCCAAAACTGGATTGAAAGAAATGCATTGAGCCTTATTGTTTTTGTTTTAACAATTCTTTCAATTTTATTGTTTCTCTTTTATTACCTCAACGGATTGGGGTTGGCGTATAACGATGCCAGGTCTCACTTAGACATAGGGCGCCGAGTTGTTGAAGGATTGAAACCCGGAATCGCTCAATTAGGATCTGTCTGGCTACCTCTTCCCCATGTATTAATGATTCCAACCATTTGGATTGATATTTTCTGGCATTCTGGATTATCAGGAGCATTGGTTTCCATGGTTTCATTCGTTTCAATGGGAGTGATTATTTACCTTTTCCTAAAAAGTTTGGGAGCGGGGCTTTTAGGAAGATTTTTTGGAGTTATTGTGTTCGTCGCCAACTTAAACATTTTGTATCTTCAATCAACGGCTATGACGGAACTTCTTCTAATGGCAACGATGACGATAGGATGCTATTACCTACTTCTTTGGGCGAAAAAGGAGGAAGTACTTTATTTGATTAAATCAGCATTTTTTATAATGCTCTCGACACTAACTCGTTACGACGGATGGTTTTTATTTTTATTTGCGGCATTATTAGTTGCCGTAAAAGTTCTCATTAAACACGGATTTAAAATAAGTCTTGGGCAATTGAAAGAAGTTTACCAAGAAACCGAAGGGAAGCTTATTCTTTTTTCAACTCTGGCGGGTTTCGGTATAGCTTTGTGGTTTTTGTGGAACTTAGTGATTTTTAAAGATCCTTTGTATTTTGCATTCGGCCCTTTCTCGGCTCGCACCCAGCAAGCCCAGCTTGAAGCCGCAGGAGAATTGCACACGAAATACAACATCGTTTTATCAACAGTTCTTTATCTTTATGCACTAATTTACAATTCATATGCCTTCACGGTCATCTTAGGGCTTTTTGGATTGATTGCCTTGTGGTTTTCAAAAATTAAAACAGAGATAAAAGTTGCGGCAATGGCACTTCTTGCCCCTTTGTTTTTTAATGTCCTGGCCTTATTTTTAGGTCACTCTGTTTTGTTTATTCAAGGAATCTCAGGAAATACTTGGTTTAATGTCCGATATGGAATTATGCTTCTTCCGGCAATTGCTGTATTTACAGGATTTCTGGTTGATAAATTAAAAAACTTGCGGTGGACTTTTATTGGACTGTTTGCTTTTACAACGTTTTTTGCATTCTCAAGCGGAGATTCTGTTGCAATCGATGATGCAAGAGTAGGATCAAGCCAGAAAAACGTTACTGAAGTCTCAGGCTGGCTTTCGAGAAATGCAAAGGATAGGACCGGTTTTATATTAATTTCAGCAGCATCCCATGATGCAATAATTTTTTCTTCAGGACTTCCTATGAAAAAATTTATTCACGAAGGAACCGGAGCGTATTGGGAGTCGGCCACAACAGCACCTGACAGATGGGCCCGCTGGATTGTAATGCGGACACATGACGACAATGATTTAGTTTGGAAGGACGTAAGTCGCTCAGAAGGATTCAAAAAATATATTCTTGTTGACAGTTATCCTTTCGCAGATATTTACGAATTGGATGAAAAATACCTTGGGGATTTAAATACAGGACCTACATTTGGTAAACAAAAATGATTAAGACTAAATTCGCTTTAATAACTTTAATAGTAACGCTGGCAGTCATAATGACAGTATTTTTACGTTCCTCGAATTTTTCCCGGGTTGCGTCAGTAACAGATAGCCAAAAAGTGTGGTGGGAAGTTCAGTCTATCGATACTGTTAAGTACTCGCGTGATATTGCAAGAGAAAAAGCAAATGATGTTTCTTTTGATTTGGTAATTGATAAACAGGTTTCATTAATTGCAGGGACAGGTGCTACCCATATAGCAATTGGTACTCCATACGATGCGGAATTTTTACCTTTTATGAAGCGGTGGGTTTCAACTGCAAGAAAATATGGTTTAAAAGTTTGGTTCAGGGGGAATTTAGCAGGATGGGAAAGTTGGTTTGGTTACCCGAGAATATCAAAAGAAGAACATATCGAAAAAACTAAAGAGTTTATCTTGTCTAATGGGGAATTGTTTGAAGACGGAGACGTTTTTAGTTCCTGTCCTGAATGTGAGAATGGTGCACTGGGCGATCCGAGGCTAACAGGCGACGTTCGCGGTTATAGAAAATTTTTAATCGATGAATATAAGGTGACAAACGATTCTTTCAGAAAAGTCGGGAAAAACGTGCGGTCTAACTTTATTCCTATGAATGGTGATGTCGCTAATCTTGTTATGGACAAGGAAACTACAAAAGCTCTTGGCGGAATTGTTGTTATTGATCATTATGTTGCAACACCTGAAGGGCTTGCGGCTGATGTAAAAAAAATTGCCCAAAGAAGCGGTGGAAGGGTCGTCCTTGGCGAATTCGGCGCCCCAATTCCTGATATCCATGGAAATTTTTCTGAGCTCGAACAATATATTTGGGTTCAAGATTCTTTAGAAAGGTTGTCAGAGGTTAATGATTTAATAGGAGTAAATTATTGGGTCTCTTTTGGAGGAAGCACTAAATTATGGAATGATGATGGGTCCGAAAGAATAGTTGTTGGAGTTCTTGAAACTTTTTTCAAGCCTAAAATGTTGACTGGAAAAATTGTAAATCAGATCCAAAAGCCTGTTGAAGGAGCAAAGGTTAACGTTGGAATAAAAACTACAATAACAAATGAAAACGGAGAGTTTACAATTCCTTATCTTTCCAACGAGGCGATGCTCAAAGTTGAAAAGGATGGTTATTTTCAAAGCCAGATAGCAGTTGGTGCGGTTAAAGGGCAAATAATCCTTATTCGAAATCCTGAGAATTTTATATTCAAAATTGAGAAATTTTTCTTTAACCTGTTTAAGTGAAGCCTCCCCAAGCACGGAGCTTGGGGCATCTTTTTTTAAGATAGTCGCTTTCAGCGACAGGCTCCTATCCTAGGTTCATTCACCCCCGAGTGAGGAGACTCGGGGAATTCTGAAACTAGTCTTAAATCAATTTGCATCTTAAATCCTATAGTGATATAATCACTCGATACTGTTTACAATCTGCCCCAAGGTAAACTGCCGCAAACTTAAAAATGTACGATTATATTTGGAAATTATTGGAAAAGAGGGAAAAGCCTATAGACGTAATTGTCGCGGGCTTAGGCTTTATGGGTTTTGGTTTTGTGAGTGCTGTAAGGAATGTTGTTGGAATGCGCGTTCCTCTTCTTATTTCAAGACGCCCAAAGGAATCAAAAAAGTATCTTGAAGAGCGAGGATTCAAAGTCAAAATTGAGAGTAACCCGCAAAAAATAAAGGACTTTGCAGATAAGGGCTACATTTGTGTCTCCGATGATCTTTCATTAATTGAAACTTATGAAAATGAAGTTGTTCTGGAAATGACAGGTACTGTTGCCTACGGAACTGAGATTGGACTCCGAACGGTAAAAGCAAGAAAACACTTTATAACTATGAACCCGGAATTACAGGAAGTCGCTGGTACGGAACTTAAAAAACTAGCCGATCTTTATGGTGTAGTTATTACTGACGTTGTGGGTGACCAACCCGGAAGCCTGACTCGTATGATTTCTCAGGCAAAAATGCAAGGGTTCAAAGTTCTTGTTGCTGGAAACATGAAGCGATATATGGATAGGCATGCAACCCAGGTTAAAATGCAGCCATGGGCCGACGACAAAGGTCTTAACGTTCGTCAAACAGTATCTTTTACTGACGGAACCAAGCAATCAATCGAGATGAGTTTGGTTGCAAATTATCTGGGAATGGACCTACTTCAGTTTGGAATGAAAGGGCCTCAGGTCGAGGATATAAAAGAAGTACTAGATAAATTTAACTGGAATGAAATCCCCGAAGGCGGAATCGTTGACTATGTAATAGGTTTGAAGCTTTTCCCGGGAATTTTTTTGATAGTTGAACATAAAGATCCTCACCAAGCGAAATATTTAAGATATCTTGGATTGGGAGACGGCCCCCGATATGTACTTTTTGAACCATATCACCTTTGTCACTTGGATGTTGCAGGAACAATTGCTAAGGTAGTCCTTTTTAGGCAAGAGACGATAAATAACAGTACTAATCCAAGGACTAAAACTATAGCCGTCGCTAAATTCGATCTTAAAAAAGGTCAAAAGCTGGACGGAATCGGTGGAAACTTGGTATACGGGAATATAGATAAGATTGAATCTTCGGATGGATTTCTGCCTGTAGGTTTATCTGATGGGGCTATATTGAAAAATGACATCCATCAAGATCAACCGATTAAACTAATTGATGTAGATCTGCCTGATAATGCAGCCACAAGACTTCTTGGGTTTTTAACACAAAGCAATAGTAATGGTGAAAATTTTGAAGAAAAAAAAGTGGAAAGACGCCCCACATGGTTAAGAGCGTTACATATTTTGGGATAATATCAAACTTGAAAGATTCAATTTGCAATCACAATCCTATAATGATACAATAATGTAGTAATCTGCCTTTTCGCCTGCTTCCAAAAAATGAACTTAATTCGTGTAATATTATTATTAATTGGGTTAATCTTTCTATCATTAATTGGTCCTAATTTCGCGAAAGCCCAAATAATACCTTCTTTTCCGGCATGTTCAAATCCGGGTGGAACACTTAGAGTTTTGTACACCGATGGCCAGCATGCAATTGCCGGTGAATCAAACCTTCGTTTGGGTAGTGATGGAGTATATGACCTTACCAGTGGCGACCACGTTCAGTGTTTTTGTTCGGTAGACGGCTCAGGAGTTCAGACAAATTGGTGGAAAATAAGTTCCCTTGATCAGGATGAAATAGATACTTTGGTTAATTTGGGTTGGGTTTTTGTCCCAAGCGGTACTCCTTGGGGATTGGATGCTAGCGGCTATATGGCTTTCAATAGTCCATATGCCTGCGGTGGAAGCGGGATAACAACAACGTCATCTAGTGGAAGCACTGGAGCACCGGTTTGTAATTCAGATAGACCAAACGCACCTGTTGTTACTTCAATTGTTAAAAGCGGAACAACTGCAACAATTTCCTGGACAAAAGTAGATATTGCAACACACTACACAATTGCCTACGGACCTGCGGTTGGAAATTACCCTTACGGAGTTCCTAATACCGGAAATGTAACCAGTTACACAATCGGCTCGCTTGACCCAAACACCCAATACTATTTTGTTGTTTATGCAGTTAATGACTGTATGCCTTCTCTTCCATCAAGTGGTGGTCAGGTTCTTGGTGCTTCCACTGGGAATGTTTTAGGTCTGGCAGCTACAGGAAATTTACAGACAATCGTTTTAGTCGGATCAATAGGATTTACATCAACTCTTCTTGGAGTACTTCTAAAAAAGAAAAGCTCTTCTCATATTTAAATTTATTACTCTCATGAGAAATTTTCTTGCCAATCTACTTATTATCTTAGGAATAGGTTTTCTTTTGGCCTCCGCTTTTCTAGTTTGGCAAAGGTATAATCCAAGGCGATTAGCTTTTGATGGGATTAACGAGATAGAGTTCAGTGGAAATAAAGATGGACAAAATGCACACCCCATAGCCCTTTCTATATCTGATCTGGAAATATATTTACCGGTTGTTCCTGCAAATAATACTGGTGGAAAATGGGAAACAACAACCAAAGGGGTTTCATATTTGACTAGCTCAGCAAACCCCGGGGAGACTGGCAATAGCATTTTCTACGGACATAACTGGAATAATCTTTTGGGAAACCTTACTCGAGCAGTTCCGGGACAGGTTATCGAAATTATTTTTTCAGATGGAAGCCAAAAAAGATTTGTAGTTACCCACACTCAGGAAGTAACATCTTCTCAAACTCAGATTCTGAATAATTCCGAGGATAAAAGAATGACACTTTATACTTGTTCAGGGTTTTTGGATACAAAAAGATTTGTAGTTACTGCAGAAATTATATAATTTTGCTATAGTAAGGTGACTTTGCTAATATTGAACGTGCTAAAAAATATATGAAGGCAATAATTCCAACAGGCGGTCGCGGGACGCGAATGCAGCCACTCACTTTCTCGACAAATAAACACTTCATACCTATCGCAAATAAACCCCTTATTTTTTATCCAATAGAGTCAGTTGCAGAGGCGGGAATAAAGGATGTAATTATTACATATAACCCGGGTTGGCTTGAGATTGTACAAAAACATCTGGGAGACGGCAAAAGATGGGGATTAAATTTTACCTATGTACTTCAGGAGAAGCCTTTGGGGCTTGCTAACATAATTCAGGTTTGTGAAGAACATATCAAAGGAGATAGGTTCTTCTTACATCTTGGAGATAACATATTCAGCGAAGGAATTAAAGAATTAGTTGAATATTTCGAAAAAGAAAAGCCCGATGGTTTGGTAGCCAAAATTAAGCATCCTGAAAATTGGCGATTGGGCGTGCCAATATTTGATAAAAAAGGAAGACTTATAGATTATTTAGAGAAACCTTCCAGACCGCCGAACGATTATGCAATACCTGGAATTTATTTTTTTGATAGCTTAATTTTTAATTGTTTCAAAGGGAAAGATGAAATAAAACCTTCTGAAAGGGGAGAATACGAAATAGTGGAACCATATAAATGGCTTATTAAGAAGGGTTACCGTGTTGATGTTTTGGAGTATAAGGGTAAGTGGCTTGATCCGGGTAAATTTAACGACTGGATTGAAGCAAACCAGGTTCTTTTGGATAGGATCGCTAATGGAGAAATAAAAAGTAAAGTTGGAGTTGGAAATACTGTACAGGGAAGAGTAAGTATAGGAAGTGGTTGTAAAATTAAAAATTCAAATATGCGTGGGCCTTCAATAATTGGTGATAATGCGACAATTGTAAATTCATATGTAGGTCCATATTCTTCTATATCGAGTGATTGTGATATTCAAAACAGCAGTTTAGAAAATAGTGTTCTAATGGAAGGAGTTAAAATTCTTAATGTTAAGCAGCCTATTGATAATAGTTTAATTGGATCTGGAACAGAAGTAACTGATGTAAACGGTCATTCAAATTGTCTGGAACTTTTTGTCGGCGAAAAAAGCCAAGTGAGACTTTAAGTACTATATACACCATGCGGGGACTGTCCTTGTATGGTAGTCGTACAATATGAAACTTTTAGTAACGGGTGGAGCAGGATTCATAGGAAGCAACTTCATCCGGTATTGGTTGGAAAAATACCCAAAGGATAAAATTACCAATCTAGATAAGCTTACTTACGCAGGAAGATTGGAAACAACTGAGGATTTTTCAAAAAACAAAAACTACACATTTATAAAAGGTGATATTGGTGATTTAAAAACTACTCTAAAAGCAACAGAAGGAATTGAGGTGGTTGTGAACTTTGCGGCAGAGTCCCACAACGATCGTGCAATTCAGGATCCGGGTATCTTTGTTCGGACAAACGTTCTTGGAACTCAAATTTTGCTCGAGGCAGCCAAAAGGCAAAATGTAAAAAGATTTCACCACATTTCAACATGCGAAGTATTTGGAGAATTAGAACTTAATGAGAAACGTGCTTTTAAGGAAGAAGATCCTTTTCGTCCAAGAACTCCTTACAATGCATCGAAAGCAGCGGCTGATCATGTTGTAATGGCTTACTACCATACTTTTGGATCCCCAGTAACAATTAGTCATTGTTCAAATAATTATGGTCCATATCAATTTCCTGAAAAAATTATTCCTCGATTTATTACAAACCTGATTGATAACCAAAAGATACCCCTTTATAAAAGTAGTCAGAATCGCAGAGAGTGGATTTATGTGGACGACCACAACGAGGCTGTGGATATTGTAATTAGAAAAGGTAAGGTTGGTGAGATGTATAGCATAGGAACTGGGGTTGAAAAAAGTGTTGAAGATATTGCCGACTCTTTACTGAAAATTTTTGGAAAACCCAAAAGTTATAAAAAGTATGTTCCCGACCGTGCGGGGCACGACAAACGCTATCTTCTCTCAACTAAAAAAATAAGAAGCGAGTTGGGATGGAAGGCAAAATATGAGTTTGATGCCTATCTTGAAAAAACAGTAGAATGGTATAAGGAAAATGAGTGGTGGTGGAGGCCTTTAAAAAAGGAAGCGGAGGCTCTTTACGCTAAAACCGGTCAAAAATGAGCGACACTATCAAAAAAACTTCTATCCCTGGGCTTTTATTGATTGAACGACCGACATATCCTGATGAGCGGGGATTTTTCCACGAAATATTTCGTTTGAATGAATTGGAAGAAGTTATTGGGCGTAAGTTTAATCCGGTTCAGTGGAGCCATTCATATTCACTTCCAAAAGTAATAAGAGCAATTCACACCGAAGAATGGCAAAAAATAATTTATCCGGTTACAGGAAAAGTCTTTGCCGCCTTTGTCGACACAAGGCCGGATTCTAAGACTTTCAAAAAAGTAGAAACTTTCATATTTGATAATAGTAAAAAAGACTCTCCACATACTGCGATTTATGTTGCTCCAGGAGTTGGAAACTCGGTTTGCGTTTTGGGCGATAAACCCTTACATTACATGTATATCGTTGATGAGTATTGGGACAACAGTAAGGCAAAAGGGATTGCCTGGAACGATCCTGACTTGGCAATTGAGTGGCCAATAAAAGATCCGATAATTTCAGAAAGAGATAGAAAAAACCCGACCTTACGGGAACTTTATCCTGAGAAATTTTGATAACAACAAACTTTATTTACTTCTTTTCTTAATTAACTTATAATACAAATTAATGGCAGTAGAAAAATTAGAGGGAAGAGCAGAACAAGATCCTGGTAGTGTGGAGCGCGAACCGGAGCAACCTCTTTATGGGGGTTGGGTTACAACTCCAGAAAGAGCTAAAAGATTCAGTTCTGCCACTACTAACCCTTTAGATCCGAACAGGCGTACAGAAGAACTAATTCCACTCACAAGTAAAGGTGGAGACGCAGTTCCAATGGGTAGACCTTCTCGTACTGAAGGACCAAAAGCCGAATAAAGTACACTCCAAAAAGTATTAGTTTACCTTTTAGATAGAAATTGCGATAATAGTTAATTGTGAAAGGTTTAATTTTAGTTACGGGTTCTGAGGGACTAGTTGGATCCAGATTTGTTGAAATTTCCGAAAGGAAAAACTTTTTACATCTTCCAAAACAAGTTGAGTTGGATATCACAAACCCTTCCGAAATTAAAGCCGTACTTTCCAGTTACAATTTTTCCGCTGTTGTCCATTTCGCAGCTTTCACCGACCTTAATGCGGCCGAAGAAGAAAGAGGAAATAAAGATGGCGCTTGCTGGCAGGTAAATGTCGAAGGGACTCGAAATCTTGTCGAGGCAGTAAGGCCTTATAAAGCAAAAGTCCACTTTGTCCATATTTCAACGGATGGAGTATTTTCCGGAAATTCGGATGACCCAGGACCGTACAAAGAGGATCACCCGCGCGAGACTGATCCAACGAGAGTGACTTGGTATGGCTTCACGAAGGGAGAGGCAGAAAAGGCTGTTCAAGAAGTTTTGGGAGATTCTGCAACAATTTTAAGAATAATATATCCAGTGAGAACAGAATTTGAGGGTAAACTTGATTTTTTGAGAAAACCTTTAAAACTTTATGACGAAGGTAAGTTATATCCAATGTTCACGGATCAGCAAATTTCAGTAAGTTTTATTGATGAAGTTTGTAAAGCACTCGATAAGATAATTATTGACGGCCACAAAGGAATATTTCACGCGTGCTCTGATACTACAACTCCCCATAAGCTAATTTCTTATATGCTGGAAAAAACCCGAGGTGTAACAAATGCCGTTGAGGGTACAACATTGAGAGAGTTTTTGGAAAAAACAGGAAATCCTTCCTATCGCTATCCGAAATTTGGCGGCTTAAAAGTAGGAGTTACGGAAGCAAAACTTGGAATCAAATTCAGCACATGGCGCGAAATAGTAGATAAACTAGTTACTCAAGGCTTGGGAGAAAAATAATTTTACTTCTTTCTTGTACTTTTACGAGCGTGTTCTACCTTCCATTTTTCAATTTCTTTGTGATTTCCTGATAATAAAACATCAGGAACTTTCCACTCTTTATAATTTTCGGGTCGAGTGTATTGAGGATATTCGGTTGAGGTGATTAGTGATAAGCGGAGCTTGGTCAGCTTCGCTGGTTGGTGATTGGTGATTGGTGAGAAGGACTCTTCGGACAGGGATTGGGGGTTACCCAAAACTCCGGGGATAAGGCGAACTACCGTATCGACTAAAACCATAGCAGGAAGTTCACCGCCTGTGAGCACGTATTCTCCGATTGAAACTTCTTCATCAGCGAGGTGCTCTGCAACTCTTTCGTCTACCCCTTCATAATGTCCAGCAATTAAAATTAGCTGATCAAGCTTCGAATATTCAAGTGCTTTTTTCTGGGTAAAGATCTTTCCCTTGGCAGAAAGTAAAATAATTCTCCCCTTTTCCTTTTTGGAAATTGGAAATTGGAAATTGGAAATTGCGCGGTCGACAATGTCGACGCGGATAATCATTCCAGGGCCTCCTCCATACGGCCTATCATCAACAGTTTTGTGAGTATCTTTTGACCAGGCTCTTAAGTCGTGAATATTTATTTCGACCAAATTATCGTCTTTTGCTTTTTTAAGCATAGATGTGTCAAAAGGCCCTTTAAACATGTCGGGAAAAATCGTCAAAATATCAATCTTCATGGCTATAGTATACTTCAACTATGTATCAAATTCCCGAACTTCTTAGATTTCCAAAACTCTTCCACTCATTTTCAACAATTGACGAAGGAAATATGGCAAACTCAATACTCTATAAGGTTAGAAATTTTGATCAGGTTGTAAAAAACAGGGAAAAGTTTCTTTCTAAACCTGGTCTTTCAATTGACTCGTGTATCTGCATGTGGGTACAACATAGGGATCGGGTGACTATTGCAGATCAAAAAGTGGCAGGAGTTAGTATGAGAGATTATAACTATGCGGTTAAGGTTGACGGGTTAGTAACTAACGAGAAAGGATTATATCTTTTTCTCTTGGTTGCTGATTGCCTGCCTTTAATTATTTACGATCCGAAAAAAGAAATTGTTGCAAACGTCCATGCTGGTTGGAAAGGAGTGGATTTGGAAATTGCGAAAAAGGCTGTAAAGAAAATGAAGGCCGAATATGAATGTAAACCTAAAAATATTGTGGTAGGAATAGGGCCATGTGTTTACAAAGAATCATTTGTGAAAGAAAATCCAAGTCAAAAAGACGATCCAAGATGGAGCGAATTTATCAATAAGGTCGGACCTTATTACGAAGTTGATTTAGTAGGTTTTACTAAAAAACAATTAATTGACTGCGGAGTTGCCGAAGAAAATATTTTTGACAGCAAAATCGACACTATTAGAGATAAGCATTTTTTCTCCCACTTTAGAGATGCGAAAGAAGGACATAAAGACAAAGGAAGATTTGCTTCTGTCGTCGGTTTAAGATCCAACTAGAAATTGTTTCTCTTTAGGTATAAAATGTCTTGGCGCTATGTAAATAGCGTTTTTTTATGCAATAGTGTGTGGCAATATATGGATGATAAAAGACAGAAACCTAATATTTTAAGAAGAATATTTAAAACCAGAAGACGATTAATTCTTGTTTTGGTAATAATCGTTGTAGCAATATTAGGAGCAAGATTTATTGTATCAGGAAGAAACGGTGAGGTTGAAACTGCACGAGTATACAAAGGTACAGTACAAGAGGAATTGATTTTATCAGGAGAAATCAGAGCAGAGGAACACGCGAGTCTTTCCTTTCTTTCTTCAGGGGAACTTAATTTTGTGGGTGTGGCAGAGGGGCAAGTTGCTAAAAAAGGAGAGGTTTTGGCTAAATTAGATTCCACCAATACTCAACAAACATTTTTGCAGGCAGAGTCAGATCTGCGAAGGTATGATGCATCGTTAGCCAAAACATACGACGATGTTCAAGGACACGAAAATGATGAAAGTTTTAATCAACGTGAAACAAGAACGATTGCTGAAACAAATAGAGATAAAGCCTATAGAGCTTATGTAATTGCGCGAAAAAATTTGACAAGCTTATCCCTTAAGGCACCGTTTGATGGAGTGGTCACAAATATTACACATCCTTTCACAGGAATAAATACGACCCTTACTGAGTCTCAAATTGAAATTGTTAATCCAAAAACAATTTATTTTGCGGTTAGCGCAGACCAATCAGAAGTTACAGATTTAAAAATCGGTCAAAAAGTAAAAGTTGTACTTGATCCATTTTCAGATGAGGAAATAGAAGGCGAAGTTATTTATATAAGTTTTACCCCAAAATCGGGTGAGGTGGGAACAATATACGAGGTTAAAGTGAAGTTATCTTCAAATATCAATATACAAAAAGTAAGAATAGGTATGTCTGGTGACGCAAAATTTATACTTATCGAAAAAGACGCTGTTTTGTTTGTGCCTCCTAATTTTGTTAAAACAGATGCAAAAGGAAGATATGTAAATCTTGGAAAAAAGAATAATAAAGTATACGTAAAAACTGGTTTAGAGGGGGAAAAAAGAATTGAAATTAAGGGAGACATAAAAGAGGGCGACATGGTATATGATTAAGTTAGTAAATGTATGCAAATCTTATTTTTTGGGAGATGAGGAAGTTAAAGCAGTATGCAATATAAATTTAGAAATTAAAGACAAAGATTATATTGGAATATTAGGTACATCAGGTTCTGGAAAATCTACACTTATGTACCTTATTGGTTTACTTGAGCAGCCTACTTCCGGAAAAGTTATTTTAGAGGGAAAAGATGTATCTAAACTTTCTGATACCGATCTTTCCAAGATTCGTAATAAGACAGTTGGATTTGTTTTTCAGCAGTTTAATCTAATAAATCGATTTACAGTTCTTGAGAACGTTTTACTTCCTACTAAATACAGCAAGCGCGATCTCGACTTTGATCCAATAAAGCGTGCGGATGAGTTACTCACTCACTTTGGAATATTTGATAGAAGGAATTTTTTCCCAAACAAGATTTCTGGAGGGCAGCAACAAAGAGTAGCAATAGCGAGGGCACTTATTATGAAACCGAAAGTAATTCTTGCGGATGAGCCGACAGGAAATTTGGATAGTAAAACTGGGGATGAGATTATCAAACTTCTTAGCTCTTTGAATAAGGAGTTGGGTGTAACAGTAATTATTGTTACTCATGAGAAAGAAATTGCAAAAAAGACCAAAAGGCGAATATATATTAAGGATGGGAAAATTGTTGAGAAGTATCTATAAGATTATGAAAATACAAAATGGTTGGCATTTAGTCAAGGCAGCTCTTGAGGGTTTCAAGAGAAATAAGGTAAGGAGTTTATTAACATCACTTGGAATTATGATTGGTGTACTCTCTGTGGTTCTTCTAATAGCACTTGGGTTAGGACTTAAAAATTATTTAAGACAGCAGTTTGAAAGCTTGGGAGCAAATTTAGTAATTATTTTTCCTGGAAATATTTCTTCAAGTGAAGAAGGTGGGGGAATTGCGAATTTCGGACCGGGGTTTGCAGGGGGTGCTGACTTTGACGAGAAAGATTACTTGAGCTTAACTCGTATAAGCGAAGCAGATTATGTCGTTCCCTTGTTTATGAAAAGTAGCGTGATTGAGTCTGAGACAGAAAGGAAATTTGGATATTTCATGGGCACAAATGAACAAGCTTTTAAAATACTGAATTTAGAAACATTAGAGGGAAAGTTTTTTACAAAAAGCGATTTAACAGCACGGACAAAAGTTGCGGTCTTGGGGCAAAACCTGGCCGACGGTCTTTATGAAGATTCGAAAGACGCTGTAGGGAAAACAATAAGGGTTGGTGAACAGCGTTTTAAAGTAATAGGAGTAGCCAAAAAAAAGGGTGATCGTGAGCAAGACAATGGTGTTATAACTCCCTACAAAACCTCTTTTGGAACACTAAATTCTGGTAAAACCTTTTTTACAATTTATTTGGGTACAACAGATGAGAAGAGCATTGAAGTGATTAAAAGACGGGCTGAGGAGATACTTCTTAAACGCTACAAAAAAGGGGACTTCACAGTTACCGAGCAAACTGAGATTCTTTCAACGGTTAATCAAATATTTTCAATTGTAAACGCGATACTTGTGGCTATTGGATCAATATCACTTTTGGTTGGAGGAATTGGCATAATGAATATCATGTATGCTACAGTTACTGAACGTACTAAAGAAGTCGGTATTAGACGGGCTGTTGGAGCAACTCAGTGGGATATTTTAAAGCAATTTTTGACTGAAAGTGTTCTTCTTTCAATTTTCGGAGGTAGTCTAGGATTGATCATCGCATCATTAATAGTATTGATTGTTCGTAGATTTTTCCCGGTCTCTCTTAATCTTTTGGCAGTATTTATAGCAATAGCCGTTTCTTCAGGAATTGGAATATTTTTTGGAGTATTCCCCGCCCGTCGCGCAGCAAAGCTTCCGCCGATTGAGGCTATTCGGTACGAATAGCCGAAATACTGAGCTTGTCGAAGTATTGAGGCAATACGCTACGAATAGTTGTTAAGTGCAACTAGCTATGCCTTCAGTAATAATTAGGGTAATTTTTGCTATACTTTAAATAAATGAATAATACTCTTACGGCGTTGAAAAGTGTTAAGGTTGGCCATTCCACACATCTTGATAAGATGACGGGTACTACTGTGGTACTTTTTGATAGAGATTTACCAGTTGCATATAAATGCTATGGAGGTTCTACGGGTACTTTTAATACAGATACGTTTCGTAATGGCAAGAGTGACAACAGAGCAAATGCAATATTTATATCAGGTGGTAGTTGGTCGGGCTTACAAGCTGCTGGAGAGATTATAAAACGATTAATTGAAAAAGAAATTGGTGAAAAAGTTTTTAAAATCATTAATCCTAATCTAACCGGAGCTATTGTTTTTGACTTAGGTACGAGAATCGAGAAATTTAATCCTTTGTATGGTAGAGAAGCAGTTGATAACGCTTCAGCTAATCCTGTGGAACGAGGTAATGTTGGTGCTGGAACTGGAACATCTGTGGGTAAGTTTCGATACTTTGATAATGGAAAGATATTTGCTGGGATGAAAGCAGGAGTGGGTTGTAGCCTAATAGATCTGAGTAACGGAGCTATTGTGAGTGCTTTATCTGTCGTAAATGCTATCGGTAATATTATTCTCCCTGACGGAAAAATTCTTGCTGGGAACAGAAATGTTGAAAAAGATGGAGAATTTCTTACATTTGAAAGTTTTTCGGATTTTGTAACCCAAAAAGAGACAAACACGACTATTACTGTTGTTGGAACAAACGTTAATCTTCATACGCGTGAACATTATGAACGAGTTGCACATTTAGCTACACATGGACAGATAAGAGCAATAAATCCTGCGAATACAGGTCTTGATGGTGACACTGTATTTGTATTCTCAACGGAAGAAATAGATTCATTTATGTTCTCGGATGCAAAAACAAAAGCGCGAGGAAGTTATTGGAAAGATTTAGATGTAGATATTATTGGGCAGATTGCTGCAAAAGCAGTACAAGAAAGTATTTATGATGCATGTAGACAAGTAGATACAATCTCTCTCGAAGGCGCATACAAAGGAATAGTTCCGTCTATCAAAGATTATAACCAAGAAACAAAATCACCTTAGAGGTGAAAGCCTATTTACACGTTTGGTATTTTAGATTAAATTTAAGTTATGCCAGGTAGAGGAGTTCCTCTTGTAAACGATGAGATTTATCACGTTGTTAATCGAGGAATTGCTTCACAACCTATATTCTTTAACAAAAAAGATTATGAGCGAAAAATTGCTACTATTTCCTATTATCAACATGCGTACCCGCCATTAAGGTATTCCTTCTTTATTCGTTTACCAAAAGATAGAAGGCTGGAAATTATTGAAAAGTTTAAGAAAAAAGGCGATATCTTAGTAGAGATTATTGCTTATTGTTTGATGCCGAATCATTTACATCTTCTTTTGAAACAAAAAAGTAATAATGGTATTTCCTCATTTATGAGTAATATTTCAAATAGCTACACACGTTATCTTAATGTCAAAAATAAAAGATTTGGACCAATTTATCAAGGAAAATTTAAAGCCGTACGAATAGAAACGGATGAGCAACTTTTACATGTTCAACGTTATATCCATCTTAACCCTTATAGTTCGCACGTTGTAAGAGACATTGAAGAACTTGAAAAGTATCCTTACTTCTCATTGTCGGAATATTTAGATAAGTCTTATTTAGATCTTTGCAATAAAGAATTGGTTTTGGGTTTTTTCAAGAATAAAAAGGCATACAAAAAATTTATTTACAATCAGGCCGATTATCAGAGGAAGCTTGACGATATTAAGCATTTAACATTGGAGCGTTAGTATCCTAACTCCAATGTGTGAACCTATCTCACCTCTAAGGTGCAGGTCCTCTTGTATTATTTCAAGCCTTTCTGCTACGATTGATTTGATGGAAAAAGTTGTAATTGTGATGGCTGCTTGGAATGAAGCAGAAAACATTAAAAGGATGATGGATACCTTATTTGAGGAGGTCTTTCCCAAAATCTCCGCTGACATGCATCTTCTTGTAGCAGACAATAATTCAACGGACGGAATGACCCAGATTGTGGAACAGGAAATGAGGAAAAGGGAAAATCTTCACATAGTCCAACAGGGCGAGAAAAAAGGTTTGGGTCATGCTTATGTGGCCGGTTTTAAATACGCTGTAGCTAAATTAGGGGCTGATGCGGTTATGGAAATGGATGCTGATGGGCAGCACCCGCCGCAGTTTGTAAAACCTATGGTAGATGCATACTTAGGAGGAGCTGATTACGTTATTGGTTCTCGTTATATTCCAGGAGGATCTGTTCCAAAAGAATGGGCATTTTCAAGACGCTTCATAAGTTTCGCGGGCAATTTATTTATAAGACTAGTTTTACTTAAACCTTCCCTTCATGATTTAACAACCGGTTTCAGATTGACTAAAGTTAAAGGGGTTTTGGATAGAATTGACTTAGACAATCTTATGGAGAGAGAAAGGTTCGCGTACAAAGTTGATCTTTTATACCAATCAATTAAAAATGCAAAAAAAGTAGTAGAAGTACCACTGGAATTTAGACCAAGGACAACTGATAAGTCAAAATTCAATACGAAAGAGATGATTGCAACTTTTAAAGTCGCAATAATTTTAGGAATCAAAGATAAAGCAAAGTTTATTAAATTTGGTACGGTCGGATTCGCAGGATATTTGGTAAATGCACTAGGACTTTACTTTTTTAGTAGATTTGATTGGCCGGAGCCTGTAATTTGGGCGGCAGCAACAGAACTTGCGATAATTAATAATTTTATATTCAACAATATCTGGACTTTCAAATCTGAGAAAATTACCGGACTTGGTCGTTTACTATACAAATTCTTACAGTTTAATTTAACTTCAACAGGCGCTTTGATTATTCAAACTGTTGTTGGAACAGCAGGTGTCTTTGTTTTTGGTCCAAACTCCCGTCAAATTCTTTTGCCATTTATAATTCTTTTCTTGGTACTTCCTTACAATTATTTCATGTACAACGTTGTCATTTGGAAGAGCTGGAATCTGGCAAAACTTCTGAAGAGGCAGTCCTAGATCCCTCGCCCCCTGATTCAGAGTCATAGACAGTTCCCGTATTCGAAGCCTGTGTAATGTTTCTTGAAGGACAATCTGGGTCGGGGCAAACTTCTCTCGCAGGAAAATGTACTACTCCACAGCCTTGACAATTTGATCCCTCGAGCCTAAGAAAGGGACCTTGCAGTCTTTTCCAACGTGCTGGTGAAAATGAAGTATTTGGTCTTTCCACTCTGGAATATTAGTCGTATGACAAGTACAAGCCCCACGTTTTTCTTGATATCCTATTATCTTTTCATCCTAACATCTTCAAAGAAGAGGGGCCCAGTCGGAGATAGGCATAACGTTTTGGGAGATATAGGCGAGAGAAAAAAGATAGATTGGAATTATAAGAACAATCATTGCCAATTTAAATTCCTTCTTGACGATTGTTTCGGAAAAAGCGGCAAGCAAAAATGGAACTATCGGAAGAGAGTATCGGATAAGGTCCCTATGAGATACGAAAAGTATGGATACAAAAAATACTCCCACAAACCATGCAAGCTGATTTTCCTTCATCTTTATTAACTTGATTAGTCCCAGGAGCCCGAAAAGATATACAAAAATTATCTCCTCTAACCAAAATGTACCTACCCAGGGTTGGCTGTAGTTAAATATCTGGAAGGGAGGAAAGAAAAGGTGAATATTGTCTCCTGAGTGAAAATAAGCCAGAAAATCGTCAAGCTGAACTTTATAAAACACAAAAATGACAATAAGTGCAAGTGGAATGATAAATATTGAAAGATAACTTTTTATATTTATCGAAGGAAGTAACTTAGTAATAGCTGTTGTAGCCGCCTTCTTCAAAATCGGAAAAGTTAAGGCCAGGAAAAGCGCCACAAAAAGTAGTATCCCTGGAGATTTCGTAAGTTGCGCTAGGCCTCCCCAAAAACCTGCAGCCAGATACTTTTGTTTTCTAAAGTAATAAAAAGTTGCAATGATTGCAGCGATAAATAATGGTTCAGGAGAGCCCACCGATCGGATAATTAACCATCTTGCCGGAAAAATTAAAAAAACTGTCGTCATCCATAAAGCATCTTTTTTATCAACGAAACCTTGGATAAAGAGATAAAAAAAGTAAGCTGCCAAAATCGAGGATACGCCTGTAACGAAAAGCATTGCATAAGGAAACCCTAAAAACGTTGCGAATGCTTTTATAAGAAGGGGGTATAGGGGAAAGTGCGCAGCATAATATTCGTTTGGAAGTCCAAAAGAAAAATTACTTACAAGATTCGGGTTATAGAGAGTTTTTGCAACGACAATATAAAGAGGCCCATCATAATTAGCGACAATTGTGGCCATACCATCGTCAGGAAGCGGTATACCCCAGACAGATTCAAGTCGCAGAAAAAATGGTAGCCAAATGATAAAAATAGAGAGGACAGAAAGAATAGTGAGAGCAATAACTAACCTAAATTTTGAAGCCATTTGAGAAAATGATATAACGTTTGGAGAACTTAAACAAGATTAGCTGACTTCCGCGAACTCTCCGTCTAAAAGTAGATAATAAATTTTAACAACAAGACCTGGATATTTGTTATTAATTTCATCTCTGGCCTTTCTTAAATCTTCTGCATGTCTTTCTGGAGTACTTTCAGCACCGTATGCTCCACAATCCTCATGATGTATTAGGTGGACTTCTTTAATTGAATGAAGTCTTACCGAAATATCTATCTGATTCATTATTGTTGGGAGATCCTTTGTAGCTCCTGCAAAACCGACATAGTCGAAAGTTTTATTTGTGAAGTTTTTATCTAGCCAATTTCGAATATGTTTCTGAAATCGGAAGTCTATACAAGAAACTATAATTGCGTCACAGTTATGAGCCATGTTTATGAAAGTATATTGTCAAAAGTGAAAATTTTCAAGGAAATTAATTACCTACGACTTATCTATCTGTATAAGTCAGAATCTATCATGAAAGGAGCTGCCGATCCGTGTCTGTGAGGTTCTGGGATTACAAAAGAGGTTCCGAATTGTTTATTAAGATCTTGAACTTCTTCTCTTGCTGCAACTATTAATCCAGACTGAGCTTCATATGTTTGATATCCTTGTGTGAACATCCAACCGCACGCCAAGTGTCCTTCAAGAACTCCTCCTTTACCCTCGCGTTTAGAAACGTAGGGTAGTAAAAAACCGTTTAGGTGAAGCTTGACAACTCCACCAACAAGACGCCAGGCAGCTCTAGATTGAATGAGCGGGTCGCCGCAAGCAACAGCAGTCTCGTTAATTCTATTAAGATGTCTATAGTCGATCTGCTTCTCTTCCTTGGCAATAAATCGATATAGTTGTTCTTCTGTTTCGATTCCCATAAAAAAACCTATAGATTGTCCATAGGTAAGGCGTTATTCTAACACCTTGAGTCTCAAACTTCAACAACTTTAAAGTAAAAGAATTTTGGTTTTTATATTGACTATTTTAAGAGATGAAGTTAAAATCAGTTGAAAAGTAGCAGGGTAATAATCTTACATTAAAAATCTCCTCCTATTTTTCTGATTTCAAAGAAAAATTACTAAATTTTATGCATATTTCACTTGCGGCTGAGCCGCTTTTTCATTTGTACGGATTTACTGTCACAAATTCGCTTCTTGCTTCATTTATAACAAGCATTTTATTAATAATTATTGCAGTTTTAGTTTCTTCCAAGCTTAATAAGAAACCAGGTCGCTTCCAAACAATTGTTGAAGTAATTTTTATTTTTATTATCGACTTAGCAGAATCAGTTGGAGGCAAAAAGGCACGCGATTTTGTTCCTTTAGTTTTAACATTTTTCCTTTTCATTCTACTGTCGAATTGGTTAGGACTTCTTCCAGGATTCGGATCAATTGGTTTTAATGAGATTGAAGAAGGACACACTACTTTTGTGCCACTATTAAGAGGTGCAACTGCCGATCTTAACACAACTTTAGCTTTAGCTTTAATTTCTGTTTTTGCAATTCAATATTATGGTGTTGCAAAATTAAAACTTGGTTATTTTAAAAGGTTTTTGAATTTCTCAAACCCAATAAATTTTTTTGTAGGTATACTAGAATTAATATCGGATGTTGCAAAGGTCATATCGTTTTCCTTTAGGCTTTTTGGTAATATTTTTGCGGGAGAGGTTTTATTGGCAGTTATAACTAGCTTAGTGCCGATCATAGCTCCCTTGCCTTTTTTTGGACTCGAGATTTTTGTGGGTTTAATTCAAGCTCTTGTATTTTCTATGTTAACATTAGTTTTCATCCAATTGGCAACCATTGAACATGGAGAGGCCCCCGGCCTAGATAGGCCTATGGCCAGGAAGGAGGTGGAACATGGGACCTGAAGAAACAAAAATGTTGGCGACAGCATTAGTTATGGCGGTTGGAACGATAGCGCCCGCACTCGGTATTGGAATTTTAGCAGGTAAGGCCCTTGAGGCTATAGGAAGAAATCCTGAAGCAGCATCAAAAATTCAGACAAACATGATTTTAGCAATTGCCTTTACGGAAGCAATAGCGATTTATGCACTAGTAGTTGCCTTAATTATTAAATTCGTTTAAATTCTTTTTTCGTCAGAGACAATATGGAAAGTTTAGGGTTAGATGTAAAAATACTATTAGCCCAAATTATTAATTTTGGGTTACTTCTTTTTATCCTGTCTAAGGTTTTGTATAAACCCGTGATTAAGTTGATTGATGAGAGGAATAAAAAACTGACTAAAGCAATTGAGGATAGTGCCGCAATTGAAAAGAAGTTAGAAAAAATCGAAGAATCTAAAAAAGATCTGCTCTCTCAAGCAAGACAAAATGCTAACAAGGAACGCGAAGACCTAATAAAAATGGCACAAGAGGAAAGTCGAGTAATTATTGATAATGCCAAGAAGAAAGCGGAAAAAGAAATAGAGAAAGGTTTGACGATGCTGAAAACTGCAAAAGTTGAAGCAGAGAAAGAGCTGACTGACAAGTTTATGGAAAGAGTTATGGATAATCTTTTGAAAAAATTATCTCTTCAATCCAAAAAGAACGACTTTCCACTATTACGAAAAACTTTGAAATGAAGGACAAAGAAAAAAAAATAGCAAAAGAAGTTGCAGAAGTAGTTATTGATTATTTGGAAAAAAATGGTGTAGCAAGCGCACTTCCGATGGTTTTAGATCTTTTGCGAAAAAAGAGCGCGCAGAATTCTGTTTATATCTACACTCCCAGAGAACTTAAGAAAGACGAGCGTTTAAGTTTGAAAAAAATGTTTACAAAATTAACAGACACGAATGTTGATAAATTCTCTTTTGTTAAAGACGAGAGTCTCTTGGACGGCGTAAAAATTATGTATAAAGACAGAGTTTGGGATTTTAGTTTATCCGGACAGTTAAAAAGTTTGAAACAAAGTCAAAATGTCTAAAATACGAGATGAAATTTTAAAACAGATTGAGGATAGAGTCACTAAATTCAGTCCTGGTTTTGGATACTCCAACGTAGGGAAAATTACAAAGTTGGGTGACGGCGTTGTTGCATTAACCGGTTTATCTGAAGCAAAGATGGGAGAAGTTTTGGAGTTTGAGAATGGTATAGAAGCTGTTGTATTGAATCTAAAAAAAGAAGAAGTCGGAGCGATTGTCTTTGGGGACTTTAAATTACTTCGAGAAGGGGATATCGCAAAATCAACAGGAAGAATTCTATCAGTAAAAGTAACCGAGGATTTTTTAGGACGGGTAATTGATCCATTAGGGCGTGCAATTGATGGGAAAGGTGCGCTTTCTTATGCAAAAAGTAAAGAAATGCTAGTTGAGAAAATTGCTCCGGGAATACTTTTTAGAGAACCGGTTACGACGCCTCTTTCAACAGGAATTAAGGCAATTGACACAATGATTCCGATTGGCAGGGGGCAAAGAGAACTTATTATCGGAGACAGGTACACAGGCAAAACCGCACTCGTAATCGATACTATTATAAATCAGTCAAAACTTAATAAACAAAAAACCTCGTCCAAAGGACGATCTAGTCCAAAGGACCATCAGCCTTTGGCTGAG
>MGHC01000011.1:54128-82563 GCA_001793015.1 Candidatus Woesebacteria bacterium RIFCSPLOWO2_01_FULL_39_10
TGGGGTGTGCGATTGCCGAATATTTTATGGATAAAGGGGAAGATGTATTAATTGCATACGATGATTTGACCAAACACGCTTGGGCATATAGACAGATATCCTTAGTTTTAAGAAGGCCATCGGGTCGTGAAGCATATCCTGGGGACATTTTCTATCTTCATTCAAGACTTTTAGAACGATCTTGTAAGATGAACAAAGATTACGGAGGGGGTTCTATTACAGCACTCCCTATTATTGAGACCCAAGCGCAGGATATATCTGCCTATATCCCAACAAACGTAATTTCAATAACCGATGGCCAAATTTATCTCGAATCTGATCTTTTTTTTCAGGGAGTTAGGCCTGCTATAAACCCAGGCCTGTCGGTTTCAAGAGTTGGCGGAGCAGCGCAGCTAAAGGCGGTAAAACAAGTTGCGGGAAGGTTGAGACTTGAACTTGCATCGTATAACGAACTGTCCAGTTTCGCCCAATTTGGGAGTGACCTTGATGCCGCAAGCCGTGCAAAAATTGACAGAGGAGTAAGAGTTGTTGAGATTTTAAAACAACCCCAATACCAACCAGTAATGGTTGATCAATTAGTTTTATTAATTTGGCTTGTTACTCGAGGTTACCTGGATAATGTAGAGGTAGGAAACTGCAATAAAATGGCCTCTGATTTTATTAAACTCGCTTTGTCAAAATACCCAAAACTTTCGGAAGCTATTTATTCTAAGGAAGGCATAACTGAGGTTACGGAAAATAAACTTAAAAAAATCGCAGAAGATTACATGAAGGCTAACTGAAAATGTCGTCAGTAAGACAGTTTCGTAAAAAGATAAAAAGCGCAAAAAATATCGCGAAGTTAACTCGCGCAATGCAATTTGTTGCAGCGTCCAAAATGAAAAAAGCACAAGAACAAGCTGCCGGTGGAAAAGATTATGTCAACGGTTTGATAAGTTTATCTTATCTTTTATCAAATTATCTTGATCCGAAACTTCATCCACTCCTGCAAAGTGGCTCTGAGGAGGGGAAGGTTATTATAGTTTTAGTTGCACCTGAAAAAGGATTATGCGGAAGTTTAGTTACAAACCTATCCAAAAAACTTATATTGGCAGTGGAAGCAATCGGTAAGCAGAGAATAGAATTTATAACTGTTGGTAAAAAAGCCAACCAAGTAATTCGCAGGATTGGTGGAGAAATAATTGCTGAGTTTACGCTCGGGCTTTCCTCGCCCAAATATGAAACAGTACCCCCAATTGCAAACCTTATTGAGGAAAGATTTAGGGATGGTCTTGCCAGTAGGGTTGTCTTTATTTTTTCTGAGTTTGTTAATACTTTAAATCAGGTTCCAACAGAAAGAACACTTCTTCCCCTTAAGCCAACATACGACGATACTAGGGAAGAGCCTAACAATAAAGACTATCTTTTTGAACCGTCAGCAAAGGAGGTTGTTGAACCATTTTTAGAGATGTATCTTGAAGTTGAAATTTACCAAATTTTGCAAGAAAGCTATGCGGCTGAGCAATCTGCAAGAATGGTTGCAATGAAAAACGCAACCGATAATGCACAAAGTTTAATTGGGGATTTATCACTTGAATACAATAAAGTAAGGCAGTCAATTATTACCGCCGAAATTCTTGATATCGGAAATGCAGTTGGGATGCTATCTAACGCTTAACATTATTGTGAAAAGATCTAAAAAATTAGGAGAAATCACACAAATAATCGGGCCGGTCATTGATGTGTATTTCGAAAGTGAAAAATTACCTCAGATTTACCAATCCCTTGAAGTAGAAGGGAAACTTATTTTGGAAGTACAAGAACATTTGGGAGAAGGTATTGTGAGAACGATTGCCATGGGGGGAACCGATGGAGTTAAACGCGGTGATAAAGTTGTCGATCTAGGATTTCCAATACAAGTTCCGGTGGGAACAGAAACTTTGGGACGAATCATGGACTGTTTGGGTAAACCAATAGACGGCGAGGGGAATATTTCTTCCAAAGAAAAATGGCCGATTCATAAAAATTCACCTTTGTATTCAGAGCAGGAGCCGGAAGTTAGAACTTTAGAAACAGGGTTAAAAGTAATTGACCTAATTGCCCCATTTATTAAAGGCGGAAAGATAGCAATTTTTGGTGGGGCTGGAGTTGGTAAAACAGTTATTGTTACTGAAATGATCAGAAATATGGCCGTTGAGCATAAAGGCCATTCGGTCTTTGCAGGAGTGGGAGAGCGAACGCGAGAGGGTAACGATCTATGGCGGGAAATGAAGCATTCAGGCGTTATTAAAAATGTTGCGATGGTTTTCGGACAAATGAATGAACCTCCCGGAGTAAGACTTCGCGTTGGTCTAACGGGAGTAACACTAGCAGAATATTTTAGGGATGTTAAAAATGAAGATGTACTTTTCTTTATCGATAATATTTTCCGTTTTACATTAGCAGGATCCGAGGTTTCAGCACTTTTAGGGAAGCCCCCTTCTGCGGTGGGATATCAACCAACATTAGCTCAGGAAATGGGCGAACTTCAGGAAAGAATTACGTCAACGAAAAAAGGCTCTATTACAAGTGTTCAGGCAGTTTATGTTCCTGCCGACGACTACACAGATCCCGGACCAGTTACTACTTTTGCTCATCTTGATTCAACGATTGTTCTTGAGCGTTCAATTGCAGAACAAGGAATTTATCCGGCCGTTGATCCATTAAGCTCCAATTCACGAGCACTCGATCCTAATATTGTGACGAAAGATCATTATGAAGTTGCCCAAGGTGTGCAAAAAGTTTTACAAAAATATAAAGACTTGCAGGATATTATTGCAATATTAGGAATTGATGAACTGTCCGATGAAGATAAACTAATTGTTGCTCGAGCAAGAAGAATACAAAAATTTTTCTCGCAGCCTATGTTTGTCGCCGAAGTCTTTACCCAAATACCAGGTCGATACGTAAGTTTATCTGATACAATTACCGGTTTTAAAGGGATTTTGGATGGTAAGTATGATACGTTACCCGAAGATGCATTTTACATGGTTGGTACTATAGAAGAAGCTGTAGAGAAATCAAAGAAACTATGAATTTTTTGAAGCTTAGGATTTCGAGTCCAGAGAAGCTTGTGTTTGAGGAAAGCGAACTTCTTTCAGTAACTATTCCAACAGCAAATGGGGAAATTACAATCTTACCCGGTCATATTCCATTGGTTTCAAAAGTAATTCATGGTGAAATTGTTGCCAGAAAAAGGGATAAAGAACATTCTCTTATCACAACCGAAGGCTTTCTTAAACTGTCTGCGGCTGGTGAAATTGAAATACTATCCGATTATGCGGAAAGATCGGAAGATATAGAAATTGCGAAAGTTGAAAGAGCGAAAAAACTGGCTGAGGAGACGATGAGAGAGAAGAAATCAGAAAGTGAATTTATACTTGCAGAGGCAGAACTTAGAAAAACCCTTCTTGAATTAAAAATTGCCCAGAAAAGAAGATCTAAAGTCAAAGGAATTTAAACGTGTTAAAATAATATATAAGTATGCTTGTTCGCGAAGTAATGACTCGGAAGGTTTACACAGTATCTGTCACAGAAACTTTTCCCAACATTGTTAAGCTTCTAGTTAAAAGAAAAATATCTGGCGTTCCTGTAGTTAACAAAAAAGGTGGGGTCGTTGGTATTATTTCTGATAAAGACCTCTTTTTTAAACTGTTTCCGTCTCAGAAAAAATTTTATAAAGATATAAAATTCTATATGAACTTTGAGAATATCGAAAATGACGCACTAGCGATAAAAAAGTTGAAAGCGCGAGATTTCATGTCTAAAGAAGTAATTTCGGTAAGTCCTGATGACCACATTCTTAAAGCATGTTCATTGTCGGGACTTCACAATATTCATAGACTTCCTGTTATAGAAAAGGGGAAACTTGTTGGAATTATAACGACGAATAGTATTTATAAAAACTTCTTGGCTTCTTTCATTGGAAAATAAACCCTGTCAAGGATTCTTAGCGCCAGATTTTAGACGAAATTCAATCCCAAGTTTTTTTGCCCAAACGTCAGTATTTGTTGTCAAAAGAAGCATTGCGTGAGCTTTATACTTGCCCCACTTTTCATCTGCAAATTTTCTTAATTTTTCGTCAGTTATTTTCTTACCCTTAAAATAAAACTGATACAACGCTTCTCTACTGAAAAGATCCATGTGGAAAGTCGGGAGTCTAAATCCGATTGCCACAGCCAGATCGGCAGTATATGGACCGACTCCAGGCAGTTCAATTAGTTTTTCCCTAATTTTTTGAATGTCTTTAACTTTTCGAAGATCATCCAAATTTAATTTTTCTCGAACAATTTTTTCGGCGACACCTTTGATATATTTGTCTCGGTATCCGACCTTACATGCCCGAATATCTGAAATATCAGTTTTTGCAAGTCTTTCGGGAGTTGGGAAAGTATGATAAATTTTTCCGTTAAAATTTTGTTTTTCTCCGAATTTCCCGCACAGTAGTCTATTCATCTCGTATATTCTTTTAAACAAGACATTTTGTGCCATTATTACGCCTAATACAGATTCAAAAACATAAGGATCAGTTCGGAGATGTGCTCCATAAATTTCTTCCGATGCCGCTTTCAATACCGGATCCTTCTGGCAAATTACTTCGTAAAAATATTTTACTTCTTCGTTAACTGCGAAAATCCAAGATAATAAATCTTTTAAATGTTTTTGCTCAACTTCAGTAAGATTGGTTTTTGATTGAAGAGTGATTGTTAATGCGGGAGAATCACCTCGGATGGTGGCTAAATGGACTCCTCGTGCCGCCGGCAAAGCCTTTGGCGACGCACGGCCGAGGTGGGAGGTTTGGGATTTAAATCCCACCCTAACAAGGACAAATTTTCCAGAACTCTGTTTAAACAGTCTGACCAGTTCTTCTCCTTCGACAATCCAAGGGGCAAATACGTAGTGAGTAAGAAAAAAATTGAAATTGTAGGGCTGTGATTTTTCTGGAATCGGGATAAAAAATGTTTTATCCATAACTATATAACCTTGCAGGGGTTACCCTTTAAAGGTCAGAAGACTTAACCTCCTCGCCTTTTCCCACAAACTTTACTTTTCCATTACTAATAAGAAGCGCTTGATTGTCTCTTAAAATTCTAACTGGAAACTTCGCTTTGGGAATTTCTTTTTTAAGAATTGCTTTATATTTCGATTCATAATGTACTGTAATCAGAAAGGGTGCCAAATTTAAAGCTTTCAAATCTTTTAGCCCCACCCTATTTTTGTCTTGATGTTTCCAAGTTGCCATTTCTATTGTAGGACATGCAATATAACTTCCAGCACTGGCCCCGATATAAACAACACCTTTTTGTATTAGTTCCTTTACAACCTTATGAAACCCACTTTCTCTAACGTATTTAAGTAGATAAAAAGCATTTCCGCCCTGAACGTATATAACGTCTTTACCTTCGAGTAGACTTTTGAGTACTTTTTCAGTTTTACCTTTTAAATCAATATCTTCAACTTGAAGTCCAAGTTTAAGCATTTGTCTTTTATCTCTTTTAACGTAGTCTGTACTCTTTTCCACATTAGATGCAGTAATTATGTGGGCTAGTTCTATTTGGCGTGACGGTTTGGGAAGTAGTTTGATTATCTCTTTCCGGACATCCACACTTTCCATTCCGTTTGATGTGAGAACAATTGTCTTATTCATGTTATATACACGTTGCAGGATCGAATCCTTAAAGGCTAAGCAGTTTCTCTGTCATTAAGCTTCATTTAACTTTTTTTCTTTTAATCTTATCTAACTTTTCTTGGAAATTTGGTTTTGGCCAAGGATAAGGCATCATTCTGGAGATCGGAATTTGCTTTATTTTACCCTCTTCTTTAAAAACAATAACAATATCAATTCCTGAGCGAAGAGTACTTTCGTAGATAAGCTGTTTGCAGATGTGGCAATTCGGGCCAGTTATTGCAATCACATCTTTCTCACCATGAATGGCGGCATTTGCTAGGGCTGTTGCTTCGGAATGCATGGTAAGAGTATCTGTATCAGATATGTAGGAAACACCTTTGTAGACGTTACCTTTTTTAGTCATTAGGGCAACTGCAAATCCTGAATTGGGATTAGGATAAGTATTTTCCATTGCCTCCTTTTCTGCTTTAAAAAGCTTGTCGCACTCTGAGTTGGAAAGCGTATATACTTCTTTTCCTTTAACAACTTTCTTTTTCATTTTTTAAGATCCCACTTTCTTTCCCAAGTTTTTGGAATTGGCAAGTCGAGCGCATAAATAAAGTTTATTATTTGACCTTGGTGGTGAGATTCGTGTTCGACAAGTACCATGTAATTCATAAAAGGCGTTGTTCCATTTTTAAATTTTTTAAGTAAACTCACACTTTCTAATCCTTTATAGAGTTTCTGGTCAGCTAACTTCATATGTTTTTTTATTATCGTTCTTGTGATTTTCTTTTCTTTATCGAGACTACTGGAAAAACCTTTCCATACACCTTCGGTAATAAGTGCGATATTGCTTTCTTCTGCACCAATCATACACCTGAATTGGTAAAGAATATTTTGGGATTCCGGAAAGGGGAGTCTTTTCTCGAGATCTTCATCTTTGATTACATCAATAAAGTCATAAGTCATTTCTCGAAGTTGTTTCCAGTGATTTTTTACTTCGGTAAGTAAATCCATAATATATTTAGATTTTCGCTTTTTATTTGGGTTCTGTCAAGAGTAGAAAATGTTGGATTCAGATCAACAATTTATGCTAGACTTCGAATGTATGATGCAAAAAATCTCTGAACTTTCGGTTTTTTTCCCAGCCTTTAACTTAGAAGCACAAATTGCAGATACTGTTGAAAAAGCCTTTAAGGTGGTTCCAGAAATAGCAGAAAAATACGAAATAGTTGTAATAAATGATGGAAGTAAGGATGATACCGCTAAAGTACTCTCAAAACTGAAATCCAAATACCGAAAATTAAAAATTATTACTCATAAAATTAATAGGGGTTATGGTGCAGCGTTAAAATCAGGATTTTATGGTTCAAAATATTCTTGGATTGCTTTTACCGACGCAGACGGCCAATTTGATGTTTCAGAACTACCTAAACTTATAAATAAACAAAGGGAAGCAGCTGCCGATATTGTTGCGGGATGTTATTTTAAAAGAGCTGTACCTTGGTGGCGTAAACTAAATACTTGGGCGTGGCAATTGTTCGTTCGATTGCTTTTTGGGTTAAATGTAAAAGATATTGATTGCGGTTTTAAACTTGTTTCTAAAAAGGTGATTGATAGGATTCCTAAGTTAGAATCCGAAAGAGGCGCTTTTATTTCAAGCGAATTTCTTATTAATGCAAAAATGTACGGATTTAAAATTGTAGAAATCGGTGTTCATCATTATCCAAGAACTGAGGGTAAAGGAACGGGTGCCGATTTGAATGTTATTATTAAAAGTTTTGTAGACTTATTTAAACTATGGAAAAAACTTCATTGAAAGAAAAATTTATGAGTTATAACCTGCCTGTGCAGGCAGGTTCAAGGTTAAAAAATTGGATCAGGAAGAATCGCCTCGAGGCCCTTTTTATAGCCATAATTTTACTTGTTGGTGCATTTTTTAGGCTTTACAGAATTGATGAGTACATGACTTTTTTGGGGGACGAAGGAAGAGACGTTCTTATTGTACGACGACTTCTTGTTAACTTTGACCCCATTCTGGTTGGCCCGGGAACTTCAATTGGGAATATGTACCTTGGGCCCTTGTACTATTATATGATGGCCCCCGCGCTTCTTCTCGCTAACTTTTCTCCCGCAGGACCCGCTGTAATGATTGCCTTACTAGGAGTTTTAACTATTTTTTTTGTTTGGACAATTTCTCGCGAGTGGTTTGGTAAAATAGCAGCACTCTTGGCGTCACTTTTGTATGCAACTGCACCTGTTGTGATTACTTATTCCCGCTCTTCATGGAACCCAAATATCATGCCCTTTTTTTCTCTTTTGTGCATTTATGCAATCTGGAAAGTGTGGAGAAGAAGTTACCGTGATACAGTTCACGATAACGAGGGAAATGACTTTAAATGGCTGGTAATTCTTGGGATTTCCTTTGCTTTTGTTTTACAGTCGCATTATTTGGGATTATTATTGGCACCTGTTATTGGTTTGTTTTGGCTTTTAAGTTATATGAAAATTAAAAGCACAAAACAAGTCAGAAACTTTGTAAAATTTTCAATTGTCGGTTTAGGAATTTTTACGGTTTTAATGTCTCCACTTCTTATTTTTGACGCACGTCACGGTTGGCGTAATTTTTCTGCGATAAAGAAATTTTTTACCGAGCGCCAAACGACAGTATCTGCTCGCCCGTGGACTTCGATCCCCAAACTTCCTGAAGTAACAGACAAGATGGTTACCAGACTTGTTGTCGGAACAAACGAAGTAGCTGGAAATCTACCCGGCAAAGTTTTTCTTACGGCTTTGACAGCACTTGCTGCTTTAATGATATATATCATTAAAGCAAAGAGGAGGTCGGCTGAAACTTGGAGCGCGTATCTAGTGCTTATTATTTGGATTGGGATCAGTCTAATAGGACTGGCACTTTATAAGCAAGAAATTTATGATCATTACTATGGATTTTTCTTTACGGCACCCTTTTTACTCATTGGAGGAATATCTCAAAGTATAATTAACAAGCATAAGATTTTTGGCAGCTTAGTTGTGATCCTTGTAGCAGGTTATCTATTAGTTGTTAACTTGCAGAATAATCTGTTAAAATACCCACCCAATAGACAATTGCAAAGGTCAATTGAAGTTGCTAAAAAAATTGCCGAAGAGTCAGGCGGACAAAAGTTTAATTTAGCCGTAATTGCTGAAAGGAATTATGAGGGAGCCTATCAATACTTTTTAGAAAGTTGGAGTGAGCCATTTGTTATGATTGATCCCCAAAAAACTGATGAAACAATAACAGAGCAGCTATATGTTATCTGCGAGTATTCTGAAAAAGAAAAATGTGATCCGACTCATAACCCAAAAGCCGAAATTGCAAACTTTGGCTGGACTAAAATTGAAGATGAATGGCAGGTGTCAGGAGTAACTTTATATAAATTAACCCACACAAAATGATAAGGAAAAAAGAAAAAAAGATAAATTTTAGGGATAGAATGATACTTTTTGTGGACCTGGAGACAACAGGTCTTGATATGGATAAGCACGAAATCATAGAAATAGGGTGCTTACTCGTAGACGGAAAGAGTTTAGAAATTTTAGACAAATACCATGCGCGTATAAATCCCGAACACCTTGAAACCGGAGATCCAGAAGGTTTGAAAATTTCTGGGTATTCAGCGGGCGAGTGGAGGGATGCAAAACCCCTTAAGGAGACGCTAAAAGATATTTCAAAATTAGCACCCAATGCAATGGTGGCTGGATGGAAAGTTGATTTCGATTGGTGGTTTCTGGATAAATATTTTAAAAAATTTGGGATAAAATACAGTTTTGATTATCACCTCATTGATGTTATATCGATTGCATACGCACACTTTAGGGAAAGGAATCAACCAGAGGAACTTAGTCTAGGCGATGTGTGTAAACTATTGAAAGTACCGATCCACAAAGGGCACAGCGAAGGTGAAGGCCACAACGCAATGGACGATATTGTTGCAACATATAGGGTTTTTAAAAAGTTAGTTGCTTAAAGAAACTAAGCATCTCAGGAAGTATGCGAAAGAAAATAAAACCAGTTGAGAAAGACATAAGCACTCACGTTGTTGCGGTCTTTGCTTTTGTTGAAAAAGATGGGAAAGTTTTACTTGCAAAAAGAAGCAAGTACGATCCACAAACACCGGGTGTGTGGTTTATTCCAGGCGGGAAGGTAGATATGGGAGATGAGAAGGATATTATAGAAAAAACTTTAAAAAGAGAAGTAATGGAGGAAGTTGGAATTGAAATTGAAGATGAAATCACATTCGTTGGGGATGAAGGATTTTTCAGAGTAAGCGGCCATCATGTTGTGGGAATGACGTTTTTGTGCAAATGGAAGAAGGGACGTGCGAAGCCCCTTGAGGGTCAGGAAGAAGTAAAGTGGTTTACAAAGAAAGAACTTCAAAGTTTTTCTGGATTGCCAGTATACTTTAAACCACAAGTTCAAAAACTTCTTCAAATTTTAGAGTAAAATTATTTTAGTATGTACAAAAACTTATCGTCCCTGCTAAAGAAATTTTGGGAAAAAGAAATTAAACAAAATCCTTTAGTCTATTTAATACTTGCCGCCGTTTTAACTTTAGCACTCTATGTAAGGGTATATAGAACCCAGGACCTACTTCGTTTTTATTTTGACCAAGGAAGAGACGCATTAGTAATTTGGCAACTCTGGCACGAGGGAAAACCTTTTTTGATTGGCCCGGTAACTGGTCTTGCAGGATTATTTTTGGGCCCTTTTTATTACTATTTGATTGCACCCTTTTATTTAATAGACGGTGGAAGCCCCGTGTACCCGGCAATCTTTTTAGCGTTTCTGGCTACAGCCGGAATTGCAGTTACTTATTATATTGGATGGCAAATGCAATCTCGAATTACAGGTTTGATTGCAGCGATAATCGCTTCTTTTTCTTACTACATGGTACTAGCTGGACGCTGGTTGGCAAATCCCACGCCAATTTTTTTGACTAGCGCACTACTTCTATTGGCTATGTGGAGGCTAGTGAACAAGAAAGAAAACAGAAAGAAAATGGCCTCCGGCTCAGAGAGCCTCCGGCTCGGCGAGTGGTTAACTGTCGCACTTATGGTTGGGATATCTCTTCATTTTGAAGCTGCGAGTGCTGTCTTTTACATCCCGATGGTAGTTGTATTTTATATTTACTTATATTTAACGAATAAAAAAGCATTACCCAACCGAAGTGTCATACTAACTTCTGGTTTAATATTTTTTGCAACCTTGCTTCCGCAAGTTGTCTTTAATCTTCGACACGAGAATATTTTATTTAATAACTTCAAAAAAGTAATTTTTGAGGAGCAAAGTTATGGGTCTCCATTTACTTCCTATAATTGGGATAAAAAGAGACAATTTTTCTGGGATGTTTTCACTTCAAAAGTTTTTCCAAGCTCTGCGGTAAATAAAGGACTTTATTATTTCGCTTCACTGGCAGGGTTAATCTTAGCTTTTAGAAAAATTCCTAAGGCAATTTCGCTTCTAGTGATTTTCATCGGAATACCAATGATTGGATACTTTTTCTTTCAAGGGAACTACGGAAATATATACGATTACTATATGACCGGTTACTACCTACCAATGATTCTCCTATTCTCCCTTGGTTTAGGATTATTGTGGAAGAACCTAATCGGAAGAATAATAGTAATTACTTTTCTTATAGTTTTTTTAAGGATGAATTGGCCATTGGTAGGAAACCTAATTGCAGCGGGGGTAGATGGACCCACACACATAACTTTAGGTAACCAGCTTCAGGCAGTAAACTGGGTTTTTGAAGACGCATCGGCGCTTAAGGAATTCAATGTAGATGTTTACGTTCCTCCGGTCATTCCTCATGCATACGACTACTTATTTTTGTGGCAAGCCTCAAAAAGGTGTGGTCGGAATTTGTGTGGAATGGTTAAAGAACCACAAAAGGAAATTGTCTATGTTCTTTACGAGGTTGATCCTCCGCACCCAGAAAGACTTGAAAATTGGATTGCGAGGTATAGAGGAAATACACAAGTAGAAAGAGAGGAGCGTTTTGGCGGGATAACAATTCAACGTCGAAGGCGCTCATGAAAAACAAAGTTCTCTTAATTCTAACCCTTCTTTTGGGTTTTGGATTTTTCTTAAGAATTTATAATTTTCAGGAATTATTTTTATATTCTCACGATCAGGACCTTGCGGGTTGGTTTATTAAGGACGTTTTAGTTGATAGACACCTTCGGTTAATTGGCCAAGAGACTTCAACACATGGAATTTTTATAGGACCATTTTTTTATTATCTTTTAATTCCTTTCTATATAATTTTTGGAATGGACCCTAAGGGTGGGGTGTTTTTAGTGGCTCTATTGGGACTTCTTACTATTTTCAGTTTATATTTTGTTTTTAGTAAAGTTTTTAATCAAAAAGTTGGATTAGTTGCGTCTGTTCTTTACACATTTTCTTTCTACACAATTTTTAACGACAGAGAGGTTGTTCCGACAATGCCTGTGATTTTATGGACAGTCTGGTTTTTGTATGCACTAAGCCTTATCTTCAAAGGTAGACTAAAAAAGGCTTTTATTTTGCTTGGGGTACTATTGGGTTTAATTTGGCATCTTAATGCGGCTCTAGTTTTGGTACTTCCACTAGTACTAATAACAATTTTTTTGTCGAAAAGAAAAATTGAATACAGATCTATATTTATTGGATTTTCTTCTTTATTCTTAACGACCCTTCCCTTGATAGTTTTTGAGATAAGACATGGTTTTTCTCAATCGAGAGCTTTAATTATTAGTTTAACAACAAATCAGTCAGACATTGTTAGTGGCTACGAAAAATTTGCAAGAACTCTTTATCTCGTGGGTAAAAATATTAGAGGATTTTTGTGGGGAGATATGGTTAATATTCCAAACGAGTTGTTGTTGATTGCAAGTGTAATTCTCGCTTACTATCTATATAGTAAAAAGGTTATTACTCGGAATTGGGTAATTGTTATTTTTTCGTGGATCTTAATTTATGTTACGTTTTTCTCCTTGTATTCAAAAGTTATATCCGAATATTATCTGAACGGATTATTGGTCGTATGGATTATAGTATTTGCAACATTTACTACCCATCTACTTTCTAAAAATAAACTTAGAAATATCGGGTACGTTTTGGTTTTGTTGTTTGTAGGAGCAAACCTTTATAGATTTTTTACTATTCCAATTAATAAAAGCGGTTATAAGTATAAGAAGGCAATCGTGGAAGAAATAAAAGTGAATGCAGAATCTTACGGGTATCCTTGTGTTGCTGTTTCGTATATCACAGACCCAGGTTTAAATATGGGATACAGATACTTTTTTTGGCGAAAAGGCTTACATGTTAATAGGCCAGATAGCGGAAGTCCTGTGTATACAATAGTGTATCCGTTAAAAGACATTTTTCCTGTGGATAAAACTTTTGGTGCACTTGGATTAATCTATCCTGAGTATACAATCTACGATCCAGATTCTGTTAAAAACAGCTGTTCGGGTGAAGATTCTAATTTAACAGACCCATTGTTTGGGTATACTGAATAATTGCAACAGGTAAGATGTTACAAGCAACAAGTAAAAGTATGAGCAAGATTTTCTTATCAGTAATAATTCCCTGTTATAACGAAGAAGCTAATTTGAAAAGAAAAGTGTTGTCCGGCGTGAACGACTACTTGAAGAATAAGAATTTCACTTGGGAGGTGGTCATTTCTGATGATGGTAGTACTGATGATAGTCGCGATTTAATGAAATCGCAAATCAAAAACTGGAAAAATTTTAAATTACTAGAGAATACTCATGGTGGAAAACCATCTGCTCTTTGGTATGGAATAAAGGCATCCAAAGGTAACTATGTACTTTTCAGTGATATGGATCAGTCAACTCCTATCGATCAACTTGATAAATTACTTCCTTTCTTGGAGAAAAATGTAGGCGCTGTGATAGGATCTCGGGGATTATTACGCAAAAACTTTCCGCTTTATAGAAGGATGGGGTCAATCGTTTTTATGGCCGTTAGGAAACTTTTTATTCTTCCGGAAATTGACGATACACAGTGTGGCTTCAAGCTTTTTAAAAAGGACGTTGTATTGAAAGGTTTTCCGAAACTTGAATTTTTCAGGAAGGCGAGAGCAGTGAAGGGTTGGACGGTTACGAGTTGGGATGTGGAACTTTTGCATATTGTCAAAAAGATGGGCTATAAAATTGAGGAGGTTCCGGTTGAATGGAAGGACGTTGATGTAAGTAAAAGCAAAGGTGGCGCACTTTCTAGATACGTTCGTGAATCAAAAGAAATGCTGACACAAATTCTGAGGGTTAAAATGAATGATCTGAAGGGTTTATACAAAGATGTTTAAAAAGATTAGTATCGATTTACTCGCCCCCTTTTTGTTTTTAGCCTTTTTTCCACTATTTTTCTTTAAACTCGGACAATCTTCACTTGTTTCTTTCGATGAAGCTTGGTATGCAGATATTGCAAGAAATATTCTGAAAAATGCCGACCCCATTAATCTAACTTGGAATGGAAGAGCCTTTATTGACCACCCACCTGGTGGGTTTTGGTTGACGACACTAAGTTACTTAGTTTTTGGGGTTAGTGAATTTTCGGCACGATTCTCATCGGCCACTTCTGGATTATTTACCCTCGTACTTACATACCTTTTGGGAAAGGAACTATTTAATAGAGTAGTTGGTTTTTGTACAGCGGTTGCACTTTCCTCCTCGCCGTGGTTTTTGTTCAGAGCACGCTCAGGTAATCTTGATGTTCCATTAACTTTGTTTTTTGTTGTAACGGTTTACCTCGCAGTTAAATGTTCAGATAACAAAAAATATTTAATACCTTTATCTTTGAGTTTGGCCTTTTTGTTTTTAGTAAAAACTGCGGTTCCTTTTACGGTACTTCCGGTTGTTTTATTTATTTTGGTAACGTCGAAGAAAGTTAAAATTGCAGATATCAAAAAACCATTTTTAATTTTTGTAATTTTTGTGTGCGGATGGTTTTTATATAAACACCTTAAGCAACCAGGGTTTTTAAGGCACTATTTTAAAATTGGGCTTCCTGGGGTTAGCGTTAAAACCTCATTTGCAGACAATTTAAAATTGATGAAAGAATATTTTCACAACGGAATAGGGAAGTGGTTCTGGCCTGGTATAGCATCGATTATTTTGGGAACATTAACTTTTCAGAAAAGGTTTTGGATTTTTTCTATCCTTTTCTTATCTTTTTTTACCCCGTTTTTACTTTCCGAAAAAGGCCATATTTGGCAGTTAGTTCCATTACATCCATTTCTAATCTTAGCCCTTTTTGGTTTTTTCTGGTTTTTACTTGAAAGAATTACCAACCTTGCAATGGAAATATTTAATAAGGTTGGAAAGAAATATCAAAGTGCATATAACCTTCTAAATACTCTAAAAATTCCGGCAATATCAATTTGTCTTTTAGTAATAAGTTTTTACTATTCATATATTCAGGGAAAAAGGAGTTGGTACGAATTTATAGATATCCCTGCTTTTATATCTGATGAAGCAATTCTTTCCAAGGAGGCTGGAAAATATTATGAAGACCTTTATATTGATGGTGATTTTTTACCCACAGCGATCTATTATTCAGAGAAAGTTGTTAAACAAATTCAGAACGAAGAGTTGAAAGGAATTTTTGAAAAAGATGAGCCGTTTTTAGTAATTACATATAAGTGGAGGCTAGATAGGTTGGAAATTTCTGAGGCAGAATATGAGATAATAAAATCCGATAGAGACAAAATTTTGGTAAAAAAAGCTAGCACTGGAAGTAACCCTTAAAGGACTGTCCTTGCAAAGTGAGTACAGCATGAAACAACTTTGGAAAAAATGGAGAAATGATTTTCTGGTTGGAGGTGGAATTTTGATTCTTGCCTTTTTCCTTCGCCTATATAATTTAACAATCATTCCTGTCTTTGGAGACGAGGCAATTTATATCAGATGGTCCCAAGTAATGCGTGCAGAACCGACACTTCGGTTTGTGCCTCTTTCAGATGGAAAGCAACCCCTTTTTATGTGGGCAGTAATTCCATTTTTTAAAATATTTTCAGACCCACTAATTGCCGGAAGAATTGTTTCTGTATTTTCAGGACTCGGTACTGTGATAGGAATCTTTGTTTTGACTCAGCTTCTTTTCAAGTCCAGAAAAATGTCTTTACTAGCAAGCTTAATTTATGCAATTTCTCCTTTTAGTATTTTTTTTGATCGGCTAGCACTTGCGGACTCAATGCTTTCTATGTTTGGTGTTTGGGCTTTGGTTTTTGGGATAATTACTGTCAAAAAAGTTCGATTGGATACTGCAATATTAACGGGGTTTTCACTTGGAGGGGCATTATTAACAAAGTCACCGGCCGTCTTTTTTGCGGCCTTAACACCAACCACGTTACTACTTCATGAATGGCCGAAGAAATTAAAGGAAAAGTTCAATAAATTTTCAATTTTTGTTTTTCTATTTACTTTTACCTACATAATTGCTTTAGGAATGTATAACATCCTTCGTTTAGGGCCTAACTTCCACATGATCGCAATAAGAAATAAAGACTATGTCTATCCTTTGTCTCATATTTTAGAACGCCCACTGGATCCGCTGCTGCCATATTTAGACAGAATCTTAGAATATTACTGGATTCTTGGACCGAGTGTCTTAGTTCTATTAACTTTATTTGGAATTTTTGTAGGCCTTAAGAGAAAAACGAAAGAGACGTTAATTCTTCTTGCTTGGGGAATTATTCCTATTCTCTTTGTTGCTGAATTTTCAAAAACAATGACCGCCCGGTATGCATATTTTTCAGTTCCTTATTTGTTAATACTTGCATCGATATCCCTAGGTGCCAAGCTAATCCACCCCCCAGGTGGACTGCTGAAGCTGATTAATGAAAATGAAAAGGTGAAGGGTGCAAACCTATTTCACCCTAAGGGTGTTTCAGGTTTACACGTTACGGTTTTGAACATTTTGTTTATAATTTTTGTTGCTAATGCTTTAGTTTTGGATTACCAACTTTTGACAAATCCCCAAACGGCAAATCTTCCTAGAAGCGAGAGATCGGGATATCTTGAGGAGTGGACTTCTGGGTATGGAATTAAAGAGGTTTCGGAAATAATCCGAAAAGAATACAGAGATAACCCTGAAGGTAAGATTGTTGTTGGAACGGAAGGGTATTTTGGGACATTACCTGACGGGCTTCAAATGTACTTGGCTAATGTTCCTGAAGTTACCGTAATCGGAGTAGGACTTTCGATAAAGGATGTTCCACAAAGCCTTAAAGAATCAAAAGCTTATGGAAATAAGACATACCTTGTTATAAACTCTACAAGGTTTCTAGGTGATCTTGATACGCCCGATATGGATTTGAAAGCTGTATACGGGAAAGGAACTCGTCCCGACGGGTCCCACGAATCACTTTTATTGTTTGAGGTAGTAAAAAATCAGAATGATTAAAAATAATATTATTTACAACTCGGCATCTGACTGGTCGTTTAATTTAAAAAAGGCTAAAGGATCATATATTTGGACTACAACCGACAAAAAAATTCTTGATTTCACCTCTGGTTGGAATGTTACTAACTTAGGGTGGAATAATTCTGAAATTAATAAAGCATTAATAGATCAAGTAAGAAAAAATGTATATGCACCGATGGAAACTGCTGATTCTATGCAAAATGATTTAGCAGAAAAATTAACAAATTCATTGCCTCCAAGTCTTACTGCTGTGGGAAGAACAACCGGAGGAGTTGAATCCAACGAAGAAGCGATAAAAACTGCTAGAGCCTTTACTAAGCGAAGTAAAATTTTAGGATTTCATCATGGGTATCATGGTCAGTCAATTTCCATGTTGTCAGCAGTTCTGGAAGAAAATGAAATGAAAGAGATAGGCCCACAAATTTCAAGCGTGGTTCGCATGGAATATCCAGCAGTATTTAGGTCTAAGTTAAGCGAAGAAGAATTGCTTAGAGAATTTGGGGAGAAACTCGAAAAAATATTAAAGTACGAAGATATCGCAGCTATATTGTCTGAACCCGGAATTATTACGGGGTGGGGTTCCACCTATGTCGCTCCTAAAGGTTTCACTACTTTAGTAAGACAGTTAACTAAGAAATACGGAACGTTATTAATACTTGATGAGGTTGGTACAGGTTTTTCGCGTTGTGGGGAACTTTACGGAATGCACATAGAGGACATTGTTCCAGATGTTGTCACTTTCGCAAAGGGATTTTCAAATGGAGCAGCAGCAATAGGCGCAATGGTGACAACCAGTGAAATTGCTGATAAGACATGGCAAGTTACAAACCTACAGTCTACTTTTGGGTGGACCCCTGTCGCCTGTGCAGCAGCCTTAAAAAATTTGCAGATCCACCTGAGGGATAAAGTATGGGAAAAATCTAAAAAAGATGGGGAATATATGAAGAAAGTACTTACTAAGGAACTTTGGAATTTAGACAATGTCGGAGACGTTAGAGGATATGGTATGGAAATAGGAATTTGCTTCGTGGACAATAAAGATAAAAGAACACCTGACGAAAATTTAGCGAAGAAGGTAGTATCTGATGCTTTCCAAAAAGGTTTGTACATTTTATATGGCTCTGACGGCAATATTCAACTTATGCCACCCCTTATCATTAATAGGAAAGATTTGGACAAAGGTCTTGAAATTTTGATCAATACTGTTAAAAAAATTAACACTTCGTGATATGACTGAAGTTGAACTATCCAAAAAAGCAAAATCGTTAAAACTTGGAATTTACGAACATTATAAGAAAAAAAGATACGAGATGTTGGGAGTAGTTATTCATAGCGAAACTTTAGAAGAGCTAGTCTTATATAAAGCCTTGTATGGAAGAAGACTTAAATGGGTGAGACCCTTAGATATGTTTTTAGAAAGTGTTGAAGTCGATGGGGAAGTTAAACCTCGATTCAGATATTTAGGAAGAAAATAAACAACCGAGGGCTAAGCGTCCTCGGTTTTCTCGCAAGGGCTCGAAGAGTTTGTTCACTGCTTCCATTCACCCCTGGCCTAAAAGGCCAGGGTTCTCTGGAGGTTTGAATAGATACTCCAAAGAAGTTTGTGATATCATATTTAGACCTAAATGCTACAAAATTTGATTAAAAAGTGGTGGTTTAAGTGGTTGGTTTTAGGGTTGGCAGTGAGAGTAATTTTGATGCCGATTACACTTCATCAAGATCTTTGGGGTCATAGTTCTGTTGCTTACTTTTTTTCGGAAAAGGGAATTCTTAACCCTTACGAATATCTCTCAAATCTCTCTCCTGATCACCCTTTAGTTAAAAATATCGGAGTTTCTGACGTTTTTATATATCCGCCTTTAGCATATTTTACTTTAGGCGTTTTCAGAATTCTTGTAAAACCTTTCACTGATCCCGGTTTTGTTCCTTTTATATGGTCTAACTTAGCGAGCGTTTATTCTTTTCCAGGCTTTAACTGGCATCTTTTTTTGTATAAATTTCCTTATCTTTTTTTCGATGTCGGATTGGCATTTCTCTTATCAAGCCTTTTTTCTGAAGGTAATAAAAAGAAACTGGTTTTTATTCTGTGGATGCTTAATCCGGTTACTTTATATACGACCTTTATGATTGGACAACTTGACCTACTTCCAACTTTTTTTACAGTTCTTAGTTTAGTACTTGCAAAGAAAGGAAAGTTCGCCTGGAGCATGATTTCATTAGGAGTAGGGGGAAGTTATAAAATATTTCCATTACTTTTTGTACCCGTCGCAGCCTTTGTCTTCGGAAAGAATTTTAAGGAGAAAGTTATGTATTTGTTGGTCGGTGTAGCGCCGTTTATTTTAGTGACACTTCCTTATATAACATCCCTTGCATATAGAGAGATGGTATTGTTTTCTCCAAAAAACCAGAAAATGTTATTTATGAATTTACCTGTTTCTGGAGCAGAAGGAATATTTACTTTTGTTTTTATTCTCACGCTTATTTATTTTTATTCCTACTACACAAAAAAAGTTATAAACCTAGGAGTCTACTTTCTAACAATCCTGCTTTTGATATTTTCTGTCACCCATTATCACCCTCAGTGGTTTTTGTGGGTTACACCTTTCCTTTTCTGGGAGCTTTCTGAAAGTAATTTCAAACACGGTATTTTAGTTCTGACACTATTTTTAGCATGGCTTGCGATTACTTTATTTTTCGAAACTTCACTTACAATCGGATTGTTTAGCCCCTTAAATGCGAGTCTTAGAGATCTGAGGAACCTTCCCGGTTTATCAGAAGTATTATCAAGGTATACTGACGTTTTTAGATTAAAGAGTTTAATTAGAAGTGTTTTTGCTGCAGCATCTCTCTTTTATATTTACCGGCTATACAAACTTCGTGGAGTAGTAAAATAGATCTATGCTTAAAGGACACAAAATCGCTCTTTTTGTAATTTTACTTTTCTCACTTTTGGCGTCCCGAAATTTGTTCAAATCAGGATATTTTCCAATGCATGATGATCTGCAAATGATGAGACAGCTTGAATTGGAGAAGTGTTTTTTAGATGGTCAAATTCCATGTAGATGGGTACCTGATATGGGATATGGCTTTGGTGTTCCACTTTTTAATTTCTATCCACCCCTACCCTACCTGATAGGGGAGACTTTTCGGATTTTAGGATTTGCGTTTACTGCAACCGCAAGGCTTACATTTGCATTGTCGATTATTGCATCGGGAATTACGATGTATTTTTTGGCAAAAGAATTTTTTGGCCGAATCGGTGGGGTATTATCTTCGATTTTTTATATCTGGGCTCCGTACCACGCTGTTGATGTGTATGTCCGAGGGGCAATGAATGAGGCATGGGCGCTTACGTGGTTTCCTTTAATATTTTTGTTTTCCTATCGACTAATCACAAATCACAAATCACTAGTTACCAAAAACGTAGTCCTTCTAGCACTCTCCTACGCATTTTTACTTATGTCGCACAATCTTATGGTACTCATATTCACCCCCTTTTTTGGGATATGGGTAGTTCTTCATTTGTGGCGAGAAAGTGCTTGGTCTCGCCTACCGCACTTAGTGATAAGCGGAATTTGGGCTTTCGGCCTTTCAGCATTTTTTACATTGCCGGCACTCACAGAGAACGGACTTACTCAAATAAAAGGCCAGCTTGTTGGTTATTATGACTACACGGCTCATTTCGTAAGTCTTAACCAACTTTTGATTTCGCGTTTTTGGGGATACGGTCCCTCTGTTTGGGTGGAAGCTGATGATGGGATGTCATTTCAAATTGGGCACTTGCATTGGATTTTATCGATTGTTGTTGGATTAATGCTTTTAGTGAGGGGAATTATGGCAGTTAGAAATAGAAACATTAAGAAAGATCAGCTACTTCTTATCGGTGTTTTTTTGTTTTTTGTAGGCTGGTTCGCTTCCTATATGACTCACCTTAAATCTTTCTGGATTTATAGATCAATATCGCAGCTGTCATACATACAGTTTCCATGGAGATTTTTGACTATCACAACTTTCGCATTTTCTTTTTTAGTTGGATTTCTGCCAGGCATTTTTGCAAAACTTAAGTCAAAACGTGGCTTTTTATTGAAACTGTTTGTAACACCTCCACAAATTTTTGTAACTTTATTTCTAGCAATTGCCCTTGTGATCCTAAACTGGGGATATTTTAAGGTTGAGAGAACCGGGCCAGTGACCGATGAGGAAAAATTTTCAGGAGAGGCATGGAGAATTCAACAAACTGCCGGAATTTATGACTATTTACCAATATATGCGAAGACTGCTCCGACAGGGCCGCAAACCGTTTTGGCAGAATTTATGGATGGTGAGGGTAATCTAGCCTTTCCTGCACAAGGAACTTATTGGGGAAAATTTATTGCAAATGTTGAATCTGAAGAAGCTAAACTTAGGGTAAATATACTCTATTTTCCCGGCTGGAAAATATTTTTGAAAGACGATCTTAATATTAGGGAAGTTCCTTCATTTATTCCTGAGGAGGAGCGATGGGGTCGAATGTGGATTAATCTGCCAAAAGGAGAACATTTGGTTTATGCACAGTTTTTTAATACTCCTGTGAGAACTTACGGCAATATCATATCTTTAGGAGCGTGGTTTCTTCTTATATCTTCTTTGGTGTGGAAAAAGAAATTTAGTGTTAAAATTTGAATGTGGCGGAAATAGAAACAAGTGAGGAGCATTTAGATCCAACTACCGAAATAACTCTTGAAGCGGTTAAAGCCAGAGCTGTACGTGGAGTGGCTGTTTTGACAGGAAGAACCTTTGTATTAAGTGTAATCTCGCTGGTTGCAACAGGATTTCTCACGGTTTTTTTAGAACCAAGCGAATTTGGGGTTTTTTGGATAGTTTCCGCAATCGTTAATTTTCTAGCCTATTTTTCAGATGTAGGGCTTGCCGCAGCACTTATACAAAAAAAAGAGGCGGTATCCGAAGAAGAATTGCGAACAACCTTTACAATCCAGCAGTTTCTGGTAATTACTCTTCTTTTAATTCTTTTTGCCTTTGCACCATACCTTCAAAAATATTATTCGTTATCAGAAGAGGGAAAATTTCTTTTGTACGCGCTTGGTTTATCACTTTTCCTTTCGTCTCTAAAAACTATTCCTTCGGTTTTACTCGAAAGGGAACTAGATTTTCCTAAACTGGTCTTACCCCAGGTATTAGAGAACGTTGTTTATAATCTTGTCGCGGTTTATTTGGCTTGGAAAGGATTTGGTGTGACAAGTTTTACCTATGCTGTTGTTGCACGAGGTTTTGTAGGACTTTTTGCAATTTATCTTATAAAGCCTTGGATTCCGGGGATTGCCTTGGGGAAAAAAGCCTTGAAAAGTTTATTGTCTTTTGGAGTACCATATCAAGCCAACACACTGCTTGCAACAATAAAAGATGATGGAATGACGGCATTTTTAGGAGGAATCTTGGGGCCAATGGGTGTTGGATTTTTAGGGTGGGCCCAAAAATGGGCATATATGCCACTTAGACTTTTTATGGATCACGTTCTCAAAGTCACTTTCCCTGCATTTTCCAGGATGCAGGAGGAAAAGGAGCACCTCGTTCAAGCAATCACACGGTCAATATTTTTTGTGTGTTTTTTGGTCTTTCCAACTACAGCTGGTCTCTTAGTGCTTGCTCCCCTACTAATTGACATAATTCCCCGTTATGAAAAATGGGAACCAGCATTACTACCCTTATTTCTAATTAGCATAAACACTCTTTTTGCAGCCGCAACAACTCAACTTACCAATCTTTTAAACGCAACAGGACGCATTAAAACTACTTTTAAACTTATGATCATGTGGACTGTTCTCACTTGGCTTTTTGTCCCTATTCTTTCCATCCGATACTCAGTTGTGGGAGCGGCGTTTGGTTATTCTCTTGTGGGTGTTTCTTCTCTCTTTGCGATGTACGTTGCTTACAAGATAGTTCCTTTTAAAGTATATGAATCAATTGGACGACCGGTTCTTGGCACTTTAGTCATGACCCTTATGCTTTTGCTTTTAAGGTCGATTTTACCGCGAGATCTTACAGCGGTTTGGATTTTAATTGGTGCAGGGTCAGCTTTATATATCACTGCTATGTATTTTATAGTCGGGTCTTCAATTTTAGTCGATGCTAAAAAAGGTATTAAGGCAGTATTTTCCAGAGGTTAACCATTGGGCCTGGTTTCTAATTTTTATTGGAACCTTAACGTGGTCTCTTACAATGGTTAAGAGCGGCATAGTTTATGACTATGGTATGGGTTTTTGGGGTCCGAATGGACACGATGGGGTTTGGCACATTTCTTTAATCAGAAGCTTAGCTGAAGGTTCTTGGAAGATGCCCTTATTCGCTGGTGAAAATATTAATAATTACCATGTCGGGTTTGATTTACTTCTCGCTATTATTCATAAGTTAACCCTTATTCCTGTTCATACGCTCTACTTTCAGATTATTCCACCGCTCACAGCTTTATTTACCGGTATATTCGTTTACAAGTTTGTACTTTACTGGAAAAAGTCTTCAACCGCCTCTTGGTGGTCAACATTTTTCGTTTATTTCGGAGGAGGTTGGGGGTGGATAATTACACTACTCCGTGATAAAAATTTGGGTGGAGAATCTCTTTTTTGGTCTCAACAATCAATTTCAACACTTGTGAATCCCCCTTTTGCGCTTTCACTTTTGATACTTTTTGCAGGACTTTACTTCTTATTAAAAGGTTTGCGAAAAAAAGAGAATAGACTACTTGTTCTTGTAACGTTTATCTTTGGTATCTTAGTCCAAATTAAGGTTTATGCAGGAATTTTAATATTGATTGCTCTCTTTACGTCTGGTATTTGGCGAATGTATAAAAGAAAGGGAGTTTCTTTAATCAAAGTCTTTGCAGGAGCACTTATCGTATCAATCCTTATTTTTTCTCCAGCTTCAAAAGATACTGGTCAGATTTTAGTATTTCAGCCATTTTGGTTTTTAGATGAAATGATGGCAACACCCGATAGATTTTATTGGCCTAGAATGGCAAGTGCGCTTGCTAACTATAAATTAACAGGAAATTGGATAAAAGCATTTTTTGCTTATGGTTTGGCCTTTGCAATATTTTGGTTCGGGAATTTGGGTTCCAGAATTATCAAAGAACCGTTATTTTTTAAAGACCTGAAAAATATTAAATTGCTAAGCTTTCTGGAAGTTTTTCTTTACACAGTCATCCTGTCTGGCGTACTTATTCCCACATTTTTTATACAAAGGGGAACGCCATGGAACACAATTCAATTTTTGTATTACACCTTAATCTTTTCTGGAATTTTGGCAGGAGTTGGATTAGGACAATTTATACAAAATTCGAAGCTAAATACTTTAATAATATATATTATTGTAGTGGTTGTAGTTTTGTTAACTATACCAACAACGATTGGGACGCTTTGGTACCATTACATTCCGGTGCGTCCTCCTGCAAAAATTTCGAATGAAGAGCTAGAAGCTTTGAAATTTCTCTCAAACCAGCCAGAGGGAATAGTTTTAACACAACCCTTTGACAAAGATTTGGCTCTGGCAGCAGTCGATTATCCCCCCAGGCCGCTTTATTTATACGAATCAACCGCATACGTTTCAGCCTTTTCGGGAAAAACTACATATCTTGAAGATGAAGTCAATTTAGAGATTACAGGGTATGATTGGCGAAATAGGCGAGAAGAGGTTGAAAGATTCTTTACAGACCCAAGATATGATGGAAGGGTCGAGCTATTACAAAAAAAAGGAATTACATATGTTTATGTGATCAATAACATCCAGGATTTATATAAAGACTTACATCTTGAGCCCGATAAAATCTTTGAAAATAAAGAAATTACAATTTATAAAATTTAGAGATTTACCTTCAATACATGGTACAATTTGAGTGTGGGAACGATATCGGTTGTTATTAATACCCTCAACGAGGAGAAGAATCTACCTCGAGCTCTCTCTTCAATAAAAAATTTTGCTGACGAAATTGTAGTTGTGGACATGAAATCGGAAGATAAGACTCAATTTATGGCAAAAGAGTACGGAGCTAAGGTTTATGAGCACGATCGTGTCGGATATGTAGAGCCGGCCCGTAATTTTGCAATAAGTAAAGCAACCTCCGATTGGATTTTTATTTTAGATTCAGACGAAGAGGTTCCATTAACATTAAAAAATGAACTTAAAAAAATTGTTGCCCATCCGACAGGAGACTATTTTAGGATTCCAAGAAAAAATATTATATTTGGAAAATGGATAAAACACTCGCGGTGGTGGCCGGACTACAACATCCGGTTTTTTAAAAAAGGAAGTGTCAGCTGGAGTGAGATAATCCACTCAGTTCCAGTAACTTCGGGCGTTGGCATCGACCTTGAGCCAAAGGAGGAGATTGCGATTACTCATTATAATTACGAGTCGATAGAGCAATACTTAGAGCGATTAAATCGATATACAACACTTCATGCAAAGTTACGTTTAAGAGACGGCTATACATTCGATTGGAAGGATATTATAGAAAAACCTACGAATGAATTTTTGAGCAGATATTTTCATGGAGAAGGATACAAAGACGGTTTGCATGGTCTGGCGCTTTCCGGTCTACAGGCTTTTTCGGAATTTATTTTGTACTTAAAAATTTGGCAGATGAGTAAATTTCCCGAAAGTCGAATAGGGATCGAGGATGTTGTAAGTAAAATGAAAGAGTCAGAATCCGACTTACATTTTTGGCAATCAGATGCCCTACTAAAAGAAGTTGGAGGCTTAAAACATAGAATTAAAAGAAAATTCAGACTGTCGTAACCTTTAAAGGATAATCCCTTCGAGGTGCTTACAATATGACCAAAGTTTCAATAGTAATACTTAACTGGAATCACGCCGACGATACTTTGGAATGCTTAAAATCTATTAAAGATCTTCTTGTTGATAATTTCGAACTGACCTGCGTAGTAGTTGATAATGGTTCAAAAGACGACTCTGTAAAACGGTTAACTCAATTTATTAATAAGGAAAATAAGGTCGGTGGTAATCAGAAAATTTCCTGGAGACTCATTGGAACTGATGCAAACAGGGGCTTTGCTGGTGGAAATAACTTCGGAATTAAGTATGCATTGGAGAGAAAAGCCGACTATGTAATGATTTTAAATAACGATACAAGAGTTCATCCTACTCTATTGATTCGAATCATCGAAGTAGCAAAAAAATATTCAGATTTTGGTGTAGCTTCACCGAAGATATGTTTTGAGGAAGGTTACGAATTCCATAAGGAAAGATATAAAAAATCCGACTTAGGAAAGGTAGTTTGGTATGCGGGTGGGGAAATCGATTGGGACAATTTATATGGAAAAACGCGAGGAGTAGATGAAGTAGACAAAGGGCAATACGACGAACTTGAAGAAACTGAATTTGCAACCGGAACTTGTATGTTTTTGAGTCGAAAAGTTTTAGAGAAAGTAGGATCATTCGATGAAAAATATTTTATGTATTACGAGGATACTGATTTCTCGCAAAGGACGAAGCGTGCTGGTTTTAAGGTATTTTATGTTCCTGATGCGGTGGTTTGGCATAAAGTTGCTCAAAGCTCAGGAATAGGAAGTAATTTAAATGATTATTTTATTGCAAGGAATAGACTTCTTTTTGGGATGAGGTACGCGAATTTTAGGACAAGACTTGCTTTATATAGAGAAAGTATGAAACTTTTGTTGACTGGCCGTGAATGGCAAAAACGAGGAGTGCTAGATTTTTATTTTAGAAACTTTGGAAAGGGGTCTTGGAGAAATAGTTAGTTTTGTTTCTATGTATTAATACATGAATACAAATACAAAAGACGCAAGAGTCAGATTGAGCGTTGTTATTATTGCCAAAAATGAGGAGGAGAACATTATCGATTGTATTAAGTCAGTAATATGGGTAGACGAAATAGTGCTTATTGATACTGGTTCGACGGATAATACTCTGGAGATTGTGAAGAATTTTAAAATAAAGGCTATTCGGTATAAAGGAAAAGGTAGTTTTTCAGAATGGAGGGATCATGGGCGAAAAGAAGCTAATGGTGAGTGGATTTTTTATCTTGACGCTGATGAACGTGTTACTCCACTTTTACGAAGAGAGTTATTGTTAGTTATAACGCAAAACAAGTTTGCTGCCTATGCGCGACCCCGCAGAAATTTTATTTTTAACAAAGAGTTTAAATTTAGCGGCCAATACCCTGATTATAATATTCGACTTTTCAAAAGTAGCGGTTTGATCGGCTGGAAAGGGTATCTCCATGAAGAACCCATTTTTAAAGGTGATTTAGGATATTTGAAAAATCCTGTGGTTCACCTCAAACACAATAACCTTTCTGAAATGGTTGAAAAGACTAACGACTGGTCAGAGATTGAGGCAAAACTAATGTACGAAGCTGGTCACCCACCAATGAATATTTCTCGATTTATTTCTGCAATTTTGCGTGAATTTTCGGTAAGGATGGTAAGGCAAAAAGCTTTCTTAGACGGAGCTGAGGGTGTAATGTATGCGATGTATCAGGTTTATAGTAGATTTATAAGTTATGCGAAACTTTGGGAGAAGCAATTGAAAGAAAATAAATCATGAAGGCGGCAATTTTCAATCCATACTTAGATACTGTTGGAGGAGGTGAGAGATATTCAATGTCCTTCGCTAAAGTTCTTAAAGATCACGGATATGAAGTTGATGTTCAGTGGAAAAATTCCAGTATCCAAAATAAACTTGAAATGCGTTTCGGTATCAACCTTGATGGTTTTAATTTTGTAAAAGATATTAAAAGAGGGGACGGTTATGATATCTGTTTTTGGGTTTCAGACGGGAGTATTCCACTTCTTCGTGCTCGCAAAAACTTTTTACATTTTCAAATTCCGTTTAAGGACGTCAACGGCCGTTCGCTTATTAATAAAATGAAATTATATAGAATCAATAAAATAATTTGTAATTCGTATTTCACAAAAAGTTTTATTGATCAGGAATATGGAGTTGAAAGTGTCGTTGTTTACCCGCCTATTGATGTATTGAACATTAAATCGAAAAGAAAGGAAAATATAATACTTTTTGTGGGTCGTTTTTCCCAACTCACCCAGGCAAAAAATCAGCACATTTTAATAGAGTCTTTTAAAAAGATTAGTAAGAAATACTCTGATTGGAAACTCGTTTTGGCGGGCGGTACCGATGTTGGGGTTGATGACTATGTAAATAAATTAAGAAAGTCATCAAAGACATACCCGGTAGAAATAATTGAAAATCCCACCTTCGATAAAATAAAAATATTGTATGGAGTTTCAAAAATATTCTGGTCTGCATCCGGATATTCGGCAGCTGTAAAAAGGGAGCCG
>MGHC01000011.1:82607-83085 GCA_001793015.1 Candidatus Woesebacteria bacterium RIFCSPLOWO2_01_FULL_39_10
GTTCCAGTTGTTTACGATGCGGGCGGGCACAAAGAAATAATTGCTGAGGGGACTAATGGGTTTTTATGGAAAAGTACGCGGGAGTTTATAAGAAAGACCAAGATACTTGTAAATAACCCAAAACTATTACATTCTTTATCAACGGCAGGGAGGGAGTCTGCAAAAGTTTATGAATACGAGAGATTCGAATCAGAAATCCTACAACTTATTTAGAAAGTTAGTACCTTCCTTTACTGAAAAAAGCTTTTTGTATATTTTCATAGCCCCAATAGTTTGCGTCATCTTTTTTTATCCTGTGTGGTTTCAAAATAAAGTTCCACTTCCGGCCGATGCACTTGTTGGGGCGCATGTTCCTTGGACCGAAACTTTATGGGAAGAGTATCCAGCGGGTGTTCCGATAAAAAATCAGGAAATTACTGATAGTTTTTCGCAATTTTATCCTTGGAGAAGTTTGGTGGGTGAATTTTGGAGAGCTGGA
>MGHC01000011.1:83125-102515 GCA_001793015.1 Candidatus Woesebacteria bacterium RIFCSPLOWO2_01_FULL_39_10
CGTTTTTAGCGACTTGGCACTCAGCGTCCCTTTATCCATTAAACGTATTGTATGTATTTTTCAGCGATGTTAGCGCGTGGTCTTTACTTATATTTTTACAACTTATACTTTCAGGTTTTTTTATGTATCTTTTTTTGCTAAATCTCAAACTTCATCCGTTAGCCTGCTCTTTTGGAGCAATAGCGTTTTCATTTTCGGGGTATATGATTGCTTGGCTTGAATTCGCCACAGGCGGGCATGCAGGACTTTGGCTCCCGCTTTTACTTCTTTTTGAACTTAAATTCCTGAAGGAAAATAAGGCTGTTTGGTTTCTGCCCATTCCATTTGTCTTCTTCTTCATTTATACGGCTGGAGATTTTCAGGTGCCTTTTTATATAACAATCACTTACTTACTATTTGGAACATATTTAATATTTGGTATGAAGGAAAAAACAAAAAATTTCGGAAAACTTGCGGCAACACTTTTACTCGGTATTTTTGTGACACTACCTCAACTTCTCCCCACAATTGAGCTTTTCAGTCAGTCAGTAAGATTTAGTGATCCTTATATTAAAGAATATTTTTTTGGAATAATGCATTGGGAAAAACTTGCACTATTTATTTGGCCCGACTTTTTTGGAAATGTAGTTACAGGCAACTATTGGGGAAAGTTCGGATTTCACGAATATCTAGGGTTTGTTGGGGTCGTCCCGCTAGTTTTTTTGACATCGTCTCTTTTTTCCAAAAAAGAAAAGATTGAGAAATTCTTTTGGATTACCCTTTTTGGCTCATTATTGTTTCTTTTTCCCACTCCTTTGGCATATATACCTTTCAAATTAGAAATTCCTGGATTGGGTACAAGTTCTGCAAGCAGGATATTGTTTTTAGTTGATTTTTTACTGGCAACATTAGGCGCGTATGGCTTCTCTAAATGGCTAAAAGGAAGGGTGTCGATAACAAAAGCTGTCATATTTTATATTGTAATAACACTAGGAGTGGGATTGGGAGTTATTGTATCTATATTTTTAATAAAACACGGTAATACTGAAAATCTGCCTACTATTTATTCTAATCTTAAGGTAACTTTAAGAAACATGATTCCGGCCTCGATGGTTTTATTGATTCTTGCCTCCATAGTTTTTTTACAAAGAATACTTAAAAGAGTAAGAGCTACACATGTTTTTTTCCCGATCTTTTTTTTACTGTTAGCTACTTCGGAGCTACTCTGGTTTGGATGGAAGAATACGTCGTTTGCACCTCAAAAATTTGTATTTCCGCAAACTGTAATAATTAACTTCCTACAACAACAGCCAAAACCCTTCCGTATTGCCGGCGGAATTCCTCTCAACCTATTCATGTTTTTTGGGTTAGAGTCCGCCGAAGGGTATGATCCTATTTATCCCGCAAGGACAAGTGAATGGTTTTCATTAGTAAACTCAGGAAGCCTTAATGCATTGACCGGCCGATACGGACAGGTGCATAATTTTGCTTCCCCCTTTTTGAACTATGCTGGTGTTAAGTATGTTATTGATTATAAAAAAGATATTTATGGGGGTATATCTGAAGAAGGGATGTATTCCAATGGTATAGAGGACCTCACAAAGTATAAAAACCTAATCCGAGAAGGGAGAATTGAGGTTTTTGAAAATCTACAAGCGAAACCGAGAGTCTGGCTTTCGGATAGGTACAAAGTTGTAAGAAGCGAGCCAGAGCTAATAGTTAACCTCGAAGATTCTGAAAATCTTTCAAATGAAACAATACTTTTGGAGTCCGAACCTGGTTTAAATCTTGAAAAAGGCGAACTCGATTATAAAATCTCTAATTTTAAACAAAATTTTAACACAATAAGCTTTAATGCAGAAGCTTCGAAGGATTCTTTACTTTTTTTATCAGAATCATATTACCCTGGTTGGAAAGCATATGTTGACGGTAAGCCATTCGAAATTCTAAGGTCGAACTTTGTCTTTCAAACTATCCTTTTTCCAAAAGGAAACCACTTTGTTCATTTCATTTACGACCCCGAATCGTTTAGAATAGGGAAAAGAGTAAGCATATTTTCCACAATTTTAATATTGATTTATTCGCTTTATGTTGTTAGAGCAAACAAAAAGGCAAATGGATAAAAATAACTTTCGGGTTTCTATAATAATTCCAAACTACAATGGAAGGGAATTACTTGCAGAGAATCTACCAAGTGTGGTTTTATCAAAAAAAGAAAAAAGAAATCAGATTCTTGAAATAATAATAGTAGATGATGCATCATCCGACGGCAGCGTTGAACTTATAAAAAAATTTTTTCCAGAGATAAAAATAGTTAGACACAAGGCAAATCGAGGGTTTTCGGCATCAGTAAATACTGGTGCAAGGACCGCAACTGGAGATCTTTTGGTGCTTTTGAATTCTGATGTAAGCCCAGAAAAGAGATTTTTAATAAACGTTATATCACATTTTAACGACGAAAACGTATTCGGAGTTTCTCTCCATGAGAAAGGTTATGGACCTGCGAAAGGAAAACTGGAAGCTGGTTTTATTGTTCATGATCCAGCGAAGGAAAGTAGTTCGGCTAAAGAAACATTTTGGGTAAATGGAGGGAGCGGAGTATTTAGAAGAAGTTATTGGATGAAATTAGGAGGTATGGATGAAAAGTTATTTAGCCCTTTTTATTGGGAAGACGTGGATCTCTCATATCGAGCAGCGAAACGGGGATGGAAAAATTTATGGGAGCCAAACTCGAAAGTCGTTCATAAACACGAATCTACAATTGGTAAGATTTCTAGGCTAAAAAGACAAAAAATCCAAGAAAGGAACCAGCTACTTTTTACATTGAAAAATCTGACTTCACCCACTCTTTTTAGGAGACATCTTTCAGGAATAATTTCTCGAATTGGAAAGCATCCCGGCTATATTATTATTTTGATTATGGCTTTAACGAAGATAAGTATTGCACACCGCTTAAGAGTTAAAGAAAAGAAAGAAAGTAAAATTTCCGATGAGGCGATTTTCGATAAATTTAAAAATGATTGATGTATCTATAATAATTATCAGCTACAACACAAAAGATTTAACTGTTCAATGCATTAAATCGATTCTTGAGGATACATCAGGTTTATCCAAAGAAATAATTGTAATCGATAATGGATCTGTAGATGGTAGCGTTGAGACAATTCGAAATTATCGGGTCAAGTTAATAGAAAACAAAGAAAACTTAGGTTTTGCCAAAGCCAACAACCAGGGTATTAAAGTAGCAAAAGGTAAATATATTCTGCTTCTAAATTCGGATACAAAAATAAAGAAAGGGGCAGTGATGAAACTTATTGATTTTGCAAACATCAATGCTGATGCGGGCGTGGTCGGATGTAGGCTAATAAATCCCGATAGTACGCCTCAGGCGTCTGTTTTTAGATTACCAACAATATTTCGTGCAATTCAGCAATATTGGTTTGGAAACAAGAACTTACTTGATAAATACACCCCTGATGTTGATCATCCAGTAGAAGTTGAAAGTTTAGTCATGGCGGCATTCTTAATAACCCCTATTGCTTTAAAAAAAGTAGGAGTACTTGATGAACGGTATTTTATGTACTTTGAGGATTTGGATTATTGTAGACGTGTGAGGCATTTAGGATTAAAAATGTATTATCTGCCTGCTGCCGAAATAGTACATCACCACGGAGCAAGTGGGGAAAAAACTGGAAAATCTTCAGAAGCGTGGAAACGCCTTATACCCTCAAGCAAGATTTATCACGGAACTCTTAAACACAATCTTTTCAATTTCATCTTATGGTCGGGTCAAAAATGGAAGAACCTATTAAATCTCCATAACTAAAACGTTTTTAAAATGAAACTTCCAAAATTAATTCTATTAATAGTAATCCTGGGAATAGTATTAAGATTTGTTAAGATTGGCGAAATACCTTACGGTTTTGATGGCGATGAGGCGGCTTTTGGATATTACGGTTATTCTTTGCTTACAAACTTATCTGATGAATACGGTAATAAGTTACCTTTATTTTTTCCCAGCATCGGAGATTACAAATATCCTGTATATGCCTATTTAACAACGTTACCAGTTGCAATTTTTGGTTTGTCGGAATTTTCATCCAGGTTTATTTCTGCATCAGCGGGTACCTTACTAATAGTAATTACCTATTTTATAACCCAGAGACTTTTTTCTTCGAAAAAAATTTCATTCACTGCCGCATTTTTGGTAGCTATTTCACCGTATGGAATAATGTTTTCTCGCGGCGCCTTTGAGTCAAATCTGGCAACCCTTTGGATCGCCTTAGGTGTTTGGATGTTGTTTGAATATTCTGAAGCGAAGAGATTAAAATACCTATTTCTGTCAGGTGTACTTTTTGTTCTCTCTTTTTTTACTTATTCTGCAACCAGGGTTTTCATTCCGGCGTTTATTATCTTTTTCGGGATCCATTTGATGTTCGATAAAAAACTAAAAGTTGGGAATAAGAGAAATTATTTAATTTTTTCGCTGCTGTTAATCCTTGTAGTTTCGTTGGCATTTTTGGATCCACGAAGCAGAGTTAGAGCATTAGATATATCCATTTTTGGTAACTACAAAATTAGTGAAAATATTCGGCAGTCGATTTGGGAAGATGGAATCTCAATTCCAGGAAATGTATTTTTAACTCGAATATTTCACAATAAGGTTTTGGCTCATTCCTACCTTGCTTTCAAAGGTTATTTAGCCCACTTTGCTCCCACTTATCTTTTTGCAGAGAGTAACCCTTTGATATTTAAATATTCGATTCCCGGGGTTGGCCTTTTTTATTTTTTTGAATTCGCAACCTTTTTACTTGGAATAGTTGCTTTAACAAAAAGTGGTAAGAGTAAATCAATCTATATATTGGCTTTATGGATTTTTCTTTCCCCTTTGGCATCGGCCCTAACAATAGAAACCCCAAATCCCATCAGGGCGTTGTCTGTTTTTCCGGCATTGGAAATCTTGTCAGCAACGGGTTTGATTTATCTTTTGAATGTTCCGAAGTATAAGACAGCCAAGGTTTTTGTTAGTCTAATTGTCGGACTTATTGTGCTCGGAAACTTTTTTTATTTCTATCATCAATATTTTATACATGATAAGTATCATGAACCTTGGAATACCGATGGGGGAATGAGAAAGTTAGTTGCTTCAGTCGGTAAGTATGAAAATAAATATCAAAAAGTTATAATCCCGGACGATCCTTATATTTTCTTTCTTTTTTATAATAAAGTTAGTCCAGATGAGTTTATTAAGGAGGCTAAGCTAGAAAAAGTGGAAATTGGAAAATGGGAGTACGTTAATGAGTTTAAAAAGTTAGTTTTCAAAATGCCCACCAATTGTCCGAAAATTGGAAGACTTCAAATGCTTTATGTCTGCAAGGGGGTGGAGATTCCGCAAAATTCAATTGTGTTGGACGTTATACGTTTCAGCGACGGCGTTCCGGCTTATACATTAATTGAGTTTGTTCCCTACTCCCAAAGGAAAAATGCTACTTTACCAGAGGGATTAAATTATATGGTTGACACAGATCTAGCGTATGATGAAGGTTTATTACCTCAGGAGAGTGAAAGATATTGGTAATGAAGAAATTAAAAGCTTTTATCAGTAGGAAAAGAATATTTCTTGGATTCCTAATTTTAGCTCCGGAATTTTGGTGGATCATATTTAAATTACCGGAAGTTTTTAGAGACTTGTTAAAACTTCCTTTTTATTTAAACCAAAAAATATTTACTGTTTTTACCGAGGAGAGGTTAGTTGCAGTAGGGCTAATGAGATGGGCGAATATTGATGATTCCGGTTGGTTACAGATATTCTCAAAAGTTATTTACAACAGGTTAGATCTGATTATAGATGAATTTTTTAACTTTTTAAGTTACATATCTCCAAGAATTTATTTTCAAGCGGGGGACGGATCAATATTTACGCCGCCTGGTATCGAACCTTTGCCTATACTATTATTCCCCCTCTTTTTATTTGGTTTGATCAATTCGATCAAAAAAAATAAAACAAAACCCTTCCTGTTTTTGTTTATATTCACGTTGGTGGCCTATTCTACTGGAATTAAAAATTTCAGTTTTCTTTTACCCATAGCGCTCATCTTTATATGGTTTTCTTCTCAAGGCTTTCTTGCACTAAATAAGAAACATAAAAGTTTATTTATCGGTTTATTGATTGTCTATAGCATATTTCTTGGAGGGAGAATGATATGGCTTTCTTAATAGGTAAATTATGGAAAAAAGAGATTTTTTATATATTGCTAATCTTTGGCGTCGCACTATTTGCACGATTTTATAAATTAAGCCAGCACCCCGTTAGTTTGTCGATGGATGAAGTTTCCATTGGTTATAATGCTTATTCAATTCTGAAAACTGGTAGAGATGAATGGGGCCAAAGCTTTCCTTTAGCTTTTCGATCCGTAGGGGATTATAAACCACCCGTAAATATTTATTTAACTGTTCCATCGATAGCTTTCTTCGGGCTTACCGAATTTGCTGTACGTGCTCCTGTCGCACTCTTGGGGTCGTTATCAGTAATTGTTTTTATTTTTTTATTGAAAGAACTTGAGGTTAAAAGGATTGGCTATTTATTCGGCGGCTTTTGGCTGGCTATAGTTGCGTGGCATATACATTTTTCTAGAGGAAGTTTTGAAGCTGTAACAGCGTTGTTTTTTATACTTCTGGGTGTACTTTGGTTTTTGATTTGCATTAGGAAAAAATCACTTATTTATTTTTCCTTCTCCTTAGCCCTTTTTGCTTTAAGTTTGTGGGCGTACCACGCGGAAAGGTTATTTACACCGTTTTTTTTGCTATTTTTGCTATTTATTTACAGAAAAGATTTAGGGTTTTTAGTTAAAAAAAAAGAGAAACTTTTCATATCATTAATACCATTTATTGTTTTAATTATCCCTTTCATTCATTTAACTTTTTTTACTAAAGTAGTTCAAGAAAGGGCAATCTCTACATCAATACTACGAGAACAGAGTTTGATTCGCGAGCTTAATTACGGAAAGTATCAAAGCACAGGTGAAGCCGTTTTTGACAATGATCTGTATCTAATTTTTAGGCATTTTTTAGGAAAGTATCTTAACTATTTTGATTTACGTTTTTGGTTTTGGAAAGGGATGCAGTATACCCCTCCGGGATTTTTAGATGTGGGTCTTTTTTATGCCGTCGACATTTTGGTTATTTTAGTAGGAATTTATAGCTTGATTATTCATAAGAATAAGAACCTCAGAAGTCTTGCAATCTTTTGGTTTTTTGTTGGACCTATTCCGGCAGCTTTTACAATGAATGAACAGCACCCCTTAAGAGCATTAATTTGGATTCCATTTTTTGGTATATCAGCAGCGGCTGGTTTTGAAGCAACTTACAATTTTCTTAAGAGAAACAAAAAGTACTTATTCGTTTATGTACTTTTACTTCTTATTAACATAATTTATTTCGCAGACATATATTTACGACAGTTTCCTCGTTTTTTCTCTGAGTCTTGGCAGTACGGCTACAAAGAAATTTCGCTGTATGTTTGTCAGAATCAGGATAGATATGACAACATTTATATAACAGATACTTTTGGGAGCATAGTTCCAAATAATACTGGTTTGCCTGGGCTTTATATTCTTTTCTACTGTAAGATTGATCCTACAGCACATTTTACTTTCAATTCCGGTTTTGAAAAGATTAAAATAAAAAGAATGGTGTGGGACAAGGATAATTTTCCCGAAAATTCTCTGGTTATCGGTTCATACTGGGACCTTCCGCCGGACAAAGTTGAGAAATCTATGATTGTCAAAAAAGTTGATTATCCAAGCGGAAAGCCGGCATTCATTTTTGTGGATACAACTAGAAGATCATGAAAAAATATACGAAATTTACTCTGGTTGTAGTCTTAGCGATCGCCTCCTTTTTGCGCCTGTGGAAAATATCTGAAGTTCCGGTATCACTTTTTGGTGATGAACTCGACGTTGGTTACCACGCCTATTCAATACTAAAAACCGGCCGTGATTACTCGGGCAACTTTATGCCGCTGCATTTTCAATCTCTTGCCGAGTGGCGGACCCCTCTTTACTTATATTCTTCTGTCCCAACTGTTGCGCTTTTTGGGATAAGTCCTTTGGGTGTTCGCTTGCCTGCAGCCTCCTTTGGGATTCTCGGAGTACTTGGAATTTACCTTTTAATTAAAGAGTTATTGAGCATCGCGACTAAAAGAGGCGACATTTCAATTGAAGGCGTTGCTATATTATCTGCTGCAATTCTCGCTCTTTCACCTTGGCATATCCAATATTCCCGGGCGGCTTTCGAAGTTACTGAGCTTTTTGCATTTCTAATTTTCGGACTATATTTTTTCTTTAGAAGCTTGAGAGAGTCGAAATTCCTTTGGGTTTCAGTATTATTATTAACACTAACTCCATGGATTTATAGTACTGCAAAATTATTTACTCCAGTTCTATTACTTTTTCTATTTATAGTTTGGAGAAAAGAAATTTTATGTATGACAAGGATGATCCTTGTCAAAGGAGCAATTGCTGGCATAATTGTGGGATTGCCGATAGCTTACAGCATACTATTTGGCGGTGGTACGCAAAGGGCTGCATATACAAGTGTTTTTACCGATCCAACAATTGAGCCCGAAGTAGGAACTGCAAGGTTTCGCGACGCCGTAATGGCTAACAATTTGGACTTGGGTTACATACCTGCTCCTAGACAAAGACTTTTCCATAACAAAGTTACCTTTTGGGCGGAAAATATTAGTAAGAATTATTTGCAAAGTTTTTCTTTCGACTTTCTTTTTGAAGAAGGAGATTCTAATCTACGTCACTCAATAAAAGGGACTGGACAATTTTATAAAATTGAAGTAATTGCTCTAGTTTTAGGAGTAGTATTTTTCTTTACATCTAAAATTGACAGGAGAATAAAAGCCTTTTTAATTTTCTGGATAATCGTAGGAGCTTTACCCGCGGAGCTAACGAGGGATGGAGGTAATCATGCAACTCGTCTTTTTATCATTTTGCCTCCACTTCTTTTTCTAATCTCTTATGGATTAATTGATTTATTCAGCAGATTAAAAGGGAAAATTAGATTTTTACTTACTTCATGTTATTTGTTGCTTATCGCTTTAAGTTTTATTTTTTACCAACACACTTACTGGGTTCATAATCCTTGGGATTCAGAAAGATGGTGGCATGCTGGTTTCAAAGAAGCGATCCTAGCCGTTAAGGAGATTGATGAACAGTACAATAAAGTAATTATTTCGATGGCTGGAGAACCTGCATGGATATTTTTTGCAGGTTTATACCAATACCCACCAGACAAATGGCAAAGAGAATTTCCAATTGGAAACGATGTTTATGTTGAAGGATTCGGGAAAGTTTCCCACACTGATAAATTTTATTTCGGAACCTTTAATGTTGAAGGTAAAGGTCTTTACGATCTTGATACTTATATTGACAATAAAACTCTTTACTTGGCACTAGCTTCGGAAATTGGTGCGAACTTGATTATGGAACCGGAGAGAACACCTGCGAACCTTAAACTTTTGAAAGCTATTCCCTACCCGTCTGGAGAACCTGCATTTTACTTATTCACTCAAAAGACAAACTAACTTCGAAACTATTTTGGATTTGTCTTAACAATCGTGAACGCGATGGAACTGTCTGGATACTTAATTTCATCTATTAAAGTTAAATTATGACTCTTGATTTGCTCATAAGATACAGCTAATGAATCGCCGACCAAATACTGTTCTACATTCAAATCTTTTTCCCAATCAATAGGCCTTGTTATAATTCTTCCTATTTTCTTCACTTTATTTCTTTCCAAGTTTGTGTAGTACTCTGAAGCTGATACTTCGAAATTTTCTTTTTGGTAGATTTCAGGGTCAAATTTCAGAAAAAATAAAAGCTCACTGTAGGATTCTATTCTCGTGTTATCGACCACAATTGGTAGTTTTTGATCAAGATTTTGGAAAGAATCAGCAACTTGTTGATATCCATAGCCCCACTCTGCGGCGTGGTCGTACTCATTGAGGATTATTGCGGAGCTGTAGAGTCTTGCGAGTGAATAGATTAAAATTGTTGTAAGTGCGGCAAAAGTAATTAGGTTAAGTAAACTCTTTCCCAAAAGTCTAAATCTGTATATAAATAGTTGACTTACATTTTGATAAGCTTCGATCAAAGCAAATGAAATGATGACAGTAAGAGGAATTACCATTTGCAAAGATCTAATTGTGGAATACGGATCTCGTGTAATTGCAGCAGGAAGAGGTGAAATTAATAGTAGAGATAAAGTGAGAAATTTCAATTCACCTAAGTTTTTTTTGACAAGAACATATAACCCATAAACATAGAAGGGGAATTGCCATAAGAAAAAAGTTCCAAGATACGGGAATGAAGATCGGGCATCAGGGTCTCCAAGAAAGAACATATTTCGAGGTGAAAAGTACGAAAGATAAAGTGAAGAAAATTCTCGAGTTGTCAAAAAAAACTTATTATTTACAAGAAACTCAAGTGAGCCATCATAATCTTCGAGGAAGCCTGCAGGTAATTGACGCGAGTAGGAGAAAATATTAAGCCCAGTTACTCTTGCCAAAAAACCCGGAGTTGTTGCTATTGAGATGGTTGGCAGAAGGAGTAATAACCCTAGGGTAATTCCAATAATCAAGTATTTTTTGTGTGTCTGTCCTAGTATTATTTTTCTATACCTTAAGAAAAGTAAGACCAACATTATCGGAGTGAGAACTCTTTGTGCATGGTATGACGTTATAGCAATTGAAAAGAAAACTGCCGAAAAAAGTAAGTTTTTTGGACTCTTAAGTCCGACATAAAAAAAATAAATTCCAGAAAGGAAGAAAAATAAAGCGATGTTACACTCAAAAGCTGTTCGACCAAAAAGTATGTGCCATGGGGAAATGGAAAGTATCGCAATTGTCAAAAGACTTAGAGAAAGGGCATATCTTTTGGGTGCCACTTCTTTAATCAATAGATATAAAATTGGAAATGTGAGGATGCTGAAAATGAACGAGGGAAGCCTGACTGTAAATTTTGTTAATCCAAATAACGGTATAAGTGGAACTATTAAATAAATGTAAATCGGTGTTTTAAAATCGGCAAAGGACCTGAACACGATTGGGAACGATTTTCCAAACTCATCTTTTCCGGTTTTTAAAATAGAATACGCATTATACCCTTGTGCCGCTTCATCTAAGTAAAGTCCGGCCGGTGCTTCTCCTAATTCATAAAAACGAGTGATAATAGCTAAAAATATACTAATAATAAGAGCTCCGAGTGTTAAATATTTATTCATTTTATAAAGTTAATAAAATTCTTAGTGCTTCTGGAATTGCAAAAATTACAAATAGAATAAGCACCAAAAAGTAAAACTTGAAATTTTGTTTTATTAAATTAATACCGTGAATAAGGATTAGGCTCAAAGGAATCCATAAAATGAAATCATTTCTATCAAAAATAGTAAGGATTGACAAAGATATTATTGCAGTCAAAAAAGAAGTTATTATAAATTTTTTGTTTTCGTTTTTGTTGATATGGAATACTCCATAGAGTACAAATATAATTCCCAAGAACGGGAATTTAGGTAAATTTTGGTTATTTATAGATTGCCTCGGAGCGAAGCCGAAAAAGTAATTATTAGCTTCAGTTATGGCAAATAAATTAGCGGTAAATTTATCCGTAATAATTCTTGCTTTGTTGTGAAATGTTCTCGCCAGTAGAACTGATGGGTACAGTTGTGTTTCACGGATCACTTTTTGTCTGGCCTCATAATCTGGGATAAATATAGTTTGTCCCCAAAGCGCTTCCCAAAGGGAAAAAAGAACTGCAAAAGAAATTACCAAAAGCGTGAACTTATAAATACTTTTTTTTCCGAAAATGATATCGAATAAAATATATATTACTGGGAATAGACTTAATTTTGGTTCAACAAAAGGAATTATAAGTATAGGTAGGGTGTAGAATTTCCAACCCTTATTGTAAAGAAAGTAACCCAGGAGAATTAAGAGAGCTGGAATTAAGTAAGTTATAAAATCTTGAGGAATATTTTTAAAATATAAACTTGTCGGCCAAAACAAAATCCCAAGAAGAACAGCTAAGTGTTGCATTTTCTTTAACTTATTTTAGCGTTAGATGCTTTGATGTACAATTTGTTGGTGGGATCTTATAGAATTCTTACGCTTATTTTTCTCGGAGCCTTAGTTCTTCGACTATCTTTGCTATTTGTTGCGTACCATGGTGACCTGAATAATAATATCTCATGGGCAACCCTGGCCGTTGAGAGAGGTCTGGATGGTTTTTATGACCCGCCTTCGCAAAGCTACGGCGAGGCAAGTTGGCCGTATTCTGCTCCTAATCAACCACCACTAACAATCTTAATGCTTGCTGCAACAAGAGTTATTTGGATTGGTATAGAAAAACTTTCTTGGTTTTTAAATAATCGTTTTTCTTTTTTCCCATCAACTTTCATTTGGTTTTGGGAAGGCAAGGGAATGACATTATTAGTTAAACTTCCATCGACTATGGCTGATTTAGGAATTGGCTTGTTGATTTACAAGTATTTTGCACAAAGGAACAAAGAAAAACTTGGATTTAAACTTTCTGCCCTTTGGCTATTTAATCCGATAACTTGGTATAACTCTGCAATCTGGGGACAAACAGACGGAATTGTCAACTTATTAGGCTTAATAGGAATTTTTGCACTTCTAAACAAAAACTTAATCAAATTTGCAATTTTTATTGTGTTGTCGGTTCTTTTTAAAGGATCCCTTGCAATCTTTGCTCCGGTCTTGTTGTTCGTTGCCTACACTCAAAAGTACTCATTGAAGAAATGGTTGCAGGCAACAATCTACATGCTCGTAACTGCCTTTTTGGTGTCTATTTGGTTTCATCCGAGGATAGATCTACCGGTATGGCTAATTAATTTATACAGAGAAAGAATTTTACCGGGAGAGATCGGGTATTTAACGGCAAATGCTTTTAATTTTTGGTGGCTTATCGATTCCGGAAAAAGGTTCGACTCAACAGTTTATTTGGGTTTACCCGCCCGGTTGTGGGGATTTGCTGTAGTTTTGACAGGGATCATCCTTGTCATGATATGGCTTAAACGGAAAATAAGCGAAAGAAAAATTTTTATATCGTTAATAATAACCTCTCTCCTTTCATTTCTTTTTTTAACAAGGATCCATGAAAGATATTTGTATCCTTTTTTCCCGTATGGAACAATTCTTTTAGGTTTTCTCCCTCATTTCTGGATACCTTACATAATTCTTTCAGCAACTCATCTATTAAATTTGTACCACCTTTTTTGGGCACCGCCACTACCTTGGCTAGAGAGTCTTTATCAAAATTCCACATTTTCACTATTAATTTCTTTCGTTAATCTTTTTACTTTCGCTATCATTCTTCGACATTTGAAACTTCAGAAGATATAATTTGGGTAAGATGAGAAAGCTCCTTTTTGGTGTAATTCTTTCTTCCGCCTTTTTATTAAGAGTATTTGCACTAGATGTTATTCCCGTTGGTTTCACTCCTGATGAAGCTTCTTTTGGATATGACGCATATTCTTTACTAAAAACTGCAAAAGATCAGTGGGGTCATTCGTTTCCACTAGTTTTAGAGTCCTTCGGGGATTTTAAACTCCCAGCATATGCATATCTAAGTGCACCGTCAGTAGCTATGTTTGGCTTGAATAAGTTTGCAGTTAGACTTCCGAATGCATTACTTGGAACCTTTGCAGTCTATATAACATATCTTTTAGTCTTGGAGTTGCAAAATAGTATGAGAAACAAATTATCAACCAGCAAAGCTGGCCAAGCTTCGCTTATCGCCGGTAAAAAATCAATTGCGATAATAAGCGCAGTTTTACTTACGATTTCACCATGGCACATTATGATGAGTAGAGGAGCATTTGAAGCCAATTTGACAACGTTTTTCCTACCCTTGGGGATCCTTCTTTTTTTAAAAGGCTTAAAGAAAGTGAATCTTTTATACCTTTCTGCACTTGTTTTTGGATTTAATTTATTTACTTATCATTCAGCACGCTTTGTTACTCCACTTTTAGTTCTTATCTTAGTTGTAGTTTATTGGAATAAGATTAATAAACTTTCCTTAAAAAGTAAGATCATACCCTCATTTTTATTTGGGATGTTTTGCATATTAAGCGCATACACTCTATTTATAGGGGGAGCGGCCCGAGCAAAAGATATCAGTATCTTTTCCGGTGCCTTGAATGAAGCATCGGATAAACGAATTATTGCAATATACCAGGGTATGTCTCCAACGGTTGCAAGAATCTTTCATAATAAATACGAAGTTGCGGCTAAACGATTTTTAAATAACTACACGTCTTACTTTTCTCAAAAATTTCTATTCGTTGATGGTCCTGCCGAAACTACCTACGGAATGATTCCTGGGCGTGGAGTACTTTACTGGTTTGAACTACCATTAATTTTCGGCTTTCTTTACGCTCTTTTTAAGCAAAAGGAGAAAAATCCACTTCTAATTATTTTATTTTGGATTTTGATTGCACCAATCCCTGCGGCTCTCACCACCGGAAAGGGATTTGCTGCAAATAGAGCAGTTGTAAGTTTGCCTGCAATTCAAATAGCTTTGGCTTACGGAGCATTGGCACTATATGGATTTATTAAACATAACTTGCCACGAACACTTACAAGGTTGACTCCTGTTTTGGGCACAGTAATAGTGCTTCTGTTTACCGTCTCGTTTCTTGAAGACTATTTTCTCCTTAGCCCATATAAATCTGCCGAAGGAATGCTTTATGGGAATTTGGAAGTGGCAAGTTGGCTAAAAGAGAACTCACAAGATAAAGAACAAGTTGTTGTTAGTAAAAGATTATCTGAACCCCATATTTACATCGCTTTTGCAAATGTCTGGGATCCAAAAGAGTATCAGAGAGAAATACAAGCATGGAAAATTTATAAAGACCAGCGTTTACTTTTTATTGATCAACTAGAAGAGTATAAACTTGGCAAATATACCTTCAGAAGTATTAAATACCCGGCTGATCAGACAATGTCAAAGTCTTTACTAGTAGGGAAACTTGAAGAGTTCCCGAAAGACGTTTTTGTTATAAAACAGTTCTCTTATCTTACTGGGAAACCGGCAGTTATTGTTGTCCAACCAACATCCGAAGCGTATGCTCAAAAAACTTTTTAATTTCGCAAGAGAAAACCCAATCTTAATTCTCATAGTCCTTTTGGGAGCTGGTTTACGACTAGTCGCAATTGGTGAAATGCCGCCATCACTTAATTGGGATGAAGTTAGTCATGGTTATAATGCCTATTCAATTCTTAAAACAGGTCGAGATGAGTGGGGCGAAAGTTTCCCAACAATTTTCCGAGCCTATGGGGATTATAAGCTACCAGTTTATATTTATTTGACGGCGATTTCTGAGTTTTTCTTAGGGCTTAGTGAATTTTCTGTAAGATTACCCTCAGTGTTGGCAGGAATCGCAACAGTTGCATTTACATATTTACTTGTTAATGAAATATTAAAAAACAAAAAAATTGCCCTACTCTCCGCACTTCTTGCCGCGATTGAGCCATGGAGCCTATTTCTATCAAGGGGGGCATTCGAGGCAAATTTGGCACTTTTTTTCATTGTTTCTGGAATATATTTTTTCTTTAAGGGAATAAACAGTTCTAGGTTTTTTGTCCCTGCAACATTTCTTCTTGGACTCTCAGTCTGGACATATAACTCCGCACGTATTTTTATACCATTGCTTTTAGTAACATTGGTTTTTTTGTTTAAAGACAAACTTTTAGAAGCTTATAAAAATGGAAAATCTTTCGTTCGCCTTTCCTTAATCCTAACAGCTCTATTTCTGATACCCATGTTTTTCCAATTGCTAAACCCTGTAGGTCAAGCTCGTTATGGGGAAGTGGCAATTATTGATGATGGGGCAATTGCCCAAATTATTGAATCACGGGAGAAATCATCTTTCGGTCCACAAATCACACGTTTGATTTATAACAGACCGACATATTTTTTGAGTCATTTCGTTAAAAATTGGATTTCTCACTTTTCTCCTGGGTTTTTATTCCTAGAAGGGGGAAGCCACTATCAGTTTAGTGTCCCAAATAATGGACTTATATATTTAGTTAACCTGCCGTTTTTCGTATTAGGACTAATTATTTTATTAATTAAAGCACTTAAAAAAGACAAGACGAGTGCCCTTTTATTGGCGTGGCTTATGCTTTCGCCCATACCTTCAAGTTTAACTCGAGAGGCTCCTCATGTACTTCGTAGCATTACGATTTTACCGATACCAATGGTTGTAACAAGTTTGGGGTTACTAACAATTATCAACCTTTTTCAGAAGAAGTTTAAGTACGTTGCTACAATGATATATATCATTGTAGCGGTTGTCTTTTTAGAGAGTTATTTAAATGATTATTTTGTGAATTACAAGAAGAATTACTCATGGAGTTGGCAGTATGGCTACAAACAAGTATTTCAATTTGTTAAAGAGAACTACGACGACTACGATAAAATTATCATTACAAAAAAGTACGGAGAACCACACGAATTTATTTTATTCTACTGGCCATGGAACCCTAAAGACTTTAGATCAGACCTCAATATAAAGCGATTTTATCAATCAAATTGGTACTGGGTTGATTCATTTGATAAGTTTTACTTCGTCAATGACTGGAGCATCCCAAAAGAAGAGTGGCAAGATTTCGTTCTGGAAAGTGGGGACAACTTCAATTGTGAACAGAGTAATTGTTTATTAATAACTAGTCCTAATAATGTTCCAAAAGGATGGAATAAAATTAAAGCGATTAACTTTTTAAACGGAGAGGTAGCTTTTGAAATGTATGAGAACTAAAAAATACATACTCTTAATAATCATCTTAGTCGCGGCGGTTTTAAGATTATGGAAATTAGGAAGTATTCCCCCACATTTAACTCCCGACGAAGCAGCTTTGGGTTACAACGCTTATTCAATACTTAAAACAGGAAGGGATGAGTACGGGGAACTTTTACCAATTATTTTTAAGTCTTTCGGTGATTTTAAACCCGGACTTTATGTTTACTTTACAGCACCCCTCATCGCCATTTTAGGTTTGAATGAGTGGTCAGTAAGACTTCCAAGTGCTATAGCGGGGGTATTTGCTGTTTGGCTTTTGTACAAAATAGTTTTGTTGTTTTCTGAAGTTCTGAACAACGAATCACGAATCACGAATCACGAATCACTCGCGACAATCGCAGCATTATTACTGTCGATTTCGCCATGGCACATTCACTTTTCTAGAGGTGCTTGGGAAGCAAACTTATCTCTTACATTAACACTGGCCGGGATATATTTTTTTCTAAAATCACTTAAGAATTCTGCATTTTTGATTTACTCTTCTTTATTCTTCGCTTCAACACTTTTAACTTACCAAGGAGCAAAGCTATCAACTTTAATCGTCTTATTCATCTTGGCAATTATTTTTTGGAACGATATTAGAAAGTTTTTAAGTACAAAAACGGTGTTAATTCGTTCAATTATAGTTGGTCTCATAGTTACATCGCCGATCCTTTTCAGTTTGGTCCAGGGTAAAGTAGGAAGGTTGGAGATCTTTAGCGTCTTTTCATATCCAAGGCCTACAGACTACCTTCAAACTTTTCTTGACCAAGGAAACGAGAAGATTGGAAGCCTCACCTACTACTTATTTCATCCTGAAACACTGAATTTTACCCGAGGAATTATAGGGCGCTGGTTTAATCATTTCTCAGGACGTTTATTATTTTTCGAAGGTGATTGGCAAAACCCCCGGCATTCAGCTCCAAACCATGGAATGCTGTTATTATCTGATTTGGTACTGCTCACTTTTGGTTTGGTTGCACTTCTAAAGACGAAAGAAGTAAAATTTAAGGTCTTTGTATTTCTTTGGTTAGTACTTGCACCGCTTCCTGCGGTCCTTTCACGCGATCAGGTCCAAACAGTAAGGAGTTTAAGTCTAATTATCCCACTAGTTTCTATTTCAGCATTTGGGTTGGTCTTTCTTTTTGAAAGAATTAGAAGGATGCCGGTTAGATTGATACGTGTTTCAGGTTACTTTTTATTTTCCGTTGTATTTCTTGGAAACTTAACATATTACTTCGACGCTTACTTTATACATTTACCAAGGCATGATTCCAAACTTTGGGAATATGGCTATAAACAAATAGTAGAAACTATTACACCAATTCAGAGTAATTATAAGACTATAAAAGTTCAACAATCTTTCGCTCAACCTTATATTTATTTTTTGTTCTTTCAAAAATACGACCCTGCGAAGTATCAAGCAAATTCTAAATTGGTGGAGAGTGAATACAAAGGCGATGTAGGTTATGTACTAAACCTGGATAACATAGAGTTTACTGGAATTGATTGGTCCGTAAATAGGGGGGATAGTGGGTCACTAATCATTGGAGATTCTTTACGAATTCCTCCCCAGGATTCTAATGATCCAAAACTTTTTAATACTATAAAAGAGATTAAATATCTTGATGGAACCGATGCCTTTAGAATAATCGAAGTGAGATAACCTTATGCATGATATATCAATATATGTAACATGATACAAAAGACGCGAAAATACCTGATTTTTTTAATACTTCTGCTTGCTGCCTTCTTAAGGTTTTGGAGACTTGGGGATTATCCGGCCTTAAATGCTGATGAGGCGGCGATTGGATATAATGCTTATTCTTTGATTCAAACTGGACACGATGAACACGGGAACTCGTGGCCGATCCACTTCCAATCGTTTAATGATTATAAACCAGGTCTTTATTTCTATTTAGTATTACCTTTTGTTAAATTATTGGGACTAAACGAATGGGCGGTAAGAATACCCGGAGCATTTCTTGGTGTTGCAACTGTTTATTTAATTTATCTATTGGTCAAAGAATTATTCAAAAATCACGAATCACCAGTCACTAATCACCAGTCACTGCCAATAATTGCAGCATTTTTTCTTGCAATTAGTCCTTGGCACATCCATTTCTCAAGGGGCGGTTGGGAAGTGAATGTTGCCACTTTTTTTATTGTTTTAGGACTTTTGCTTTTTTTGAAGGGGTTAAATAGTCTACCTGTATTAATGGTTTCTTTTGTAAGCTTTGCCCTATCTTTTTACACCTATCACGCTGCAAGAATTATAGTTCCACTTTTGATTTTGGGGCTTCTTGTTATTTACTGGAAGGAAGTTAAAACAAATTTTAAAAATATCGTTTTGACAGGATTAGTTGGATTAGTTGCAGTTTTACCTTTAATTAAAGACCTTACTCGAACCGATATTTATTCAAGAGCAGTCGGAGTGGGCCTTTTTGCAGACATTGGACCACTCGCTCGTATTAATGAACAAAGAGGAGAACACTCCGACTATATGAGTCTTCCAGCAAAGATTTTGCACAACAAAGCT
>MGHC01000012.1:0-6786 GCA_001793015.1 Candidatus Woesebacteria bacterium RIFCSPLOWO2_01_FULL_39_10
CGATTACTGTTTAATAATAAACTCTTTCAGTAACTTCTTTTCTTTATCTTCCCTTATATATGCCTTAACAGTAACGTATTTTTCAATTCCAGATCCTCCAAGCTTACTTTTTAAAAGCTCGTCAACTTGAAATATTCCAGATGAGTTATTCATCTGGATCAGTATCTGAATAGGAACTTCCTTTGCTTCCTGGATCTCTACCTCATCAATCGCGGCAGCAGAAATTGAATGTATTCCTATTTTGCCTGCTTCATAAGGAATTCTTGATCTTCCCTCGCTCATATCCAGTGCATCAGCCACTCTTACAACTCCCGCTTCAATCGTTACTGGTTTGCCGCCTTTTCTATGACTAATAATTGCATGAAGAACTTCGGAAATAACAATTGTCTTTTCTTCTATCGGAAGAAAATTAAGAATTTCTTTCAAGAGCATATTTGATAAAAATAAGCTATACGATTCATGGTCTTCTCTCGAAATGCTCATTCCGGTATCGTGCAGGATACTTGCCAGAAATATTATTAATTCTGCATGATCTTGGGTCAGTTCAAAGTCTTTCACAACTGACATTTCTATTTTGTTTTTTACCAAAATTCTTGCAAGGCGTAAGGCTATATTGGCAACAATTTGAACATGCACACTTCCGTGATCAGACATCCCTAATCTATCAATTGCATTTACATTAATAACTTTCCACAACGCATAAATTTCCTCGTTTTTATTAACGGCATTTACACACTTTTCTAAAAGTTTGTTGCCGTTTAGAGGAACATGTATGGAAATTGTACTTTCGTTTATACTTTTTTTCACAGTATGTTTTATTTAAATTTATTTGAAAAACTCAAAATTCGAAGTCTTTAGGTAAAAGAGGTTTTTATTGCATTTCTTTGCGAATCCCCAGCTTTAACTTGGGGATGAAGCAAAAATCAATACTTGGCGAGAAGATACTGCGGGTTTTAACCCGTGGTTCTTCATTTTTTCCCGAGTGCCTTCAAAATTGCTTCACGGATATTTTGACCACCGAACCAGCCATTCAAATAAACTAAAGAGGGTCCTTTTCTTATAGTATTTTTTAGATAAAACCTATTAATATGACCACCTTTGTTAAAGAAAAGGTCAATAAGCTTTTCCGTGGTATAGTTATTAATGATTAAATATCTTACCACAATTTTTCTGTTTTTTCTATTAGATTAATGATGTTTTTCACGATATTTTAATTCAAAAAGGGCTTGCTGAAAGTGCTTGCTTCTTACTTTTTTAATTGCAACTTTTTCAATTTGCCGAATCCTACCCTCAGTGACATCAAACAATATCCCAATTTTTTCAAGGGTTACTTTTCGCAATCGTCGAGCTAAAACATCTTTTTCTTTGGAAGTCAGATGAGGAAGTTTACGGATATGGGCAGTAAAGTAACGTAGCGTCCGATTTGCCCGCATATATAAAGTAATTATTATTGTCCTGCAAGTGCTTTCGTTATTGCAACACGAATATTTAAGCCCCCATACCAACCATTCAAGTAAACAAGAACTGGTTTCCTATGAGGAAGATGGAGATAAAATTTGTTTATTCGTCCGCCTTTATTAAAAAACCTTTCGATTAACTTTTCTATTGAAATATCAGTCATATAAATCATTATACCACGCATCTCATTTGACTAATTGAAGATCCAAAACGTTTTTTTAAGAGCTAATCTACAAAGGTAAGTGCGACACCTTTTTTGTTTGCTCTTCCAGTTCTACCAATTCTATGGATATAATCTTCAAAGCTATTAGGCAAATCATAGTTAATAACGTGACTTACACCATCTATATCCAATCCGCGTGAGGCGACGTCAGTTGCAAGTAATATATTTATTTTATTAGTTTTAAATTCCTGCAATATTCTTTGCCTTTGTCCTTGGCGTTTATTGCCATGAAGCGCTCCCGCATTAAATCCACGTTTAACTAGTTCATCGGTCAGCCTCTGTACTCCGTGTTTGGTTCTGCCGAAAATAAGTACCTTATTAAAACCTTCCTGTGTTAAAAGGCCGTGCAGCTGATCAACTTTTGTCTGGCTATTTGTGATTTTAATAATATCTTGTTTAATATTTTCAACAGTTTCTCTTACTTTTACGGAAATTGTTATCGGATTTTTTACAAAGGAGTAAAGAATCTCTTTAACTTTTGGCGGAATTGTTGCTGAGAAAAAAAGCGATTGTCTAGCATCCGGTAAAAGTCTAATAAAATATTTAATTTCTTCGATAAAACCAATATCTACCATTCGATCCGCTTCGTCTAAAACCACGTTATTAAACTGGGACATGTCTAAAATTCTGTCTTCAATAAATTCTCGAAGTCTTCCAGGAGTTGCAATTACAAAGTGGGGATTTCTTCTTAACTCACTTCTTTGTTTTCCGGAATTCATTCCACCAACGCAAAGCGTTTTATAAATTTGCATTCCGTATGTAAAACTGTAAAGTTCTTCATCGATTTGCATTGCCAGTTCCCTGGTCGGTGCAATAATTAACACCTTTTCATTCTTGTCTTTGGAAACTTTTTCTATGAGCGGAACCAGATACGCGGCAGTCTTACCGGTACCTGTATTTGCAATTCCGATAACATCAGATCCTTCCAAGATTGCCGGAATTGCTTGATCCTGAATGGGAGTAGGAATAATATATTTTTTATATAAAATGTTTTTCTTTAACTGGGTAGAAATAGAAAAATCTTCAAATTTATTCTTGGGAGTATAAACAGATTCTTTTGTACTTCCTTCTGTTTCAAGAGTTTGAACAGCTTGAATCGCTCTCACTATACTTAAGTCGGTTTTTGGGTTCCTGGAATAAAATTTCCTTCTAAATCTATTCCCGTTATTGTATCCGTTTGAACGCTGATTAAATTTTCTATACATAGTTTTTTGAAGAAACAAAACTGCTTAAGTAAGAAGGTAATATAATGATTCTGGAGAAAAGATACAAAAGTAAAGTTAAAATTTGGGGTATCTTTATCTTACAAACTCAAAATAAGTTCAAAATTAAGCAGATCTATTTCTTCAATCTGCTTGGCGTAGAGGAATTATAACACAATATCTAAAGGATAGCAATATAACTATAGGTAGCGAATTATATACTAAACTTTGAAGTATGTCGAAAGTCTTAAAAAGGTATATCTTCCTGGTTTGATGTGGGCTTTACCGTACAAATTCTGTAGTAACACCACTTACATTTATCCGGGTTTTCGGGAGGTTCCGGACCGTTAAGAAGCTGAGAGATTTCGGAAATGAAAGAGTAAAACCTATTTATATCTTCAGCTATTTCGAAAAATTGCGGCTTAGCTTTAAAAATTACATTATCGCCCGGAAAAGAAATTTCTTCTGGATTAATGGCAACTACTCCCATTTTACTCACCTTCTTGGGTTCTCCGAAGGCCGGGTTTTCGAGTGCGAATTTATATGCGTGAAGTTGTGCAAAAAACTTCTGAATTTTATCTTCAGACGGATCAGTTATCTTAAAATCAATTACGCAGTATGTTCCATCATCTAATCGCGAGGCAATATCAAATCTCCCTCCGATAAAGCAGTCATTTGTTGGCGGAATTGGTTTTGATTTCAAAAACCCTTCCTTAACTTCAATTTTACCGGCCGGAAGAGTCGAATTGATTTCCCGTAAATCCATGCCAATAATTGCATTTTGCAATAAAGAATTCATCCTAGTAAAAACTCCTGGCATTCCGATCGATGGCAATTCTTTTATTACTCCCGTTACTTTCTGGTAATAACAATGCTTACAGTCCTCATAAAGATATTTAAAATCCGAAGGCGATAACTTGTACATATAAGTATTTTACACTTTCCTGAAGAGAAATTTACTTTAATTTGATATACTTCATTCGTCCTATATTAAGCGTATGAAATATATAATTATCTTTCTGGTTACACTATTAGCCATTTCTTGGGCAGTTATAGTATTCTTGGTTAAACAACAAAATTTTTACATATCTTTTGGGAAATCCGTTTCGCCCACACCTACACCAACTGTAGTACCCATCCAAACTCCAACTCCTACACCAACACCGCCTCTAATTATAAAAATGGAATTAAATAAAAAATTTGTGATTCCTCTGAAAGATGCCTCTGGAAATGTAGTCGCTCAAGTAGAATACACACTGACTGATTATGAAATAACAAACGAAATAATTGTTAGTGGAAAGAAAGCGAGCGCAATTAGTGGAAGAAAGTTTCTCATAATTAATATAAAAATAGATAACCCACTTGATCAGACCATTGAGATAAATACGAGAAACTATTTACGATTATCGGTAAACAAAAGTAATAGTTGGGTTGCTCCTGATATCCATAACGACCCTGTCGAAATTCAGCCGATTTCTACAAAATTAACCCGCCTTGGTTTTCCGATAAAAGATACTGATAAAGATTTTTCACTACAAATTGGAGAATTAGAAGGCGAAAAGGAAATAATAAGTTTCTGAAGTAAAATCCTCTTTTCTTCATTGTTATCTTGATATAATACAGACTATGTTAATTGATGATGCGGACATTACGGTTCAGGGTGGTCACGGAGGAGCTGGAATAGTTTCTTTTGGAAAAAAGATGGGCTCGGGTCCTGACGGAGGAAACGGAGGAAAAGGCGGTAACGTTTATTTTTTGGGGGTCAACGACATTACTCTTCTTACTCAATTTACTCATCAAACTGCATTCGAAGGAGGACTCGGCCGTCCCGGCGGCAGGAATCGTAAATCGGGAAAAGATGGAGAGGATTTAATAATTATGCTTCCTGTGGGAACAACTGTCATTGACAATGAAACCAAAGAAATTCTTTTTGAGATAAAAGATGTCAATCAAAAAGAACTAATTTGCAAAGGCGGAAAAGGGGGCAGGGGTAATTACGAATTCCGAAGTCCCAGAAGAACTACTCCCGAATTTGCACAACCCGGGCTGTCCGGTGAGAAAAAAAATCTTAAGCTTATTCTAAAACTTATTGCAGATTTTGGCCTGATTGGACTCCCTAATGCAGGGAAAAGCAGTCTTTTAAATGAGCTTACTAACGCAAAAGCTCAAGTTGCCAATTACCCATTCACAACGTTAACTCCAAATCTGGGTGTTTTCAAAGGAAAGGTAATTGCCGATATTCCGGGATTAATCGAAGGCGCCTCCGGCGGACGCGGCTTGGGAGTTTCGTTTTTGAAACACATTGAAAAGGTGGGGGTACTTTTGCACTGTATTTCTTCAGAAACCACAAATCCACTGGCTGACTATAAAACGATACGGGAAGAACTAAAAAATTACAACAAAGAACTTCTTAATAAAAGTGAAATAATCCTGATTACGAAATCAGATTTAACTGATACAAAAAATGTAGAGAAGATAGCTAAAAAGCTCAAAAATAAGGCAAAGCCAGGTACCGTATGGTACTTGGCAAAGAAAATACACCCTGTTTCCATCCACGACTGGGATAGTATAGTAAAATTGAAAAACTTACTTCTGAAATAGAAGTATCAACTAGCGATATAACCCGGGATACTCATCCTGGCTAAGTCCGTTCTCCCGTGCCTGCTCCCTCAAACTACGTATTACTCGAGAAAACTCTGCAACCAATTCAGCATCCCCATCAAGTCTAGCCGAGCTTCTGTTTTGTTCTAACGCGGATATTCTGTCTGCAATATGGCCAGCAACATCTTCTACTTGCGCAGGCCTTCGTAAAATTTCACTCAAGCTTTCTTTTAATCCCATAAAATTGCTCCGTAATTTTCTAATAAATCTAATAACTATATCCTATAGTCGAGTATTATATAAAGGGAAGTCTAAAAAAGCAAATAAATTATTTTTAAAAAATATTCTTATTAGGGTGGATCCTGACTGAGAATTGAGGAAGAAACCTGACGAAATATCCTAGCTAATAGTTGTCAAATACATAAATCGTTGTGTTAAATTTCCACTACAATCCATTATTCAGATGGAGCCAAGAATTTTTATCAAAATTCTTATAGTCCTGAGCTCGCCGAAGGAGAAAAATCCGGCGTCCAAAATTCACAAATCCTTATACATTAAAATTTCATCAACATAGTCTCCTTTGTAAAAATTGGCCTCTGGCAACCTGCCATACTCACTAAAGCCCATCTTTTTGTATAAATGAATTCCTCTAAGATTACCATCCAATACAGCAAGGGTGATTTTTTTTAAATTCAGATAATTTTTTGCTAAAAAGAGAAGGTCTTTCATAAGAAGTTGACCTAATCCCTCATCCCTAAAATCTTTGCTTACGGAAATTCCCAAGTTTCCCATGTGCTTTCCCCTAAACTTTCCCACCTTTACACCTGTATTTGCAATTAATTTTGATTTGTAAAAAGCGTAAACATTAACCGACTTTTTGGATTTAATTTCTTTCAGTAAACCTTCCAAATACTTTTTCTCGTCGGTTAGTTTTATTTTCTCGTTTTTTAGAATCGGCGCGTCCTCTTCAACAAGTTCATTAATAAATCTTTGCATTTCTTTAACGTCACCCTCATCCGGTATTCTCAAAGTAACTTCCCTGGCTTTTTTTGTTTTAACTTTTTTTGGAAAGCGTTTTGCTAAATCCATGAAGCTATTGTACATCAACTATCGTGTTGAAGTAATTAATATGGGGATTGACACTCCGTAATTCTCTAACGAAAGTTTGTCAAATTTCCACGGTCCTGAAATTGTCGAAGGAGAAGAAAACAAAAGAGGTCAAATGTAGTCAGTTTTATTGTGCTGAAAGCTCGGATACTTTAATACCGAGGCGAGTGGCAATTTTCTCTTTCATGACCGATA
>MGHC01000012.1:6798-10536 GCA_001793015.1 Candidatus Woesebacteria bacterium RIFCSPLOWO2_01_FULL_39_10
GAAAATTAAAAAGCCTGTCAAACTTGCTGTCAATACTATTAATCTTTTTTTCCAACCTTGCTTGACCTTTTTCAAGTCTAGACACACCATTTTCAAATCTTTCTTGTCCCTGCTCTAGACTGAACTGTCGTTTTTCGAGATTGGTCTGACCCTTTTCAAGAGGTCCGATCCTTTTTGCGACTATATTATCAATTGCCTGAAGATCTGATTTATCTAAAGCCATAACAATACTATTTAACTCCATGAAACAAAATCTGTCAACGCAAAATTCTACCCCGATATACGAAATACTTATTTAAGTGCTTGCACTGAAGAGTTCCACGATGAAGTGGTCAAATTTGTGAATATTAATATATCAACACAACTATGATATATCATAGTTGGAGTCAAAAGTCTGGAGTTAACTATTGGGATTTATTAGCAAAAATCAAAAGAGATAAAAATAAAAGGTGTCAAAATTGGGGAAATATTCTTCAATTCCCACTTGTGCCAACTTAAGTCACCCCTGGGGTGTGTTACTGGGGTGTGTTACTTTTTCGAAAATTACTTAAGGCTCCAGTTATTTTCGTAGTCTTGCGCTAAAGGAGTATTAAAAGAGTATCGACTCCTTTTTTCTAAACCAATTCTAAATTGCCGAATCGAAATATCGTCAGCAACACTAGGATTCTCTTTTACCCATACTTCATGCTGCTTTTTAACGTATTTCGCAACAACCTTGCTAGGAACCATAAAGAATCTATATTTCTCGAAATCTTCACTAATGTTAACGAAGCAATAAAAAAGGTTGGGGTCATCAATAGTTTCATGCTTTTCAGACATAAACCAGCTCAATGTATAGCCAAACAACTTTGATCTAGAAGGCTTAGAAGCATAGCTTGTTTTAGCTTCACATTTATACAACTTATTTTCCTTTGGATCAGATATTAAGATATCAACATTTTTTGTGTTTCCCAAAGTAAGGTTTGCATCAAAACCGCGTAATGATAGTTGAGAAAGTACTGCAAACTCACCAGCTAACGATATTTGAGATCTGGATATAACTTTTGTCATGAGGTTTTCAATTTGCTCGTAATTCAAAGCTATTATACTGCGAACCCAAACAAAAGTCGAAGAATTGTGGGCTAGCACTGAGTACTCCGAAGTGGTCAAATTTGGGGAAACCAATCCTTATTCCAACTTTCTCAAGAATGTGAGAATAGGAATTAAATGTGTTGGGATTGATAGCTATCTGTTTTTGGAAGACCAAGAAGTGACTAGAAAATTTGGCGGGGGTCAAATTTGGAGGAAAAGAGTTTAATCTTCGCTCTTTATTTTTTCCATTTCCATATCTTGCTCATCAAGTTTCTTTTTTAACTCCTCATCATTTTCTGCAAATAAAGTCACGTCACCAGTGTCGTTATTATAATGATAAACTTTGCCGTCTTTATTGGTCGATAGCACCAAGGCGTATCCACCTCCGTCGTCGGCAATTGCAACAAAACCTTCTGGGAGAGCCCTTTTCCAGCCGTTCGGATTCTCGTTTTCCCGAACAACATCGTCGAAAGTGTGAAATTTATCTTCTTCGTCAAAAACGGGATAGAACCTCTCAAAAAATCCCCAAGTAAAACCGTTGTGTTCTTTTAATTTATCGCGCAATATTTGAGGGTATTTGACACCAAGCTTTGTTTCAGCATTATCAATCGAAGCGTCATTTGTAACGACCTTTTTAGGAGGCTTATTGTCCATTTTGAAATTTATTATAAATGTTTGTAATACAAAAAGCAAAAATACGGGGCTTGCACTGAAGAGTTCCGCGATGAAGTGGTCAAATTTGTGAATATTAATATATCAACGCGACTATGATATATCATAGTTGGAGTTAAAAAGTCTGGATTTAACTATTGGGATATATTAGTCAAAAATCAAAAGAGATAAAAATAAACAACCGAGGGTTAAGAACCCTCGGTTTTCTGCAAAGAGTTTGTTCACTGCTTCTCTTCATCCGTGGACTAAGAGTCCACGGTTTTCGCGAAGTTTGAATAAAAGGTGTCAAATTTGAAGAAAAATTATTGTTCTTGCGGAGGAACATAATATGAATCTGCTGGATTGTCAGGAACGCAGGGAGTTCCAGGATAGCACTGTACAAATATTTTCTAATGGACATGGGGAAAACATGATCCACCTTTCATGACAGATAAATTTGCTGTTGCTACGTCAAAACAAACGTGTACCCACTTTCCGTCGGGAAGAGAGTTGTTTTCAAGATCCTCTATTTTGTTTCTCAATTCTTCATTTTCCTCTTCCAACCTATCGGCTCTTTGATTAATAAAACCAAAATCAGTTTGATTTTGTGACTCATGCTGATTAAAAGTGCTTAAAAGCTGTTGAATTTCCTGTTCTACCCGCTCAACTGTTGCGAAAACAGGATTATTTGATGGAGCTGCAGAAATGGGTTTAATGACTAAAAGAAAGATAAGGAGTATAAATAAAGTTATCGAAGAATATATAATCTTCCTTTTCATTAATCTCCTTTAATAATACTTCTGAAGATTTAAGCGGTCAATTTTGGGGAAAGATTCTTAAATTACTAGTTGTGTTTACCCCGTCCGACGGGGCCAACTTAAGCCACCCCTGGGGTTTGTTAATTTATTACCACTCGAAAATATCAATAAAGTCTTCGATCGCTTTCTTTAAGCGACTTATGATTCCTTTTCTTTTTAATATTGGTGGCGGACCATCGGGAAACAAATCAACAATATCTTGTCCTCGTGGGAACTTTTGAGTATACAAATATTCTCCGATTAAATTTTCTATTCTTTCGGTTGGAATGTTTTCTTTATGTGCTAATTTCTTCAAAACTTCTGATCTCTCACTTTCCCAAAATTCACTAAATGCCTTTTCAACATCTCCAGCCTTTTCAATTTTTGGAAGATTTTCTTCGATAAATTTCCTGATTAAATCTTTCTTTTTTCGAAGCTGTACATCGCGATCAAATATATGAAGAATATCTTCTGCTTTCTTTTCGCGCAAGGTGTCTGAAGTGATATTTTTAAGTCCGGCAATAAGAAGAATTATGTAATCGAAGTTGATGATGTCACGAACTGTAAGTTCCAACTCAAAATCTATTTGATCCAATATCGATTCATTTCCAGAGGAATTGTCTTTTCGCTCCTCATAAATATCCAAATATTTACTCTGGTAATCATAAAATTCCTGTTCAGTTATGCCCAACCCGTCATAAGAAAATTCCGCAAATGTTTCTATGGAAGCCTTAATACGAAGTAAATCACGAAATGTTTTGACAAAATCAGCTTTTTCTTCTTCGCTTTTCATCGCGTCGACGGATTCAATTGTTGGTGCCTTTTCTCGTAACTCCGAAAGTTTTGCTTCAAATTCTCTCTTTTGTTCATCATATGGTTTTTTAAAGACAACCTCTTTAGCGTTTTCGTCACCAAAAAGAGCCAGGGCCTTGTCTGTAGCCTCCTTTAAATTACGAAAAGAAATAATGTTTCCGTGCGGTTTATCCGAATCAAGAAGTCGGTTTGTTCTTGAATAAGCTTGAATTAGTCCATGGAAACGCAAATTTTTGTCAACAAACAAGGTATTTAGTCTTGGGCTATCAAAACCTGTCAAAAACATATTCACCACAAGTACCAAATCAACCTCTTTACTCTTGATTCTTTTTTGCAGATCTTTGTAATAATCATAAAATCTTTCAGTCGAAAAATTAGTTGAGTATGTTTTGTTATAATCTTTTAT
>MGHC01000012.1:10573-14790 GCA_001793015.1 Candidatus Woesebacteria bacterium RIFCSPLOWO2_01_FULL_39_10
TCAAGCATATCTCCGCTTTCATCTTCATTTGCCTGATAAGTAAATATTGTTGCAATTTTGAATTCCTCTGATTTTTTGTTTTTAAGAAGCGTATAGTATTTTTTCAAGACATCTATACTTGTAACCGCAAATAAAGCATTAAACTTTCCATTTTTAGTTTTCCTTTTCCAGTCTGCAAGAACATAGTCAGAAATTTTATTTAACCGGTCATCACTTTCTAAAACTTCTTTTGTATCAATTCCCTCAACCATCGCTTCTGCAAAATTATCGGCATAAAGAGTGTCAGGGAATTTTTGTTTATATTTCCCCACGTACTCGACTGCAAAACCCAATACATTTCCGTCAGAAATTGCGTTTGTAATTATGTATTTATGAAGGCAATCACCAAAAACATCCTTTGTTGTTACTCCGCTGATATTATTTTCTGCAAATATAGGAGTCCCAGTGAATCCAAAAAGCTGAGCTTTTTTGAAAAACGCTTTTATCCTGGCATGAGTTTGACCAAACTGACTTCTGTGGCATTCATCAAAAATTATTACTATTTTTTCGTTTTCAAGATAATTAAATTCTTTCAGATATCTCTCTCTTCCTATTGCAATGTCTAATTTTTGAATAGTCGTAACAATCAATTTTCTGTTTTTATCTTTAAGCTGTGATACTAAATTTCTGGTGTTGTTTGTTCCGTCAACCGATCCATCGGAAAATGAATTAAATTCTTTTGTGGTCTGGATATCCAAGTCTTTTCTGTCAACAACAAATAAAACTTTCTTAACCTCAGGCATTAATGAAAGAACTTGGCTGGTTTTAAAAGAAGTTAGGGTTTTTCCCGATCCTGTCGTATGCCAAATATAACCATTTTTGTTTGATTCAGAAACAGTTTTTTCAATTGCCTTGACTGCATAATATTGATATGGTCGAAGTACCATTGAAATTTGAGGATATTCGGCAAGTACAATGTATTCTGCAATCATTTTGGAAACAGCACATTTTTCCAAAAACACATTCGTAAAGTCCTCAAGTTTTGTAATCTTTTTGTTTTGTTCATCCGTCCAGAAGAATGTTTGTTCAAATGATTGTTTTGGATTATTGGAAAAGTATTTTGTATTTACTCCATTACTAATTACAAAAATTTGAATGTATTCAAAAAGGGTTCCGGTAAATGAATGTCTGTGGTAACGTTGAATTTGATTAAAGGCTTCCTTCATTTCCATTCCCCGACGTTTAAGTTCAATTTGCACAAGAGGCAGACCGTTTATCAGAAGTGTAACGTCATAGCGGTTTTGATATCTTCCTTCCTGAACAATTTGGTGTGCAACTTGATATTCGTTTTTGCACCACTGATCAGTATTAAAAAACCTAATATATAAAGTAGAATTGTCATCGCGAGCTAAAACAAAGCGATCTCTTAATATTTTTGCTTTCTGGAATCTGTCACCCTTGTTTAAGTGATTAAGAATCCTTGTAAATTCATCATCGGAAAAAGTAGTTTGATTAAACTTTTCTAATTGTATTTTGAGGTTAGCAATTAATGAAGCGGTGTCAGGGATTTGCACAGTCGCAAATCCCGAACTATTCATCTGAGTCATCAGAGTATTTTCTAGTTGTAATTCAGATTGTGTGGTCATTTATTAATATGTGATTCTCTAATTCTTTGTATCAATGGCTGAGAAGAATTTAAAACTATTTCAGCGAAATATAACAAAGACAAGTCAGATGCTTTTGAGTTTAGTATATAAACTCCTGAGTTTTTTAATCGATGTAGCGGTTCTGAAAATCCATGATCTTCATGAGCACCTTCCTGATCAGCGATTACTTTAACCAACTCTTCGTATGTTAGGGATACAGGAGACGGAACATTGCTTATGTATGCCGACTCATTTGAGAGTTCATCGAGAGAATAGATATCCCTTTTACCAATCATTGGAGGGCCAGAGTACTTATGGATTAAATCAACGCCATGAATTAGTGCAAGGTGTTGCAGTAGAGGCGTGTTACTACGAGAATTTATTAATAAGACACGAAGATTGACTGCAATATCTTTTATTCTACTTTTCTTCCCTAATTTAAAATCCTGTATATAGTCACTAATATTCTCAATCCTTTCTAGAAAAGCTTGCTCCAATTCTCTCTGATTTCTTTTTACTCTATTCATACAAACATACTTTGCATTAAGCCTTTTTTCCAAAGTTCTGCTTTGTCAATTTGTTTTTGCTTCGATTCTATTAAATTATCAATTGATGATAAAAAGTCAGCAATCTTTTGCTGTTCGTCTATTGTGGGTACAAAAACTTTTATGTCTTCGAAAAAATCAGTTGCACTTAAATTCAATAGACCATGAGCTCGTGCACCCTCTTGAGCAATGTTTCTAATCTGTCGATTAAGTGTGCCATTATCAAAAAGGTGTTTAAAGAAATCTTCTGAATTACTATTGTCTTTAACCTTAAAGCATATATACAAAGTTGAAACCACTCCCTTGTTGTATTTATCAAGTTTTTTTATAGCCCCCATCGGGTATCCCTTAGAGTAACTTTTATTGTAAGCAAACTCACCTTTATAAAGTAAATAATATCCAATCAAACTTAAGGCTGAAACAGATTTATTAAAATAATTTTCCTGATTAATTAAACCTTGTTGTGCAGAGATCGTTAAAACGTTTTTATTATTATTTTTATTTTTTCGTGTTATTCTTTCGAAAATATCGCTCATTTTTTTCACATTCCAATCTGGATAATTATTACCTTCATCCTCTTTAAATCGTATTTCTTGAGAAAATATTTTTTGCATCATTCCCTTTTTATATTTTTCTAGTTCTAGTTTTTGCTTTCTCAAGTTCTCAATCCACAAATCAACAGCTCCAAGAAAATCTGCAATCTTTTTTTGCTCAGTTGCCGCCGGAAAAACAACTGGACATTTAAGAATCTCATTTTTTCTTAGATTTGTTTGGCTAACGCCATTATCTATCTTTAAGAGAAATCTATTTCGATTCAAAATCTTAACCAAAAATTGGCTAATTATTTCATCTGAATTAATTCCCCCAATTCTCTGGTTTAATGTATATGCACCATCTTTATCAACTAAGAAACATTTTGCCAACGCACTACCTTTCGGTATATCACTCATCACAATGGCGATATCGCCTCGTTTGAGGGGTGAAATTTGATCCTTCGAATGTTTTTTCACCTTACCGTTTGTGGAAATAAATTTGGAGTTAATTACGATATATCTTCCATTTGCTGATATGTTTTGTTCGTGTGCACTTCCATTCCAAAACCAAGATACTTCCTTTAATTCTTTTTTGTTCCATTCATCCTTGAATTCAGAAAAACGGAGTTGGGGAACATTTGGGGCAGTTTGTTGAGGAGCGGTATTCTGCATAATTAGAAGGGTTTTTCAATTTTTAATTCTGATGTAAATTTAGCAATTTTTTCCTGTAATGTTTTTTCTTCATTTGCTAGATCTTTAAGATTCTTACCAACTTCTTTTATATCAACTGGTTCTTCCTCCTCAAAAGTATCCACGTATCGGGGTATGTTTAGGTTGTATTCGTTTTCTTTAATTTCGTCAAGGCTTGCTTTATGAGAATATTTTTCAATTTCGGCTCGAGCCTTGTATGTATCAAAAATCTTCTTTATATTTTCATCTTTCAAATAGTTTTGATTTTTACCTTTTTCAAATTCTTTTGAAGCATCGATAAAAAGAATATCCTGATCATCCTTGCGGCATTTACTAAATACCATTACGATTGCGGGAATACCTGCTCCATAAAAAAGATTTGCAGGAAGACCAATAACTGCATCGAGGTAATTTTGCTTTTCGATTATGTATTTTCTGATTTGTCCTTCTGCACCTCCTCGAAATAACGCTCCATGAGGAAGAACAATTGCCATTGTTCCGTTGTCTGCAAGGTGATAAAGCATGTGAGTCACAAAGGCATAGTCAGCAGCACCCTTGGGAGCAAGTCTGCCGTATTGAGAAAAACGCTCATCAGTTACAAGTTGCGGATCTTGGTCACCCTTCCATTTGGCAGAAAACGGAGGATTTGCAACTATCGCTTCTGCTTCTAAACCGTCATGCATGTCATCAGTTAGAGTGTCGCCTTGACGAATTTCAAAATTATCAAAATGAACTCCGTGGAGAATCATATTCATTCTGGCAAGGTTGTAGGTGGTTTGATTTAACTCCTGTCCGTAGTAATGGGAAACTTCAACATAATCTTT
>MGHC01000013.1:0-1575 GCA_001793015.1 Candidatus Woesebacteria bacterium RIFCSPLOWO2_01_FULL_39_10
ATTTTCAAAGGTATTGTCTTTAATGCTTTATAACACAAGGCATTTGTACGGTACTGAAGTTGGAGGAAAGGACGTTCGTTCAATAGCCAGGCGTCTTATTGTAAGTTCACACGATGCAACCATTCCCCTAGATACTGAAACGTTAATAAATGAAGCTATTGAACAGTTGCGGGTGGGACGAATTCATAGCCTTCCGAGATACCCCGATACAGGTCAACATGACCGAATGAGACTGCGAATGGACGGGAATAAAAAAACGGTAGAATCAATAGATGCTCCGATGAATCCTGATTTAAGACTTGTGTTGGCCTGGACTTATGCGAATCAATTAAAAGATGTAATTGCACTCGACGCACTAAAGAGAGTTGCCGGTGATGCTTCTTACGTAATACCTTATTTGCAAAAAAGGTGGGGAAATATTTTTCAAGTGATTCCGACAATGGGTCCAACCTCAAGTTACTCGCAAGATCTTGAGTTTAATAAACGGGGATATGAGGCATTATCCCCAATGGGGCCGGCGTATAAGGATTTACTTTCCGGGACTAAAGGAATCTTTAAACAGTATGCGATAGAGTATCCAGCATTAAGACTGCAAGCAGAAATTGTTAGCTGGGCAATTGACAAACAAAGTGAAGTGCCTGTCCCTGGAACCACACTTCCCGAATACTTCGGTGTCGAAAATGGAATTTTTCAACCCAATGGATTAAATAGAGGCTTGGTCACTGACTATAAATATGGAGATCCTCTAGCAATAGTTCGTGTGCAGTCAGAAGCTACAAAACTCCAAGCCCTAGCACTTTCTCAGGTGAAAGATGAAAAGGCTTTAAGAAAATTTATGGGAATGAAATAAGATGGAAGAAAGAATACAAAGCCCTAAAATAATAATTGGTTTACTAGACGACATGGCTCCAGACGGAAGTCCAAATACTGCGTGTCAAAATTATTTAGAACAAGAGTTACAAAGCGGCCATTATGAAGTTGTTATGGAAGAAATAATGCCCGGTGTATTTAAAAAGATTATTATACTAAGACCCGTCGAGACCAAACCAGATGGCCAACGATAATGATGTTTTTAGAGTGGAAAGGGTTCTAAAATAAGGGTATATTATCAACATGGAAAAAAATATTATTGAATTATCTAAGAAATTAATTTCAATTCCGTCTTCGAAGGAAAACATCAAGGCATTGGAAGAAGTATTGGTCGTGGCAGATGAACACTTGGATGGAATTAAGAGTAAAAAGTTCAAAAGCAAGGGCGTTCCAAGTGTACTTTATTATAATACTTCAACACTGCCAAAAAGATTCAAAATAATTCTTAACGCACATTTGGATATTGTCCCTGGAAAAGGAAGCCAATATAAAACCTCAACAAAGGGCGGTAAGCTTTTTGGGCGGGGAACAAACGATATGAAAGGAGCCGCTGCAGTTATGGTCTTTGTTTATAAAGAATTGGCTAAAGAGGTTGACTACCCACTTGGTTTACAACTTGTGACGGACGAAGAAATTGGCGGATTTAATGGAACGAAGTACCAAATCGAAAAAGGAGTAAGGACTAATTTTGTTATAGCAGGTGAG
>MGHC01000013.1:1596-9551 GCA_001793015.1 Candidatus Woesebacteria bacterium RIFCSPLOWO2_01_FULL_39_10
AGCAAGGCAAAAGGAATTGTTTGGTCAAAAGTGAAGGCTCGAGGAAAAAGTGCCCATGGAGCTTATCCATGGCATGGAGAAAATGCAATCGAAAAAATAAATTTATTTTTAAGTAGTCTTTATAAAAAATTTCCAATTCCTAAGAATGAAGAGTGGAAAACAACCATAAATGTTGCTAGGGTTGAATCTTCAAATGAAACGTTTAATAAGGTTCCCGACGAATGCGAAGTATGGCTTGATGTAAGATATATTCCTGAAGATTCAGATACAATCATACAAGGTCTTAAAAAGCTAGTTCCAAAGGGTATGGAACTTGAAATTTTGTTAAAAGAACCTGCTCAAACTACGGATGAAAAAAATACATATGTACAGAAGCTTCGTGTCTCAACTCAGAAAATTACAGGTAAATTGGCTCCGATTATTGTCAAACACGGAGCAAGTGATATTAGGCATTACAATAAAGTTGGTTGCGAAGGTATAACATTTGGTCCTGTTGGAGCCGGAATGCACACAGACAATGAATGGGTAGATATAAAAAGTCTTGAAGATTATTACCAAATACTCAAACACTTCCTCTTATCGCTTAATTGACACTTAAAGCTACTAAACCCTATTCTCTACTTATTAAGTGGCATATATCATATTCCGTCGCCCGTAAATTGATTAGACCGGTGGGCATCTGCATCCGCTGTTCAGGTGACTTAATTTTTACTCTTTCAACAGATCACCCCACACCCTTTTAATATATAAAGAGATAGATTGACACAAAGAGTTCCTCTTGACAGAAATATTTCATAATGGGTTTAATAAAAGAGGAATGAAAACTGCCTATATTTCCAAACTACTTCAATTATTTCTTCTGGCAATTCCTCTCATAGTTTTTACATATCTACTTTTCGGGAAGTCAAAAGTTATTTTTTCTGCAACAGCCGCACATATAGTTATTTCTGAAATACAAGTCGGTGGGGGAGTTGCTAATGACGAATTTGTAGAACTATATAATCCAACTGACTCCGCTGTTGATTTAAGTGGCTGGTCAATTCAAAGAGAAACAACCGGGGGTGGTTTTGCCAGGAAAAATTTTGAAAGTGGAGATAGTATAGCTTCTCATGGGTTTTTCTTGGTCGCACACACTGATTATGACGACGCATCAGTTCCCGCAAATATGACTCATGGATCTTTCATTCTTTCATCGACCGGAACAACAGTTTTTTTGGTCAACGATCAGGTAGATTTAGTAACAGGAGACGAAACAACAATAGTTGATAAAGTAGCGATAGGGGATTCCACACTTGATCCCGAAACATCGCCATTCCCAGATGTTCCTCCTGTAAATCAATCTATTGAGCGAAAGCCGGGAGAGAGCAATCCAACAGGCGGAAACGGAGAGGATTCGGATAATAATGCTAATGACTTTTCTACTCGCACAGCATCAGAACCCCAAAACACTTCTTCAGCAACAGAAACTCCTTCTGAAACAACTGAAACACCAACTCCGACTGAGGATGTTTCACCCACAGCGGAAATTAGTCCCACTCCAACCGAGGAACCATCACCCACTCCAACAGTTGAACCTTCTCCAACCGTTACACCAACAGAAAGTTTGACACCAACCCCTACCGAAGAACTGACACCTACGCCGACGTCTACTCCAGAACCAACAGCAACCCTTACTCCTTCACCAACCCCAACCTCGGAAGGAACTGTAGTTGGTGTATTTAATTTTCCAGGAAGCCGAACAACATGCAGACTTAGTTTTAGGAGAGTAAGTTTCTTATTTTCTTCCTTCCTTATTCCCCAGATTAAGTGCTCTTGAGACGGAAGATTTGAAAATGCTCGCCACGTTAGATAGCAAAGCTTATCTAACCGTGGTGGACCTGGAGAGAATCGAACTCTCGTCCTGTGACTGCCAGCCACATGTCCTACCATTGAACGACAGGCCCAAGAGCTATTATTCTACATTATCGTCAAAATTGTGTAAAATCAAATTGTTTTGCTGTAAAGGAGCCTCTTGAAAGAACTAATTGAAATTTATTCTAAAAAGGGAATCGCCGGAGTCAACCGATATCTTAAGAAAGTTTCAAATAGAAGTATCGTTTGGAGAATTCTTATAAAGCTAGATCAAAGATTCTTCGTATTTTCAAATCTTTTTTCTTTCACTGAAGCCCAGGAAAAGTTAATTTCCACACACGGCATACAAAAAGCTGCTGAATCATTTTTAAAAAAGTTGGGAATAAGCTATTCTCTTAAACCTCCCTTACCCAACCTTTTACGCGGACGTAAAAAGGGGGTACTAATCGTTGGTGTTAACCATCCAGGGTTTTTTGAACCAATAATTCTTCTTTCCCTTATCAAACGAAAAAAAGTTAAACTCATTATTAACAGATTTTTCTACTTGGCTGGCAAAAATTTTCAGAAATATACTTTACCTGTTACTGCGCGCTTATTTGCAAGAGAGAAAAAATCTGACTTAGTAACAAAATTTAACCTGTATCATCGATTATATCGGGCTCAGCTTCTATCTGAAAATCAAATAGATCGAATGAACGAAGTTTCTTTGAAATCTGGGACACGATGTCTGGAGCGTGGAGGAGTGGTAATACTTTTTCCAGGAGGAGGCGGATCAGAGAAAAAGGTCTGGAGAAATGGACTCTCAAAGTTAGTACATACAATCTCGGAAAATAAACGCAAAAATGTAATTCTTTTACCAGTATATTTTGAGGGTGTAGGAGAAAAAAGAATGATAGTTAGAATTTATCGAAGTTTCCGCGCAATTTCTCAAAACCCTCTTAGAGTTAGCGTTCAATTTGGAAAACCAACCAACCTGCAAAGATTTTTGAAAGGCTTTGATGATGCTCCAAGCGAGAATCATTTTACAGAAGTTTATAGAACAAAAACATTCGAAGAGTTTGCAATTCCAAGGCCAAACATATCATTCGTTTATGCCAATAAACTGCTTTCTTTTGTATTGAATCTCAATCTTATTAAAGGTATAATTCTCATGTTCGAACGCATATATTCAGGTCGCGCTTAAGAACGGGTAGCTTCGTCCAAAAGGACCATCAGCCTTTGGCTGAGGCCTCTGGCCGAGGCTAGATTAATAAATCAGGATTGGGAAAGAGGATTAAAAAGTTAATAGTGAATGAGACCGCTTAGCTCAGTTGGCTAGAGCGCTTACTTGACGTGTAAGAGGTCGTAGGTTCAAGTCCTACAGCGGTCACATAGAATTAGCTCAGTTTTCGTCCAAAGGACGATCTAGTCCAAAGGACCATCAGCCTTTGGCTGAGGCCTCTGGCCGAGGCTAGAGCGCCTCGTTGACGTCGAGGAGGTCGGGGCCCAGCACCATTCGGTGCTGGATTAGTCCCGAATCGAATGGTTCGGGAGTTCAGTCCCTTCACGTTCACTTTTTAACTACAATTTTGCTAATATAAAGTTGGTGCTCAAAATGGTTGAAGACTCGTATAAAAAATCGTCAAAGTTAGAATTTTTTAAAAGAGGATTTATATCGGGTCTTGGCTGGTCTTTCGGTGTAACGTTTGGGTTTTTGATAATCTCATTTTTACTAATAGCCGTTCTTCGCCAACTGGGAGGACTACCACTTGTCGGGAATTTTATAGCATCCATTGTTGAGGCAACAATTAGCCAACTTTCAATACAAACTTCAATTGTCCGTTGACTTGGAAAGAAGCGATGCTAAAATAACCTAAGCTTATGTTAAATTTCCAAGGAACAACCACAACTACTACCACCCCTTTCGCGGGGAGGGTATTTTTGTGGCTATAGAGTAATCTAACAAAAGTCGCAGGATAACCTCCTCACAAAGGAGGTTTTTTCGTTTATGGGTATTGAAATTAAAAATTTTCTACAAGTATCTGACAAAGAAGTTCCAGAATTTGGAAATAGTTTTGGACATTTAAGGGCAGTTGAACCAAGGTTACATGAAGAACTTTCCGAAGTTGGTGATATGGCCCTTTTAAGAGTTTTACATTACTCCTACTGCATTGGTCCTAACCCTTATGTAAGGTTTCCTGACGCGGAATGCGTACAACACTATCCATTTCCTGATTCCGCCTGGCAAAAATACGGGAATATGGAAAGTGAAGCTGCAAGGATAGAGTTTATGCTTGATAATTTCGAGACAAGAGCTATGCCCACAAGTTTTGGAAAACATCTTGCGGCAATCTCACTTGTGAATCCGCTGGAAGACTGGGCAAAAATAGAGAATGATATTCAGGTGGTTGCCCACAAAGAGTATGAAAAAATGAAAAAAGATCAAGCTGAAGGGGCAAGAGCGATTTATGATAACGGGTATGAGACAGCATATGTTGCAGATCCACAGTTTTACGAGGTCGATCAGGAAACGACTAATGCAGAAGTAGCAATTTGGAAAAATTCGTTATCTCAAATCGCTCGTGAATTACAAAAAGGTAACTTCAAAAACTTAGGGACCTTTTTGAATTTATACTCAAGAGTTAAGGACCCAATTACACCAATTGTTGGAAGTGAGCAAGAAAGGCTTTTCAGGGAACTTTATGAGAAGGCTTCAAACTCCTTGCAAACCTATTTGCTCTCTTATGATTTGGATGAAAAAATGGTTGCGCAAATCGCAAAAGAGTCGGCATTTCTTGCCCTTCCAAAAGCAAATGAGGCTACAACTAGATTTGCTGGTCATCAGGAATTACCGATTGTAAGAATTGATTTATCTAAGATGCCTCGAGGAGAATTTGCAGGTCCAGAGAGGGTTTGTGAAATCATGCTTGAAGAACTAAAAGACGCTGAAAAAGTAGGTCAGGCTAGTATCACACCCGTCACTGTTGCCTATTCAAAGGTTCCAGACAATCCTGAAAGTATTGGGAGTCCCAAAAAAGAACCGTTTTTATTTATTATTGATGGTAATAACAGGGCTTCTTCTTTAATTGCCTTTGAATATTTTAAAACGTATGGACTAGACATCGAAAAACTACTTAATCGAGCAACGCTTGATGAATTTATGGGATCTTGCAACCTTGATTTAGAATGGGAAGTCGACCTTGTCGGAGTCTTAAAATATCTAAGAGAAAACAGTCACGTTGTCAATGAGTTGAGACAAAAACAGGGTCTATTACAATTATTTAATATCAATAACGTTCCAGCACTTCTTACTCATGAACCTGATTACCATACAATCGCGATAGAGCGTTCCAAGAACGAGGGAAGAGTAATCATAATGGGGCCACACAACCAGGCACTTTTTAATTCGACAAACGTCTCGATTTATGCGAAAAAACAAAGCCATGGCCGAGCAGAAGGTAACAATGAAAAACAAAGTATTTGATTTAATTATATTTGATGTAGACAGTACCCTGGTTACAGTCGAGGGGCTGGATTGGCTGGCTAGACTAAAAGGTAAAGAAAGGGAGGTTGCAGATTTGACAAAACAATCGATGAATGGGTTAGTTAGACTTGAAGATGTTTTTGAAAAGAAAATGAATTTGATTAGACCTTCTTATAAAGACTTAGCCAATTTGGGTATAAAGTATTGTGAATCGATAGTTCCGGGAGTAATAGAAGTATTAGCAGCTTTGCAGTTTCTGAAAAAGGAGGTCTTTATATTGACCGGAAATTTCGACCCTGCAGTATCAATGCTTGCTGAATATTTACATATTCTTGAGAAAAATGTAATTAGTAATGACATTTATTTCCATGAAGATGGAAGATATAAAGGTTTCAATAATAAAGGTCCTCTTTCCATAAACGGCGGTAAAAAGACAATACTTAAAAAAATGATCGGTAGGAAAAAGATTGTTTTTGTTGGCGACGGTGCAACCGATGTCGAAGCAAAAAATGCCGTGGATTTGTTTGTCGGATTCGGCGGAGTGGTCAGAAGAAAACATGTGGAAAAAAATTCTGATGTTTATTTATCTGGTAAGAGTATGTATCCACTTCTTTCTATTGTTTTAAGTAAAAAAGAAAAACAAATATTAAAGGATAAGCACCGAAAGGTTAAAACCTAAAACAACCCGACGGTTGTTTTCCATTGGAACCTTGGATTATGAAGATTTATTACAATTGAAAATAATTTTGTAGTATCATACGAATATGAGTGAAGAGAAGAAAGACTATATGGATAATTTAAGACATTCAGCGGCACATTTAATGGCTGCGGCTGTAATGGATCTTTGGCCAAACGCAAAACGGACGATTGGACCTGCGATTGAAGATGGTTTTTATTTTGATTTCGACTTTGGGGAAACCAAAGTTACAGAAGAAGATTTTCCCAGAATTGAGGCAAAAATGAATGAAATCCTCCCGACTTGGAAGGGTTTTGAAAGGCATGAATTGGCTTCCGTAGATGCAAAAAAAGAATATCCTGAAAATTCTTATAAACAGGAACTAATAGATGAGTTTTCGGAAAACGGTAAAAAGAAAATAAGTTTTTACAAATCAGGAAGTTATTGGGATTTATGCCGCGGGGGACATGTAGAAAATCCAGACAAGGAACTTCAAAACTTTAAGTTACTTTCTGTGGCTGGAGCCTACTGGAGGGGTTCTGAAAAAAATCCAATGCTTACAAGAATTTACGCAACAGCTTGGACATCTAAAAAAGATCTTGATGACTATCTTGCGCGTCTGGAAGAAGCAAAAAAAGCAGACCACAGAACGCTGGGAAAAAATCTAGACTTATTCTCTGTAAACCAATTAACAGGGCCTGGACTAATACTTTGGCATCCGAAACTTTCTGTTGTTAGAAATATCGTCGAAGATTTTTGGAGGAAGGAACACTATAAAAATGGATATGATTTGGTTTTCACCCCGCATATTGCGAGTATGGACATGTTCGTTATCTCAAGGCATTACAACAAGTACATAAATTCGATGTTTCCCGCAATGCTGCATCAATATATCGAAGGCGAATCGCGGCCAGATTATCAAACTGACGAGCAATTAAAACCCATGAATTGCCCAAATCATATTCAAATTTATAAGACAAAACCTCGCAGTTACAAGGAGTTGCCAATAAGAATGGGGGAGTTGGGTACAGTTTATCGCTACGAACGAGCTGGAACTCTCCATGGCATGACAAGAGTCCGAGGATTCACGCAAGATGATACACACATCTTTTGTCGACCGGATCAAGTAATAGACGAAGTAAGAGGCGTACTTCGACTAACCAAATATATTTACGAGGTTTTTGGTTTTACAGACTATCAAGCCTATATATCTACGCGCCCTGAAAAATTTTTGGGGAAATTGGAGATGTGGAATTTTGCTGAAAGTTCTCTTAAAAAAGCCTGTGAATTAGAAAAAATTAAGGATTACAAAATTGATGAAGGGGCCGGGGTCTTTTATGGACCAAAAATTGACTCAAAAGTTAAAGACTCTCTTGGCCGTGAATGGCAATTAGGCACAATACAATTTGACTTTAATATGCCGGATAAGACTGAAACAACCGAGGCTGATGTAGATGAATTTTGGGCAATGAAAACTTTCCATGATAAGTTTAAAACAAGGGAAAATTTATCTAAGTATCTTAAAAAACTAGGCCGCGGATTTGGTGTTAATTATGTCGATGAGAAGGGCGAGAAAAAACCTGCCGTTATGATTCACAGAACCATACTAGGGTCAATGGAAAGGTTTTTCGGAGTATTAATTGAGCATTACGTCGGTGCGTTTCCAGTTTGGTTAGCTCCAACACAAGTCAAAGTACTTCCAATAACGGACAGAAATGTTGGGTACAGCAAGGAAGTGATTAAGAGATTAAGTGACGAAGATATTAGGGTTGAACTAGACGATCGAAGTGAAACTCTCCAGGCAAAAATTCGTGATGCTCAGCTTGCCAAGGTTAACTATATGTTAATTGTTGGCGACAGAGAAGAGAAAAATAATATTGTTTCTGAACGAGGAAGATCCGGGAAAGACTATGGCCAAATTAAATTAGGAGAATTTATCAAAAATATTAAAAAGGAAATAGAGGA
>MGHC01000014.1:0-1187 GCA_001793015.1 Candidatus Woesebacteria bacterium RIFCSPLOWO2_01_FULL_39_10
TTATGCTTTTCGGGACTCAATTTTCAGTGTACGGTTCCAACAGCCGAATTTCAGGGGAAAATTTAGTAATTGTAAATTCAGATAAATATAAAATTGAAAAATTACCAAAATATTTCTATCTTTTTTTATGGCTCCAATTATTTGCAGGGATTCTAATTTTTGCTTTAGGCTTTACAGAACCACTTGGTTTAGTCGTAACTGGTGCGGTTCTTAATGCAATCTCAATGTTTATCTATACAGGATTAATCTTATGGCTTAATCTGACACTACTAGCAAAACCTCTTCGGCCATCAATTTTCAGAATATTTATGGTAGGTTTGGCATTTTTATTCTACGGAGGATTTAGTATCTTCACGATATTTCAAAACTTTCAAAAGTTAGTAAGTTGAATTTACGTTAATGGTGTAAAATTCACTCTACTAATAGCTTTCTTTTTTTCAATCCACTAATAAAATGCTAGTAATATAATAAACAAATTTAAATTTCTTCATTTATGCTCAGCTTAATCTTAAAAGGAAAAAAGGAAAGGTTCAAAGCCAATCAACCCGCCGGGTTGATTAGGTTCTAACCTCAATACTTTAGAATTATAAAGGTATCTTAATGACAAAATATTTACTAATTTTTACACTTTTAACAATCTCTTTTACGCTGGGTTTGTTTACAAAAGGTATAGACTTTACAGTTACTGAATCTGACCAAATTCCGAAAATTAACTTCGATGTAAGGCCCCTCGATAAATATACTGTTGAAAATTTATCAAGTGTTAATATTTTACCTGGGAAATTAGTCATAAAGGAAACGCTCGAAGAGCAAAAAACCTACGCTTCTTTTCTTTTTGAGCTTGAGTTTAATCCAAACTTAGAAGAAAAGACAACTAAAAGGGTTTCAGGACAAATAAACTTTCCTACTGACGCAGACCAGCCTGCACAAGCAGGTTTTCCCACTGAACCTACAAAAAAATACCCCATTATTGTTATGCTCCGAGGATATGTCGATCAAGAGATATATAGAACCGGAGATGGAACAAGAAATGCAGCTGCCTTTTTTGCAGAAAATGGTTTTATTACAGTTGCACCAGATTTTTTGGGATATGGAAAATCCGACAGTGAGGAAGGTGATATTTTTGAGACACGATTTCAAACATACACTACCGTACTTTCATTAATAAAATCACTTAATCAAATCCA
>MGHC01000014.1:1220-8538 GCA_001793015.1 Candidatus Woesebacteria bacterium RIFCSPLOWO2_01_FULL_39_10
ACATTCAAACGGTGGCAATGTTGCTTTGATTATTTTGGAGACAACAGGCGCTAGCTATCCAACAACTCTTTGGGCTCCTGTTTCAAAGCCATTTCCGTATTCCGTGCTTTATTATACTGATGATTCGAATGACCGCGGAAAACTAATTAGGGGAGAGCTTTCCGATTTTGAAGAACTTTATGATCCCGATAAGTATTCTTTGGATTTATTTTTTGAAAAAATTAATGCACCTTTGCAAATTCATCAAGGGGAAATTGATGATGCTGTCCCCATAGATTGGAGCAATCAGCTTGTTGCAAAACTTAGAGATTTAGAAAAAGATGTTACTTATTTTACATATAAAGATACTGATCATAATATGCGTCCATCCTGGGATACAGTCGTAAAACGTGATTTGGAATTTTTTAAGATACACCTTGAGTAGTTTTACCTTGACAAGAAAGGATAATTTCCTTCATTATTAGTAATATGAAACTTTTAATTACGTTAACATTGAATGTTTTTGCACTACTAATTGTTTCTTACCTTATTCCTGGATTTACGTTTGATAGTTTATGGGCAACCATAGTAACCGCAATTGTAATAGGAGTTGTAAACACGTTCATTAGACCAGTATTACAGATTATCTTTATTCCTTTAACAATTTTAACCTTTGGAATTACGGCATTTCTAATTAACGTGGTACTGCTTTGGGGAGTAAGCTTCCTAGTACCAGGATTTAATATTGAGAACTTTTTAACAGCCGTAATTGCCTCAATATTTCTTTCTCTTATATCTTATTTTCTTCACAAGCTCTCCGAAAATAAAAAGGTTTAAAGTGAATTGGAAAATCGACGACATTTAAGTATAATATCCCTATGGCAAAAACATTTACAATCAGAAAGTGCCAAAATGAAACATTTTATCAAGAGTAAATCTAAACCTAATGCGGCAGGACCCGGATTTAGAACACCTGATCATTTCAAAGGTAGCGTATTTAGTGGAGGACAAAGTAAAGCCGCAACACCTTTATTAAAATTTAACCCCGCCCAATTCAAAACCCAGCACAAAGGGTAAAACTTCTATGTCTAAAAATATGCAATCGGACGAAAAAGTTAAGCTAAGTTCAACTATTGCCAAAAGTGATGATGGAACGATCCAAATCACTTTTACTATTCCTTATTCTGAGATCAAGGAAACTCAGGACAAAGTGGTCGATGAACTAAAAAAAGATATCGAAATTCCGGGATTCCGAAAAGGAAATGCGCCAAAGGAGAAAGTTGCCGAACGCATTCCACAAAATACACTTTTGGAAAGGACTCTTTCGAAAATTCTTCCAAAACTAGTAGGGGATGCAATAAAAGAACATAAGATTACGCCGGTTATCTACCCAAAATTTGAGCTTATTAAGGCGGTTCCAGATGAAGATTGGCAAATAAGGGCGGTCACTTGCGAGCTTCCAAAAATTGACCTTGGTGACTACAAAAAAGAAATTTCAGGGAAAGCGCGCGCCGATAAACTTTGGGTTCCTGGGAAAGACGACAAAAAGAAGGAAGCGTCAAGAGAGGAAAAAGAACAAGAAATTATTAATATTCTTTTGGATTCTGTAAAAGTCACCATTCCTAAGGTTTTAATTGAAGAAGAGGTTAATTCCCGTCTTGCAAAGCTACTTGAGAGACTTGAGAAACTTGGTTTATCTCTTGACTCTTATCTTTCATCAATTGGTAAAACTGCTGTAGTCTTAAGACAAGAATATGAAAAGGCCTCAAACGATGCATTGGCTATTGACTTAATACTTTCAGAAATTGCATTGCAAGAAAATCTTTCTGCTGATCCAAAAGAAGTTGATGCGGCAGTTAATGCAGCAAAAGCCGATCCAAAATTAGCCGAGGAACTTGACACTCCAGAACGTAGACGTTTTATCGAGGTAATTCTCAAAAGACGAAAAGCTTTAAATTCTCTTATATCTTTGGTTGGTTAATTTTCAATCCTCTCGCATTACCCATCTTCGATTTATCTATTAACAAATCTTTACATCTTTGGTATAATTCGCGCAAATGGTGAGCGAGGACATTCGGCTTAAGCTCAGTCGAAGCTCATAGCGAGTCGAACCATGGATAAATCTAATAAAACTAAAGGAAATAAGGTTGCACGACTTCCAAACCCGCTTGAGGTCATGAAGGATGTGGGTTCTGCAACAGCCAAACAAATGAGGGATGAAGCGAGTAAAATCCCTGGGGATTTTATGGAGCAACTAATGGGCTTCCAACCGAAGACGAGAAATTTCTCCGGAGAACTAATTCCGGGAGAGGCACTGGAAGTTAGTGAAGTATTTTCAGGCCGATACGACGAAATTCAAAAAACAAGAAAGCAGGTTTCACTGGAGAGGCAATTACTTGAAGCAGAACGTGTCCAAGTTGAGAAAAAATCAAATGAACTTAGGATGAATCTTCATGCAATCCGCCAAGAGATATTGGTTTTGGCACAAAAAACTGACAGCCTTACTCAGGAGACTGAAATTGCCGCAATGCAGGCACCAATTGAACCAGGTATTTACCACGTCATATTTTTCGAAAAATTACTCGAATTTATAAAATCTTTCAGAAAGAAAGTCGAAGAGGCAGCGGTCTGGCTTCAAGCAGTTAATGGCAGGGCGGCAAAGAAAAACGCCTGGGGAGCACGCTATAAACAGCACGGCGCAAAATATCTTCTATCAGGCGAGCATTATCTGCAAAGATCAGCGGGATAGGCTTTCAATGTCAAACAAAAAGTATCTTCTTGAGCCCTTACTGCATCTTCTTAGAATCCCCAGTGTTTCAACCCAAGAAGAATATCTACCCTATATGGAAAAGGCGAGACGGTATCTTGTTGATCTTTTTAAATCTCTAGGATTTAAAACAAAAATTCTTAAAGGCAAAAAGCACGACGCCGTATTTGCCGAATTAACGACTAACGACCTACGACCAACCGTCCTTATTTACGGTCATTACGATGTTCAACCTCCCGAACCAATGGATGAATGGAAAACACCTCCTTTCGAACCAACCATAAAAGGCGATGAAATATACGCAAGAGGATCAATGGACAATAAAGGCCAGCACATGATTCATATTATGACTGTAAAAAAGCTGTTGGAGGAAAAAAAGAAACTTCCTGTTAATTTTAAATTTATTATTGAAGGAGAAGAAGAAGTCGGTTCAACAAGTATAGAAACGTTTGCCAAAAAGTATTCAAAAAATTTACTCAAGTGCGATTATTTAATGGTATCTGATACCGGGATGAGAAAGGGTCAACCGTCAATTGATATTGGTCTAAGGGGTCTTGTTTATACAGAAGTTTCACTACAAACTGCCAGTCATGACCTTCACTCAGGCGAATACGGAGGAATTGCTGAAAACCCTGCAAACTTGCTCGCCCACCTTATTTCAAAACTAAAAGACGAAAGTGGGAAAGTTTTAATACCACACTTTTATGATAACGTGGCAAAGTTATCAAAAAGACAGTTGCAAGAAATAAAGAAAATCACTAAAGCTAAAGAAGACTTGATAAAAGAAGGGGAACTACTGGGAGTCGGAGGCGGAGAAGAAAGATATTCATTTGGCGAGAGGAAATGGACTCAGCCAACCTTGGATGTTAATGGTATTTGGTCAGGTTATATGGGAGAGGGAAGTAAAACTATAATTCCGGCTAAGGCATCAGCAAAAATAAGTATGAGGTTAGTACCGTACCAAGATAACGACAAAATTTATACTTTATTTGAGAAATACGTAAAAACACTTGTGCCTAAGTTTGTTAAGCTTGAAGTAATAAGACACGCCGACTGTTTACCTTACATTGCACCAACAAACGATCCAGTCTTTGATTTAATGAAACAAAGTCTCAAAAAATATTTTGGTAAAGAACCTATTTTTAAAAGAGTCAGCGGCTCAATTGGTTTTGTTCCAATTATGGCAAAAGCGCTAAATGTTCCTTGCTTAATGGTCGGTTTTGCTCTCCCCGGAGATAACGCCCATGCACCGAACGAGCACTTCAGTCTAACGAATTATTATAAAGGAATTGAGGTTATGGAAGATTTTTACCACGCTTTAGCGATGCCAAGCTCTGCTTATCAATCATCAGAGTGGCCAAGCTCTGCTTATCAAAAATTACCAAATCTGCCTAAAAACTCAGGTCGACTCGATTGAAAGGATATTCAAAGTAAATCTTGACACCATCCTTTGTTACATATATCAATATATGTAACATGACTCACGTATCAAAAAGGTCACTTCCGCTCGAAACTATTGAGCTACTAAATAAAGCCCTCCTAAATTTATTCTCAAACTCAAGTCCGATAGAAATTAAACATATAATATCGACTCTCATAACAAAAACTGAACGAATTATGATTTTAAAAAGGTTGGGCATCTTGTCTCTCATGCAAGAAGGTCTCACGCTGGATGAAACTTCCGAGTCTTTAAAAACCACAAGACAAACCGTAGCAAGAATTCAATTAGAACTTCTGACAATTCCTGAAGAAGATCAAAATTTTGTACTCAAAAAACTTTCATCTTGGAATTATTTTCAAAAACTTAAACAAATTCTAAAAAAGTCAGCAATTTGGTCAGCCAAAAAGATTCTTAGAGCCGCTGTTGGAAAACCATAACCTAGGTAACATATAATGATATATGTTACATATACTTGACAGCTAGAAACTACTTTTATAGAATAAGTAAAATTTTAAAAATCCTTTGATCCGAAAGGTTGGAATCGGGGAGGAGCGCAAGAATATGCGACGGAGGCGAAACCGTATCCTCCTACGCTCAACAAATTGAGCTACGGAAGGACAAAAGAAAGTTTGCAACGAGTGTCGTAAAAACGGAGCTCGTCAAGAATAAGGTTTCCTTATCTTAACGATCCCGCTTTGGCGGGATTTTTAGTTATAAGGCGACAAAACAAGGTGGCACCGTTCTGAGAGTGTTCGAAGAACCCTTGCAGATTCTTTAGTTTAATGAATTAGAGAGTCAGCAGGGGTTTTTTATTGGAAAAAATGAAAAAAGAAGTAGTTACGTTTACACCGAGTGGAATTCCAGAGCCATATAACACTTATATTAGTGAGCGAAATGCTAACGTGGGAGGCCACCTCGCAAAAATTCAAGGAATTGAATTTACAGGAGAATATACTGACTCTCAACTAGATACAAAACATAAGTATTACGTTCCAGCAAAAACTTTACAAAGTGAAATTGCTGAAGAACTCGGAATTAGAACAAGTCAAGATTTATATGGCGGAGTGGTAGAACATCATATTTTTGCAACCAAGGCAATCCTTCATCCAACTCTTTACCCAAATTCACCAAAGCCGAACGTTTATCCAGCCAATTTTACTACCAGAATAGTTGAAATGGGACTTGTTCTTCCCGGCTACACAACTTTTGACCCTTCTTTTAACGAGGCCCAAGAGATATTTAATCGATTACAACAACAAGGATTTAATGTGCGGCTAAAAGAACCAGATCAAAGCGATGGTGATGGACAGTTGAGAGTTGCCGACCAAAGTGACCTCGCAAAGACTATTGCCCGCTATCACCCAGAATACGTAGTTTGCAAAGGTATTGTACTCGAAGCAAATATGGAAGAAGCAACTACTGTAAGTGTTGGACAAACAACCATAGCCGGAAGAGATTATTCTCACATCGCTTTTCAAAAAGACATTAGAGATAAGGGAAGGACAATGTATGGTGGAGCCGTTATGAGAATATTTAGGAAGGGTCTAGACCATCTTGCCCGAAATCATTTCCAAGAATCCCATATAGCAATTGCAGTACAGCAGTCTTACCAGATGTATGAGGCATATGGGGATCTTGATCCAAAGTTAAGCAGAGCCAGCTTCGATATACTTCAGGGGTATGACGCAAGAGGAAACTTTTCATCCGGAGTTACTGACCAAACCTTTAGACTTGGCGGGTCGAGCCCTGCTGAAGTTCTGGCAATTGAGTATTTAAATACTAATCCTAACGCAGATTTTATCGACGCTGAAGTTACTTTGGATTACGATCCTAAATTACCGATAGAGAAGTTAGCGGAGGTCTTTCTGAACCAACCAACCCTGCGAATCACGGCTAAGTTAATGGAAAATGACAAAAGAACTTGACAAAGTTATATAGCTTTATTTAAAATACACAAAATCATGAAAATAAATTCTCTCATTGTCGTTAGCTTTTTCCTCCTTATTGAGGGCTAACTAACGTGGTGAGGGACTAGATTACTTAAAAATTACCTAAAAATACAACCTCTCGCCACGAGAGGTTTTTTTATATCTAAGAAATGGCGACTGAAATATTAGAACGAATACGAGGAGTTTCAACTCATAGCCACAAGGATATGGGTGGGTTAGTCATAAATGCCGGTGATCTAAGAGAATCGTTGAAAAATCAAGGCTGTCGTATGGATGCAGATCCGTCAACGCAAGGGGGGTTAATTTGGCTAAATGGAAAACCGGTTGCTTATCTTCGAAGTCCTTTTTGGAGGGAAGAAAAAAATGACCCTACTCTTCGAGAAAAAGATATAAAACCACTTTTTATAATGCCTGAGCAAACCTTACTGCTTGACTCCACTGAGACTGGTGGAGAGTTCGAAATGTTTGTTTGGAATCCCCAAGTGGGCGAAATGGCTCCCGTAATGGCACCCAATAGTTCATTTAAGAAATGGCTTGAAGAACATGGAAACGGAAATGGCTTCGAGGTGGAGGACACTATTTTTCCAAACCTTGATGAAAATGCTAGAAAAATCGGATTTTCTGCAGAGCTGATAGAAGGATGTATTGAACTTAATTTTCATCATTCTTCAAATACTGAAGAGACTGCTTTGTCAATGGCAAGAGGTCTCAGAAAAGTTGCCCAGGCAGCTGAGGCTCATGGTTGGCTATTGACACCTATCGCTACTTATCCTCACAGAGAATTGAGAGCTGAAGACACAAATCAAGATTCTTATATTCAAAGAATTGCAATGGATTATATGGGATGGGAAAATGTCCGACATTTCATTGGATCTTCATGGCAGGTTCATGTAGAGATGATTGATCTGAAATCCTCCCTAAAGGCTATAAATCTTTATCAACAAGTTTCACCTCTTATGTATGGGTTATCGCTAGCAGGTCCCTTTGCTCACGGACAGACAGATCCTAACTTAAAAGATATTTATTTAGAGGATGAAAAAAATGAGGCCAGATTAGGAGATTCCGAAACATATCACGCCCTAGACAGTAATGACTGGCTTTCGATACGCCTACCGGCAAGATGGAGGGGATCGCCTTCGGGTGGTGTGTTTACAGAACCAGCCCCTGAAAATCCACAGGAGT
>MGHC01000015.1:0-6762 GCA_001793015.1 Candidatus Woesebacteria bacterium RIFCSPLOWO2_01_FULL_39_10
CAGGAGTGAAATTTGGGATAACTTTTGGGATCCAAACGTTTTGAATCCCCTCCCATTTCCAACATCACTTTTCTACCAACATTTTCCCTAACTCTTACCTCTTTAAGTAAAGGGTGGGTATTAGTTCCTCCAAGGTCTTCTGCAAGAGAGTCAATATCACCCAAAGCATTTTCCATTTTCGAACGATCGTTTCCGAAAATATGAACATCAACTTCTGTTTGTTGGGCTGACTGTATGTCTAGATTTCTGTTCTTTTCCATTTCTTCTCGATACTTCCGCATTACTTCCTCGAGTGACATCCCGCCTTTTTCCGGTGGAAACATATCTACTACTTGCTCGGGAGTGATTCCTAACTCTTCGTCGCTCCATTCCATCCACAGAACAGTTAAATTATCTGCAAATACATTCAAATCGGGATAACTCTTCTTCACTGAAGTATTAATCGCTTGTATAAATCTGTTCGCCTCTTTTAAATGAGAAGGTTCTAGCCTTTCCCCTAAATCATCTTCTGGTGATGTCTCGTCTTCTTTTCGTTTGGACATATAAGCTGCTTATTAATCCTATTATAGGATAATATCACTTTTGGTTTAGAAAGCAAGTTTTTTCTTGAAATCGTAAACTTTCTCATTTCGTCCACAGCTTTTTTTCAAAACGTAAGGTAGGATAACTCATAAACAAACAACTATAATGCTAATATACAAATATTATTCTAATCTTCAAATACCTACAAATGACTAATTTTAAAACTAAACCTTTATACAAAAATCTTTCATACATAATATGCGGCTTTTGTTTTGAAGCACACAACAAAATAGGGAGGTTTGGGAGAGAAAAACAATATGGAGATTTAATTGAAAAATTTTTAAAAGAAGAAGGAATTTCATTTAATTCCAAAACCGGTCGTTAATTTCGAGCTAACAAAGTAAGGTTTATATTCGCAGGTATTTGTAGATTAGTTCTTAATTCGCAGATTGGCATTATTTTTAATATTCTGATAAAATTTACTCCCGTGAAGGTATTAATTGATTATTTAAAAGACGTACGGCTTGAACTTTCAAAAGTTGTTTGGCCGAAAAGGGCTGAAGTAATTCGGCTAACATTGACCGTTTTCGCTATTTCTGGGATAATCGGAGCTTACGTCGGAGTTTTAGACTTCGCATTAACAAAATTATTAGAGTTTCTAATTTCATGAAAGTATTAAAATTTTCTTTGCCTAACTTTCTTTTTAAAAGAAAGTTAGAATAAGGTATGCCTGAAGAATCACAAGTCCAAAATACTGCAAGTGCTCACGTTGATGAGCGCGGAACCGGTAAGAAAAAAATACCCGGTCATATTGTCATTAACGAGAAAGATGACCCTAATGCAAAGTGGTATGTTGTTCATACAACTTCCGGCCACGAAGCTCGTGTTGCAGAAACTCTCCGACAACGTGTTGAGACAATGACTCTTGAGGACAAGGTTTTTGAACTACTCGTTCCAACCCAAGATAGAATAATTATTCGAGGCGGAAAAAAAGCCACAGTAAAAGAGAAGATTTTTCCAGGATACATGCTTATTAAAATAATTTTAGACGATCCTGTTTGGCTTGCCGTCCGCACAACTCCCGGAATTACAGGATTCGTTGGGGCGGGAAAAACTCCAACCCCACTTTCTGATTCCGAAGTACAAAATATTCAGAAGTTCGTATCAGCCCCGGCAAAGCGTTTTAAGACCAGATTTTCCGACGGAGAAGCTGTCAAAATCACAGACGGACCTTTTGCAGATTTTCTTGGAACGATAAGCGAAATTGACGAAGAAAAAGGAAAAGTGAAGGTTTTGGTAAGTATATTTGGAAGAGAAACACCGGTTGAATTGGATCTATTACAGATAGCTAAAGTCTAACCTCTACCTCTGAGCCGATCCAGCCAGCCAGCCAAGCCGCCCCTTCTGGTGGGAACTCCTTGAACCGCAACTTTTGTAACGTCTGCTTTAATTTTCCCAGGTCGTGTTTGTGTAGCTTCAAAACCCTCATCTCCAAGCTTCACATCAGCAGATCCAGGATCATGAAAAGTAATATCTACTTGTACTCCCCTTGCTGCAGCCTTTTGTAATTTTTCAACAGACGTATCGCCAATATTTACATCAGTTTTGGGACCTCTTACTAAATCAAAGCTATCGGATTCCCCTTCACCTTCAGGAATTCCACCCTCAGTCATAAAATACAGTCTAAAGTAACACCCATTTACAATCAAGTAGTTTTACTTTAAAAACCTTTACGAAGTAAGACTTCTCGCACCAAAATTACCCTTTCTTTGCTGTGACCAGAACGCGAGGGGTATTGAATCTCTTGTCATTGCCTATAAGTGATGTGACAAAGGGGTGCTTACTCCTTCGATCGTCCTCTTCTTGGATAGCTGTAAATCCAACCTGACCTAAAATATTTTTTATTTGTTCTAAGACTTCACCTCCCAATCCGGAATAGCTATCCCAAAAAATAAGACCGCCCCTTCTTCTTAAGATATTGAAAGCTTTTGAGAAAATACGCGTTGCAAAGTCTCCATCTCGAACTCCCATTAGATTTCTCATCCATACTTCATCGGCACGATTTTCCAACCCCTCGACTTCAAAAATATCCGCAGAAAGAAGTTTAGCCCATGGTTTAGTACCAACGTCGGCACTTATTGGATCTGGATCTACTCCAAGATAATTCGCTCCTCTTTTTTTAAGGTACCTCTCAACGCCAGGCAGGTTCGGTGTCAGCAAACCCGCAGAACCAATCTCAACAATTAGCTTTTCTCTACCTGAATTAAACTCTGGAGCACGAACTCCTCCTTGGGGTTGATCAAAAGAACTCTCTAAATCTCCCATAGCAAGACTTTACAATTTTTCCACTTAATAGTAAAATCAACTACCTCGTTCAATTTATATTGTCTGAGGAAGACAGCCAAGAAGGCTCGTCGAAAAAACTTCGACACGTCTGACGTGTCTTCGCACTCGCCTTCTTCATGAATTTTTAATTATGGCAAGTAAAAAGGTTAAAACCGTCATTAAAGTGCTTTTACCCGCTGGTGAAGCAACTCCCGCTCCTCCATTGGGTCCTGCATTAGGGCAACATGGTGTTGCAATAATGGAATTCGTTAAAGCTTATAACGAACGCACCGCTGATTTGAAAGGTAACACTGTTCCAGCTGTTATAACAATTTACGAAGACAGAAGTTTCACTTTTGAGATTAAAAAGGCGCCGGTTGCCGATATGATTAAAAAAGAACTTCAACTTGAGAAAGGTTCCGGAACAACTCCGCGAGATATTGTCGGAACTTTATCAAAAGATCAGCTTGAAAAAATTGCGAAGGAAAAATTGGATGATTTTAATACAACTGATGTAGTTGCCGCTAAAAGAATTGTAGCAGGAACTGCACGTTCAATGGGAGTGAAAGTCGAGCAATAAAGTTATGGGAAAAACTAAAACAGCATTAATTGGCGAGGCTCCGGCTGAACAAAAATCCGGAAAGGAAGCCTATGAAGATCGGATGAAGAAAAAGGATGCTGCCGCTGCAAAGGCCGACGCGGGTACTAAAGCAAAAGTTCGAGCTCCTGGGCAAGGAGGCGGCCAAAGAGTAGTTGCAATTGAGGAAGGTCCTATTGTCACCGAAGAAGCAACAGTTCCAGAAGCAAGTGAAGAAAAAAAGAGAGTAAAAAAAATAAAAGTTCGAGGAAGAAAATATCAGGAAAATTATAAAAAAATTGATAAATCCAAAAATTATCCTTTATCTGAGGCTATTAAACTTGTTAAAGATTCCTCGTACTCCAAGTTTGATGGAACTTTAGAACTCCATATTTTGGTAAGGAAAATCGGACTTTCTGAAAATGTTGTACTCCCCCATTTTGCGGCAAAAGAGAAAAAGGTAGAAATTGCTGATGATAAAACAATCGAAAAATTAAAAACCGGAAAAATTGATTTTGATGTACTTCTGGCAACCGCTGACATGATGCCGAAGCTTGTTCCTTTTGCAAAAGTACTTGGCCCAAAAGGGCTAATGCCTAATCCAAAGACAGGCACATTAATTAAAAATGTTAAAGAGGCAGACCTGTCTGCGCAGGCAGGAAAATTTTCCGGAAATTCGACAATGATTAAAACCCAAAAAGATGCTCCTGTAATCCACACAGTTATCGGAAAAGTGAGCCAGAAGGATGAAGAAATAGCGGCAAACACTAAGGTAATTCTTGATGCAATTGGCACGAAACAAATCCTCAAAGCTTACATGAAATCAACAATGTCTCCGAGTGTAAAATTATCTGTCGTTTGACTTTCTCAAACTTTGGGTGTGAAATATAAGTCATAAAACTATGGGAGCTAATTCTGGTAGACTTTTAATTCGTATAATTACCGCTGAGGAGTTCTTGAATCTTCCGCCTCTGGGTGAGGGGCTTGGAAGAGCAACAATATGCTACTCCGACAGGGGCGTTGTAGTTATTGAAGGTACGGGTGGAATAAGTATTGGAGAAGCTACACGTTTTTTGGCTAGTGCAATGTTCGGAGAAGAGGGAACGCTTGTTACCGAAAGAGAAAGGTGACTCCCATTCCATACAGTAAGACGGCAGAATTCGACGCAACTCTCACTGAAGATTTGACTTAGTAAGTTTTGATTTGTATATTCAAAGCATGGTTGACAACTTAGCAGAAACTACCGTAACTAACGCTACTGAGGCCGAGCCAGAACAAAGTTTCATGATTCGTGATAGATATACTTCCCCAATAACCCCTTTTATCCGGAGGTTCATGGTGTATGGGAAAGGGATAGATATAGCGGCGTTAGAAGAGAAAACAGCGTGACTGATGTAACATTATACGCAAATAAGCAACCAGCAGAAGGCACTCTAATCGAGCTAGGCGACAGAAGATATCGAGTCGCTCAGTCTTACAGCACTAAGGATGAAGAAACATATCGAGACTCCTCAATTTTTGTTGAACCTTTAACTCCTGAAGATTTTAAACAAGAAATTGCTAGTGGTAAGAAACCTCTTAGTGCCCAAGATATCTTAACAGAATCGACACTTGACAATCTTCCCGATCTCCGACCCACACCCCAACAAACACTGACTGAGTGAGAAATTAATGCTAGTTATGTTATACTTTATCTTGTGAAGGCGGCGATTTTATGACAGAAGATAATGATGGCTCATCAGTTCCAGAAACCTCTTCTGGCGCGGGTAACACCACAGGCGGCGGACCACAACCAGAACAACAAGCAGGGCGATTGGAAATTGGAGGTCAACCTGTGGGTTTGACAGCTAAAGGTCAAAACGCCTTCGAAGTAGCTCGGACGAGAGGAGTCGGAGACAATCTTAGTCCTCAAGATGTAAAAAGTTTGGGAAGGTCAACAGCGGCTGCACGAAGAATCGCAAAATTGCTCCGAGGACAGTAAGTTATACTCCTTTACAACGCGTCACAAACTCTAGATTTTTTAAGTGAGTCTAGATAGGACGTAATTTTACTTATACTTGACCGATTAAATATTTCTTTATATAATTCTTTTGTCCTAAGACAGCATGTTGTCGAGTCCGACTCGATATAATCCATGCCGAGGAGGTCGAGGTAAATCTCGACAAAGATTTGTTAACTAGTTAATTTGTTAATCAATCGCTCCTCGTGAGCGATTTTTTTGTGTAACATTTACAGAATAGTTACAAAACTATATACACCTTGCAGGGGTTCCCCCTCAAAGTACTATATAGTAAATATATGAAAAAATCTGAGAAGCCACTATTTGTTCAAAATCTAACAGAGCATTTGAAAACTGCAACCTCTTTCGTTCTGGTCGATTACACAGGTCTCACTGTAAAAATGCAGCAGGAATTGAAAAAGAGGCTTCGTGAGATTGGCGCTGATATGAGTATTGTTAAAAATACTCTTTTCAAACGTGCAGGAGTCGAGGCAAAAGTTAGCGAGGAAACACTTAGTGATACAGTTTTGTCAGGCCCTACAGCCTTGGTAATTACTGAAAATGATCCAATTGCACCTTTGCAAATCCTTCACAAGTTTGCCAAAGAATTCGAACTCCCCCATTTTAAGGTAGGTATTATTGACGGTTCGTTTCGAGATAAACTCGCTCTTGAAAAGCTAGCAACATTACCAAGTAAAGAAATCCTTTACGCCCAAACTGTTGGCGCTCTCGCTTCTCCTATGTATGGATTGGTATCGACTCTACAGGGAAATATTCAAAAACTTTTATATATTTTGAAGGAAAAATCCAGGATGACAGGATAACAAGATTAGAGTGAATAGTCTTTTGACTGTTTCTTATAATCCTATTATCTTATCATCTTAATTGAGGGGTGGTGATTTAAATGACAGATAAGAAAGAACCCTCCTCCGCTAAAGCTACGGAGGGCGAAGGAAAAAAACTATCCAAGAAAGTTGAATCCTTAGTTGATGAAGTCGCTAAATTATCTGTAATGGAGCTTTCGGAATTGGTAAATGCATTACAAGAAAAACTAGGAGTGACTGCACAAGCACCTATGGCCGCACCCGCCTCCGCCACAAGTGGCTCCGGCGAGGCACAGCCAGCAGAGGCGGCGCAACAAGGCAGCGGCGCAGCAACCCAAACGCTAGTTATGACCAATGGAGGCGCAAATAAGATCGCAGTCATAAAAGCATTAAGAGAAATTAACCAAAATTTGGGGCTAAAAGAAGCAAAAGATATGACTGAAAATGTTCCAGTAGAAATTTTGAAGGACGCAAAGGCAGAAGATGCTAAAGTAGCAGCAGAGAAGCTAAAAACA
>MGHC01000015.1:6801-8637 GCA_001793015.1 Candidatus Woesebacteria bacterium RIFCSPLOWO2_01_FULL_39_10
AACTGAAGTAGACTTCAGTCTACGTGGTAAACGACTGTAGAACTAAAGTAAACATTATTTGAACATCACGATTGTAAAGTCACGCTTGTGATAGTGATTTCGAAGAATAATCTTTGACGTAAGAGTGAAACAGTATTCGGTAATCTCCAATGAATCGGCAAACCAAACGTTTGAGATCTTTTTTGTTCTGGGTTGAAGGTGGCTACCCGCCATATTAAAAACCAATGCGTATTTTGTACGTTGGAACAACTTTTCGATTATCTTTTTTCGGTAATTTAAATTATCTTCAACGTTTGAATTTAAAATACCGCTTGCGATGGAAATATCAAATTTTTTTGACGTAGGTTTCTCTAAGAAATTTGCTATAATAAACCTTTGTTTCGGATGCCTTCTTCTTGCTTCTTTAATAAAATCTCCAACGGCATCCATACCTGTATAGTTAAAATATTTCGTCTTCGCACTAATAAAACCAATAATATCTCCGAATCCACATCCTACATCAAGAATACTTTTATTCTCAAAATCGATATCAGCCACAATTTGAGCATAGCGTTGTTTCGCCGCTTTTTCCGAGTGCCATTTCAAAGCACGCGGGTTTACCCCATATTTTTTAAACGATTTCTTATACGAATCGATCGTTGAACTCATTGGATCGGAGAGCAGGTTCTATATGGCAAGGTATTTAATAATTTCTTCCTCGATATTTATTCCTGTTTCTTTATTTAGTGATGCCCAGCGCGGGGCGGAATTTACTTCTAATATATATTTTTTACCTGTAGTAATATCTGTAATTATATCCGCTCCTCCGATATCAATCCCTAATGCCTGGGAGGCAGCTATAGCAATTTCAGCATCTTCCTGCGGGATAGGATCTAATCTTGCTTTCACTGCCTCGGGATACTCCCCGTTCACTTTATTTTGAAACCGTTTTCTCCAGCGTGTTGGCCTTGTTATTCCGGCAATGGCTTCTCCTCCAATTACAAATATTCTATTTCTTTGCGTTGCTTTAATAAATTCTTGCGCAATTAATCGCTCCCCTTCCCTTTCTTTTAGCGTAAATTCGACTACCAATTTCTGAAGTTCTTTATCATCCTTTGGCGCCCAAACCGCGTGACCCTGTTTACCCATCGTTCCTTTAATCACAAATGGAAATCCGAATAAGTTAGGAGCTTTTTGGGCAATCTGCTTCATTCTTCCAAAGATCGTTCGAGGAATTGGAAGGCCCGCATCGGCTAATATTTTTGTTTCTAAAGATTTTGGCAAAGGAACCCGAATAATTCCATCTTTTTGATATACTGAATCAACCAGTTTGATCCCTTTTTGACGAGCGTAATAAACCAAAAGCGCGACATCTTCATATCTTCGCCCGACAAGTCTTATGTAGATACAATCGTAGTTAGCGACATCTTCGCCATCAATTGTAACCCTCGTCTCGTCTCTGCCGGTAACATACTCAAGTTTGGCAAACGAGGAAACCTTTACAGAAATTCCCAAAGTCACGCCAGCTTCTACAAAAGGTTCTGCATGTTTCACTCCTCCTCCAACAATTATTAAAATTTTAGACATTTTATGCTTCGACTTCGCTCAGCATTAATTCTCTCCATTTTCTTCAGTCTTCACCAAAAATCCCGATAAATCATTTCTTCCAATAAGAAGTGCAGTTGTTAGTCTTTTCCTATTGGCAACTGAGGCGCTTGTTTTAATTTTACGTCCTGCAAGTTTAAATGTAATACCAATTACAGGTCTTGATTGCTTACCGTAGGCAGAGCGATATGCATAATGTTTCTTCCATAAAATATTTTCCTCGCTCAGAAGCCCCAAACTTTCAGCAAGACT
>MGHC01000016.1:0-6190 GCA_001793015.1 Candidatus Woesebacteria bacterium RIFCSPLOWO2_01_FULL_39_10
CGTATTCATGAGTTAAAAAGTAGACTACAAAAGAACCAAAGACAAGTGTCTCGTAAACTTGAGAAAGACGATTTACAGACCTGGGCGAATATATAAGATAGTCAACTCCATTTTTCTCAACTACTTCGCTTGTTAGCGGATAACGTTTTTGTATTTTTTGGGCATATAGCTTGGAGTTTATGAAAAAGAAAGTAAAAAGATTCCGTAATTTCTCAGGATTTTTCAGTCCTTCCATTAAGTGGTGGTTAAGTTCGGGTATCTCAAATAAAGCACAGAAAGTTTTTGCTGATTCGTTAAACTGATTTTTAATTGTGTGAGCGGTTCCCACAAGGTGCTCTGAAGCAACAATTATAGGAATTTTTCCTTTCAATTTGTCAGCGTATTTTTTTGCAAGATTCTTTTCAGAAGGAGTCCCCTCTTGGTATTCTGTTAGTACTTCGTTCATTGTAGCAATCGTCTCCTCTATTTCCTCATTTGTTACCGTAATCAGGCTGAGTTTTGATAAAAGAGCGAGCACCGCTCCGCTTGCGTAACCAATAGACATCCGAGGTTGACCAGATGGATTGTGGGTAGGCTCAAAAATATACCCAGAAAGCTTTTCTTTAATTATTATTTCTGAAAGGCCTCCGCCTGTTGTTATTCCGAAAATCTTGGCTTGTTTTTTAATAGCTTCGTAGGTTGCCTCGAGAGTTTCTTCGGTTGTACCGGAATACGAAGAAAGTATTACTAACGATTTGTTATTAACATAATTAGGAAGCTTGTATTCATTAAAAATTTCAAAAGGAACTCTTAGCCTGTCAAATGCATATGAGTCAACCATTCGAGCTCCGAGTGCTGAACCTCCCATTCCGCAAAAAACAATGTTGTCTACATTTTTATATTCATTAGGAATATACATTTTTGAAATTTCATCCCAAGCTTGTCTTAGTTGTGCAGGATAGGAGCGGATCGTTTCAGCCACAAGTTTAAATTTTTCCTCAAGGGATAATTTTTGGGTAGACATATCTAATACATGCTAGCGTTAAAATATATTTTTTTCAAAGACTGTAGGAATGATCATTTAAAACTAGTAGAAAAAGTCGTCAACGTCAACTTCTGTAAAATTGTTAATTCCTTTAATAACACCTTTAATAATTATCTTTTGAAAATTTTTACAGACTCTTCATTTAAAGTCCTATTAGATGCAATTAATGAGTCTTCGTTTATATTCCATTCGTTACCATTAAAATCTGTTACGACGCCTCCTGCTTCTCGGACAATAAGAACTCCCGGGGTATAGTCATAAAAATGTGCACCTTTATTTATGTAAATATCAATTTTTCCAGAGGCTGTGTAGGCCAGCTCAAGGCCAGCCGAACCAAAATGTCTAAATGTTCTCACTTGCTCCAGCATATTTTTCAAAATTCCTCCATACCACAGGTTATCTGAGTATTTAGTTCCCTTACCGATGGATACTAGTGATTCTTTAAGATTTACAAGAGGAGTAACTTTAATTTTGTTGTTATTCAGGAAAGATCCTTTACCCTTTATTGCCCTGAAAGTTTGCTTTAGTGATGGAGCGGAGATTATTGAGATTAAGGGGTCGTTTCTGTAAAGAAGGCATATTTGAGTCCCATAAAAAGGGTTACCCACTCTGTAGTTTGATGTTCCATCAATCGGATCGACAACCCAGACTAAATCAGAATCTAGATTTTTTTCTCCTTCTTCTGTGTAAAGAGATATTTCGGGGGTTAAACGTTTAAGTTTTTTTTCATAAAAATCGTTAAGTTTAATATCATCTTCTATTCCGAAGTGGTGCTCGGTTTTATGGGTAGCGTTCTTGGTAGGTCCGAAGTTTGCAATTAAAAATTTAGAAGCCTCCCTTACAACAATTAATGCGATTTCAGAATATTTTTTTAACTTTTTTTCTTCAATCATTTTCTAAACGTTATCTGACGATAGGTACTCCAATAAACCTTCATGGAGGTGTTTCTCACCATCCCAGGTAACTATATTATAACCTTTTAAAAATTCTTCAGGATTTTCTTTACGAAAATCTATTGTTCGAACCCTTGGGTTAACAGCTTCACACATGTGCCTGTCCGTTCCCCCTCTTATAACAGAAAACTTGTCACCCCAGATTTCTAAATACTCTGGGTTTGTTAAATCAGATTTACGTAGTCCTAAAGATGAAAGTACTTGCTCATTATTTAACACATATTCAACTGCCGTTGTCTTTGAGATTCCCTTAACTGCGAAATCCAGAGCAAATATACCTCCCAATCTTGGCGTTATTGGTAGTTTTTCTTCATTAAAGAACCTTTCTGCCCGTTCCATTAGAAGTATTCTTATGTCAAAGTGTCCATGTGTATTTGGAATTTTGAGTTTTAACTTTTGGAGTTGATCATCAGAAAGATCATAAGCGTTTACCATTTCGAAGGTAATTTGCGGACCCCTATCTTCAAACATTATTGAAAGTGGGTCATCACCGGCTTTATTTAAAAACAATTCTACGGGCATTGTTGGATACGTTTTCAACTCAAAGTCTTTGATAAGTTTATCTATTATTTTTCTCAATTTTGTTTTTTGATCGTCATTGAGTTTCTCGTTATAAATACTATAAAAAGGGTTTTTATTTAATTTTCCACTATGATCAAATCCCCAAACTTCGGTACCACTGCAATGACCTACGAGAATTTGCCAACGTAGATTTTCAGGAATTTTATTAACAATTCTCTCAAGGACTGACTTTATTCCTTGTCCAGTGATAAAAAACAAAACTATCTCTTTCTGAAGTATTTTTGTTATTTTATTAATCATCTCCGGATCTGCAGGAAGATAAAGATCGGCAAGAGTTTCATCAACGTCGGAAAGAATTAATTTGACACGAGGATTCCACTTAATAGACGACATTAAAGTTGTGTGTTATACCCATCCAAGTTTTCCTGTGTGTGAGGTTACATTATTGCGATCGAGTTTATCGCCTATTTCGGGGTATTTGTCAAATTCATCTTGCATGAGGTTTTTAATTCTGATTACCTCCTCGTCGGTGTCTGCTTCAACTCTGAAAGAAAGATATGGAGAAGTATTTGATGGTCGTATTAAGGCCCAACTTGTTTCTGAGAATGAAATTCTAGCGCCATCTAAAGTTATAACTGTGTAATCCTTTATAAATTTGTTTTTAATTTGTTCAACGATTCCAGCTTTTTTATCGTCCGTACACGGAAGTTTAATTTCCGGAGTCATGGAGGTGACCGGAATTTGTTTCATTATTGTTGAGAGAGTGTCGCCGTGCCTAGCAATTAGACTCAGCACTTTTGCTGCGGAATAGAGCCCGTCGTCAAATCTAAAGTAATCCTCAGCCCAATAGAAATGTCCTGAAATCTCGCCTCCGAATATCACATTGACATCTTTCCTAAATGTCGCTTTAATAGGCGCATGTCCAGTTACGTGCATTAGCGGAATCCCTCCGTATTCAGGAACAAGTTTCTCAAGATAACGAGTACATTTGACATCGTATAATATTTTTTTACCAGGATTTCTGGAAAGAACATCTTTTGCTATAAGAAGAAGCATTCTGTCTGCATAAATAAATTCACCGTTTTCATCAACACAACCAAACCTATCACCGTCCGCGTCTAATGCAACTCCTAAGTCAGCTTTTTCTTTTACCACTCTAAGGGAAAGTTCTCTCATCATATAAATATCCTCAGGATCAGGTAAATGGTTTGGGAAAGTTGCATCGACTTCAGAATACATTTCGACTACCTCGCAGCCGAGTTTTCTTAATATGTCTGGCGCAAAAAGACCTGCGCTTCCATTTCCACAATCTAAAACAATTTTTAACTTTTTTTCTAAATTGTTATGATCGAGCAGATATTTGGAGTAGTCTTCCAAAACGCTTTTGTTTTCCAGTTTTCCCTTAAGATCTTTATGATAAGATTCTTCCTCAACTATTTTTTTCATTTCCTGGATTTCTTCTCCATAAATTGGGTAAACATCTTTCGCCATCATCTTAAATCCATTAAAGAAGTAAACATTATGGCTACCGGTAACATTTACCCCTCCGTCGAAGTTATAGAAGGCAGTTGCAAAATAAACAATTGGTGTAAGGGCAACACCCGCGTCGGTTACGTCGCAACCTGTTGTTCGAACACCTTCTATAAAAAGCCTTTTTAATTCATCGCCATACTGGCGCTCTTCATGACCGATAATTATTTTCTTACCTCCGCGTTTTCTTATTTGTGTACCGTAAGCCTTACCCAAAACAACGGCAATATCAGGAGTGATAGTAATTCCTGGAAACTTTCCATACCATTTCTCGTATTCCAGGAGAGCTTTTTCTGAGAATTTTTCTCCAGCTATTCCTCTTACGTCGTATTCTCTAAATATCGAAGGACTTACTTTCATGTAATGACTATTCTAATTTGGTAGCTATTGTGAAATCAAGTAGGTCAATAAGTTTTGTATCAGAAGTTTTAGATTTAATATCGATTTCGGCAAAATTTGAAATAAGATTGGTTAATTGGTGAGTAGTGAACTTGGAAGACTGGCCTTTAAGCTTACCGACACGCCAGCTTGGATAAGGAATGCTTGAGGAATCAGTTTTTACCCAGTATAAATCCCTAAGCTGCTTTGCCAAAAGACTGAATACAAATTCAGCCGGTTCATTTTTGGTTATTTCGTGCAGAAGTTGAAAAAGCATTTTTGCGTTACCCGGATAAAAAGAGTCCAGAAACGTCCAAATTAATTTTGGTAGTTTAAATTCTTCGATTTTATCTATTCTTGGAAGAGACTTTAGGAATGTTTTTGTTAGATTTCCCTGATGATAAATAATTATCGTTATATCCAACTCATCACTTTTTGACTTAAGTAATTTTAGATTGCTTTTATTAAATAAACGCCAATCTTCAATAACTACGAGTCTTTTTTCTTGAAAAAGTGTGTCGGAAACTATAACTTCAGCTAGATTTTGTGAGGAATTGGCGGCGCGTTGTACTTTCCAGACTCTAGAATGTGCCACCTCAACAAACTTTTGAAGTCTCTCATAACTTTCTAAAGTGTTGTCGCCATGAAGAACAATCAATCGCATAAGTGTAAATGATAAATTTAAACCAATTCAAAACTGTGCCCAAAAGTTTGATTATTTTTAAACGATCGTTTAAAAATAATCAAGTGAATAATCTCTCTAGACATTTGTACTTTTTGATTTAATATATTTTGCGAAAAGCTCATCAACCCTGTCATGGAAATTTCTTTTTCCCCGGCGCCTTATGTGTGGTAGCAAACTTCCTGAGAAGTTTTTTGGAATGTGTGCTAATTCGTGAAGTAAAACTTTGTCCTGTTCTCGAGGGTTTAGCCGATCAAACTTTTCAGATAATACTTCAATTATGTAGGCGGGTTTAATATCTAAGGCAAGCTGCCAAACTTTTGAGAGACCCCAGATTCGTGCATAAGCACGGGATTTGGAATTTTCCGATCTAAAACAATGGACAAATTTGAAGTCGACCCAATCAAGGTTTAATGATTTAGTCAAATGAAGTACTCTTTTTTGAATGTCAGGAGCAGTGTTCCAAACGACAGATTTGTTTTTTCGTTTTCGCAATCTTAACTTCAGCATAAAATAACCGGCAGCACATAAAATATCGAAAAAAAGTAATATTACTGAACTTTGAAAACTTCAGCCCCATCTTTGACTGGTTTATCGACCTTCAGTCCTACAATATCCCCTTTTCCGGCTTTTTCTTTTCTTTCGTGTTCTACTTGTATAGACTCTATATCTTGTTCGAAAAGATCTTCTCCTCCTCGCATAAATTTAATACGATCTCCCACTCCCAAATCTGAATCTAGTTCCAAAACAGCGACGCCTATTTTGTCGTAATAGTGAGTTATTTTTCCAACTTTTAAATCTGCCATTTATTATCACCTCCCCCAGTGAAGTAGCTCTTTTCAAGAGCACTTCACGGGGTCCCGTGAGATGGCAAAGCCTATCTCACTGGGACCGTTCTTTTGCTTTCATTGCGTGGGTTAGTGCAACAGCAAGTGCATCGGCGGCGTTATCAAAATGAGTTTTTTGATGAGCTTTACTTTTAACGTGGTTGCCCAATATTTTTCTAATAGCTATCTGAACCTCTTTCTTTTTTGCTCGACCGTTACCAGTAATAATTTTCTTAATTGTCGCCGGAGCATATTCAACTACCCTTACTTTAAA
>MGHC01000016.1:6298-7484 GCA_001793015.1 Candidatus Woesebacteria bacterium RIFCSPLOWO2_01_FULL_39_10
TCTATTAAACCCCAGGAAACTACTTTAGTAGTTCCGTTTACGTCCGATTCGACAAATCCATAACCTGTTGTTGCGGTACCCGGATCAATCCCAAGAATAAGCATAAAATAAGTATACCAGTTACTAAGTAAGTCCGAATAGTCTTAAACCATTTTTTAGTGTAGTTTCGGAAAGTTTCTCAATAGCAACCTTTTTTGAGTGAAGAGGCTCTGGAATTATATAAGGTGAGTCAGTTTCGATAACAAGTAGCTCAAGCGGAACATTTTTTATAAATTTCATCTTTTCTTTGTCATAAGTCACATCGCCGTCAACACCGATAAAAATATCGTGCTTTATTGCAAAGTTGAGAATTTCTTGCTCGGCCTCACAGCAGTGAAAAACCATTCTGCCTTCATATGCATTTTGCCAGTTACCCTCAAGTATGTCTAAAACGTCTTTCGAGGCATGACGGTTGTGGATGATAACCGACTTATCTACCTTCAGAGAAAGCTCGAGTTGAGCTAAAAAAAATTGTTTTTGGACTGCACTTGAAGAACGATATCGGTAATAATCAAGACCAATTTCTCCAATCGAAGCAACTTTTGTTGATAAAGCAATTTCTTCCAGTTTGTAAATAACAGATTTTAGTGACTCGGTCGATAAGTCTTTTGTGGGGTGAATGCCAACTGCAGCATAAATATTTTCGTAGCTTTCGGCAATTACGATCGCTTTTTTTGAAGTTTCAAGGTCTGTTCCTGGAACAGTAATGTGTTTTACTCCAGCATCAAATGCCCTTTTAATAACTTCGTTAAAGTAAGTATCAAATGCTTGGAAATTCAAGTGGCAATGAGTATCAAACACGAAAATAGTATCTAGCAGTTAGTATATCGTATATACGGAGAAAAAAATCTATGCCAGGCCTTTTTTCTAAACTAGTCTGAAGTTAAAAGTCTACAAAATATATAATTTTGGATTCTGAGCGAAGTTTTTCCACCCAAGATTCAAATGCCTGGTTAAATTTTTCACTTTTTATTTGTTCACGAATGTCTTCCTGAAGATTTTCAATTTTTGCTCCCTCTCCATAAAATGTTTTGTTTTGCTCAAAATAAGCCTTAATTTCATCTTCAGTAACTTGCAGCTCTTCTTCCAAAAGTTTTTCAACCGATTTTTGAATTTTAATATTTTCTTCCAAATCTTTTCGGGTTTG
>MGHC01000017.1:0-5976 GCA_001793015.1 Candidatus Woesebacteria bacterium RIFCSPLOWO2_01_FULL_39_10
GGTAACGCAGTTTTCTGTTGTACAGCTCAGTGGACCCAAATTACCTTGATGTTATAATTTCGGTAGTGAAAACACCTGATTTTTCTTTTGAAAAAAGACTTTGGAAAAAGGAATTATCTGTTGTTGCCGGAGTTGATGAGGTGGGGAGAGGATCTTTTGCAGGGCCCGTCGTCGCCGGCTGCGTCGTCTTTTCTAACAATTTAACAATTAAACAATTAAACAATGAAGCAATTAAAATCAACGACTCCAAGAAATTAACTTCTAAACAGCGAGAAAAGTCTGCGGAGTGGATAAAGAAGAACGCACTTTCCTGGGGAATAGGGATAGGCACTGTTAGCAAGATAAATAAAAAAGGGATGACAAAAGCTACCAATTCGGCTTTTCGTAGGGCGATAAGTAAGGTTAATGAAAAGCTTAAGGTAAGAGTAGATTATTTACTCATTGACGCTTTTTATATACCATACGTTCGGGGTTTAAGAGTAGGTAAGAAAAATGGTTTAAAGCAAAGGAAAGACCCCGTGGCGCTCCTGAATAGATCGCGACAGCTTGCGATTATTGATGGGGATGAAAAGTCCTTTTCCATTGCCGCCGCAAGCATTATTGCAAAAGTTTATAGAGACAGGTTAATGGAAGAACTTGGAAAAAAACGCCAATATTTAAAATATGACTTTGTTCACAATAAAGGATACGGAACAAAGGCCCATCAAGAGGCTATTAAGAAATACGGGATCTCCCGGCTGCACAGAACAAAATTCGTAGAAACCTTTCTCAAAGCTTAATGCTTCGACTTCGCTCAGCATTAAACCTGAGCCTCGAATGGTTTAATAAGTTCTTTTTCTCTCCAATTCAATAAGGTATTTGATCCGAGCTTTCTGTTCCTTCCTCTTTTCTGAGGGAGATTTGAAACGTTGACGGTCGCGGACCTCTTGCAATATTCCAGAATCCAAAACTTTCTTCTTGAATCTGGCGATAAGTCTGTCGTCTGATTCGCCTTTTTTCTTGATAACGACAACCATAAGAAGGTTTCGCCCCCTCTCTCTTCGAGTCAGAGACTCTTACGAGTCGGTGACCGAGCCAGAGGCTCTTCTCCAAACCAGAGGTTCTTCCGAACCGGAGGTCTGAGCCGGTGGCCTTTGGATAATTTAATGTGTTTAAAGTGTAAATCATTACACAAATCACCTAATGTATTGTACCAGATTAAGGAAAGAGGGGGAAGGGCGTAAACCTTTAAGGGGCTACCCCTGCAAGGTGCATATAGTAATTATTCAAGTGTTATTTGCCCTAAAACTTCTTTGCTGTCTTTTTTGTATTTTTCAACAAAGTTTTTATAAGAGCTGATTTTTTGTATTTCCGGAATCACCTGTTTATCAAAAAATTTACGTATTATCTCTGGTTTTACCCATTTCGTTTTTCTTAGTCCAAGGTATTCAGCATAAGATGAATAAGCTTTTTTCAAGTCATTGGTGTGCTCAGAAGGATTGAGATGTATATATCTACTAAGATGAAGAAGATACACATCTTCCGTAATTAACACCGCTTTGTAGACTCCTTGGAAAAGCCCACCAACGCGATCATACTTTTTATTGAAATACATTACATACCTTGTAAGAAGGGATGTCATAAAACTTTTTAAAGAATCTTCATCATTTTGTTTTAAAAGCAAATGAAAGTGATTTGGCATAAGACAATAAGCAATAAGTTCAATTTTAGAGTAAAAGTTTTTAGGTAGTCTTGGTATACCTTTAAAGGGTAACCCCTGCAAGGTAAACTCCTTCAGAAGGTCTTCCCTTTTGGGAAGTGAGGATAGTGAGAACTTCAGATATTTCAAAAATACTTTATAATCCTGCGAATTTTCAAAGATTGTTCTCTTTTCCACCCCACGGTTATATATATGGTAATAACCATCTTTTACATAAACTTTAAGAGAGTTCTTTCTTGGCATAGACTCATAATACCTTTAAGGGGCTACCCCTGCAAGGGTAATATAGTGTTTGACAAAAACGGATAAATACTATAAGATGCCCACTGTTTACAAATAAAGTTTCGGCAATAATTTGATTTTGGGGGTTGAAATTTTAAATTCGGTATCGTAAGGTAAAAATCTAATATGAAAAGGACAAATCAATTTTTAAGACAGATTAGGTTTTACCTCCTTATTTAATAAGGCGGGAGTCTTTTGTTTTTGTTAAGACTTCTGCGATTAAAGGGAGGTTTTTTATGTAAGGAGGTGAAAAGACATGAGTTTGGAACTAGATCATTTAAATAAATTAATAAATTATAATGCAGCCAAAGATCAAGGAGCTGGTAAGCTCAAATTACCTCAAGCTCTGAGGACTTTGAGAAATAGTAATATAAGTCCTGACGATCCTTGTATGAAGGAGGCGGGGAAAGCTGTATTGAATAGCGCCGAAGTTCCTAGAGGTTTTTCCGAAACGGTAACTTTGGATGATGGAACAAACGTTACTGTAGATTATCCCGATGCGAAAGTAGTAGACACATCCGCTAGAGGTGATGGTGTTAAGAAAATTATAATAGTCCCTTATACTCGTACTCCATAAAACAAATAAAATTGAAGACACTGCATGCTTAATTTGACTAGTCTGAGTATTAGTATACTTTTTTATTAAACCACCAGAACTTCGGTGAAGCGCAAATCGTGTTGCAGTAAAACTTTTAATTCCTCTTTTTCTTTTAAATCTATTCCTGTCATTACGATTCGTATAACGAAGGTGTCGCGGGGCCTTGCAATTGGATTGGGCAGGCGAATTTGGTATATATCACCACCCCTGTCGCTTATCATCGTTGTAAGGTCACTTAATATTCCAGGTTTATTCTCTCCAGAAACCCTAATGGTTGTTAAACCAAGGCCTTCTTTTGTTACCCCCGCCTCGTTGAGCCTTCTTGCCACTTCTTGTAAGAGATCATAGTTTCCACCAACACGAAAATAGAGTTCATTTAAGCCTGGTAAACCCATTGGAAAAATTACGGCTCTTGTTGCGTAAGGAGAATCGGATAAATCCAACAAACCTCTGGGAGATAAGACACCTTCCAATGTACTTTTGCCTTTTTCGACCAAAAGATCTCGTGCATGAAGATTTATATCGCTTTCGATTTTTCTCTTTGTCGAACCTAAACAATGTTCTGATAATTCAGGATCAGTAGCTCTTGTTAAGTCTTCATATCTATTTACCCTAACATTTACAGCATTTTGGGTCTTTTGGCGTAACGCTGTTTCTACGCCGTCGATAGTAACTGAGCTTGCTTGCGCCCCGATTCCAGTCATATAAACATAATCAACATAGGTTGCATTGAGCGGCAAAAACCAAGCCTCACCTTTTTCGTCAAAAATAATATTTCGTCTATATTGTCTAAGGTTTTTTCGTTGTCTCAGTAAACTAACAATTCCATCATTGTTGAATTCCTCCATATCTTCACTTGCAAAAGCAATTTCTACAGCACCGGTATTTGGAAGATTTAAGGTAGCTTGTATAGCAGAATAACCGTTGTCTTGGGGTTGACTAACATAATCATGATAACGATCTTGATCTACAAGACCTCTAAATTGAGGGAAGGTCACAACACGGCCCATAAGAGAATATAATTCTATTGGGTCTCTAGAAGGTGTAGTCGCTCTGAAACTCATAACGTCGTTGATATTAGAGAAATTGTCAGACGGTCCTTTTCCAGCCGCCGCTTCCCTTTCTCTCTTTCTGTAAAGGGCCCAATAACCGTTCTTTCTTGCCTCCACATTGCAAGAGACACAATCACTGGAGATGACCCACCTTAAGAAACCTTCCATTCCGTGGGTGAAAGCAACGGAGGTACGTGTATCTTCATCAATTTCTTTTTTAATTGTCTCATAAACCTCCGGATACACATATGGAAACGAAAGGTCTTCAAGTTCTCTTTTTACCACCCACATACCCATAGATTCTGCAAGCTTAACGTAAACTCGTAGTGTTTCATCGGCTTTTTTTTGTCTTTTGCCTTCAGGAACATTTTCCAAAGTTCTCATGTTGTGCAAACGATCGGCAAGTCTTAGGATGAAAACTTCAGGAGTAAGGTAGCCTTTTTGAGCAATAAATTTTAAATCTTCTTTGTCCTGCTCTTCCTTCGTTTTATCTGAGCGCAGGAGAGTTACACCTTCAACATATAATGCAACGCGCTCACCAAACTTTTCTTTTATATCTTCGATACTCACTCCTGCGTCTTCAACTGAATCGTGTAGTAAAGCTGCACACGACATGTCTTCTACAAGATCATCAATTTCTTGGGGTTTAAGCCAATCAAGAACAATATCTGCGGTTGCTTCTAAATGGTTTGTATATGGTTCACCGGAAAAGCGGTATTGATTTATGTGTGCATCTCTTGCAAACCGGTGTGCAGTTCGAACTTTTTCAGACTGCAAATCCAGTTCTTGAAGTGTAAAATGTTTTGTTTCTCGAGATAAGTCCCGTGCAGCTTCAGGTACGCCGGTTCTAGGTTCAACTAACATTTTTGGTGTTAGGGGGAATTATACTACAAGAGATCTATTTATCCTATAACTTTCAGCTTTCTTAATATACGATCACAAGTTGGGGAGTATTTCCGGTTTTTAGAGTGTTTTCTGAGGCTTCGAAATACACAAAATCACCTTTATCGTCTCCGCCTGTGTTTTCTGTCTCAAAATGAATTCTAAAATCAGACCTTGAACGTGCGTTAGCCTGATCATTTTTAACTTCACTGGTCACATCGGCCTCTTTCCAGGAAATAGTCGAACTTATTGTTAACGATTTAAAATTTGAGTAAAGCGCAGGTAAACTGTAATCTGCGCTATCCAATATATCACCAAATGTTAAGTGGTCTAACTTTAGACGATTCCCGGCATTATATGGACTCCCAGTTATTTTTGCCTGATAAATTCTTAAAGTTGCCTTCTGCATATTTATTTCAGATGGTAGTTCGCTTAGGTCAAAACTTAAAAAGCCTCGTGTTACAAAATCTTCGTTTCTTCCGACTCGGATTTCAAGGCTGGCATTTCCTGCGCCGTTTGAAGACCTAAACCCGTCGCGGGATGCCGTTGATAAGATCACTTTCATTTTTGATGGGGGTGTTGGTGTAGGAGTGGGCGCTTTTTGACCTCTTTTGGTTGGTGTAGGTGAACCTGAGGGTGATGGGCTCGGAGCTTGTTCACCCTCGTTTGTCGGGAAAGGAGTTTGAAAATTTTCTGCAATCGAAGGGGTTTGATTTTTCGCGTTTTTCGTACCCAAATAATAAGAGAAACCTGAAATAGTGATCAGTAAAAGCAATAACCCTAACACTAAAAGTAACTTTTTTATTTTCGACGGCCCTTCAATTTCTTCAACAGTAAATCTGTGGTTTGCACTCACTTGCCGAATCTTATTTAAAAAGGTTTAAGTTGTCAAAGATTTTTTTTGGAGGTGCGCATCAAGAGGATGGATGCTCAAACATTTTAGCTTAAGGAGTATCAAGGGGGGAAGCATCGGGAAGTGTCTCAGGTGCCATAAGATCTCCATAAGCTTCGGCAACGATTTCAGATATTAAATTTGTGAATTCTTCGAAAGTCATCGCTGATGCGGGAACTTCGACGACTACTTCTTCTCCAAATTTTCCTGATTTAAAGGCAAATGCAAAAGTCGCTTTAGATTTTTCCGAAAGCGAGCTCGACGTTCCCAAAAAAGGACTGCCCAAGGTTGATGAATTATCAACCTCCAAGTCAGCAACAATTACAAGCTTTCTCATGTAATAATCTTTTTTATCAATGAATATTTCCCATTTTAATTTTTTGACCATGTCTGAAAGCTTCGTTTTTTCATCTTGAGACTGAAGGGTGGCGCCAGATTGTTTACTCCTCTCAGCTTCCAATTTATCACCAAGATGGTCGATTAGATCCGAATCGGCGGTAAGTGTAATCTTATACATTTCCATTCCTTCCTCGGTTACGGATTCAAGAACCATCTTTCCCAAAACTTCCTC
>MGHC01000017.1:6026-28440 GCA_001793015.1 Candidatus Woesebacteria bacterium RIFCSPLOWO2_01_FULL_39_10
CCCCATAAAAGCTAGTAAAAGCGCGGGCAATTTATTTATTTTAAAGTACAAAAATTTGTCTTTTTTTCGAAGTTCAAAATTGAAATCTTTGGTAACAGATGCGTCCATAAAAAATATAACGTTTTTCGGATCAGAATAATCCACAGCCCCCGCTACTTTGGCATCAATTGTCGTTAATCCAAAAGAACTTGCTAAATCTGCGGAGTCAACAGCAATTGATACGTCAAAAGATTGTTTGGTCACTTCTTGGTGGGCAAGAGCCGATTTTGCAAGTAAAAATTTAGGGGTTTTTGGCATAAACGGAATTGATTGCACAAAAGCCGAAACTTTCTTTTGAATATCCGGGTATTTTTCAAGCTTTATTTTTTCGTATGCAACGGCGTAGGTTACGCCCCCAGCTCCGATAAGTAAGAGGAAGAAAAATAATAAAATGAGAAAAAGAAAAAGTTTTTTCCTGGATTTGGGCGCTTCAGGCGGCGTTTCTGGAGGAGTTAGAACTTGAGATTGCACAACCTGGGGCGTTTGAGGAGTAAAATCCTGCGCAAAAGGAGTTGTAGGTTGGGACTCTGGTGCTGAAGTTGTAGGAATTACAGGCGATTGAGTAGTTTCCACAGGTGAACTTTGTGTTTGAGTTTGATCCGAAGAACTTTGATCTAAAGGATTTTGTGAATTATTCCCAGAATTTTGGACAGGATTCATTTCAATCATTTTAGGATAGTATTTAACTAATTGTCCAGTGAGAAAAATTTAGTGAACTTGAGGATAATAAGTGATCTTTCGCTGAGAGCCTTTTCAACCAAACGTAAAGGCGTAGACTTCGACTTCGCCATCTAGAAATTCAAGCGTGAGCTCGTGTCTTCCTGGAGAATCAAGTTTTATTAATTTGTATAAATTATCACTGTCGACAATTACGATTCCATTAACCACGTCCTCGCCAGGATATTGTATTTGACCATCTAAAAGTACTCTAACTCGACTACCCGGTATTTTTGGATTCATGACCAAAAATACTTCTTTTGCTTCAAAGGACAATTTTAATTTTGAATCCTTTGTTGAAAGTGAATATTCGGGAGTTATAGTCAAGTCTCCCTCTAATGCGAAATTATCCTGAGTTAAAACTTCTGGAAAAGAGTAGTTAGCTAATATATCTTGTTGAACTTCTTCGGGTGACGCGAAATATTGCAAACGCTTATATCCTAGATAAATTTCAGGAGTTCTTGAATAAGTTTGGTAAGAAGGGTTAGAAACATTAGTGTCAAAATTTGCAGCTCCCGACTCAGCTAATAACTTTTGTATTACACGCTCGCTTTCATCATATGCTCCTTCACCAAAATGCGTATATCTTATAAACCCATCCTTATCAATAAAATACTTTGCTGGCCAAAAGCGGTTATTGTATGCTCGCCATGTTGAAAAATTATTATCCTGCATAATAGGATATTTAAGATCAAAATCATTAATCGCGGAAAGTACGTTTTTGGGGTCTTTTTCAAATTCAAATTCGGGAGAGTGGACTCCAATAATTACTAGACCTTTATCTTTATATTTTTCGTACCAGGTTCGAAGGTAGGGAAAAGTTCTTTGGCAATTAATACAAGAATAAGTCCAAAAATCAATTATTACTACCTTGCCACGTAGAGATTTAATGGTGAGCGGAGTCGAACCAAACCACTCTCCGCCGGAGACAAGTTCTGGGGCAAGAGGCCCTTTGGGAAGTGTGACGTCAGGCATAGGTTTGCCTATCAAACCTTCGTCTATCGGCGTATCATTCACATTATTAAGTTCGCGTCTTACAGTTTCGTTATCTTCAATTGTTGTCAGACCTACGCCATAATTTGGAAATTTATCTAAAATAAATGTTTGAAACTTTCTATCAACATTAAAAAATATTCCGATAGCGGTGAGAATCATTAAAATTCCGAATGCCTTTTGTATTTTTGGAGTATTGCGAAGAAGCCATGGAACTTTTTGAAGCGCAGTTCGGCCACCCTGCATTACTAAAAACATTGGGATTGCCGTGCCTATCGCATATGCCAAAGTTATGACAAATGCATCAGATGTGACATTTCCAGCGAGAGCAAGCGTGATAACCGATGCCAATATTGGCCCAACACACGGAGTCCATAAAAGCCCCAGAGATAAACCGATTACAAAACCCGCCAGAAAACCATTCTGAGAATTCCCTTTTGGGGCAAAACGCGCAAATTTAACAAAAAGCTGTTCTATAACAAGCTGAAACTTAGGAATAATAAGAGTGAGCCCGAATAAAAATAAAACTAATATAGAGACGCCGCGAAGTAAGTTAGGTGAAACCCCTGTCGCGCGGACAATACTCGAAAGAAATAAAGTGAAGAAAGTAAAACTTGCAACAAATCCAATTACGACTCCAAAAGGCCTTTTTTTACCCTCGCCAATTGTTGAAGAAAGAATGATTGGTAAAAGCGGGAGTCTGCATGGAGATAAAATTGTGACAATTCCTGCAAGGAACGAAAAAGCAATTAAAATTAACATTACTTTATATTTTCCAGAAGTTCATTTATTTGGCCGCCATTCCATTTTGTTACGACGTTGCCTTCTTCGTCAATCTGAACAAACGTGTGTTGATATGTAACTTGGTATTTTTCAGCCAGATCCTTTTCTTCCTGGTCCGTTTCCGAATCGTTGTAGTTAACTCTTATTAGGACAACGTCCTCAGGGATCTTAGAAATATTTGAACTGAAATTTGCATCAGCCGGGCGGCACGTAGGGCACCAATTGGCGTAGAAAAATAAAACCCTTTTTTTATTTGAATTACTTTCAAATGCTTCCTTTGAGTAAACAATATATTGGTCTGATAAGTCCAAAGCCGCACTTCCACTGTTTTGATCCTGACCAGCCTGTATTGCCGTACTTTCTGAAGAAGTTTGAGAAGTTCTCTGGTTGAATAGCGAAAATCCAACAATTCCTAAAGTTAGGAGTAAAATTATCCCGATTACTATATAAATACCCCTCATAACTTATTGTAACAGAAGCGAAAATGTTTTCGCTGAAAGCTGTTTTAAAGAGCGGGCGAGGATTCAAGATTTTGGTGCTTTTCGGTATTTTGAACTTTGTTGATTTTAATTTCGACGTTTTTTAAGCGATCTTTGACTTCCCTAATCTCAGACAGCGTCCTTATAAGGTTCATTTTCATATCTGCCTGCAATTCGTCTTTGATATTTTGAGATTCTACCTCGACCTCTTCCCTTATAATTTTTCTAATTTCCTTTAAATCCGTTTTTGTAAGCATATTTGGAATATATATAATTCCGAAAATATATTCAATGATGCAAATTGGATCACAAGGTATTAGTGAGTTTGTTGATGGGTGATAAAGAAATACATCTATACTTTTTTTTAAAACAGTGTAAAAATAAATTCATGTCAGACACAAAAATCTTACAAGTAATTCTCGATGGCCAAACGACGATAAGAAAGGACATAAAAGAGGTTAAAGACGAAGTCAAAAAAACAGAAGGAAGGTTGACAGAAAGAATTGATAAAATAGGTTTGTAAATTGCTCGTTTGGAAGATGATGCTCCAACTATTGAAGAATTTGATAAACTTGAGAAAAGGGTATCAAAGCTTGAGCAATCTCCCAAAAATTAACTTTACAGTTGAGGGCGGGAATTCCACAAATCAGATTAAGGAATAGTTCGCAGTATGGATATTAAACTTCGTAGTCGAGCAGTGTCTCTTTCCCTTCGAGAAAATGTAGTCTTGCGCGTGCAATTTTAACTACCTCAGGGTCATTATTTCGTATACCTAAGTCAAATAATCTCTGAATGTCCTGTCTTTCTTGAGCCACTTGATAACCTTCTTCGTCTGTAATCAGTCTTGCTTTCTCCCCGTCAGTAAGAGTAGGGGTAGTTTCCAACTTAGTTTGCCACCAACGTTTTGGATTTTCTGTCATAAATTTATAGGTTTTATTAAGTACTAAAAAGCAGGGCTGGGAGGACTCGAACCTCCAGTCCGGGTTTTGCCTGCCCGCAGAACTTGCACGGGTGCCAGGATTCGAACCTGGAAGAGCGGTTTTGGAGACCGCCATGATACCATTTCATCACACCCGTATAAATGTGCAAGGCAGGGGCGGGGAGACGCCCGGTATACCACTTACCTACGGCCCTATAAGCCAAATTTATGCAATTTTATCATCAGGAGTTTGAATAGTAAACGATAACAAACTATGATATATCATAGTCCGACTAATAAATCCTTCCGCCTCCGTGCTTAACGAATAATTTAAGGCTTCTAAACCCGAGCTCTTTTAGGAGAGTTTTTAGAACCATTTTCCTTTTCCAAGGCGAAAGTTTTGAATATAAGAAATTATATACGTCCCGAGATGAATTTATCTCAAAATGTACTTTAGAAATTGTTTGTTCGGTAAGATTTAATGATTTTGAGATTTGGTCATATGAGGCGCCCTCTAAAAGTAAATATGCAGCAGTGAGTCTTTTTGCCAGCATAATTTGTTCTGTTTTAGTTAGAAGCGCAGAAAATACTTTATTGACGTCATTCGGTTTTAAATTAGTAAGTGCCGACTTTAAGGCGCTTATTATTTCCGCTTCAGTTTGTTTGGAAAGTTTTTTGTGAGAGACATGTGTCATAGAAACTATGATATATCATAGTTTGGCACATTACAACAATTCTGTTTGCAATGTTATAACTTGATATTTTGAGTTAGATAAATGATTCTGGTACTGTAGAATCCGATTCAAGATAAAGGGAGGGCGGTAGAGAAACCGGGTTTAATTTGGGAGTGGATGTGTGCCCGACCCTTAAGTAAAGTATTTGACCTGCCTAAGTGGCGACAAACGTGGTTTGCCAGTTAACCGACAGCCCTAAGCAACTCGAATTTTACCAGAAATAATTGTTACATGATATAATTCAGACTTATGTCAATTGTTGATAGATCAGTAGAGGCAGGTTGCGGTATAACTAGGAAACCTAATGGGGCGTTAGTAGGTGCTGTTGACGGAGGGCAAGGTACACAATTCCACCTTGATAGGATGGAAGAGGTTTTAGACCAAGTTGCACCAGGCAGAGGTTTGGCCGACGGAGACAGGACAGATAATTTTGCGGGGGATCGATTTGCCGATGACCAACTATCGTTAGACAATGCAGGTGCATACGAAGAGGGCCTATCAGACTATAGGGCTGGAGAAGATATTACAGGACATGAGGGTGTGGTTCCGTGTGATCTTACAGGACGACCTAGAGACCCAAAGATAGGTGTAAGCGGTAGAAGAACTTGGCAACGGTGAGAAAAATAAACTTTTGGTAAGCGAAGATTTTAAATTGAAATGGTTATAGAATTGGGAAAAGGTGTTAGTATTTTAGGATCAGTGACTCCAGAACCAGAAAGAAGAGTTGAACGAGCAAGGGATGCTGTTTTGGGAATAGAGGACTTGTTAAAAACGACTGGTGATGCGGTTTATGAGGATCTAACCACGTTAAGAAAGACAGCACTAGATCGAGCTAAGATTGTATTGGAAGAGCTTGGTGTTACTAGAGAACAAGTTGTTGAAAGTTTTAATGCCTTAGCAAGAGACTCAGCGGACCTGACTGAAGAAAAAGAAGGACCAGCAATATAATTTTATTTCATTCAAATGAGTCCTTGTGTATTTGTATCTTTTTGTAATGCTAATCCTTCTTCAAGATGAAAGAAAGTGGATCCAAGTCGAAACCGTCAGGATTGTCAATGTCTTCATTGGAAGGAGGCAAGGACACAAGAGTAGGTGACTTTTGGGAATGTAACTTGTGCGGAAAGTTTTCCAGAAGCGGAAAGCTGCATCTTTGGCAAGTTTTGCCTGATTTCGGCGAGCATAACAGTCTTGAGCATGGAAGTACCATGCAAGCACATGTAATACTCGTTTCTAGAGGTAGATTTCAGGGTCCAAGGTAGGAGTTGTTTTTTAGTTTAAAGGGTCTAGAGAATACTTACGGCGTTGGAATACGGTTTAAATTTGCATTGTAAGTTTTTCTACCAATTTCTCCGTTTTGAAGAGCAGCCGCGTTTTCCATTACTAACCTCTGCGAGGCTGCAATTCTTTCTTCCCAGCTGGTTGTAGGGTCTGCTAGCCTTCTTAAGTCTCCGCTGCAATGATAGGGATCGCAGATAGAATATCTTTGTTCCGGATTACCTTCCAAAACGTGCCTACAACCTTCGCCTGCAATCTGTGCTTCGCATTTCTGTCCAGCCTCTTTAAGAACACCGATTCCGTCGGGGTCAAGATCTTGAATATGCAATGCTTCACAACACCCCGTACACATTCGTCCATTTCCTGTTTTACAAGTTGTTTCTCCATTTCGCCCAACCATCCCATGTATATTGGCTAATGGGTGATCTGGAGAAAAAATTTCCTTAGAAAAGATTGACATGGTTTAGGATTATATTACAAATGGAGCAATGGATAAATATAGGGTATTATTTTAACTTGGTAGTTTCTTTATGAAGTCTTTGTTGTTTGCATCGTTTGCAATATTTCTTCAAAGTGAGTTTTCCTTCCATATTTAATTTATTCCTCTCTGTCATGTAATTTTGTGATTTACAGACGGAACAAACAAGTGCAACAATTTCCCGACCACCCTTTTTCGCCATACGCTCGCTATTGTATCAGGTCATATGTTATTTTCCAAGCTTCACAACGTCATGATTAATTAAGTTCTTGATTTTTTCACAAGAGGGGGGGTAGCATAGGGAAAGCTTCATGAACATTGTGATTTTAGGCTATAGGGTGGCCGGATTGGATGGAGTTTCACTCGAAACCGTACATTGGAAAAACATATTGGAAAGGATGGGGCATAAAGTAACTTTGGTTGCAGGGGAACTAGATCGCGAGGGGGTTTTGATACCCGACCTTCATTTTAAATCCGCAAAAATCGCAGGAATTCACGATAGAGTGGTTTACGGGAATGAATCGTACGAAAAAATTGAAAGGATTGTTTTTGATATAGCAGGAACAATCGAAGGTAAACTTAGGCAATTTTTCAGAAATGGGTATAAACCGGATTTATTAATTACTCCAAACGTTTTTTCAATTCCCATGCATTTTCCATTGGCAATTGGGCTCGCCCGCACAATTGAAGAATTTTCAATACCAACTATTGCCCGACATCATGATTTTTGGTGGGAGAGAGATAGGTACAATAAATCCCAAATGTTTCCCTTTTTCGAGAAATGGTTTCCTCCTAAATTAGAAAAGATGACCCATACAGTGATTAACTCATTGGCACAAAAATCTCTTTTTGAAAAAACGGCAATTGAGGCGCCTGTGATTTCTGACACATTTGATTTTGAAAATGAATCGCAAGGGATACTGGATTCCTACGCAAAACATTTCAGAAACGACTTTGGATTAACAGAAAATGACATTGTTTTTTTGCAGGCAACAAGAATTGTGCCAAGAAAAAGGATTGAATTATCAATTGAGCTTATTAGTAAATTAAATATACAAAGCGCGGTTTTGGTTGTTAGTGGGACAGAAGGCGATGAACAGAAAGGTTACTTTAAAAAACTTCAAAGTTTGGCTAAGGAAAAAAACATAAGATGTAAATTCATTGGCGAAAGGGTAAATTCCCAAAGAAAGATCGTCGGGGGAAAAAGAATTTACAATTTATGGGATTGTTATCTGAATTGCGATTTTGTTACATACCCTACTGAAATGGAAGGATTTGGAAACCAATTTGTGGAAACAATGTATTTTGAAAAACCGATTATTCTGACTCCATATCCAGTGTACGATGCTGATATTAAGCCTTTGGGATTTGAAGTTATAGAAATGGGCGAGAAAATAACAGATGAGGTTGCAGGGAAGGTGAACGAATTGATAGCGAATGAGTCAAAGAGAAAAGAGATGGTTGAGAGAAATTTTGAGATTGCGAAAACAAACTTTTCTTATAGAGTTGTCGAAAATAAGATAAACGGTATTTTAAGAAGCTATTAAAATGCTCGATATTGAATTAAGTGTCTTCTCTTGGGACTACATCAACCCTCGCTACTTGCTTCCTTTCTCCGGTTAAATCTTCAACACTTGCTCTTTTACCTGTTAATGCATCTACTATTCCTGCAGCAACATTTATAGCAGACTTTAAACTAAGTGGGCCGGATGTTTTTACTTTACCATGACGAGGGTCTCCAACGACTACGTCATATTTTGGCTCTGTGATTGGTTTTAGGCTAGGTTTAAATGGCCTATCTATAGGAGTTCCCGGACCACGCACGAACTCACCTTCAACTGTTTGTCCATCTTCTGTAGACATATTTTATTATATCAGATTAATAAAACTTTAACTTGAGCCTGGATCGGGGATCCCGCACAATTCTTACTTGCTCCCGAAAACTATGTATTCGCGTCGCGAGAGCGAATATGCGGGACAGGTCGAACCCGGCAAATTGTGAGCCGACGATGGGAATTGAACCCATGACCTAGTACTTTAGACGAAGTAGCCTGCTTCGCAGGCAAGTACTCGCCCCGCCGTTGTGCTATTCTTGAGCCTGGAGTGGGACTTGAACCCACGGTCTCACCCTTACCAAGGGTGTGCTTTTCCTCTAAGCTATCCAGGCACTTCTGGCGGGCAGGTCTACCCAACTTAAGCTAAACGGCGTATCTGAAATCGTTTTATCCGAAACCTGAACGCATTATATCAGAATTGTTAACCGAGTTTAATCTCAAATCTAATTGACAATAAGACCTCGCAGCGTTACATTGAATTGGTAAACATTTATGGCAAAAAAGAGTAACCTTTCAACTTTTCTTGGAATTATTATACTTATCTTTGGTGTTGCCGCTGGAGTACTTCTTGTTGCGCAGGTCCAGGATTTTCGAAATAGGGCCAAAGAGAAAGAAGAAAATATGTACGATGTTTGCCACAAAACACTTAATCCTGATGAGCCTTGGGAGCAAATAAAGATTACATCAGAAAATTTAGAAGAACATCTTAATCATGGCGATGTTTTGGGAGAATGCCCTGAGGAGGAAGGAGATTAGAATATAAGGATATTAAGATATTAGTCTTTACAAGATAAGTCTTTACAAGATAAGAGACTATAAGACAATAACATAGATTTACAAAATAGCACTTGCAAAACACAACTCGTTAATGCTTTAATAAAATACCATGCCCGCAAAAAAGGTCATTGTAGCGCTTCTAATTATAGTTGTAGCAATTGGTGGGTTTGTCGCAGGATTGGTTTTACTTCGCGAGCAACAAAATCTTGTTGAGGAAGCCGCAGTTCCAACAGGCCAAGCTAAAGTTTCAATTACACCGGAAACTGGAAATCTAAATGTTGGGGATACAGTACAAACAAACGTATCGTTTAATCCAGCAAATATACCTGTTTCAGGAGTAGCAGTACGGCTTTTATACCCTTTTTCAGGAGCAACACCTGAGGTGAGTGTGCAATCTATTCAAATCAATCAATCATTACTTTCATCAGGTGATTGGACTTGTCCGACTCAAGCTTCAAACATAGAAGGCTCTAATGTAATTGTTGATATTGCTTGTGCAAATACAAGCTCGGCTGGGTTTACGGCAAATACCGATACACTACTGGCGACAGTAACTTTGAAGGTGGATCGTGCCCCATCCGTAAGTCCCTTGGTACTACGTTTTGACCCTGCAAAATCAGTTATTACAAGGAAATCCGACAATGAAGACATTCTTCTTATTCCGGCTTCAACTGGTAGTTTTACAATTGCCGGATCTCAAACTCAAGTTACATTGACTCCGACCCCATCTGTTCGTTTGACAACAACACCAACGCCGACAACGAAAGTTTCAGGTACACCGACACCGACCAGATCAACAACTCCTACTCCAACGACAGCACAGTTGCCTGATGCAGGAGTATCTTATCCGACACTTTTTGGTCTTGGTCTTGGAATTTTAGTAATCGTCGGAGCAGTACTTTTAGCTCTTTAGAACCATGGCAACTGACAACAAAGACAACACATTGTTGCACATGCTTGTTGCCTGCGCGGTTTTTGCTTTTTTAATTACCGCCCTTATATTTATGAGTTAAGGGTTGCGCAGGGAACTTAAGTGTGCATTCACTTCAAAAATTTACCCTCTTTGGTATAGGTTTTTTGTTGCTTATTCTTTTATATTCTTCATCAAAAAGTCCAATTGAAAATAATTCTGGTCGAAAGTCGGGTAATTCACTTTCCCCAAAATCCGATACCATTCCTAACTCAGACGTAAGTATTTTACTTACAGGTGATGTGATGTTGGGAAGAACTGTAATGATTAAAAGTTTGGAAAGTGGCGATCCAAATTACCCTTTTCTGAAAGTAGCCGGCACTTTAAGAAGTGCAGATATTACTTTTGTGAATCTGGAAAACCCAATTATCGCTAATTGTCCAAAATATGAGAGCGGTTTTATTTTTTGCGCACTTCCCGCGATGGTTAAAGGTTTAACATTTGCAGGAATTGATGTAGTGAACTTGGCAAATAATCACTCAAGAAATTTTGGGGAAAAGGGTTTAGAAGAAACCGTCAAGATTTTAAAAGATAATGGAATATTGGCAACAGGATTGGGGAGGTTGGTTACAATTGAGCGCGATGGACAGGTATTCGGATTTCTCGGGTTTGACTTCACTGTAAAAAATCCAACAGAAGCTGACCTAAAACTAATTAAAGAGTCGGATACTAAAGTTGATATATTGATCGTGGCAGTTCATTGGGGGGTCGAGTACACCTCAACGCCAACAAAACAACAAAGAGAGTGGGCTAGACAAATGGCGGATGCAGGTGCAGATGTGATATCAGGTCATCACCCACACTGGGTTCAAGGAATAGAATGTTTTGAAAAACCTAAAGGTGTAGATACAATTCCACCCTTAGGGTGGAATAGGTTCACACCCCAGGATAATACTTGTCCATCAAATTCAACACTTGTTTATTATTCACTGGGTAATTTTGTCTTTGATCAAATGTGGAGCGAGGAGACGAAGAAGGGGATGGTTGTTGAATTAAACTTTTTGGACAGCGAGCTTCAAAGTATAAATCAACAAAAGACTTACATGTTTAAATCTGGCCAACCCCAGTTTGTAAAGGATTAAATATGTGTTGCGGGCAGGATTCGAACCTGCGTAGCCCGTTCGGGCGCCAGATTTACAGTCTGGTGCAATTGGCCGCTCTGCCACCGCAACTCGTCGGAATTCGACTCGCGATTTTTCGTTTTGCATTTGCAAAACTTCTTACGCTCGTCAATTCCTCCTCTCAAAATTACTTCGTAATTTTGTTAATAAATAAATTTCTATTTGTGAGCCGAGACAGGGATTTGAACCCTGGACCTACTGTTTACAAAACAGTTGCTCTACCACTGAGCTATCTCGGCAGACCGATTTTACGGGATCCCGTACATTCGGCTAGTTCTTCGAACTTTAGCACGAATGTACTGGGACAAAACAATTGCCCCGCCTGCAAACGCTATGCGTTAGCATTGCGGGCAGGTCTACCGCTGAGTTACGCCGGCGCAGGACAAATTATACCAGAATTATTGTTAGCTTTGAATCTATGGAGATATAAATTTTCTTCCAAAAAGTTGACCCTGCCTCGGGGAGTTCCAGAAGAAGACTTTTCCCGATCACCTAAGGTGGGTGGGTTGCCTCAGAAACGTTTGAATCCTTCGACTTGTTTAGCTCGTTCAGAACTTAATTCCCTCGACTCGCTAAGCTTGCCTCAGGTCTCAGCGGTTACCAAGAACTTCACCCTCCCAGTGTTTGTATTGGTGAGAAAAGGCTTTCCTGGTCCCTTAAGACAGGGTCACATACATTGTAGCAAAGAAGGTCAACTATTTGGAATACCTAAAATATATCGATATGGAATTCAGATGAAAGTAGTTTCAGGTAGAAGCAGATTTAACATGAACCTTATTACGGGGGAAATTACAAGAAAAAGTGGAGAAGTACCTCCGAAAGTTGGGAAAATCAAGAAAAAAAGGATAAGTATTCCCCATCGGCGTAAAAATAAGTCCGCTTCATAAGCATCTTTTTCAGGTAATAATCCGATAAAAATTTTACCACCGTCCAAAGGGTGAATAGGTATAAAGTTAAAAATTGCTAAAACTACGTTTAGTATAATTACTGCTGATAATACGATTGCTAAAAAGGGAATATCCAGAAAAAGGTGAATAAGTAGTGATGCAACAACAGCAACAAAAAGATTTGCCAGAGGGCCTGCGAGAGATATTAAGGCTGAGTCTCTACGCGGGTTTTTAAGGTTATATGGGTCAAACTGAACAGGTTTTGCCCAGCCAAAAGGGATGATCCCAGGATTTTGTGTTAACTCTCTCATCACAATAAGAAAGATAAGAAGGCTTGTTCCGACAGGATCGTAATGAACAAGTGGATTAAGAGACAATCTTCCCATCAAGCGGGCAGTAGGGTCTCCAAGTCTATCTGCCATCCACGCATGAGCCGCCTCGTGGATTGTGATTGCAATAATAAAAGCGAGAATCCAAGCAATAATTGACATATGGTTTGTGATAAGTAACTTTTATTCAAACTCCGCGAAGCGGAGGAGTGAACAAACTTATCGAGCCCGACGGGCGAGATTGCCGAGGACTACTAGTTCTCGGCAGTTTATAGTATAATTGACAAGTCTAACTTTGGCAAAGGACTTTTTATGAGTTACGCTTGTGAAATTTGCGGTAAAAGTGTAAGTGTTGGAAGAAGCCAGCACCACGGACGTGGTGTTGCGGGGAAGCGCTGGAAAAAAAGAGCCCCGGTTACACCACGATTATTTAAGCCCAATCTTCAAAAAATTACATTAAAAATCAATAACGTAAGAAAAAGTATGCGCATCTGCACAGAATGTCTTAAGCGGATAAAAAAGTATAAGTCGTTGAGACAATACACGAATATTACTGTAGTTTAGATTACTTATTGAACTTCATAATGGATCCTGAAAAGAAAGAAGCATATTTAAGGTATATATCATCGGAAGAAGTAACTCAGGGGCTGATTGATTGGAGGAAAGAAGAGCTGGAGAGAATAAATAAGTTGACCCTTACACCGACGGGTATAGAACAGCTAAAAGAAGAATTATCTGAACTTTCGAGAGAATTAGATGATTTTGACTTGATAACTCCAGAGGGCGCTCGGGAGTCAGCACAGACCTTTGATGGCGAGAATATGGGTTGGTTATTTGTCGTTCTTAAGGGTGCTCTTGGAGAACAGTAATTTACAAACGTTTACGAGAATTTCGCGTTAGGATAACCTTGTTTGAATTGTTCCCAGGAGACAGAGTTTTTGCCTTCTAGTTGGACTTCATCAAGAACGAGCTTTGTGGTTCGTAGTTGGTGGTTCGTAGTTCGTAGAGTTTCAAGGTGAGCTTCTAGAATTTTCAACCTTTTAGCTTGCCCTCCGAAGCCTTGCTCGACCTTCGTAGCTACTTCGGCGAAGGAGGCGCGAAGGAGGGTCCATGCAATTGGCCAGGGTTGCATGGCGCGAATGAATCTTTCAATAGCCTCTGGAGTTGATTCTATCTCAAAATCTTTAATAAACGGAATTTCCCATTTTTCTTTGACAAGGATGATCCCTGTCATGGCAGCACTAATATAGTTAGGTGGAATTAATGCGTTGTCTTTTTTGATTTCGTGAGTCAAAGTAGCATTTTTATGGTCTTGTTCGCGGAGTTTGATTTTACCCCCAAGATATGCCGGCAATAGCGTGGTCAATACCTCACTTGACCTTTCAAAAAGCCTACTTCTTAAACTCTCAGTTGTATCATCAGGTGCAACACTTTCAGTAAATTGGGTAATAATTGGTCCATGATCGAGGAGTTTATCAATTTTTATAATTGTTACTCCCGCAATATTCTCACCCGAAATAAGTGTTGCCTGGACCGGTGAGGAACCTCGCCATTTGGGTAAAAGTGATGGGTGAATGTTCACAATCCCATATGGAAAGTGACTGATAACAGTGTTTGGAATGATTGCACCGTATGAAGCCAGGATTCCCAGGTCAGCCTCCACATTATTTTTGGCAATTTCATTTGCATCGAAAAAAATTGGAATCTTTTTCTTGTGTGCCCAGACATCAACCGGAGAGTATTCCAAAAAATGCTTTCTGCCTGTAGGCTTAGGAGGCTGAGTTACAACAGCAACAATGGGTGATTCGTGGCTGGATTTAAAAGTTCTATATAGCGCATCCAGTACTGGTAAAACGTAATCCGGTGTACCAAAAAAAACTATTTTCATTTTATTGCGCCACCCTTAAGGGAACCTCCTTTAAAGGGGTAGATCAACCTGCTCCCACTCTCCGTCTCTATACTCGTATAATGGCTTTTTCTGTTCAAATAGCCGGTCGATGAAAAGTACGCCATTTAGATGGTCAATTTCGTGTTGAATAATCTGAGCATCCATTCCCTCGAAAGTTTCTTTTTTTTCATTACCATCTTCGCTAAGGTAATTTAATACAATTTTTTTAATCCTAGCGATTGGGCCATAATAATGAGGAAGGGAAAGACAGCCTTCCATGATTCTTTTCCCTTTTGGCTCAGGTTTGTCTTTAACACTTTTTTTGGTAACAAGACTTACAATTTCTGGATTGATCACAACTTTAATTTCTTTTTCCGGCATCATCACAAAAACCCTAACATTTTTACCTATTTGAGGTGCGGCAAGTCCAACCCCTTCAGGATCTTTTTGCACGACCAGTGTGTCCTTAAGATCTTTTACTAGGGCTTTAATTTTTTTATCGATTGCTTTAACCGGTTTAGAAACTTCCCGTAATCGTGGATCTTTTGCATTCAAAATTTCTCTTAGCATAATATGCCGTGAAATTATACTCTAGATTTCCAACTCTTCAAGCTCGCGACGGGCATTTACGTCATCTTTATTAATGTTTGTCAAAATATATTCTAAGTGATTTTTGGCATTTTCCTTTTCGTCAACGTCTATGTACATAAGAGATAGCGCATAGTGAGCATCATAATAATTTGGTTTCATGGCCACGGTTTCTTTCATTACTTTAATTGCGTTATCATAATCTCCAGTTCTTAGATAAGTAATTGAAAGATTATAAAAGATTTTAGCCTCAGTTGGGGCTAACTTCGATGCTTCCAGGAGACTATTCTTGGCATTTATCAAGTATTCTGGATTAAAAACCGACAGCTTAATGAACATGCTTGCTCGATTTCTTTTAATATTAACGTTGGCAGGGGAAAGTGAAACGGCTGCATTGGATTCAGCTACAGCTGATTGGGATAAACGAAGAGCGGTTTCATTTTCGCCTGCTTCCTGAAGCGTCACCGCAATTGTTGCAGAAGTTTGTGCCAATTCATCCCAAAATATAGCTTCTTTAGGAGAAACTTCAACTGCACGAGACAATAATTCTCTGGAGGCAATATTGTTACCTTCATCGCCTCGGAACTTACCTTGGGCAAAAAGATAATCTGCATACCAGTATTTGCCGATAGCAAATAGAACATAGGACATAGAACATAAAACAAAGATGAAGAGAAAGATCTGTAAGCTCGTTAATTTCTTGAGCTCATAACTATGTTCTTTGCTCTCTTTTCTTTGTTCTGCAAGCGAGCTTGCAAATGCGGGGTAGAGGAAGAATTGGAGAGCGACAACAACAACCGAGAAACCGAAGAAGTTTGTTACAAGAATAGAAATAAAACCTGACATTAACGCTATGTTCAAATAATTTACAGAGTAAATAGTCAATTGAGTAAGCTTGGTAGTTGGTGTTTTATAGCTCTTCGAAATAATAACGCTATAAACATTCCTGGTAAATAAATATAGCGAGCAGATGATGAGAATAAGGTAGGATGTTAAACCCAACGTTCCTGTTGTTGCTGCGAAATTCAAGTATTCGTTATGCGCTTTGTTATAAAGATAGTCCCACTCCGACACAAGGTTGTGCTCCTGTGGTCTGAAGTTATAGTAGGAGAAAGCAAATGTTTCCACCCCAGTACCAAGTATTGGATAGTGTTTCCAGATCTCAATTGCGCCTCTCCACACAATATTTCTAATCTTTCCAGATTCAGTTCCCCCGACTTCAAGAGCTGGACCGGAACTTGTGACTTGCGACTGGTGACTTGTGACTGGTGAAGAATCGCTATTTATAATTTGATTTAGGCCCCGGGTCCAGGGAGTGCCGAAAAGAGCAGATAATATCAGAAATGAAAAATTAAATATTAAAAATGCATACAAAAGATTAAAAATTTTTAATCTGCCTTTAATCCATAGCGATCCAGTGGTAAGCCAAAATATTAGTGCTGAAATAACAAAACCGAAAATTCCAGACCGAGACTTAGTGAATAGCAGAGTTGTAAAAAAAACACAGGAGAGAGAAACCCAAAGTAAAAAATTTAAGTTTTTAACTTTTGATTTTCCATTTTCCATTTTCCATTTTGAATTTAAAGCAAATGCCCAGGTTAGTGGAATGAGCGTAGTAACCCATGCAGCTAACCAATTTGGTTGGCCTAGAGTTGCGAAAACTCGATTTTGGACGTCTTGAACCCAGCACGATACGTCAAAAGTTCTAAACTCAGGCATGATGAAGCAACTTAGAGATCTGCCAAAGTGTTCAAATATTGCCCAGAGGGAGACAATTATGGCGGACGAAAATAGTATTTTAAGAACGTTCTTGGTCTCAACTTTCCCTAAGTTTGAAACGTACGCCCAATACAAAAGGGCATAAGATATGCTGGATGCTAATCCTCCGTGGAAACGGGAGTAGTACCCGAAAAGCGAAGTTCTTGTGTCGATAGAAAATATCGTAGAAAGAACTTGCGAAGCTAAAAACATTAAAAGCGGCAGATCCAAAAGTGTTTTTCTGAAAATGAATCTTTTTTCAATAACCATTCTTACTAACCATGTGCCGATAATAAGAACGGTAAATGCGTAAGTAAGTACCATCTTGTTAAATTCAAAAAGCTCTGAAGTTTTAGGAAAAAAGACAAGTGGAGTTAAGAAAAAAAGGAGGTAAAAAAATACTGTGGTTATTTTTTTTGCAATATTGGCCATGTATAACAAACTTTACAATAAACAGCAGAGGATTGAAAACCCTTGGTTTTTTGCCAAGATTTGCTGTCCTAAAATACACTCAAACTTAAGTGATTTGAGGTTTGAAACTTTTAAGTAATTAGTTATACTGCAAATGAAATGAAAATTAGATCTTCATCACGAACAATCAGAAAGATTTTACCGTTTCTAAACCTCAATAGATTTTTCGGTTTATTTTCGCACGATATAGGGATAGATTTGGGTACTGCAAACACCCTTATTTGGGTTAAAGAAAAGGGAATTGTGATTCGTGAACCATCAGTTATTGCCAGGCATCGAAAGACCAAAGAGATATTAGCAATTGGTGCATCAGCCAAAAGAATGTTGGGACGTGCTCCTTCAACTATTGAGACTGTAAGGCCACTACGCGACGGCGTAATTGCCGACTTTGATGCAACAGCTGCCATGCTTTCTCACTACATAAAACGTGTTCATGAATCTGGCGGCGTTATTCCGAAAATTCCAAGGCCCAGGGTTGTTATCGGAATACCCTCAGGAGTAACGGAGGTTGAACGGCGGGCTGTTGCTGATGCGGCGGTTACTTCCGGAAGTCGTGAAGCGCACCTTGTTGAAGAGCCAATGGCGGCAGCAATAGGGGCAGGGTTACCGATCGAAGGGCCTGATGGAATTTTTATTATTGATATTGGAGGAGGAACTACAGAGATGGCAGTGATATCCTTGGGCGGAACAGTAGTTGGACGATCAATAAGAATTGCTGGGGATGAAATGAACGAGGCAATTGTATCTTATGTGAGACTTAAATATTCATTGCTTTTGGGTGAGCCGACTGCGGAAGAAGTGAAAATTACAATTGGAAGCTGTAAAAATCTCAAAAATGAAAAGTTTTTTGTGGCAAGGGGCCGAGATTTAGAAACCGGGCTTCCCAAATCAATTAAGCTTTCGAGTGTAGAAATTCTTGAAGCTCTCGCCCCCACAATTCAAGAGATTGTGGGAAATATTACTGATACGCTTGAGGAAACCCCACCAGAACTTGTTGGCGATATTATGGAAAGAGGGATTATTCTAGCTGGAGGTGGATCATTACTTCCCGGAATTGACGAAGTGATTTCTGAAGCAACAAAGATGCCAGTATCTATTGCAGAGGATCCATTAACTTGTGTTGTGCGTGGATGTGGTAAGATTTTAGAGGATTTATCACTTCTGGCAAGGATTAGAGAAGTTAAAGGATTGTAGTTAATTTCAATTTTTAATGCAGACGCTGTCTTCGACAAAAACTCAAAGTTGGCTGGTTTGGTTTTTAAGAGGCTTATTAATATTAGGATTTCTAATACTTATTGCACGCCTAATCGATCTTCAGATAATACGAGGAAAATATTTTAGGGCGCTTTCCGAGGAGAATAGAATTCGAAGGATTCCTATTGTTGCGGCGCGTGGTGCGATTTATGCTCGCGGCGGAGAAATATTGGTTGGTAATAAGATAGTTAAGAAAAAAGTGGTGTTTGATTCAATCTCTGGTTTCAGAAAAGAGGAAGTTGAGGATACGGCGACGGAAGTAGATGTAATAACTGAGTGGATTCGAGACTACACAACAGGATCTGATCTTGCTCACGTGAGTGGATACTTGGGTGAGGTCTCACAAGAAGAACTGGGAAAAATTGGAGCAGAATGTCAGGAAAAAGGACCAAAAAAACTTGGAGCACTTATGGGGAGAGGTGGGTTGGAGGAACAATATGACTGTGTTCTAGTCGGTATCGATGGCGAGGAATTGGTAGAAGTTGATGCGTACGGAAAACAAATTAGAATATTAGGTAGAAAACTGCCAATTCCAGGACAGGATATAAAAACTTCAATCGACTACCCACTTCAGCGTAAAGTTGCAGAACTTATGAAGGGTAAAAGCGGAGCTGTAATTGTAAGTGACACCCAAGGAGAAATAATTGCATTTTTTTCTTCCCCAAGCTATGACCCTAATATTTTTGTAAACAAGGGAAAGCAAGATGAGATCACAAAATTACTAAATGACCAAAGCTTACCGATTTTCAATAGAGTTATTGGGGGAATGTTCCATCCAGGGAGTGTTTTTAAGCCAGTTGTTGCCATAGCCGCCTTAGAAGAAGGTATTATTGATGAAGATTATACCTACGATGATACTGGTTTTATAAATATAGAAACACCATACGGCGATTTTTCGTACAAGAATTGGTACTTTACACAGTATGGTGGTACTGAAGGAAAGATTGGTTTAGAGAAGGGAATTGCCCGCTCGGTAGATACTTTCTTTTATAAAATTGGAGAATTAACAGGTGTTGATAAGCTGACTTTGTGGGCAGGGCGTTTTGGGTTAGACCAAAAAACCGGCATTGATCTTCCTGGTGAAATTGCCGGACTTGTACCAACACCACTTTGGAAAATTAGGGTCAAAGGAGAACGCTGGTTTTTGGGAAATACCTACCACCTTTCTATCGGTCAAGGAGATATTGCCCTGACGCCAATTGCTGTAAATCGGGCAATTTCGGCCATAGCCAATGATGGTAATCTCTGTCCGCCACACTTGGCGAACGAAGATTCGGTATCAGGAAACTATCGATGTAAAAAACTTGACGTAAACCAAGAAAATATAAATTTGGTAAAAAAAGGGATGGTTGGAGCTTGCAGTTCCGGCGGAACAGGATTTACATTTTTTGACTTTAAAGAAAAGGCAGGAGTCGATGTTGCCTGTAAGACAGGAACGGCAGAAACCGATAAAGGAGAACCTCATGCTTGGTTTACTGTATTCGCACCCGTAGAAGAACCCCAAATTGTAGCAACGGTTTTAGTTGAAAACGGAGGTGAAGGATCGAAAGTCGCAGGACCAATCGCAAGAGAGATTTTTAACTTCTGGTTTAAAGTTCAACCAACACTTTCTCCAACGCCTGGATTAAACTTTGGTCAGCAGACTGGAATCAACCCCCAATGAAGGAACGAGAATACTTAGCCGCACTTTACTCTTTTAACTATTTTGGTCCGAATAGGACGAAACTTCTTGTTTCTTATTTCGGTTCAGCCAAAAACGCTTGGAATGTCGATAAAAAAGATTTGCTGGAAATTGGACTTAAGGAGAGTGTGGCCGACGAATTTGTAAAACATCGTGAAAGTTTTGATTTCAAAGGCTACTTTAATAGATTAAAGAAATTATCGATTGAGGTTTTAACAGTAAATGACGATGACTATCCAGAAAATTTGAAAGAAGTTGAAGATGCACCGCTCGTTTTATATGTCAGAGGTAAGTTAAAAACTAGTGATGTAAATTCAGTTGCTGTTGTAGGAAGTCGAAAAATGACTTCTTACGGGAAGGAAGTTACTCAGAAGTTAGCAACTGAGCTTGCCAGTTTAGGCGTAACTATAGTTTCGGGACTTGCATTTGGAGTTGATTTTGCGGCCCACAGAAGTGCTCTCGATGCTGGTGGAAGATGCATCGCGGTTTTGGCAGGAGGCGTAGATATAATTACTCCAAGATCAAATGAGTGGTTGGGTCTTGAAATAGTAAAGTCGGGCGGTGCGATTATTTCCGAGTACTCGCCAGGAGTAGTACCCCAGAAATATTTTTTTCCTTATAGAAACAGAATCATTTCGGGGTTATCCAAAGCGATCATTGTCGTTGAAGGCATGATCAAAAGCGGAACAATTCATACCGCAAATCATGCAGCTTCCCAAGGAAGACAAGTGTTTGCCGTACCCGGTCAAATAACGTCCCCCATGAGCGGAGCCCCACATTATTTAATAAAAAACGGCGCAAAAATGGTGACAGATGTAAAAGATATTTTGGAAGAACTTGATTTGCAACTTCAAGTTGATATGGAAGCAGTAAGTAAAGTAATGCCTGCAGATTCAAACGAGGGAAAACTACTTGAATTTTTGGCTAACGAACCGCTTCACCTTGACGAGCTTGTTAGAATATCAGGACTATCGGTTTCAACAATTTCTGCTAGACTGACTATTATGGAATTAAGAGGAATTGTAAAAAATGTTGGAAATGGAGTGTATAAGAAAATATCTTGAGATATTTTCTTGGCCACGAGTTTGATATTCCTGAAGAATAGATTCTTAGTATTTCAAAATCGCGGTAAAAAATTTAGCTATGAATTTAATAGTTGTTGAGTCTCCAACCCCAGTACAAAACTTGTCGCTCCCGAGGTCTACGTCCTCGCGTCGCGAAGGCGTTTGTACGGGGCGAGCGAAAGCCCTAAAAACATGAATTTGATTATTGTGGAAAGTCCTACCAAGGCTAGAACGTTGTCCCGTTTTCTGGGGGGAGATTATAAAGTGGAAGCGACAATGGGGCATATTAAGGACTTGCCAAAAAATAAAGTTTCAGTTGACGTCGAAAACGATTTCAAGCCTAACTACGTAGTTGTTGCTAAAAGGGAAGAAAGCATTAAAAAGATAAAAGATGGAGCACTTCATGCAAAATTAATTTACATCGCAACAGATCCTGACAGGGAAGGAGAAGCAATTGCCCAACATGTGAAGGAGATACTAAGTGAACAAGCGACTAAGCGATTAAGTCAAAAGGGAAAAAATACCTTAATCACTAAATCACTTAATCACTCCATAACTCGTATAGTATTTCATGAGATTACAAAAGAAGCGCTTGAAGAAGCTTTAAAAAACCCCCGAAGTATCAATAAAAATTTAGTTAATGCCCAAATTGCAAGAAGAGTGCTTGACAGGTTGGTTGGTTATAATCTATCACCACTTTTATGGAAGAAAGTCCGTCGGGGCTTATCAGCCGGACGTGTACAATCAGTTGCAGTACGTTTAATTGTAGAAAGAGAAAGAGAAATTGGAGCGTTTAAACCCGTCGAATATTGGGAGATTTTTGCAGACGTAGCTTCTTCCACCCCCGAGGTGAAAGGTGTTCACACCTCGGGGGTGTTTGTTGTTCAATTGATTAAAGTCGGTGAGAAAAAAGCGGAAGTAAAAGATGGAAAAACTGCAAAAGAAATCGTTGATGATCTGGAAAAATCCAAATATAAGGTTGTTGATTTAAGACAGCGTGAAGTTAGGAAAAACCCCTATCCGCCTTTTACAACTTCAACTATGACACAAGCTGGTGCAAGGCTATTCGGGTGGTCTGCGAAAAGGACAATGAGTATTGCACAAAGACTTTACGAGGAAGGGTTAATAACTTATCACAGAACAGATTCTGTAAATTTAGCATCAAGTGCAGTTGCAAAAGCGAGGGAATATATTGAAAAGAAGTTCGGGAATAGTTACGTGCCGGAAAACCCGCGTTTTTTCAAAAAAACTTCTAAGTTGGCTCAAGAAGCCCATGAAGCAATCCGTCCAACAAATGTGATGCAAACCCAAGATGAACATGAATTAAGCGGCGAGTTATTAAACGATCATAGAAAACTTTACGATCTTATATGG
>MGHC01000018.1:0-5224 GCA_001793015.1 Candidatus Woesebacteria bacterium RIFCSPLOWO2_01_FULL_39_10
CTTCCTCCTGTAAAGTCCCATCCATGCGGACGACTGCATTTTTCCGATCTTTTTAACATTAATATCTTTCCGTCCGGCCCAACAACGATCGTTTTTACCCCTACAAGAAAGTAAGAAGGAACTGAGATATAGCTGGGATTGTAATCAGGCATATTCTTCCCCTTTCAAAAGTTAATGATATCGTCGTCAAAATCATCATCAAGTTTAATCTTTGGTTCAAGATCTATAGAGGAACTTTCTACTCCCTCTAATAAATTTTCCGGGATGTCGATTATAAAACGACTCGGTGGATTACTTGTACGTTGGCCAAAAAAAAGTCGACGTCCTGCGTATGTTAAATATAGAAGATCTTTTGCACGCGTTATTCCAACATATGCGAGCCTACGTTCCTCTTCCAGCTGATTCATATCAAAAAGACTTCTTGAGTGGGGAAAAAGACCTTCTTCCATTCCAACGATAAAGACAATTGGAAATTCCAATCCCTTGGCAGCGTGCAAAGTCATAAGCGTAACTGCGTTACGCTGTGATTCGTGATTCGTGATTCGTGATTGGATTTTTCCTGACTCATCTTGTTCGGCTTCAATCAAAGCAACATTTTCCAAAAATTCATAAACATTAGGAAACTCTGTTGCAACTGAACGAAGTTCTTTAATGTTTTCAAGTCGTATTAAATTTTCCTCAGTTTCCCGTTTATATTTTGAAGGATAGTCGGTTTTCTGCAAAACCACATCCATTAAGTCAAGGGTTGTGAATTTTTCTAAAGTTTTATCCACCTCGGAGGAGTGCGTTAGCACACCGTCCGAGGTGTTTATAAATTCTTTTGCAAATACTTGGAATTTTTCATACTGTCTCATTCCAAGTTTTTCAATTCTTTTTCTCGACACTGTATCTTTCGGATTAGATAAAAGTCTTAAATATGCTAAAACATCTTTTATTTCGCGGCGTGCATAAAATCTAACTCCGCCAACTAGGGTGTAAGGGATTCCGGCGTGTAAAAAAGCTTCTTCCAAGACACGAGATTGAGCGTTCGTTCTATATAAAACTGCAATGTCCTTGTAGTCAATTTCACCCCCGAGGTGTGCCGCAGGCGCAACACCACCTCGGGGGTGGTTGGTTAATTCGTTAGTTTGATCAACAATAAAGGAAGCTTCGTCTAACTCACTACGAGCTCTGTAAATTTTAATTTTTTCTCCACCTTCTTTATTTGTCCAAAGCTTCAAAACTGGGTGCTGAGTATTTTTCTTAATCACTGAATTTGCCGCATCAAGAATTACTTGGGTCGAACGATAATTTTGCTCCAGGTTCGTGACTTTAATATTTGGAAAATCTTTAACAAGATAGTTTATATTTCGATAGTCAGCTCCACGCCAACTATAAATTGATTGCGCCGCATCCCCGACAGCTGTCAAGTTTTCGCTTGTTCCTACGATTTGCTTCGTCAATTTATATTGGACTTTATTCGTATCTTGCCATTCGTCAACAAAGACGTGGGTTAACACATTTTGCCACTTGGAAAGAGTGTCTTTATTTTGATCAAAAAGTTGAACTGTTTTTAATAGCAGATCATCGAAATCAAGTGCACCGGCTTTTTTCATAAGGCGTTCGTATCCGACCCAAATTTTGAAAACCTTTTCTTGCCACTCTCCACTTGCGAATTCGGCATACAATGTCGGCGTAAGCATCTGGTTTTTTGCTTCAGAAATTTGTGAGGCAACCGCGTTGGGATTATATTTGTCGGTTGAGAGATTTAAATCTGTCAGGACTTCCTTTATGGCTTCTTTTGAGTCATCGTCATCGTATATTAAAAAATTGGGTTGGATATCAATTATTTGTCCGCTACGCCTCAAAACCCTTACACAAAATGAATGGAATGTTCCTGCGAAGGCTGGAGCCCTTTTCGTAAGTACCAGAACCCTTTCTTTCATCTCAAAAGCCGCCTTATTTGTAAAAGTTAGAAGTAGTATTTGCTCAGGGGATACTTTTCCTTCCGCGATAAGCCAAGCAACCCTATGGGTAAGAACCCTTGTTTTTCCGCTTCCTGCACCAGCCAGAACTAAAAGAGGGCCGCCTTCATACATTACAGCCTCTTTTTGTTGAAGGTTAAGTCCTGTTAGGAGGTTGTTAGCAATCATTGGTTGGATTAAAATGACAATTGATTTCGCAATCGAAAGCCGTATCTTACAAAAACAATTCTATACTCAACAAACTTGAGTTTGCAAACGCAAATGAAAGTTTTTGAATATATAATCTCTTACGAAGAGTTGCAAACCCGAGTAAGAGGAGTATGTCACGCGAGTGAAAAACTCACGCGAGTGAAAAACTCATGTCAAATGTAAAACTTATGCCAAATAAAAATCCCGTGCAGAAGGAAAACGTATCCCAAAATCCAGTCGAGCCAGAACATTTGCCTGCGAAGGGGGATAGAAGAAGGGTTGCAGTCTCAAGATTAAAGCGAAAGATTTTAAAACATGTCTGGCTGCTGCGTACTTTGGTAATCACTGGATTACTTTCGGCACTTTTATTAAGTGTTTTAGTTTTGTTTAATGTTATTAAAAAAACTCAAGTAGGATTTTATTTTAGCTTAGCCAACGATTTTATATTTACTCCAAGCGAAAAAATCAAATCTTCCCAGGATCGTACTAACATTCTAATCTTAGGAAAAGGAGGGGGAGGTCACGAAGCGCCAGATTTGACAGACACGATAATTTTGGCATCAGTTAATCATTTGGACTCTTCAATTAGTTTGATATCACTTCCCCGAGATATCTGGATACCGGCACTCAGGGCAAAACTGAATAGTATCTATTATTGGGGTAATAAGAAACAAGATAACGGTGGAATAGTTCTGACAAAAGCAACAGTTGAAGAAGTTGCAGGAGTTCCTGTTCACTATGCAGCTATCTTAGACTTTTCGGCGTTTAAAACAATCATTGATATTTTAGGCGGTGTTGAAGTGGATGTTGAAAGAAGTTTTACCGATGAAAAATATCCGATTCCAGGCAAGGAAGATGATGAATGTGATAAGGACCCTGAGTATAAGTGTAGATATGAGACAGTCAAATTTGAAGCTGGAAGGATTCAGATGGACGGAGAGACTGCTTTGAAATTTGTTCGATCAAGAAATGCCATTGGGGATGAAGGAACAGATTTTGCGCGAGCTTCAAGGCAACAAAAGGTGATCGTGGCCATTAAAGATAAAATGATGAGTCGTGAAGTCCTTCTTTCTCCCAAGAAAATGCTTTTGCTTAAAGATGAAATATTGAAATCAGTTGAAACAGACGTTGAAGCATCCTCGGGAGCTATCTTAGCAAGGCGTGCACTCGAAACAAAAGGAAATTTTACATCATTTGTGATACCTGAAGAGCTTTTAGAAAACCCTCCGTATTCACAAAGATACGACAACTTATACGTATTTATTCCAAGAAAAAAAGATATTGAAAATCCTTTAAAACAAGATTGGTCTGAAATACACGAATGGGTTATATGTGTTTTAAATAAGCCAGATTCTGAATGCGAAGAGCTGTAATAAGTAGATGGTTAGACTTAATCGATTTGATATACTTTTGAGGTTTTTTGGGAAAAAACAACCTTTCCCAATTGACTGAATTTTTCTTCAATAATATTTGGATACTTCATTCTCTCAAATTCTCCAATTATTACATAAGATACCCCGTATTTTTTCAAAAGCTGTGTGGTTTTTGATAAATCTTCCGATGTGTAGATTTCACTTATATCACTAACTCGAGCTTGTGGTATTTCTGCAGTTCCTCGCCACAGCCATTCATGTACAAACCAACCCGATATTGTCGGAAGGCCTGTATAAGAAGAAATAACATTATATTCTGTGTAAGAATCACCTGGCGCTTCCAAAATAATTGGCTGTCCTTTTATATTTTGCCGCATCCATGTGATAACAGCGTAGGTATCAGGATGAGAGTTTAGAAGCCAATATTCACCATCAAGTCCAATATAGTTTTTTAAATCTCTATAGTATGACTTGATGGCAAAGGAAGGGTACCAGAAAATTCCAGTAAATATCGCAATATAGAAAATTGAAAGTAAAAGTTTCGGAATAATATTTTTAAAGTGTAAAATACTCCGAATTACAATGTAACCTGAGGCAAGATAGCTCATTACGAAAGCCTGATAAGTTAGTTTAAACATGGTATTAGCTCTATGGTGAGAAGCGATATAGATATCTTTTACATAAATTAGTTCAGGTAAAAAGATAAGAAACCATGAAGAAATTAAAAGTGCACCAACAAAAAGATCGGACAGTTTTACTTTTGGCCATAGCTTAAAAACGATTAACCCGAAAATTATTGTAAGAACTGCAGGGAAGCCCCAAAGAATCGAAAGTTGCCACAAAGGAGTTCTTGCGTTCACAAAATCTAATCCTTGGGCAATAGATTCAAAATTAAGTAAAAAGGGAAGTGATGCTAGAAAACTTGTACAAATAATAATCCCTGTAGAAATTCCAGTATCCAAAAACGAAAATAAATTAAAACCTCTTCGTTTTATTGTTGTAATGAGAAGCGTAATTCCAGTAACCAGCGTGTAGTTACCAAAATCCCATGCACTCGTAATAAACATTACTCCCAACAAAAAACCCAAAAATATAAGGTCGTAAAGACGCCTTTTCTTCTTGGCCACAAGTCTCCAAAGTAGTGCTATATAAAGGAGTACCAAAGGAAAATTAAGAAGGTGTGCGTGCAGGTCCGATACAACGAATGAGTATATTGGAAATTCGTGGATTGTTTTATCGTTTGTCTCAGGGTTATAGCCAATAAAGCGGGTCGCATCGGGGTACCAATATTTATCTCTCCCATCTTTAAGAACATAAAAAGGTGTATGGAAATTTCCTCCAAAAATTAAAACTGCTGCAGAAATAATTCCTGCGGCAAAAATTACTCGCTTGTCCCCCTTCGCAGAAAATCCTGAGCGAAGTCGAAGGAATGAATGCGAAGAAATTTCTGCTTCGGAGGGATTCCGCTCCCGACGAAGCAGCAGGGAGAAGATACTCCGGGCGTCAGTCCGGGGAGCTTCATTTACTTTGGGGAAGAGATGTTTTAATAAAGTTCCTGAAATAGAAAAGGCTGAGTTTAGTCCAAAACCCAAAATTGTTGCCAACATTAGGTTGTAAGTAACTGACGAGGGAATGTTTGAAAGTTTCGTAACAACAGCCGTTATAAAGTGTCCGAACCAATAATAGTTGATAGATTTT
>MGHC01000018.1:5269-9553 GCA_001793015.1 Candidatus Woesebacteria bacterium RIFCSPLOWO2_01_FULL_39_10
ATGGAATTGATAAATCCATAGTCCATAAACTTTTCTAACCCGTTTATATCCGGCTGATGTCCTCTTACATATGCCCAAAAGACTAATCCTGCTGTAAATAATATTTCCTGAAAAAGAATTACTCTAAGATTTTTTCTGAAAGAGACAACGATTGTTTTTTTGTTCCTAAAAAATATAATTCCGTTAGCAACCAATAGAAGTAGAGCCACAAATAGTAACGAACTTTTAGTGAAAGGTAGAAAGTGGAAGGTTGAGGCAATGAAAGAAATGTAAGAAATCAAAACAATCCCTATAACTTTCGAGAATCCATACCCAAGATCCGCAAATTTTTTAAAAATAAAAATGGTCAATGGCAAATTGACCGCACCGATTAAAAATAGGTAAGCCCACCAACGAATAACATTAAGTAAATCTAAAGTGATCATTAATATTTGTCTTTAAAAACTATATTTACTCTATACTTTATAACAAGATTCGATTTTTAGTTAACACTAATTAAAAGATGTGATTGGTATCGTCTAACTATTTTTGAATTAGGATATTTAGAAATAACTTTATTAAATGATTCTTCTTCGGGATAAAGAATGACCAAAGGTGAAGAATCGCCTTTAGGTATAACATTTAATATTACATCGAGCGGCTGTGTCGCAAAGCGAGTATTGCCGCCCGAACGAATAAAAAGGACTTTTCCTAAAGCATAGCTTTCAAAAGCAGCTATGTAGACTTTATTTCCCGGGAACAAAGTCAAGTCCTTCTCAATTTTAGGATAATCCGATTGACTTAAAGTTTCACTTTTCAGAACTTTTCGAAAGTGAACTATATTTGTAGATAATATTCCCAAAACAGAAAAATAAAGTATAAGCTTTGCATTTTTAATATTATTTTTGTTAAGAAATTTATAGATATCAAAAACAGTTTTGGCTATTACAAGGCTAATAAATGGATATGCCAAAGATACTCTGTGAAAAGCAGGAGGCGGGATTGTTAAAACCATTCCAGTTATAAACACGCAAAAAATAGTTATTATTATGAATGTGCTATCAGGATCTTTTTTATAAACCCTTATTAAAAAATAACTTACGCTAATGACGAAGAAAAGAAACGAAAGTGAATCGAAAAGAGATAAATGTCCGAAATAATATCCACCATGACCTCCTTCTCCGTCTTTATAAAGCGAAGAAATAGATACTTTTAATTGATTAAATATTATTGAAACGATGGCCTCAGGAGTTTTTTCTATAGCTTTGTAAGGACTCCATAAGCCATTCAGTAAATCAACTTGATCTGTTCTTTGAACAAGATAGTTGTCAACAAAAACTGCGTACGTGGTTAATGGACTGATGGTATAAACGAAAATAAAAAACGTAAGAATATATTTTTTTAAACTTGAAAATATTATTTCCCTTTTTATGACAAGCAGGGTTAAATAAACGAAAAGTAAAGGTGCGATTAAATACGATGAATAATAAGTCATATAAGAAAGGCCCATAAATATACCAGTCAGAGCAAAATACAATTTATTACCAAACTTATATGAGAGTATAAAAAAATAAGTGGTAAGAAGGAAAAGTGCGGTACTACTGATAAAGTGTAATGCCCACCGCGATAAATATAGATCTGGTGAAAATAGAGTGAGCAAGATTATGGATACATAAGCAACAGTATTACCGTAAAGTTGTCTTGCAATTAAGAATAGTGTGATAAACGTAAGAAATAGGTAGGGAAGTGTCGAAATTCGCATTACCAATGTGCTCACTTTAAAAGCTGTTAAGAACACCTTTTGTATTAGGAAATATAAAACGGGGAATTGACTTACCCATACACCTTTTTCTGGATAAACGCCAAACCAGTCAATTTTACTAAAGTTCTCGAGTGAATAGGAAAAGTAGGCCGTCAGGTACTCATCGCCATGAAATCTTGAGTCGTCAGTCATAAAATTAAATCTTATTAATAAAGCGATTATAATTATAAGAACTGCAGGGAGGAGTTTATTAAAATTTTTCGTGTTGGTATTTTTTCTCCCACTTTTATTACTGGGGAATGATACGTATAAAAGAAAAATACTAAGTATCCAAAGAGTAAGTGTTAATAAATTGACAGTTCTTAATATAACATCCCAGACAACACCGATTTGTAAAATTATTGAGAGTGAAATAGTAAGGCTGTATTTTATTTTATCAAGCATGGGGATGGTATATTTTCCCTTCTTATTTTTCTGAGGACTTTGAAAATACCACAGTTATTAAATTCCCAATAGATAGAGTAATTAACGTTTCCAATAAACATAATTTCTTACGACAATACTACATTTGAAAATTATATAATAAGTCGCAATGGTTAAAAAAGTTAATTATATTTTTGTACTGTTAATGGTACTTCCTTTTTTATTAAGAAGCGTGTTTTTTGCTACACACATCGGAGGAGTTGAACACGACAGCGGCTGGTATCTCGGGGTCGCAAGAAGTTTAGCCCAGAGAGGAATTTATGCTTCCTATACAAATACAGTTACTGAAACCATGAAGGGCACGTATCCAAGTATTCATGGGAGAGTTTCAGTTCAAGATGATAATGGTTTTGTCTATTTTCCCGCAGGTGTAACGGTAGGTCCGGGATATATTATTCCCGAAGCTTTGATGCTAAAGATTTTTGGTTATGACTGGTGGCAATTCAGGGCGTGGCCACTTTTAGCCTTTATGGGTTTACTTATTTTAACCTTTCTAATTATTTGGCAGGTTGGCGGTTTACTTGCGTTAATTCTCTTTCAGCTATGGCTCTGGGCGGTTCCCCAATTTACCATTGCTTTTTCTTATGAAGCGTTGTCGGAACACGTAGCATTATTTTATTTGATGATCAGCTTTATACTCACTTATTTCGCATTCAAAAGGAAACGAAATTTTTTATTGATGCTTTCTTCTGGCCTCTTTTTTTCATTTTCTTTTTTAACAAAAACCCTCTTTATGTTAGCTTTTCCTTCTTTCCTACTGCTGGCTGTGTGGGATGTTATTGCCAATAGGGGATCATTCATAGTTATTATTAAAAAATGGTCAATATTTTTAATCGGTCTCATAGCTCCTCTAATTCTTTTTGAATCATATAAATATTTTTTTCTTGTAAATAACTTTGGTTATGAAGCTTGGAAGGGGGTTCAAAAAGATATCAGTCTTGTTTTAAAGAGTGGTGGAAGCGGAATCGACGGTTTATTTAAAAAGATTGAATGGGGATTTTTCAAAAAGAAATATTCAATATGGATGGATGTTGGTGTACAAAGACCCATGTTGGCATGGCTTCTTTTCCTATCTTCGTTTTTGGTTTTAATTTCCAAAAAAGTAAAAAAATACAAAGTGCTATTTTTCCTAATTTTTAGCTCAAGCGTTTTTTGGTTTTTGTGGTTTTTATTGATAGCTAGAACAGGTTGGGCGCGACACGCCTGGCAAGCCCTATTCTTGGGAATGGCCTTAATATGCATATTTGTCGGAAATCTTTTGTCTGGGAAATTGAAGTTAAGCATTTCGGCTAAAATATTTTTTTGGGCTTTGCTGGTGTTAATGCTGACTAATTTAAGTTATAAAAACATGAATTTTAAAATGGACCTTAATCAAAATAGCGTTAATACTTGGCGCACAAATAGATTTGTAAGAAGTTTAGAAGGATTTCCGAGTACCCCTATTCTGAACTTGTCTCATCAAAAAGATATAATTAATTTTTTTGAAAAAAATATAAATCCCCGTGATCGTGTATATTATGTTGGTTGGTTTTTGAATGCAGAAGTTTCTCCTCTTGTAGACAAAGTATTTTTTAGCTTGGACAGATATCTGACGAATGGCCAGGTAAACCCCAACTCCGGTTTCTCATTCGTCATATTTGGACCCTACCAGCAAGGACCATGGTCTCTAATGCCGCCACAATATCTCTCCGATAAGGTCGGCAAGCTGTGTAAAAAAGTTGTTTTTCAAAATCCCTCTTATCTTGTTTGTGAGTTAAAAAGCGGGATCAAGTATGTTAATAATGCTTACAATTAGTAAGTACCAGAAATACTAAATTAATGCGAGAGGATCTCTTTAAAGATATCTTGGATCAGGAAAAGTTACACTGGTGGCATAAGTCAAAACAAAAACTTATAAGACTTTTGGTGGAGAAATACGTTAATAAAAAAAGTCCTAAAATTCTGGATGTAGGTTGTGGAACCGGGATGATTATAGAGAAACTTGCCGATATAGCCAAAATGTGGGGAGTTGATAGCCATGTAGACGCAATAAAAATTTGCAAAGGAAAAGGTCTCAATAG
>MGHC01000018.1:9576-21715 GCA_001793015.1 Candidatus Woesebacteria bacterium RIFCSPLOWO2_01_FULL_39_10
AACTACCTTTCAGAAACTCTTTTTTTGATTGTCTAACTGTGCTAGACGTTTTAGAACATACCAACGATTCAAAATCTATAGAGGAATTTAGGCGAGTGTTGAAAAAAGGCGGAATATTAATTTTGACGGTCCCTGCATATCCTTGGATGTGGAGCGAGTGGGACAGGATTTTGGGACATAAAAAGCGCTATACAAAACAAACATTGACCCGCATCTTGAATAAAAATCAATTTAATATTGTTAAAATTTCTTATCTTTATTCTTTCCTGCTCATACCAGCATTTTTAATACGAAGGTTTAAAGAAAGATTGCCGCTGAAAAGTTACTCTTCTGACTTTTCCATCAATTTTGGCTTTATCAATTATTTATTGAAATATATTGCCAAAATCGAAATATGGTATCTGGAGAGAAAGAATATTCCATTCGGATTGACTTTAATCGCTGTTGCGGAAAAACGATGAAACCTTATTTATCTGTTATTATTCCAGTTTATAACGAGGAAAAAAGGATTAAGAATCTTAAAAAAATAGACAGATTTTTACAAAGCTTTAAGTATACTTCAGAGATCGTTCTGGTTAACGATGGAAGTAATGATAAAACTGAAGAAATCTTGCTTAAAATTTCTCTAAAAACTCCATTAAAAATTATCTCTTATGATAAAAACATGGGCAAAGGTCATGCGGTAAAAAAGGGAATGTTGAAAGCACGAGGTTTATACCTGCTCTTTATGGATGTTGACCTATCGACTTCTCCATCCGATTTACCTAAATTTTTAAAAAGGATTAAAGAATACGATGTTGTTATTGGTTCTAGAAAAATTGAAGGGGCAAACGTTTTTAACCGTCAGTCATTTGTAAGAGAATCTTTGGGAAAATCCTTTACTTTGTTATCCCGGAGGACTTTGGGACTCGACATCTCTGATTTTACTTGTGGTTTTAAATGTTTCACCAAAGACGCTGCTTTGAATATTTTCAATAAGGTAACTATCGACCGTTGGGGTTTTGATCCAGAGGTCTTATTTATTGCCAATAAACTCGGGTATCGGATTTTAGAAATTCCAGTTAAATGGAGGAACGATCCTAACACAAAGGTCAGATTTCCCCAAGATATTATCAGATCTTTAAGAGATTTAATAAAGATTCGAGCGAACAGCATCAAGGGGGTATATTCAAAGACTTAAAGGTTGGTCTATTGAAAGATTACATGATGAGTTAACTTCATATACGCTAATACCACTGTTTGGATTTCTGTATATGGGATCAAATTCTTTATTCCATAATTCCCAGTTGGGCATAATATATCGCTCTGGGTTGTCATCTAGCTCAACATAAGAGATATTATTACTAAGAAGAAGATTACAGGCTTCACTTTTTGACCTAGATCTGTAGATTGATATGAGAATTTTTTCTCTTTTCTCTTTATCGTAGCCGTACGACCAGGTGAAGTATGGGTATCCGTGGAATATAGGTCGACCTGCGATTGATGCTGGATGGTAGAGAAAATTTGAATTAAGTACGACTGAACGAGGTTGAGTTTTATGAGCAAAAAAGTATACGTCTGGGTTTGTAGAAATGCCCCCTAATTTTATTGTCCTGTCATTCAAAATTGCAAAAAGATCAATCACACCGGAAATAGTTAGAAAAAAAATTAAAATGATAGCGATAGTTTTGCCAAAGACCGAACTTTTAAAGAGGTTTTTCCCCGAAAGGTAGATCAAAAAATTGGCTGCGTACATAGACCCGAAAATTAGAAAGAAGTTGAAAAATTTGTGGTTGTTTATGATATCGGTAGAGAATTGAAAAATATTTGCATAAACAAAAATTGCTAACAAAGGAAGTATCAACCTCCTTGCCTTTTTAGGACAAAGCAAACACCCGATAGGTATAAGGATGGTATAGAGACCAAAATTATAGAACCAGTATCTAATAAAAGTGACAAGAGTTAACGGTTCGTTTATCAGGAAACCCAATTTTAATCTAACTGTCCCGAAATCTTTGGTTGCTGTAGATACAAGTAGAAAGAAAGCAGTTCCTAGAAAAAACGTCAATATTAGAAATGCCCTTTTTTGAGGTTTGAGAACTATAAACCAAGCAATAAAAGGAAGGGTAATTATAAAGACCGCTTTATTCAATAAAACTAAGGTTACTAAAATAAACAATACAGAAAGGCTAACTGTTAACTTATTTTTAAAATTGAATTTGCAATAAAGAAGGTAGATTGTTAGGAGGCTTAGGGCAAAAGAAAGAGCAAGGTGTCTTTGGTTTGTGTATATATTTAGATTCCAGAAGGCAGATACGATTTTCCCATCGTAGGGCCCGAATGATGGAAATACACTTGCATGGATAATATTACTAAAAGTGCTAGTCGACAGTGGATGTAATTTGAAAAATTCGATGAATGATAAAGAGCCGTTAAAAAGAAAAAGAAAAACACTTAAAATTCCAACCGACCTTTTTTGAAATAGTGTTTTGGCCAGAAGATAGATCATGAATAAAAGAAGAGCAAAAGAAATGCTACTTAAACCATTAAGAGCAAAGTCAATTCTTAATCCAAATCGTTCAAGAATTCCTACCAGAAGATAGAAAAGAAAGTGGTAGCGGATAGGTTCTCCTGGGAAAAGTGGATGTTCAATTGGAAAATTACTTCCAAAAGAAAAGGATCTGATCAGCGGTATTGAAGCCGCAAAATCACTCCAAGCATGGTTGGCTATTTGCATGTTACCTTCGCTATCGACACGGAAGGTTTTCCACATAAGAAGTGAAGAAAAAAAGAAAAAGAAGGTAAATAATAGGATTTCAAAAAGGGGTATTTTGGATAAACTTTTCTTCAGGTCGTAACGAGCCATTTTATGAAGTATACCAAGAGACCCCGTTTGTTTGTAAGAAAGTTAGAAGGCAAGAATAAGAGCGCCAACTATCAAAAGTATTCCTAGAAAGATTCCTGCAATAGTCGGCATACCAATTCCCGCACTGGGAAGCTGATCTCCGCTGGGTGTTGGAGATATCGCGGCAATTGCTCCTTGAGTAGGGGTCGGGGTTGAAGTCGACGATGTAGTAGAACCCTGAGTTGGTGTCGGTGTTGATGTTGCTCCCGGCGGAGTCGTTGGTGTAGGAGTTGGGCTTGTTCCACCAATCGGACGGTCAGTTGGTGTTGGAGAAGTGGTAACTGTAGGTGTTATGGTAGGAGTTACAGTTGGCGAACTTCCGACCAATTTAAAAGTAAGTTGCTCACAAGAAACTGGTTCGCCACTAGCAGTACCAGAATTTCTACAATCTTTTGTGCCTACAACTTCCCAGGAAAATGCGCCTTGCGGGACTTGGACAGTGCCAAGAGTTGCATTTTGACCTTTTGGAAGCGCCGGGACATTGAGTGTTGTAACCAAAGTACCATTTATAGAAACTCTTGCCTGTTGGGCGGGTTCATCTCTTGTGGATTGGTTTTGAATAGCTACAACCCCACTCCCGCTCACAGAAAATGTGTATTTGCTACAGTCCCAAGCAGCTGGTTCGGACTCCGGCGCAGTTGGTGCCACAGACTCTCGTCTTAGTTGGTACAGTCTTAATGCAGTGAATATTGCAACCCCGGCCAAAACTACGGTAGCAATTACAACAACTCCTGTTACTACTTTTCCTTTCAAAAATTCTTTCATGTTAAATCCATTTAAGTTGTGAGTGGTGAACTTCTCCTTTAACTGTAAAAGTTGTTACGCCTGCAGGAACTATGTATTCGACATAAAATTCATTTGACCCTGGCTTTTTCTTTGTTGTTTCTCCGAGAGAAGTTCCATTTACCGTAAAGCGTGCTTTATCAAATGTCCCACTTGAAGTGGAACCTGAAACCGTAAAGCGCACAGTGTCGCCTTTCTTTAGGTTGCTTAAGTCTTGCGAAGAGAGAAGGATCCATTCTTCGTCATATGCTTTTACGTCAGAACACTGGGCTGTAACCTCGGTTGGCGTATCGGGGGTTTCAGTTGGGGTAACCTTTGATGTTGGTGTCGGAGTTTCTTCTGGAACTTCTGTTGGCTCCGGCGTTGGGGTTGACGTTGGAGTAGCTTCGTCTTCCTTCATCCATACCTGCACATTACTGACATCTTTACAATCAGGTCCTTCGCCCACCCTATTCCAAGAAAGGAAACTTCCGTTTATAACTACATGGTAGCAACCATCGTTTGTATCACCCGACTCATACTCATGCACATCCTTGGCCGTAATTTTTACGTAACTTATCGGACGCGGCGCGGTGAAACTTCCCGAATTTCCGGGGTTATCCAAAAGAACACAATCTTGGGATTGCTGACATTCTTTACCACTTGCCGCTTTTTCTGCAATTTGTTGTTGCCTCTGAACTAAAATTACTCCTGCAGCCACTCCACCAACTAGTAAGAGTATTCCAAAGATTGTTGCAATTATTTTCTTACCACCGTATTTTTTCGGTGCGTGGGGGGCCGTAACAACTGCTTGTGGTTGATCAGAAAAACTATCATTTTGTTGACTATCTGTTGGAATAGATTGCTGTGTATCGGTTGGATTTGCTACTACATCTTGTACTGGAGATTGCAAAGATGGGTTAGAAAGCGGTTGGTCAGATGCCCCCGTGAACGAATGCTGGAGTTCTGACGAAGTAGAGGTTTGCTCAGGAACATCTGTATAACTTTGCGACGGCGTAGATGTAGGATCAGGTGCTTGGTTGTTATCAGGCATAGTTTGTTTCCTTACTAATAATAAAGTGGGTGAAGGATTGAGTCAATGCAGTACTTCAGTTTCATGGTGTAGAAAACTCGCCTTCATCCGTTGCCGTTTCAGTAGGTGTCTCCAAAGGTTCGGCCACAATTATTGGAGTAGGGGAAGGAGCGGGAACTGTAAGAGGTGCAACTACGTCTCCCTCTTGGAAAAAGACCCTTCCCTCAAGACGATTCAAAGCATCTGTATCAAGGATAGGATTAAGTGGTTCTAATAACTTGGGATCGATATTAGCTGGTTCTAATGATGTAAAGACTTTGTAGAGACTGAAAAATACCCAGAAAATGATCGTAATTGTTGTGAAAATTGCAACAGTGACCAGTCGTGGTGCTCGTGGTTTTTTCATTTTTTTTATTGCTCTTTCATAGAGTAAGGTAGTGTTCCGTCAATAGATAAAAATATTGATTTCCCTTCAGTCTTTTCCTGGGTATTCATTCTAATTCCGATTATCTCAACAGGCATAAGTAGTTTCTCCAAATCTATTAAGAAGTTTGAAAGAAGCGTATATTGATCGATACTCGCGCTTGTTTCAAAAGAGAACTCGAGATTTTCAGAAGCAGCCGGTGCCTCTCCATTCTCAGTTTGGTTGGAAGTTGAAGTTCCATTTCCACTAATAACTCCCTTTCCAGCAGATAAACCCAAGATAGGAGATTGATGCTTTAACGATAACCCTTCAATCTGTCTGGCCAAAATAACAGGTTCGTATTTTTCTTGCACAGCGGTTTTTAGAAGTGCGACTCTTGGCCTCTCTCTATCAAGTAGACTCTGGGCTTGCGCGAGATTTTCTATTTTTGCTTCCATTTTAGCAAGAGTTTCCTTTCTTGCCTCAATCTCCTTTATCAGTTCAGCAATAGTAAGAAGAGTAGGCCTAAGTGCAAAAATTGAAAAGATAGATACTGTAAATAGGGAAAGTAGAATTTCAAGATAGACTCGAATATCTGCCCTTTCTCTATAGCGTCCAATGACGTTTAGAAAGTATGATTTATAGCGTAGGTAGTTACTTCTCCAGCCTGGATTCATAATATTTTTTTATTTCCCTTCTGATTTGGTAAGTGTTGCACTTATTTTAAAGATAAGTAAATTTGAATCTTTGGTTTCTGACTGTATGCTTTGCAAAAAAACTTCAGAAAAACTACCGCTTGCGTTAAGATTTACAACGAATTGTTGAATGCTTTGCTCACTTGGTGTTGCTCCCTCGATATTAAAAGCACTTTTATCGAAAGTAACCTGGGTAAGAAAAAGATCGTCAGGTAGATACGACACTATTTTTTGAAGAGCATTCGGAGCTGTACCTTGCAAAGATACTGTATTGGAGAAAATTGATAGTCGTTTTTGCGTATCTCTGAATTCTTTCTCTTGGTTAGCTGAAGCCATAAGAACCGCTTTTTTTTCTTCAATCTCTTCATTAAGGTCTGCGTTTTGTGCGTCCAGCCAAAAGCGGGAAAGAAATGCAATCATAACTATTATTTCGGTAACGATAACGATGATTCTAAAAGTAGAAAGTACCCAGGCAAGCAAACGCCCCGTGGTTGTAGCTTCGAATCCCTTTTGGGGAAGTAAATTTATTTTCTCTTGTTTTCGGGCAGACATACACATTCACTCTTTCTTTACAAAAGAAAGAGTGGCAAAGAAATAAATACTGAAAATCAGTTTTACTCTTATTTGAATATATCACATGAGAAAGGGTGAAAGAAGCTACTTTTTTCGCTTAGGAGTTGGTTTGCGAGCCGAGACTGAGGACCTTTTTTTTAAAGACTTCGGGGCTTTAGAAGTTTTCACTTTCGTTGAACTCTTAGCCTTTATAAGAAGTTTGGAAAGATTGCTTTTTATCCGTGCCGCCTTATTCTTGTGGATTGTTTTCTTCTTTGCTGCACGATCAATGAATGAGAAGGCTTTTCTTACATCATTCTCTTTCTTACTTTTTTTGGCAAGCCTCACAACAGACTCTAGTTTGCTTAGGATCTTTTTGTTTACTTTTTCCTTCCGACGGGATCCGCGAAGGGCTCTTTTTGCTGTTTTAGTTACTGGCATTTTAGTCAGGAATAAAAAAAAGTATAAAATACACTACTCTCTTTAGTTCTTTATTCCTATTCCTTGTCGCGAGTATAATCAAAAAAGCTCAAAATATCAACACATATACTTACTGAGTATTAACCCGAGTAAGATCGAAGGCAATAATGTTTAGAAAACTTTTATTAAAAGGTAAAAAAGTTTTTACTGATCCCCAGGAGACTGTTCTTTCGGCTGCGACCATTATTATGGTTATGATTGTTGTTTCCCGAGTTTTAGGGCTTGTTCGCCAAAGAGTTTTGGCACACTTTTTTACACCCAGTGAACTCTCTTTGTTTTTTGCAGCTTTCCGCTTGCCAGATTTGGTTTTTGAGGTGTTGGTTTTTGGGACTTTTGCCTCAGCTTTTATCCCGGTTTTCACGAAAAGCTTAAAAAAGGGAGAGAAAAATGCCTGGAATGTTGCAGCGACTGTTGTCAATCTTGGTCTTATTATTTTCGTAATTTTTGCAACAATCTTAGGCTTTGGTGCGGAGAAATTTTACGGGTTACTCGCTCCCGGATTTGAGCTAAATGATCAAAAACTAATTGCATACTTGGCACGAATTTTATTCGCTGCCCAAGGATTTTTTGTAATTTCCTATGTATTAACAGGTGTTCTTGAATCGCTAAGGCGATTTTTTATTCCGGCTCTAGCTCCACTTTTTTACAATGTCGGTATTATCCTAGGCACTATTTTTTTGGCTCCAAATCTACACCTACTTGGACCTGTCATAGGAGTTGTTTTGGGCGCGTCCTGTCATTTTTTGATTCAGCTCCCTTTTGCTATGAAGCTTGGATTTCGCTTTAAACCTAAAATTGAAATAAACGACGATGTTAAAAAAATCGGAAAGCTTGCCTTACCTCGTCTTATCGAAACTACGTTTTTGCAAATTGCAAAATCTGCTGAACTTTTCTTTGCATCACTTATTTCGATTCCTTCCTATACCTACTACACTTTTGGTAATACTCTGCATCTTCTTCCGGTTGGACTTTTTGGAACTTCAATTGCTAAGGCAGCACTTCCCACTCTTGCGCGGCAAGCTGATATGCCAAAAGAATTTAGAAAGACACTGTTGGACGCCTTATACCAGATGGCTTTTTTGGTTCTTCCCGTGTCTGCTGCACTTATAATTCTACGAATTCCAATTGTACGCTTAGTGTATGGAACAGATATTTTCTCATGGGAAGCGACCATCCAAACTGGTTATGTACTTTCAGCATTCGGAGCAAGCGTTCTTTTTCAATCCGCGAATGCAATCATAGCGCGTGCCTTTTACGCTCTTCATGATACAAAAACGCCCGTTATCGTTTCTATAAGTTCGATTGTTCTAATGCTTTTCTTAGATTATCTTTTTGTTATTGTTTTAGGATACGATGTGTGGGGACTTGCAGCGGCTTTTACGATCGGAACCTTTGTTCAATCGATCGCTCTTTTTTACCTTATTAATAAACGTCTTAATTCATTTAGCCCTTCACTTTTTGTACCTTTTGCAAGATCACTTGTTGCAACATTAACTTCAGGAGTTTTTATGTACTTAATGCTCAAATTTTTTGACAGATCTGTATGGGTGAAAAGATTATCTTTTTTGGGAAGATTGGACGTACCCCAAGTTTTCCCTTTTGAAAAGTTTGTCTTAGACACAAGATATACAACAAACCTTATTATTCTCACAATGCTTGTCCTTTTTACTGGTATGGTGTTATACGTAGGTATATCTATCGCACTTGGCTCGCGTGAGGTCTGGGTGTTTTTCAATCTTATCAAAAGAATATTTGTAGGTCGTAAATTATCTCCAATTCCTAAAAAGGAAGAAGAAACAGTTGCTCCAACGACATCCGACACCTCCTCTTCCTAGCTTGTGGAACTTGTCCCAAAGTATGCTTACCTCGTCGCGAGGTCTACGTCCTCGCCTCCGAGGAGCGCAACTTCGGGACTGCGACCCGTTAGATGAGAAACTATCTAACGGGTCTTGACAGCTATTAGCACTCGTGGTAACCTTCTGCTAAACAGATAGTACATGGAACATACTACAGAGTGCATAGAGAGACAGAATTTTCCTATGTACTATGTTCTTTGCACTTTGTTCTGTGAGCAAAGCGAACTATGTCAGACGCATTAACAGCAAGGCAAACCCAGATTTTAAAGTCTCTAATTGATGAATATATTGAGATTGCTGAACCTGTTGGTTCGGAAAATTTGGAAAAGAAATATAGTCTTGGAGTCTCTCCTGCAACTATTAGAAATGAAATGGTTGCACTTACAAGGTCAGGATTTTTAAGGCAACCTCATACGTCTTCCGGTAGGATTCCTTCTCCTAAGGCAATGAAATTTTACATTGACCAACTAATGGAAGAGAGGCAAATGAGTTTGGCTGAAGAAGTGAAGGCAAAGGAGGATGTCCTTGGTGTAAAAAATGATGTCGACGAAATTTTGGAAGAAGCAACTCATGCACTTTCCCACGTAACTCAATCGCTTTCCGTTGCAACAATGGATGAAGAAGATAGAGTCTGGAGCGCAGGATACTCACACATATTCCATAATCCTGAATTTACAGACATGGAAGCAACGATGCAGCTTTTTACGTTTCTTGAAGAAGTGCAACAGATGCATGAACTTTTCTTTAGACGCATGACTGGAGCAACTCCAATAGAAGTGATTTTTGGTGAAGAATTGGGATGGCCGGGTTTTCGTCCGGTTGGAGTTGTTGCATCTCAATTTGACATTCGAGGAAAACGCGGAGCCCTTGCAGTAATTGGTCCGACAAGACTTCCTTATTCGCGAGTTATTCCTGCGGTTCGATATTTCAGAGATTTAATAGAGGAGGTTTGCAAGTGAGGAAACCGAAAGACAATCAGCAAGCAGACGGGAAGGATAAGGGAAAAGTTGAAGAATTGAAAAATCAGTTGGTGCGAACATTAGCAGATTATGATAATTTAAGAAAAAGGACAGAAAGCGAGAGAGAAGCTTGGTTCAAGTTCGCGGCCGAAAGAATTGTAATTAGACTGTTGCCAATTCTTGATAGTATAGAGTCGGCACAAAACCATCTTAAAGACCAAGGTTTGGAAATCGCACTTTCTGAATTTAAAAAAGTTTTAAATGAAGAAGGTTTGGTAGAAATAAGTCCGAAACAAGGAGACGAATTTGATCCTGAGGTTCATGAAGCAATAGAATTAGTTGAAGCCCCCGGCCCAGTCTCCGACTCAGAGAGTCTCGAGACTCGGAGAGAGGGCCTTCTCCGAACCGAGAGGTTCTCAGAACCGGAGGTCAGGCCCGGAGGGGGGGAAAAGGGCAAAATTGAGGAATTAGTTTTAACAGGTTGGAAATTTGAGGACCTGTCTGCCTTGCCTGCGCAAGCAGGGCGGGCAGGCGGGAAAGTAGTTAGGCCAGCAAAGGTGAAAGTAACGAAATTATCTTGAGTAAATCTAAAAGATTAGTAAAATAAAAATATGGGAAAAATAGTTGGTATTGATCTAGGAACAACAAATTCAGTTGTTGCAGTAATGGAAGGGGGACATCCAAAAGTCATCCCCGCGGCTGATACTGGCCGAAATATCACACCATCCGTTGTTGAACCTGTTAAAAATCTTGTAGGAGACGTTGCCAAACGTCAGATGATCTTAAATCCCAAAAACACAATTTATTCAATAAAACGACTTATGGGTAGACGCGTTGACGATGCAGAGAGCGAAAAAACCAAAAAGATGGTTCCCTACGAGGTCGTCGCAGGCAAAGACAAGATGGCTGAGGTAGAAGTTGAAGGCAAGAAATATACTCCGCAGGAAATTTCAGCAAGGATTTTAATGAAGTTGAAAAAAGATGCCGAGACTTACTTGGGAGAAAGTGTTGAAAAAGCCGTTATTACAGTTCCTGCCTATTTTGACGATTCCCAGCGCCAAGCTACAAAACAGGCAGGTGAAATTGCGGGGTTAAAAGTTGAGCGAATAATAAATGAACCAACCGCAGCAGCCTTAGCTTATGGGCTTGAAAAGAAAAAAGCAGAAAAAATTGCGGTTTATGATTTGGGTGGTGGAACTTTTGATATTTCAATTTTGGAACTGGGCGAAGGAGTTTTCGAGGTTAAAGCTACAAATGGTGATACCCACCTTGGTGGAGATGATTTTGACGAAAAAATTGTTGATTGGATTGTCGATGAATTTAAAAAAGAAAATACAGTTGACTTACGGGCCGATAAACAAGCGCTTCAAAGAGTGAGAGACGCTGCAGAAAAAGCAAAAATTGAGCTTTCAGCCGCTTCAGAGATAGAGATTAACCAGCCTTATATTACACAGCATAACGGTAATCCGCTTCACCTTACTATGAAACTCACTCGCGCAAAACTTGAGGGCTTGGTTTCTGATTTAATCGAAAAGACTATGAAGCCGGTTGAGGCTTGTTTGAAAGACGCAAAACTTGATCCGCACGATATTGACGAAGTTATCTTGGTCGGCGGAATGACCAGAATGCCCAAAGTTGTTGAGACTGTTAAGAGTTTCTTTGGAAAGGATGCAAACAAAAGTGTTAATCCAGATGAAGTAGTTGCAATTGGAGCTGCAATTCAAGCAGGGGTCTTAGGCGGCGAGGTAAAAGATATTTTGCTTTTGGATGTGACTCCTTTAACTTTAGCAATTGAAACCTTAGGGTCTGTTGCAACGCCTATGATTCCCAGAAATACCACAATCCCGACTTCCAAGACAGAAGTTTTTTCTACAGCTGCTGATAACCAGACACAGGTCGAAATTCATGTAGTACAGGGAGAGCGTCCGATGGCCTCAGACAATAAAAGCTTGGGGCGATTTGTTCTTGACGGTATTCCCCCAGCCCCGAGAGGGGTTCCCCAAGTTGAGGTTGCTTTTGATATGGATGCGAGTGGAATTTTGACTGTTACTGCAAAAGATAAGGCAACAGGCAAAACTCAAAATATAAAAATTACAGGTGCAGTTGGACTTTCTGACGACGAAGTCAAAAGAATGCAGGAGGAAGCCGAGCATCACAAAGAAGAAGATAAGGTTAAAGCCGAGAAAATCCAAGCTAGAAACCAAGCGGACGCAACGGTTGCAGCTGCCGAAAAAGCAATTAAAGAAGCAGGCGACAAGGCTCCAGCTGACGTAAAGACTAAAGTTGAAGAGAAAATAAAAGTAGTTAAAGATGTTTTGGCTAAAGAAGATGCAGGAAAAGATGAAATAGAGGCAGCAACAAAGGATCTATCAGAAAACTTAAGCCAGATTGGACAGGCGATGTATTCCTCCTCCGCTAAAGCTTCGGAGGACAAGGGTTCGAAAGAGAAAGCCGAAGGGGAAGAAGCCGCCTCCGATGAATCTTCGGCGAGCCAAGGGAAAAAGAAAAACGGCCA
>MGHC01000018.1:21757-22299 GCA_001793015.1 Candidatus Woesebacteria bacterium RIFCSPLOWO2_01_FULL_39_10
ACTTTCAGTTTTATGTATCTTCTTTTTGTTTGATCATCAAATATTTAGGTTCTGATCCGGTAGTTGTTGTTAAGTATTTGAATCCTACCTTTTCATTTACTCTTATCATCCGAGTATTGTTTGGTGAAGGGTCAACGACGCAAGTCGTAATTCCTTCTTCTTGAAAGACTACCTGTTCTAGGAATTCTTTAAGTATCTTCGATCCTAAGCCCAGGCCTAAATATGTAGGATCACCTATAAATAAATCTAGACCTGCGGATGCGTCCTTATCTACATATGCGCTTAGTTGAGAGTCAGCATTTATTCTAGGGAGATATTTTTGTTTTACTTCGTCTAGGGTGAAGTGTTTCTTTCCATACCATTCAACAACATGTGGTGTGTTCAACCATTTATGTAAAAGGTGAACGTCACCAGCTTCTAAAGGTTTAAATCCAATCGAATTTTTTTCTGTCTACTCCTGTTTCCATACAGAATATTATACTTAATCTCCAGTATTCAGTGTTTCTATGTATTAATACATAGAAACACGTCCAAAGATTAAG
>MGHC01000018.1:22350-23190 GCA_001793015.1 Candidatus Woesebacteria bacterium RIFCSPLOWO2_01_FULL_39_10
ACTCCGAAGCATATATGACTTTTGAAACCAGAATTTTGGATGAAAAAATATCAAGAATTTTTATAAAAGTATACGTATCAATTAATCCATTAACTTTTGAACTTATTCGCAAAAATAAAAAGCAATTCAAGAATGATAAACGAATTATGGATATTCTCGAGTATGGAGAACTTCGGTACGAGGAGTTAGGGTATGAAGCTCAACTTTTTCGTGCCCCGTATGATAATGAAACCTTGGAGATTGCTAATAAAATTCTGGGTGAAGTGGAAGAAGCTGTTATTAAAATGCACAAATTTGTAAGGGATTATTTTGATATAAATACAAATTAGAAGTTTATTTGAGTTTGAGGAACTCTTTTTCTGTTGATTCAGCATCTTTTATTATTCCCTTTAATAGTCCTTTCTTAAGATCTTTAGAGTGCATTGGAACAGGAATGGTGATATTAGAATTAGGGTTATACATTATAAGATGACTTCCTTTTTGACGTTTTTCAGTGAATCCAAGCTTGCGAAGAATTTTAACAACTTCTTTAGGTTTAAACGAAGTCATTTTTAGGCAGTTAGTGTTGGATTTGAAACAGAAACTTTTACAATTACTGTTTCAGGCTCCTCCTGGGGAATTTCCAGTCCTTCTTCTTTCAAAACCTCAAGGCAACCAATTATTGCATCTTTGACATTAGCTACAGCTTCCTCAAAAGTATCTCCTTGGGTGCGGCATCCTGGGATAGCCGGTACGTTAACGGTATATCCTCCTTCTTCTGCTGGTTCGAATATTACAGTGTATTCTAAAATATTTTTAGTTATATTTTTCATAAGCTAAGTATAGCATGGTTTTGCAGAA
>MGHC01000019.1:0-2460 GCA_001793015.1 Candidatus Woesebacteria bacterium RIFCSPLOWO2_01_FULL_39_10
GGCCGCCGCGGCTCCTCCTACGTTAAACGCATCTCCCGAAAGAACATTTCCGTCAAATGCATCAATTGTAATATCTCCTGAGGTTGAAGAAAAAGTGTTCGCGTCCAGGCGAAGATTATCGACGTTAACCTGGGTGAATGTACCAATACCGGTCGTTGTTACTGACCAATCATCTCCTCCCGTTAAGGCTAATGTGGTTGCTGCGGTTGAATTTCCTATTGCAATTGTGTCTGCCGACGTTCCATTAGTCGCAATATTTATTGTCGTTGCCCCGTCTGCAGTTACACCTCCTATATCGATTGTGCCTGTGATTGCAGCATCAGCGATATTAAGTGTGGTTGCAGCACTTCCGAAATTAATTGTAGTCGAGACAGTGTTTAAAAGATTTGCCGCTGCGGCTGAAGTTATATCTCCACCAGATACAGTTAAATCACCTGAAATTGTTAAATCCGCTGTCGCACCCTGATCGGTGAGAGTTAAAAGGTTTTGTGTACCATCGAAAATGTTAAATGTAACTCCGTTATTAAGAGTTAGGGTAGGGGATGCGTCGGTCCAGGATAAGTCATCAGCAAATACTGTAGAACCAGCCGAATCCAATGTTAAGTTGCCTGTCGTAGTTGTTATCGAAGATGCTTGGTGGAACTGTAGGTTTCCGGCACTAGTTAGAGTCAGTCGGGGAGTGCCTGATGCTGATGCTGTCAAAATATCTTCGGACTCTGTTTGATTAAATATTGCAACAGATTTACCGGTTGCTGTTGAGTCATTTGTTACGTAAAGCATTGAAATAATATTTGCAGCAGTTGTTGTACCAATACCCACTCTGTTAGTTATCGTTGTTGGATATACTGTTCCAGAAGAAAGAGTCCACAAACCACCACCTCCGCCGATTGCTGCATTCCAGGCGTCATTTATTGCATCAACAATACCAAGATTTGAGTTGGGGAGAGAGGTGTCAACATCTGTCATTTGGATAGGGGAGGACAGTTGAAGATCATCAAAAATAATGTCATCGGCAGATGTAGCTGTAATATCATTCGTCGCTCCGTTTGAGGTTAAAGATAAAGTTGTACCTGAGACAGCTATTGTGTCGCCACCGTCACCAAGATCAACTTGCCCGTTGGCATCTAAAGTAACTCCAACAGTTAAAGCTGAAGAAGTCCAAGAATTTCCTGCGGTTGTTAGAGTAAGCGAGACAATATCAGATACAGCTGCCGCTGATATATCAATTCCGTTTATGGTTTCATCTGTTGCAGCAGTTATTGTTCCAGTTGTAGTGACATTTCCACTCGCGTCAACCTGAAACTGATTTGATGATCCAACCGTAAGGGTTGATGAAACATCAAGTGCCCCTGTGATATCAGTATTATCGCTAATAGAAACATTACCATCGATATCACTTATAACTCCAGCTGTGGTTACATTTATTCCACTTGTTGCACTTCCAATGTCAACGGTATCGTCTAAGACCAAATTTCCACCCGAGTCAGAGACATTTCCTTGCAAGTCAGATGTTCCTGTTACAACAAAGTTGTCAGAAACTGTTGTTGATCCACCAGCAGAGTCGATTATTAAGTTACCGGAAACAGTATTTAATGTTCCAGTAAGATATATATTGCCAGCGTTTGTTATCCTTACCCTTGTTGTTGACGAGGCCGATGCTACCAAAATATCATTACCAAGTGTTTCGTTGAAAACTGCCAGGGCATTACCAGCGTAGCCTGTCGTGACATGCAATCTGTGAGCAGGTGCATTTGTTCCTACGCCAAGTAAAAAATTAGTTGTATCCAAAAAGAAGTTATTGTTGCCGGCAATAGTGGAGCTTCCCGTCCAGTATGCAACTTGACCGCTGGCTGCAGATCCGGAAACATTGCCACCTGTTTGAGTTATATCTACCCAAGTGTTTGTCGCCTCACAGTAGTAAAGATTTCCGTTGTCATCAGCATAAAGCTCTCCCTCCGTACAGGTGGCCGGTTGAGAAGCAGCAGTTGTCAAAAGGACTGTACCAAAGGCACCACCGTCGAGAATCCTAAATAAATTATTGGTTCCGTCTCTGAAAAAGAAGGTTCCTGTATTTGCTACATCAATATTTAAGCCTGTTGCGGTCGTTGTTATGTCTCCGCCGTTTACTGCCAAGTCGCCTGAAATTGTCAAGTTGCCTGCTGAGCTCCACGAGTTTCCAGCGGTGGTTAGAGCTAGGGATTCAGCGTCACTTACAGCACCAGTTGTGCTTATGTCAATGTCGTTTATTGTTGCGTTAGTTGCAGTTGTGATTTGCCCCGAGGCGTTTACTGTGAAGGCGTTTGCAGTTCCCGAGGTTAACGTTCCAGAAACATCTAAATTTCCAGTAATGTCCGTATTATCAGAAATGGAAAGGTTCCCATCGATATCAGAAATGTCACCAGCTGTAGTAACACGAATACCAGTTGTTGCACTTCCAATGTCAACTGTGTCACCTAAAAC
>MGHC01000019.1:2471-3983 GCA_001793015.1 Candidatus Woesebacteria bacterium RIFCSPLOWO2_01_FULL_39_10
TATATCGTCAATCGTCGTCGTTCCTCCAGCCGAGTTTATCGTTAAATTTCCGGACACTGTATTAAGCGTTCCCGTAAGAAGGACGTTTCCTGCATTGGTCACTCTAAAAAGTGTAGAACTCGAAACCTGACCTTGTATGATATCGTTTGTTCCTGTTTCATTTAGTAAAACCAAAGGATTTGTCGAATTGGTTCCAGTAACATGTAGCTTTGAAGAAGGTGAACCTGTACCGATTCCAAGTAAATCGTTTGTACTATCCCAGAAATATGTAGATTCTCCCGTCACTGCACTTCCAGAAGACCAAAAAGTAACATACCCAGCTGTACCGCTTCCGGTTATACCTCCACCAGAAACTAAATTCCAAGTTGAACCGTCGTAATACGCGAGTGCGTCATTATCTGTATCCCAAGCAAGGTATCCTTCTCCACTTGACATATTTGTAAAGCTTGCTGCTTGGGGAAGTCGTAAACCTTGAGCTGCTGAATCGTTATGGGTAATTCCTGAAAGGTCCAGTAAACCTCCGTCCAAAAGAGTCACAACCCCCGTATTTGATACGCTAAATACATCCGTTCCTGAAGATTGTTCCAAAACTAAAAGGTTTGTAGTCTGAGTGCTATTTCCCTGAACTAGAAGCTGTATTTCATCCGTATCTCCGTCAACTCCCAACTTAGCAAGACTTGTTGCTGAACCAACCGTTACATTGTCGCTAGATGTAGTCAATCGCACTAGTGTTCCATCATCAACCCAAGCGCCTGTTGCCGCGGGGTCCACCCACGTAAAACCGCTCGTCGATGAATTATAAGTTAGAAGGAATGTGTTTGTGGGAGAGTTTGATATATTAAGATCTACCTCCTTTATTGTATCGTCAGTTATTTCTGATGAATCTATTGAAGTGCCCAGTGTTACAGTTAAAACACCATTGGAAAGAGTAAGACCTGTCCCTGTAAGATCAGTAAAAGTTTCTGAATTAATCGTCAAGGATCCGATAGATGCATCACCTGTTATATCCGCGTCTCCGCCAACTGTTGCGTCGCTGCCGACTTCCAACTCATCAGTTACAAAAAGATCTCCTCCTGCCAAATCAATTGTTGCTGTTCCGTCACCAATTGTAATTCCACCCCCGCCCGGAGTTATATTTAAATCATCCGCTGAGGTCAGCGTATTTCCAATAAGATCCAAAGTACCTTCAACTGAGGCGTTTTGCAAAAAAGACACATCGTCGCGGAAAATACTTTCTATGTAAACGTTAAAGGAAACGTTTTGGAACGAAGTAGCCGCAAGGACATCTGATACGTTTTGAGCACTTTTGATACTTTCTTTTAACGATTCGATTTTGTTAACCTCATTTTTTGCAAAGGGCAGAAATAAAGAAACTTTGCCTAGAATTTTTTCAGAGTTGATTTTTAATCCCGAAAGGAAACTTACAGAAAATATCAAAAAAAGAATAACTAAGCTGAATTTAAAAATTCGTTTAGAAGTCTTTGGCAGGACTTGGTATACCAATGAGAGATC
>MGHC01000019.1:4018-6276 GCA_001793015.1 Candidatus Woesebacteria bacterium RIFCSPLOWO2_01_FULL_39_10
TCAAAAAAAGATGACCGCAACGCTTGTACCTTTTTATTTTTGTTTTTTTTGAAGTCAACGAGCGCCTGAAGGCTGTATCGTCGGTGGCCGCCGCTTGTTCTTACGGCTGAAAATAAACCTTTCTTTTCCCATCTCCTCAAAGTCTTTGTAGAGACAGAGAGATAATATGCGGCATCTTTAATTGTGAGCAGTTGTTGGGTAGTCATGGGCGGGATCTAATATTGGACTATAAACTTGGACATCTAGATTCGTTTTGTTATTTAAATATAGTATGTATAAAACTGTCAAGTCAATAGTCGATTACTGCTAAATGCTACTTAAAACTACAGAAAAACTCTAATTATTTTGAAAATATTTACTGTTTGACCCTCATGGGTAGGAAAGTATGAAGTTGGAATTATAATTTGAATAAATAAAATCAATCAGTGCGTACGTAGATTAGAAATTTGTGTCAAAGTCGTTATTCGTTGTTCACAACTTACGTCTGAGAAATATTTTTTGTGTTGAACCTATATTTCTTAACTATAATTTCCGCAGAACTTTTCACTTTGAAATATTGCCAACAATCTTGGACATTTAGCTTCAAGGAAAGTAAGGTTTAATCTATGCGGAAAATGTTTGCTGTTTCTTTTTTTAACCAATCTAAATGAAATTGAGAAGGGCCCTAATTCAGGAGCATCTTTTTTTTAAGCATGCAATGTTTGAATGCTTATGTATGCTTTTACTAATAGTCTATTGTTAATGTTTGCGAAGTGAATTGGAGCTTCTAACATCTGACTACTAGGAATTGTAGTTACATTTAGGTTAGAGAAGGAGAACGACACCCTAAACGAGCAATTTTTGGAGTCTGGGTCGGCTTTCAATAAAGACAAATCACAAAATGTAAAATAATTGGCTGTTAATATATCCGCATATAAACGCAACAGTGAATGACAATATTATTTATGAGGTAGGCGATGAAATGCGGAAAATAAGCGGCTAATATAGTATATGCTTATTTGCTACTCTCGGACAATTTCAGTTTATGTCCATATACACTTTGCATATATTAATTCTATGCAAAAAGAGTGTTATATCCTTCAATAGCAGGAATGAAACTAACTTGGAAAATTTACTTACCATAAGAAGTTGATTTTTTCTTTCAATGAGGATAGCATAAAGTAAGTAAATAAGCTTTACTTTAATTGACTAAATTATCAGATATGAGACTGAAGCTGCCCATACTATTTGCTATACTAATTTTCCTATTGTGCTTTGGGAATACAGTTAAGGCTCAAGTAACTTCTTCTGGGATAGCAACCAGTGCTCCTGTTGCTGATACCGAAGCTCAAGACGGAGATGTCATTTGCACCTACACCAATGGAAATAGAAGATGTGATAAGGATTACGATCCCGCGATGTATGGAGTTATTAGTGATAATCCTGCTGCTTCTGTTGAAGATGAAGAGTTGGAAAATTCCCGTTTAGTTGTTTCATCAGGAGTGGCTACTGTCCGTATTACAAGCATAAATGGAAATATTTCCGAAGGCGACTTTCTTACAAGTTCAGAAAGTCAAGGGATTTCTCAAAAAGCTACCAGAAATGGTTATGTCTTAGGAATGGCACTTGAGGATTATCAGTCTGACAACCCTGATGCTGTCGGGCGAATTCAGGTTATGATCAATATACATCCAAGTGGTGCTTTTTCTGGTTCGCGTGGAAACCTTTTACAGTTTATTCGGGAAGGTTTAACAGTGCCAATATTTGAACCTATTGAATCGCTTCGATACCTTTTGGCAATTGCCATAATTCTAATTTCCTTCACTCTAGGAATGATCTATTTTGGCCGCGCATCGCGTGCGGGGATAGAAGCGATTGGAAGAAATCCACTCGCCAAAAGGGTGATACAGTTTACAGTACTTTTAAATATTTCTTTAACCATTATTATAATTTTAGTAGGTTTAGCGATTGCTTATTTAATTCTAATTCTCTAGTTCACTAGTTCACTAGTGCACTAGTACACTAGTTTTATGTTTCGCCTGCCCTTTTTCGGTAAAAAAGAATTTAAAATAGAACCCTGCGTTCTTGTTATTTTAGATGGTTTTGGACTGGCTCCGCCTTCTCAGGGGAATGCCATAACCCTTGCCAAAACGCCAAATTACGACAGATATCTTAAAATTTTCCCCCACGGAGAATTAATTGCTTCGGGCGAATCTGTAGGATTACCTGCAAATGAGGTTGGAAATACCGAAGTCGGACATTTAACGCTTGGAGGGGGA
>MGHC01000019.1:6356-8331 GCA_001793015.1 Candidatus Woesebacteria bacterium RIFCSPLOWO2_01_FULL_39_10
AGGTACAAATCATGTCAAGGAAAATAACTCGAAAATGCACATAATGGGCCTAGTTAGTTCCGGTAATGTTCATTCATCATTGGAACACCTTTACGCACTCATTCAATTTTGTAAAAAAGAAGATGTAAAAGAGGTATACCTTCACCTTTTTACAGATGGCCGTGATGCGCCTCCAAAGCAAGGAGTTGAGATAATAGAACAAATAGAGAGCCATTTGGCAATGGTAAGAGTGGGTAAGATTGCCTCGATTGCCGGCCGTTATTATGCGATGGATAGGGACAGAAGATGGGACAGAACAGCCAAAGCTTATAAAGCGCTAGTATTGGGCCACGCAATTCAGACCTTCTCAAGTATAGATGCTGTCAAAGGAGCCTATATACGAGGCCAAACTGACGAATTTATAGAGCCGACTATAATTGCAGATAAGGAAGGACCAATTGCAACAATTGATGATAACGATTGTGTAATCTTTTTTAATTACAGAATTGATAGACCTAGGCAACTTTCTATGGCATTCTGTTTACCCAATTTCGAGAATCTTAGGGAATTCGATTTCGGTTATGATCCTGACACAAATATAAAAGAAGGCCAGCTTTCGGTTGGAACGACTTTTGAAAGGGAGAAGGTGCCTAAAAACCTTTTCTTTGTAACAATGACCGAATATCACAAAACGCTTCCTGTTTCTGATATTGCCTTTGGTGCTGAAGAAATTGAAAGTCCGTTAAGTGTTGTTCTTTCTAAGGCTGGTTTACGTCAAATGCATATGTCTGAAAGCGAAAAGGAGCGGTTTGTAACATATTATTTTAATGGTATGAGGGAAAAAGCCTCAGAGGGTGAAGATTCGCAAATTATTCCTTCTCCTAAAATTCCAACTTATGATAAAAAGCCGGAAATGTCGTTAGCAAAATTAGCCGCTGAATTTAAAAAGCAGTTAGCAAAGGATATATATCATTTCGTAGTTATAAACTTTGCAAATCCTGATATGGTTGCACACACTGGAAATCTTGAAGCAAGTGTGGTCGCGGTGGAAGTTGTCGATAAATATTTGGGTGAGCTTGTGCAAGCTGTACTTGCTCAAAACGGCCATGTAATAATAACGGCTGATCATGGAAACGCAGAAGAACTTATGACTTTCCCAACAACAACATATTTCTATACAACCTCAAAAGGTTCTGTAAATACAGATCACTCAAATAATCCAGTACCCGTTATTATTGCAAGCAAAATGTTTCAAGGAAGTTCAGTTAATTTGCCAAATGGAGCATTGGCAGATGTTGCACCGACAGTTTTAAACCTATTGGGTTTGTCAATTCCTCAAGAAATGACTGGGAAAAATTTGTTAGAGAGTCTTATGCCGAAAGCTCAAAACCAAACTAACTCACAAGTTTCAAACCTAAATCACTAAATTACCTAAATTAAATTATGATTACAATCGAATTAACAATAGTTTATATCGCAATCCTTATTTTTGTTTCATTATTACTTCTTCTAATTGGAATAGTTGTTACTTACATTCGATTGACGCGTAAATATTTAGATTTAAAAGAGGGTCGAATTAAAGACGTTGATCCTATGACCTTGCTTGCGAATGCTCAAGGGGAGGCTCAAAAGATGCTGGTAGATGCAAATAGTCAAGCCCAACAAATCTTGGCAAAAGCAAAAGAATTTATGTCTACTGGTGAATCAACCTTAACTTCCGAAATGAAAAATGTTTCTCAAATATATGCAAATAAATACGGGCTGACGTTAAAAGAAATAGAAACAGAGTCTCTCAAAATGCTTCAAAATATACCAGAAGATGTCAGAAAAATTTTAGGGAGCGAGATTACTAATATAAAAATAGCCTTAACCGAGGAGGCCAAAAAGGCTGAAAATGATGCAAAGGCGATTGTGGTTGATGCATATAAAAAGGCCGAAGCTGAAGTTGAAAGCTATAAAAGCGAGCGCTTTAGACAAATTGACGAGTCTGTTCTAT
>MGHC01000019.1:8385-13752 GCA_001793015.1 Candidatus Woesebacteria bacterium RIFCSPLOWO2_01_FULL_39_10
TCAAGATGAAAGTCTTACCAACCAACAGAATTTACAATCTTAACCCCAATGTACTTAGCCATCCTTTCAAAAGTAAAAACCCGCGAAGAAAAAGAAAAAGTTCAAGAAGAGCTTCAACTTCTTTTATCAAGTCTTTATGAGGATGAAGGTAGAGCGTTTGATTCTACTCTAAATCACAAAGTAAGAGCCTGGGTTTCTCAAGCTTTGACTGAAGAAATCTCAAAAGAGGCAATTGGTAGGGAAAGCTATTTAAAAGGTTTGATAGACTCTTTAGAAAAATTGAATGAAATATACCTCAATTGTGCTTTTGAACCGACCCAGGACTTTGTAGATCGTCTAGGAATGTATCTTGATCAGGCGGTTGGAAGTCATGTTCTTATGAATATTTCAAAGGATCCGGAAATTATTGGCGGAGTTCAAATTATATTTAAGGGGCAATATCTCGATTTTTCTTTCAAAAGGATATTTGAGAAAGAGTTTGAGGAAAGTAGGGAGGAATACTTGAAATTGTTGAAAGGAAAACAATCTCAATAGGATATTAGGATATGAATTCGACTCTTACAAAGTCGTAAGTGATTAAGATGTTAAGTATTTTTTCCTAATATCCTAGTATCCTGATATCTTAATATCCTAAAACTATGAAAGACTTTAACTATTTTCTTGATAAATTAGGAGAAATTGGTTTCGTTGATCGGTCAGTCCATTCTTTGGTCTATGTATCAGGTTTACCAAAAGTTCATCCTGGCGAGGTAGTTATGTTTGAATCGCAAGATTTAGGTCAGGTCTTAAGTTTAACTCCCGAAGAGGCTGAAATACTTGTACTAACTTCTTCTCAAATTCGGGTTGGTAGTAAAGTTGTTCGTACAGGTGAACACCTGCAAGTAGAGGTTGGTAACGGGCTTTTAGGAAGAATGATTGATCCGCTTGGTCGCCCAATAGACTCCGCAAGACTTGTAAAATCCGTGGAATCCCGATCAATAGATTTAACCCCGCCAAAGCTTTTAGAAAGAAAATTGGTTGAGAAGTCCTTAGATACCGGAGTTTCGATTGTTGATCTTGTTATCCCTCTTGGAAAAGGCCAAAGAGAATTAGTAATAGGTGATAGAAAAACCGGCAAAACTGAATTTTTATTTCGGACAGTGGTTACACAAGCCTTCGAGGGAACAGTTTGTATTTATGCAGTGATTGGCCAAAAACAAATTGATATTAAAAAATTATCTGAATTTTTTGAAGAACAAAAAGTTATGAAAAATACTGTAATTATTGCCTCAAGTTCATCTGACCCTGCAGGACTTATTTATTTGACTCCCTTTACCGCAATGACTGTGGCAGAATTTTTCAGAGATCAAGGGATGGACGTACTTCTAATCTTAGATGATATGACAACACACGCCAGGAATTACAGAGAAATTTCACTTCTAGCAAAACGTTTTCCCGGCAGAAGTTCATATCCAGGCGACATTTTTTATCTTCACGCAAGACTTGTTGAGAGAGCAGGGAACTTCAAAAAAGGTTCTATTACTTGTTTACCAATTGCAGAATCAGTTCTCGGAGATCTTTCTGGTTATATTCAAACGAATCTAATGGCTATGACAGACGGACATATTTTTTTTGATATTGAACTATATAACCAGGGGAAAAGGCCTGCTGTAAACCCCTTCTTATCTGTTACAAGAGTTGGTCATCAAACCCAAATTCCTTTAGCCCGCGACGTTAGTCGCGAACTATCAAGCTTTCTTGTTACTTACGAAAGAATGAAACAGTTTTTACACTTTGGTGCTGAGGTTGGCGAGACCGCCCAAAATATTTTGGCACTGGGATCTCGTGTTGACGTTTTTTTCAACCAAAACCTGAATGTAACAATACCAACGAACATGAATGTAGTAGTAATTTCCGGTTTATGGGCAGGAATTTGGAACGAAACAGAAAGTCCGGATCTAAAAAGGGAAATTGAAATGCTTACACTAAGCTATCAAACTGACGATGTATTTAAAAAGCAAATAGATGACTTAATAACTTCTTCCAAAAGCTTTTCAGAGTTAGTTAGCTACTTAAGACGAAGTAACGAATTTATTATTGCTAAGCTTGCGCGGCAATAAAATTCTTATTGCGAAGCTTGCGAGAACGACTTAAAAGCTAAATATGGCATACAAAAAAGAAATAGAAGGAGAAATAACTCAAGTTGGTTCACTAAAAATCTTAACCGAGGTTTATGGACAAATAGCGGCAATAAGAATGAGAAAAATTCGTACATCGGTGTTGCGCAACAGAAACTTTATCTCTTCGATAGAAAGCATATTTAAAGATTCCTTGTCTGCCTACGCCGAAAAGCTTTCTGAGTTAGTAAGAGTTGGCAAGATCAAAGAAGGGGGGAAAGTTACCTTTCTTGCCCACAACGGTAAAACCGTTGCCGTACTTATTTCTGCGAATACAGGCTTTTTTGGGGAGGTTGTAAGAGAAACATACAAAAAATTCATTGAAGAAATCAAAAACCAAGACGTTGAGGTTACAATAATTGGTAGATTAGGACGACTTTTATTTTTGGAAGATGAACCGAACCATCCTTATACGTATTTTGAATTGCCCGACTATGGGATTAACGTAAATAAACTAAGTGAAGCTATAAAGCATCTTGTCCAATACGAAGAGATCCGTGTTTATTATGGTATGTATCAATCACTTGTTAACCAAAAACCAACAACATTTGCAATATCTGCTGGTACCCCAATATCAGGTAGGGTTCAAAAACCGGACGTAATCTATATGTTTGAACCCAGTGTTGAGAAAATATTAATGTTTTTTGAAACTCAAATATTTGCATCTCTATTTGATCAAGCTATTCATGAATCACAGCTTGCTAAGTTTGCATCAAGAATTCTGGCAATGGATAGGGCGGAGCAAAACATTGCGACCAGACTAAAACGGCTTGAGCTTGAAAAACTAAAAACTACACACAAAGTGGCCAGTAAGAAGCAGTTGAATTCACTTGGTTCTGTAATATCAATTGGAGGTTAAGGACATGGATATAAATAAATATACAAACCCATCAAAGGATATCAATTCCGATCAAAAGTCCCAGCCAAAGGCTCAGGCCAAAGGCCTATCGTCCTTTGGTCGAGGTCGTCCTCTGGACGAAAAACAAAAGCCGCCCATTGACCCTTCACATTTAGGGAAAGTTGTAAGTGTTCGCGGCCAAGTTGTTGAAGTTGAATTTCTTCATAGAAAACCGGCAACGCACGACTTACTCTCCTTACGAGATGACCCATCTCTAAAGTTGGAGGTTTACTCTTCAAGTTCCCAGAATACGTTTTACTGTCTGGCTCTTTCTTCGACTGAAAAAATTTACAGAGGTTCAAAGGTTGTCAATACAGATACCCAGATTCTTTTTCCAGTTGGGTCAAGTCTATTAGGGAGAGTAGTAGATATCTTCGGAAATCCTATTGACGACGGTGCCGAACTTGTTAAGTCGGCCGGTGTTGCAATTCATAACCGTGCAATTGCCCAAAATATAGTCACAAAGCAAATCCTATTAGAAACTGGCATAAAAGTATTAGATCTTTTTGCCCCCCTAGTTAAAGGAGGCAAGATGGGACTATTTGGTGGAGCAGGAGTTGGGAAAACCATTCTTCTTACTGAAGTACTTCATAATATTGTTGGTAGAGCGAAGGAAAGTTCAGTTTCGGTATTTGCAGGGATTGGAGAGCGTTCTCGAGAGGGTTTGGAACTTTATAATTCTTTAAAAGAATCAGACGTAATGGCTAATTCTTCGCTTATTTTCGGACCAATGGGTGAAAATCCCGCTATCAGATTTTTGTCTGTCTACTCAGCAGCAACCCTGGCGGAATACTTTCGGGATCAGGAAAAAAAGGACGTCCTTTTTTTTATAGATAACGTATATCGTTTCGCTCAAGCCGGAAATGAACTCTCAACTTTGACTAATAACCTGCCTTCTGAAGATGGATATCAAGCAACACTAGAGTCTGAGATGGCTAGTTTCCATGAACGGCTTATTTATACCGACAAAGGGGCAATAACCACAATAGAAGCAATTTATGTTCCGGCGGATGACTTACTTGATCACGGAGTTCAATCAATATTTCCGTACTTGGATTCGATAGTTGTACTTTCAAGAAGTTTATATCAAGAAGGCATTTTGCCTGCCGTTGACGTTTTAGCAACTACTGGTAATTCGCTACACCCTAACGTTGTTGGAGACTTTCATTACGAAACAGTTATTCGGGCAAAATCAATGCTTAAGCAAGCTGAATCACTTGAACGGATAGTTTCTTTGGTTGGTGAGTCTGAATTATCAGGAGAAGATCAAATAGTATATAGGCGCGCTCGGAAAATTAAAAATTTTTTGACGCAAAGTTTTTTTGTGGCTGAGGGACAAAGAGGTAAAACTGGAGTGTTTGTTCCTTTAAAAACTGCCATTGAAGAACTAAATGGAATTATTGATGGTAAATACGATCATATTCCCGAAGAAAAATTTAGGTTTATTGGTTCAATTGCCGAAATAAAAAGTGAGTAACATGGATGATCAAAAGTTTCATCTAAGGATTTTATCTCGAGAAGGAGTTCTTTTCGAAGGTGAAGTTGCGTCAATAACTTCCTACAACGAAAAAGGCAAGTTTGACGTTTTAGCGCAACACGCCAATTTTATTACTCTTACAACAAAAGGAATTTATATACGCGAAACAGGCTCTGTTGAAGAAAGAGTAATTAACTTTGACAACGCTTTAATTAGGGTAAGAGAGAATAAAGTTGAAGCATATGTTGGGATAGAAGGTATGAGTACTCAAAGTTTTAAGTGAAGCAATATAGGTATTAAGGTTAGTAATATATAATTATATCTATGCATATTATTATCTATGCATATTATAAAAATCTCGCTCAAAATTATTCCTATGCAATTTAGTTTTAAGGAAGGTATTTTTAAACTGCGGTAATACCCAACTATATACATTAATAATTTACAATTAAAAAACTAAGGTCTTAAAAATTATTTTTTATACGTTTCCACATAGCTATACTACAGGGTATGCTATAGTATAGCTAGCAGACAGTTAATTTGTCTGCTAGGAATGTTAGAGTAGTTTTTGATCCAATTATTTGGAATAATTTAAAAGCCGATAAATAACAAAGGAATTATGTGAACTATGCATATAATAATACCGAAAGTTATTTTTATGACACCTTCACTTTCAGTCCTCTGTGAAAAATTACAAAGCTATGCAAACAATATTTAGACTATCGGAACAAAATTATGTGCGGTAAATCGAAATTTGTTCGTTCATAATATTGTAGTTTAAAAATTAGCAAGTATAATGAGGCTACTCAGACTAAAGTCCGAGCAGCTTCTCGCAG
>MGHC01000019.1:13812-13964 GCA_001793015.1 Candidatus Woesebacteria bacterium RIFCSPLOWO2_01_FULL_39_10
CGGGGCGCTTCGAGGGGTAAACAAGATTATAACCATCGTCTAACTGAGATTAAATGGCAGAAAATTTGGCGAGAAAAAGAGGTTTATAAAGCAAATCGCAAAAGAGGAAATAAATATTATCTTTTGGTAGAACTTACATATACTTCAGGAGA
>MGHC01000020.1 GCA_001793015.1 Candidatus Woesebacteria bacterium RIFCSPLOWO2_01_FULL_39_10
ATATACTTTAATCTATGAACGATATTAAAATGGTGGCATCAGAAGGTGAACCCCGTGAAGAGGATTTTAAGGTTTTGTCAGAAGGTTTATTGGCTCATCATGCAAAAAATGGCCATCCCAGAAAGTCGGAAAAATATTCGATTTTTTTAAAGAGTACAAACGGAAAGGTTTTGGGAGGCGTTATAGTTACTTTTCTTTGGAACGGTATGGAAGTTAATTCGTTATGGGTTGATGACTCGATAAGCCGACAAGGATGGGGCCGAAAACTCATGACTGCAGTGGAAGAAGAAGCAGTAAAGCGAGGTTGTACAATCGCTTATATAAATACATTTTCGTATCAAGCACCGGGATTTTATGAAAAATTGGGATACAAACTTTACGGAAAGTTAGAAGATTTTCCAGAAGGTTCTGCAAAAAACCACTTCAGTAAACGTCTTGCTAAGTGAGTGCTTCTTAAATTTATTCTTCCAAACCTGATATGTTTAACTAAGCGGCTTGCTTTGCGTTTTCAAACGAGCCCGAAAAATGATATAATTTACTTATGATTAATTGGTCGGTAGACGAAAAAAAGTTCAAAAAACACAATCCCGAAGAATACCGTCTGTGGAGGTTAACTCAGCTAATTAACTATGGATTGGATGGTGAAAAACTAGACAGAGAGGAAGTCAAAAAAGCCTGGCCGAAAATAAAAGAGAGGATTGATCCCAACACTAAAATATACTTAGAGTATCTGTTATGGGGGAAAAAACCGTCCTCAAAAAACATCAAAAAAACTTTTTGGCACTTGTCCTAAAGGAACCCTATCTCTTAAAAAACTTCTACTGGACAGGTGGTACTGTTCTTTCAGAAATTTATCTCAAGCATCGTGAATCACGAGACATCGATTTATTCAGCGAAAAAGAAATTCATTTACCAAGCATTAATAAATTTGTAGGTATTGCCGGAAAAAAACTGAAAGCCAAAAAAGTAACTCATCGAAGATATTTGGGTCTGCACTCATACACGCTGAAATTCTCAACAAATGAATTAAAAGTCGATTTTAATTACTACCCTTTTCCGAGGATTAACAAAGGTAAAAAATGGCAGGGATTAGCGACTGATAGCTTAGAAGACATTGCCGCAAACAAAATTCATACCATTTCAACTAAACCAAGAGAAAGAGATTTTGTAGATATCTATTTTATTATGAAGAAAGAAAATTATTCCTTGCGAAAACTGATTGACTTAGCTCGAGCAAAATTCGACTGGCCTATTGACCCTATACAACTGGGACAATCGTTTACCGAGGCAGTTGCTTATAAAGATATCCCTAAACTTCTAGTTCCTTTCAAAAGAAAAGATATGGAGAACTTTTATTTAAAACTGGCGAGGAGTCTTAAAAAGGAAATTTTCAAGACTTAGTGAGTGCTTCGTCAACTTCTGCTTCTGAAGCTGATATAATAAGTTAATGGACGCACAAGAAAAACTTAAGAAATTGACTTCTAAGCTCAAAAAACTTTACGAAAAAAACAGCAAAATGCTTTTGTTTCATGGCTGGCACCATATTCAATTTGTAAGAAAAAAAGCCCTTGAATTTGCAAATTCTATCAATGCGGACTTGTTTCTTGTCGAGTCAGCGGCATTAACTCACGACTTAAACTATATAGTAGGACCAAATTCAGAGCCCCAAGAAGGTCAGGCTTTAAGGCGGGAATATCTTACAGATGCCGGTTATTCTCCATCCGACATGGATACGATCGATAAGATTGTTCTCGAGTCTCATACTAGAACGCGCGGAGAGGTCATTTCTGAGGAAGGAAAAGCGCTAAGCGATGCTGATACCTTATTTAAATCACTTCCTGTTACTCCAATTCTCTTTGCCAGCAAATTTATAGCCCAGAATAAGATAGATATTTACAGGCTGGCTCAGAAGGTTACCTCCGAACAAAATCCACTGATAGAGAAAGGTATTTATTTTTATACATCATTGGCAAAAGAGAGATATCTAAAGTGGGCCAAAGGCAACTTACAACTTTGGAATAATGTGCAGGAAGCATTGCAGGATGATGATGTCAAAGAGATGCTCTCGAATGCTGCGAAATCTGGAGTGATTTAATCGGTAGAGTGCTTCGACATTTTCTACTGCTGAACCTGATATACTTTTGTTACACATCCAACTTGTCTTAATTTGACATTACATCAATTATGATGTTAATATGTACAAGATAGTTTATTACGAGAACGATCATGGAGATGTACCTGTTTCGGATTTTCTTGATAAACAGAATTCAAAAGTGCAAACAAAAATCATAAAACACGTTTCACTTTTGGCAAAGGAAGGGCGAAATTTAAGAAGACCATATGCAGATTACTTAAGAGACGGAATGTATGAACTAAGAGTAAAATTTAGTCCGAATGAATACAGGATGTTATATTTTTTCTTTCAAAGAACCGATATTGTTATCACTCACGGATTTGTTAAAAAGACAGATCAAGTTCCAGAGAGCGAAGTTTTGAAAGCGCTCAAATATAAATTAGATTACGAAAGGAGGAATAAAAATGAGCAAAGACTTTTACAAAAATAACAGGTCTAAAGGTTTAGGTGTACCTTTCGAAGATGATTTGAAAGCACGCCTCAAAGATCCTGAGTTTAAAAAGGCCTGGGGTGAACCAACGGGTGATGTTTATTTGGACACGGCTTTTGAGATTATTAAAGCAAGAACCGAGAATAAGTTGTCTCAGAGTCAGCTTGCGAAAAAAGTTGGAACTTCTCAGCAAGCAATCGCTCGTCTTGAGAGCCCATCATACAAAGGGCGCAGCCTATCTACTTTGGAAAAAGTCGCCGAGGCACTTGGGAAAAAACTTGAGATAAGGTTTAATTAAAATTATTTATGGCTTCGTAAATTATCCTCCCGAACCTGATATACTTTGACTATGATTTCGTATTATTCTACATTTATTACTGGTTTTGGTGCGGTTGTAAAATCTGCACTAATCAATAGTTTGAAAAATGTTAAAGTCGAACTCCTTGCCGACGGTTTGATTGTTTACAAAACCTCAAGCTCGCCGAACGCAATCCAAAAAATCAAGTTTTTAAATAATAGTTTCGTTTTACTTAAAAAGGTAGATAACCTTACGGCTGATCCCATAAATGATATGATGCAAATTTTTCTTTATGAACATAAGATAGAAAATTACATAAGAAGGTCAATAAAAGGAAAACGGGTGAAGTTCAGGATTCGGGCTTCTATCAAAAACCAGTTTGTTTCAATTGACAAGGACGTACTTAAAAAACTTGAAAAAAAGGTCGAGAAAATTTCTGAAAAATTACAACTAGATCGCAGCCTACCGGATATTGAATTTCTGCTAAATGTTAGAAGTGAAGGATTCGGTTTAATAGGGCTTCGTTTTACACACAGAGGAAACTACGAAAAAATTTTGGAAAAAGGAGAGATTTACCCCGCGCTTGCCAGTATCCTTTGTTTAATTTCTGAACCTAATAAAAATGATATCTTTTTAGATCCTTTTGCCGGGTATGGTTCAATTCCAAAGCAGCGGACTTTTTTTCCTTTCAAACAAATCATTGCTGGCGACAAAGATGAAAAACTTGTAATGGATCTTAGTAAAAAATTATGGACTCGAGATGATAAGGTTGTTGTTAATAGAGTTGATGCATATGATTTAAAAGACTTTAAGGAAGATTCAATAAGTAAAATTGTTACAGATCCGCCTTGGGGATTATACAATGCCAAAAATTTCGATGTTAATAAATATTATTCCATGATGCTTCAAGAGTTTTGTCGCATTGTTAGACCTAAAGGGCTTGTTGTAATACTGACTGCTCAAAAGGAACTTCTTGAAACCATACACTTGAAGTTTGTTGAATTGGAACTAATGGAAAAATATAACACTTTGGTTTCTGGTAAAAAGGCTGGTGTTTACAAATTTCAAATCAAGTGACTGCTTCGTCAACTTCGTCCCCATTTCCCCGAACCTGATATACTTTGATTATGAAAAAAATCTTGTTACTTAATCCTGAGAAAGTTGGTGAAGAGGAAGTTAAAAACTATTCAGTTCGCGAAGCAGTTCGGGCAATTGTTCAAGATGGTGATGGGAATATCGCACCCTTACACGTCACTAAATCAAAATATTATAAATTACCCGGAGGTGGTATAGAAAAAGGTGAAGACAAAATTACGGCACTCAAAAGAGAATGTAAAGAAGAGATTGGATCAGAGATCGAAATTCTCGGCGAAGTTGGCACAATTATAGAATACAGGAAAATGTTTAATCTTAAACAAATTTCTTATTGTTACTTAGCAAAACTAAAGGGAAAAAAAGGCAAATCAAAATTTACCGACGAAGAAATTGCAAATGCGTCTCAAAAACTTCTTAACTCTCTTGTGACTAATGCCACCCCCCGCAATCGAGAGATTGAAAAAGCCCGTGCCAAAATGAAAGCTTTGAAAAGGTTTGGGACGAACAACTAGCAAGTCAAGGCATATTCTCTGATGACTAATAGAATTTTGCGGTTAAGGCCCCATACGAGCACTAACAGTAATATCAGGATATTTTTTTCTGTAATGTTCAGTCGCTTGTTCCCCTAAGTAATTCACACCACCCGCGGTAACTAGCATTTCTTCAAAAGGAAAACCAAATAAGTACCCGGCTACATCTAAGGTGACTTGGTTTTCAGATTTTGGAAGACGAATACTCAACATATCCTGCCCAGTCTCTTTGAAACCATAATGGTCAATTACGGCTCTATCAAAATGAACCCATTGATCATCAGATTGACAATCAGAAAAAACAGGTTGAAGTCTTTTAAGTGCATCAACGGCCATGATACAAGCCATAGGTCTTACTGACATTGCTCGATACCTTGAAGCTAAAGGTAGTCCGGAAAGTTTCTTTTCAACATAATTGTAAGTAATAGTATCGCGCTCAGGCATTGAAGGGTCAAACCTAACAACCCAAATTCCAGACTCCCCTCTTTCTTCTGACATAAGTCGTAATTATATTATAGGTTTGCAAGAAATAAAAGGACTGTAGAGGTTGAAAGCATTTTCCCGGTTAACTTAATAAAATTGCTCCGATAGTTACCATAGCCGCAGCAACCGCCTTTTTTGGAAGATTTGATCTTTCTTTAAGAAAAATTGCCGCCAAGATTACGGTAACAACAATTGATGCTTTGGTCAAAGTTGCTAGAGTCGAAATTGGTGCGCCTCCCTGGTAAGCCAGATAATATGACACTGCCTGTATTGCGTAGAAAAAAGTTAAAACTATCATCCATCTGATTTCACGGCTTTTTAAAATCTTTTTAATCTTTACGATCTCTTTTGGAAAAGCTAAAGCCAAAATAACTCCCGGTAGAAAAGACATTATTGTTGTAAAAGAAAAAGCCTCGTAAGACTTCAAGATATAGGCATCATTCACTACAGCAATTCCCGAAAAAAGAGCAACCAAAAGTGAAAAAGTAACTCCACGCTTCGAGTTAAAAGATAACTTTTCTGAATTTACAATCAAAACTGCTCCCAAGATAAAGATAAATCCAAAAATAATAGTTAAAGTTAATACTTCATTCAAAAATAAAACTCCTAAAATAATTGAAATTACAGCGCTAGCTGAAATTATAATTGTTGTTTCACCTGCGCCAAGAAGTTTTATCGCCTGAAAGCTAAAAAAAGTACTGCCCGTCCAAAGAAATGCGATAACAAAAATCTCAAAATAGAGACATCAGGAGGAGGCCATGCGAATTTTCCTAAGGAAAAGGTAAAAATGGCAACAAAAACACAAAGCATAAATTGAAATACAATTGCTGAAGCAATTGGGTTACTTTCTTCCTCTCTCATTAAGACCCTTGCAATAAGCGTTGTTATTGAAGTTGTCCCGATAGCAATTAATGCAAGTACAAACCAAGACATAAGATTTAATACCCTAAGTTTTCGTTCACGAGGATAAATGTGATTTTTCTTGCCAACAAAGGAAGCTCTCCTTTAAAGATTAGAAGTTTGTTAAGGTTCGTGCCGACTTTATAAGTTTTAAGCATATATTTATTTTCCATTGGGACGACGTGTTTTGTTAGACGATCCATTGCTGCATCCAAGGTTGGAACTATTTTTTTTGTACTAACGACAAATATGAGATTTGGTGAAGTAAAAACAATATGAGGTATTTGGCTGCCTGTGTTTGAGGCTATGACAAATTCCCCGTTTTCGATGAGGGCGTGAACGCTTCCAAGATAATAATCTGAAAGAACTGACTCGCGTCTTAACTTTCGTCTTTTTTCTTTATTGGGTTCTGCAGTAACTTTTGCATGCAGATCGTTCAACTTATGCTTTCTTGATTCAAGAAGCTTCAAATACCCAATTTGAACAAGAGTTGTCGAGGAACCGTTCATAACCGACACTCCCTCAGGAATTAACTTTTTAATTTTTTTCAAAGCATGACTCCCCTTTCCAACTACAAAAACCTCATATCCTTTTTTGGTGAGCGCATCGGCAGTTTTTTCTACAACACTTTTTTTGGCAAGGGTATCGAAATCCATAGAATTATTTTAACAAAAATTATATGAACCTAATCTGCATACCTTCTTGAACTTTGGTGGTTAAAGAAACTTCTTGACCGGGAAATTTTGCGCCAGGACCCCAAATCTTTGCCTCTTTTTTATCTTCAGCAAAATCAGACCCGATTTTTAGGGCAATGTCTGAAAGAGATTCACCTACCTTTGCGATGATCGGAATATCTTTATTTGGCTCTTCGCCTGGGTTTACAAGATACACGTTAATAAAGTTAAGTACCTCCCATATTTTATCCTTAAGACCTGGTAATCCTCCACCGGTTTCTGCACTTATGAAAAGTATTTCCTCTGAAAGATCACTGGGCTTTGGAGGTTTAAGGTCGGCTTTATTGATCACCTGGATAACAGACACATAAACACGGTTTTTTGAAAAAGAATCAACTAAAGCGTCCATCGTAACCTTTTCTTTTATGTAAATTTCGGCGTTTTTGACTCCGAATTCCGATGCGATTTCTTTGATAGTTACTTTATCAAGATCCTGTTTAATGTTCGAATGAATAATTAAGCCACCGCTTAACTTTTTATCAATTTGAACGTCAGGTGGCGCTGTATTGAGCCTGATGCCGTTTCTTTCGAGAGCCTTTTTAATCCGATCGATCGCATCCTCCTTGCCCACTTCGGTCATAATAATTAATAAGTCTGCTCCTCTAACAACCGAGATAACTTCCCTACCTCTACCCTTTCCCTCCTCCGCTCCTTCAATAAGCCCTGGGACATCGAGGATTTGAATTTGAGCGTTTTTAAATACCATCATTCCCGGAATTACTGTAACTGTAGTAAAAGCATAAGGAGCAACTTTTGACTGCGCATTTGTTAATTTGTTTAGAAGAGTTGATTTTCCGACAGAAGGTGGACCAACAAGAACTATAGTTGCGTCTCCTTGCTTTTTAACTGCGTATCCTCTCTCCGAGCCAGAGGCTCTCCCTCCGGGCCAGTGGCCGAGCCGGCGGCGCCCACCGCCCCCTTTTTTGGAAGACTGTTCAAAAGCTCGGTCTTTGAGTCTTGCAACACGTGCGCGAAGTTTTCCGATATGATGTTCAGTTCCCTTGTGATAGGGAGTTTCTCTGATTTCCTTTTCTATAGCTTCAATTTGCGCGTCAACATCAGCCCTTGTTCTATCCTGGCCAACCTTCTTTCTGGATTCAAACTGTGTCATATGTGAAATTATAACTGAATTTAGGTATAATTTCTTAACCTGGATATGCACCCGTAGCTTAACGGATAGAGTAGGTGGCTTCGGACCATCTGGTGGAGGTTCGATTCCTCCCGGGTGCACATATAAATTTATCCCCCTTCGCGAAAAATCCTTAGCGAAGTCGAAGGAATGAAAGCGAAGAATATTTCGCTTCGGAAGGATTTCTCTCCCTACGAAGCGAGGGGAAAAGATACTGCGAGCGTCCTTCGGCAAGCTCAGGATGGTGAGCAAAGTCGAACCATAAGCTCGAGGGAGATTTATCTTCTTGACACACGTCCTTAAGCGTATGCTATAAACAAGTTTGAAAGCTTCGCTTGCAAATGTAGTTTTCAAGCTCGCTTATAACCAAAAGGTGAAATTTATTGTTATTTCGGGAGGAGTCGTATCAGGTATTGGAAAAGGAGTAACTACTGCTTCTTTAGCATTTCTTCTCAAATCAAGAGGCCACAAAGTAACACCTGTAAAAATTGATATGTACCTAAATGTTGATGCTGGAACAATACGGCCTCAGGAGCACGGCGAAGTTTTTGTTACTCATGACGGGGTCGAGACCGATCAAGACCTTGGTCATTACGAGCGCTTCCTTCACGAAAATTTAACCCGGGAAAACTATATTACAACTGGTCAAATTTACCAAGAAGTAATTCGTCGAGAAAGAAGTTTTGAATATGATGGAGAGGATGTGGAAGCGATTCCCCATGTAACCGACGAAATTATTAGACGCCTTATCTTAGCCGGTGAAACTCATGATTCAGAAATAGTTTTGGTTGAACTTGGTGGGACAGTCGGAGAATACCAAAACGGCATTTTTTTTGAGGCGACACGAATTTATAAGCTACGACACCCTAATGATCTTATTCATATTCATGTTACTTACCTGCCCTTCCTTGCCAATGTTGGGGAACTTAAAAGTAAACCAGCCCAAACATCAGTTCATATTTTAAATGGAATGGGAATTCAGCCGGATGTAATTATTGCCAGAAGTGAAGAGCCTGTTGATAAGAAAAGATTGGATAGAGTTGCTCTTTTTTGTAATATAGATCCTGCAAGAATCTATTCTGCACCAAATCTGAAAAGCATTTACGAAGTTCCTTTACTTTTCCATAAAGAAGGAAGTCACCTTGCCACGAATTGTCTAAAATTGTTAGGTTTGAAGTTAGGTCCACATTCAAATCTCGATATATGGCAGAAGTTTATTGATACTCAAAAAAAGAATGGAAAGAAAGTAAAAGTTGCAGTTGTTGGTAAGTACTTTGCAACCGGAGATTACAAACTTTCTGATTCTTATGTTTCGGTTGTTGAAGCTGTCAAACACGCGTCCTGGAAATTGAAAGTAAATTCTGAAATGGTTTGGATTGATTCGGAAGAAATTGAGAAAAAAGGCACAGAGATTTTGCAAGGTTATGACGGAATAATAGTCCCACAAGGTTGGGGTTCGAGAGGAACAGAGGGAAAGATAAAAACAATTCAATTTGCAAGAGAGGAGAAAATTCCCTACCTTGGACTTTGTTTCGGAATGCAGATGGCGACGATAGAGTTTGGCCGAAATGTGTTGGGGTTAAAAAAGGCCAATACAGAGGAAGTTGATCCTAAAAGCCCTTACAAGGTTATTCATATTATGGAAAACCAGAAAGAATATCTTGCCAAAAAACAGTATGGCGGAACAATTCGCCTTGGCGCCTGGCCCTGTGTAGTCAAAAAAGGAACCAAGCTGGAGTATGCATATAAAAGATATGGAGCCAGAAAGGACAGTCCTTGGTTTCAACCCAACCCCCTTAGCATTCACCAATCACAAATCACTAATCACCAATTACTAATTTACGAGCGTCATAGGCATAGGTATGAATTTAATAATTCATTCAGAGCAAAGTACGAGGAAAATGGATTTATAATTTCAGGAGCTTCTCCTGATAGCGAGCTGGTTGAAGCAATTGAACTTAAAAATCACCCGTTTTTTGTCGGTACTCAATTTCACCCCGAGTATCTTAGCCGTCCCCTCTCCCCCCACCCCATTTTTCTTTCCTTTATTGAAGCAATTGTTTCAAAATAGTAAAATACATATTCAGACTTTCTTTTAAAAGAAAGTCTGGCAAAGAAATTATAAAACAATCCCGAAAGAAGTTGAGGGATTAAAAGGAGCAATCGATAATCCGAAGTATCCAATGCGATGAGCATTGTGATACGATTGGCGCATCGCATTGCGACACGCCGAGGTGCTGGAATGGTAGACAGCCCAGACTTAAAATCTGGTGTCACAATTGTGACGTGCGGGTTCGAGTCCCGCCCTCGGCACACCCATAATTTCCCGTTTTTTTACAACGGAGTGTGGCTCAGCTTTAGCCAAAGGCTAATCGTCCTTTGGACGAGGTGGAGAAATATTTAATTTTTAACGGGGATTGGCTCAGCTGGTAGAGCGCCGCGTTTGGGACGCGGAGGTCGGCAGTTCGAATCTGCCATCCCCGACACTCAAAAATTCTACACAATTTTTGAGTGACGCGGAGGTCCCCGGAAAGTAACCAATTTTGATTACAAAATTGTCGAATCCGGGCACTCCGACAAGAGAGTAATTATCTGCGGGATTAGTTGATCGGCTCAACATCAGCTTTCCAAGCTGAGAAGAGGGGTTCGACTCCCCTATCCCGCTCCGAGTGAAACGAGGAGAGGGACAAGATTATCTTATCCCGCTTAAGCCTATACAGTTCTACTCTAAGATTGAGGAGTACTAGAATTTCTGTAAATTTCTTAAAAATTAAGAAGAGAATGTTATTTTCTATCCCCGACTATGATGATAACGTCGTAGGAGGAATCTGTATCAAGAGTGTCATCGGACTTCACGACTTCGTATGTATCACCTAATGCTGAATTTATAGCTTCAAATACGGCACCCGGCAGGTTTTCCTTTAGACTTACGGTTGTCGACTTATATTCATATGAATCTGCATTACCTGTAGTAACTTTATCTTCGGAGAATCCTTCTCGAACAAGAAGGTCTTCAACTGCGCCCGCCTCGCCAGCAGTACCTGAACCATTCAGTACACTAAATGAATATGCAGTAAGATCGACATCTTCGGGCACTTGCGTTGGAACTGGAGTTTCTGTTGCCTCCGATGTTTTTTCCGTCGTTTCCTCAGACTGTTTTTGAGATAACGAATCTTTATAGTACAGTACTCCTCCTACTACTGCACCCAAAACCAAGAAAAGAAGAACAAAGGCAACAATAATTTTAAAATTTGGCCCGCCACTTTTTTCTACTTCCTTAGTCGTATCCGGGCGAACCTCCTTTAGCCATTCCTTAATTTCATCTGAAGAAACATCCCCTTCTTTAGTTTTTTCTTTTTCACCCTCTTTGGGTAGCTCATCCGACGGTTCTTCTTTAGATTCTAAACGATCTTCCTTTTCCGCTTCATCCGAGGCCATTTTTTCCAAACTCTCTTCCTTAGGCTCGCCTGCTTTAGGTGCGCTTGCATCTAATTGACTAAATGAAGCAACCATAGGAGGTTCTAAAATACTTTTTTTCTCAAGTTCTTCTTCCTTTTCTTCCTTGGCCTCAGTTGCTTCTTCCGTGGGTTCTGGAGATGCCTTACTTACCTCTTCAACCTTTTCCTCAACTTCCTCGGTCAATTCCTCAACTTTAATTTTTGGCTTTGAAGATTTATCTTTGTCGGGCATGGTATATCCATTTTGGAATAAAAAGTAGCCCTTTGTCAAATATCACTTTTCCTAAGCGAGTAGATTTGCTAGAATATAGGAGTTTTACGGTGGTCATAGCTTCGTCCATAGGACGATCAGCCTTTGGCTGACAGTTGGTTAGATACGATTGATGTTTTACGTATATTTTGCAAAAAGTTTAAAAAATGGCAAAATTTATGTTGGTAGAACCTTAAAGGAGCAAAAAACAAGAGTCAAAGAGCATAATCAAGGTGTGAACAAATGGACGAAGGTAAATAGACCCTTTGAATTAGTGTACTTTGAAACTTATTATTGTTTGGAAGATTCTATATCTAGAGAGAAATTTTTTAAGACTGGAATTGGCAAAAGGGTAAAAATCGCGATAGTAAAAGAATTTTCTAAATAAGAACAATTTGGTGGCTGTAGCTCAGTTGGTTAGAGCGCGAGGTTGTGGACCTTGAGGTCGTGGGTTCGATCCCCATCAGCCACCCATCGATATAGTTTGATATACTTATTTTTATTATCTATCTTTTATTTTCAATTTCCAAACTACAGCATAAACAGTTATAATATTTATAAGGAGATGATTATATGAAAACAATGACATGCAAACAATTGTATGGACCGTGTGATGCACTTATCTATGGTGAATCTTCTCAAGAAATGATGGAGAATAGTAAAAAACACGCAATGGAAATGATTTCTAAAGGAGATAAAGTTCATGTTGAAGCTATGGAGGCAATGAAAGAACAACATGCGAATATAAATCCAGAAGCAGTTAAAAAGTGGATGGAAAAGTTCCAAAATGAATTCGACGCGCAGCCAGAAGATAAGTAGTTTTTTATTTCCACCCATCTTTGTCTCATTGCCTCATAAAGTGGCAAACAATGTTTTGTAAAACACTAAATCCTGCGGCGGCGGGGTACTATAATAAGTCCGAACATCGTTCGGTAAACAACCCCAAGTTTTTAAGCCTCAAGATAATATATTAACCCCGATTAAATCGGGGTTAAATTATTACACTCCAAGACCGAGTTTGAACCTTTGGTATAATAAATATTATGCCGGCAATCGAATTTAACGCTAAACTCTTTAAAATCGGCCCATGGGCCGTACTTGTTGTGCCTAAGAGCGCAAGTGCTAGCTTACCCTCGCGAGGTATGACAATGGTTGAGGGAACCATCAATAGATTTCCCTTTCAAGCCGCACTTGAACCAGACGGACGCGGTAGTCACTGGTTCAAAATCGACGAAAGTATGCGCAAAGGGGCTAAAGTCGATGTGGGTGACACTGTCCAGCTCAGCGTTGAGCCGATTAAAGAGTGGCCGGAGCCCAATATCCCAACTGATTTGAAAACCGCACTTGCAGATGATAAAAAGGCACATACCCTATGGATGGAGATTACGCCGATGGCTCGCTGGGACTGGATCCGCTGGATAGGCTCGACCAAGCAACCGGAAACGCGTAGGCGACGGATCGAGAACGCATTCGCGATGCTCAAGGCCGGAAAGCGAAGACCGTGTTGCTGGAATCGTAACCTATGTACCGAACCCTATGTATCAAAAAATGGGGTGCTTCTCGAGCCGGCTTCGTCGAGCCGACGGCCGACTTCGTCTGGCCAAAGGCCGACTTTGTCGAGCCGACGGCCGACGCAAACGACGGCAGCAAAAACAATTTTGTGAAACAGTAAATCTTGTGATTGAAGAGAGCTCTGTAATACATTCGAATATCGTTCGGTAGGCTACCCATTCAACGAAATTATGTTTGCTGAGTTAAGGTAAAAGTATCCCAAGTGTCAAGCTAGTACACATTCGAGGTGGATATGTGGATTCTCAGGTGTCAAGCTAGTACACATTCGATGTGGTATATTGAATATATCAAAATGTGTCAAATATATAAATCAAATAATTAAGTCTGATTCTTGAAGTTTATCAAAGTTTAAACCCAACCCTTTTGTTAATGAATAAGTTCTTAGAAGAACACTAATTGGTAGTTAAGTTATTCACCAGCAATTAAAGCTTGAGTGTTTATAAATACACGGTCATTTTCACATTTATTACAAGTTACTCTATATGATCTCGCAGATAGGTCAATTTCAACTACTGTTCCCCACGGTCCTGAGCATTTGAAGCTGTGTTCAAAAATAGGCACTTTCTGTCCGACCTCAATATTAACCCCAGGAGCGATATTCCAAGAAACATTGGGGAGTCCTTCTTCGATTTTCCTTTCGTCAGTCATTAGATAATGCTCAGATTGTATATTCTTCGGTTTTTGAGGTCAAATATATGAAAAGTGGAGTTACTTGAAAAATTTCAAGAAGCTAAAGGATGTTTTCCTTCGGGATGAATTTCTTCTAAAACTTCGAGTCTATTTTCGATTAAAGGTCTCTCTTCCCTAGCGGTAACCACTTCTTTCAAAATAGGATCTATTTTCTCAAAAAAATCACTTCTGAGCTTAGTGAGTTTCTCATCAATTTTCTCAAGAATTTCTCCTTTTTGGTTTTCCAAACGTCTATCTATTTGAGTAAGATCATTTTTAGATAATGCCATATATTTATTAAACCTCGTGAAACAAAAACTGTCAATTGTTATTCAGATTGAATTATTTGTTAATTATGTTTAATATTAATTATGGACGACGTAAGCGATACAGGTTCTTCAGATACACAAGGAAATCCCTCAGAAGTTGGTGCAAAGAAGACTATTTTGATTGTTGAAGATGATCAAGTATTAATGAAAATGTACGTTCAGAAGCTAACAAGCGTTGGTTATAATGTTTTAACGGCAATCGACGGAGAGGAAGCCGGTGACGTATTTAAAAAAAATAAAATTGATCTTGTGATTACTGATATTATGCTTCCTAGGGTATCAGGAATAGAATTTCTGGAAAAATTAAGAAAAACGCCAAAGGGTAAAAAGGTTCCTGTAATCGCGTGGTCTAATTTAGCGCGGGAAGAAGACAAGAATAGAGTAGTGGATTTGGGAGCTCAGGAGTATATTGTAAAAGGGACACTTTCCTTGGAACAGATGGCAGAAACTGTTAAAAAGTATCTTTCTTAAGTCAGAACTTTACTCCGTAGTTTTTATCTTTGTATCTTTCGTAGGAAATATATTTGTCGGCAGCTACTTTATTTACTTTTTGTATTTCAACTACAACCTTATCTCGGATTTGTAAAGAGGTAACTTTGTCTTTCTTGCTTTCATTAAGCCAAGTTGTTACCGATGAAGCCAGCTTTTTTGCCTCATCCTCTGTTAGACCTGATACTTTAAGAACTCTTACAATTTTTTCCTGATTATAATCTTCTACCTTTCCGTTTCTTTTTACGACTTTAATAGTATTACTTAGCGGTTTACTATCGTTTACCTCCTTTTTCACTTTTTTAAGGTGGTAAAGTGCGTAACCTATCATAAGCAAAATTAACGCTCCTCCGACAAGAAGAAATGCCGTTGTAATAAGTTTTCTTCCAGAATCTTGTGACAGTTCAGCTTCATTTATTAAGCGATTTTGCAGATCTTCCTCAGCAGCAATTACCGTAAAGTCAAATACGGTTGATTTTACAATTTTCCCGGAAGTTGTTTTAACCGTTGCGTAGGCAACGTGTTTTTCTCCGCTCAAAGGCTGTTCGAGTTCATAAATCCAATCTCCATTTTCATCGGTTTTTGTCGTAACAACAATAGGATCTGAATAAATGTAAATAGTTACGGAGGAATTAGGAGGTGCTTTTCCTGAAAAAACTACTTTACCGCCATAATTTTGAGATTTGACTGTTTGTGTTTCTTGTTGAACATCAGAAAAATTGACGATATCCGGAGCTTCTTCAAGATAAGGAACTTGTTCGGGCGGAGGAGGTAAAAAGTTTAGCTGATCTTTGTGTAACTTTTCAAAGCACGTTTGAGACCTTGATTTCTCCTCTTCACTAGGTTGACTTACTCCTGTGTTTATTTGGTTGAAGCGATCTTGTCCAACAACTTCCATCAAGCAACTTTTCACTTGGTCAGGTGCTTTATATACTCTACCTTCTTCAAAAGGCTGAGGGTTTATTCCAAAACATTTATTTACCTGTTCTTTTAATTCATATGGCACTTCGGTTTGGCCTGATTTGACTCTTGAATAATCGTTTTTAAGCGTTTGTCTTAAACAAGTATTAGTTTCCCTTGAAAAAGAACTATCGCTTGTGTAGTAAACTACAGCACTTGTCGGTCGTGTTCCTCCCAAACATTGTTCATAGACTAATTGTTCATCGTAAGTTGGTTTTCGTGCGCCGTAAAAGATGTCGCGATATGCCTTTTGGCCAAGTTTTTTAGATAAACAGTTTTCGTATTCGTATGGAGCTTTATAAGAAGAAGAACTTAGTGTGGGATTTACGCCACCTTGAGTGGTTGTAGAACCTGAATATCCCCAACAAGAGCTAACTTTATTACCTAAATTAGATATTTCTGATTGCTCCGCCGAGTTTGTTGGAACGAAGTATCGCATCCTCTCGTACTCATACTGACTAAGTATCGATTTTACACACTCAATCCTTTCACTTGATTCGTAAGCCAAACGGTCAAAATTTTCCTGTTGGTAATAAGGATAATCAGATTTGCAAGAACATGAATATGAGTCCCAGAAACTACCTGTAGTGCATCCGCCAGATGGTACTGGGCATGTTGTAACTCCAGGATTAATTTTGCATGTACAGGAACTCGAATCCCAGTAATAGTTATAACCGCATCCTGAGGCAGGTTGCGTACAACTGGGAGTTGCACCTTGTTGGTATGCCTGGCATGAACAATTGTAATAATCCCAGTAATAATTTGAACCGCACCCATTAGATGGTGGTGAACATGTAGTGGTTGAAGACTTACAAGAACAGGAGTATGAATCCCAATAGTAATTATATCCGCAGCCTGTAGTCGGAGAAATGCAACCAGTGCTCCCACTTCCGCTACCGCTACCGCTCGAAGAAGACCTACAAGAACAGTAATAACTATCCCAATATTTATCCGTTCCACAGCCTGATGATGGTGGGTAACAAGTTGAACTTGTACGACAGGAGCAAGTTGATGAATCCCAATAATAATTTGTTCCGCACCCACCAGAAGGCTGAGAACAAGTTGTTGTTCCGGACGAAGGTTTACAGGCACAACTTGCCGTATCCCAATAGTAGTTCGTTCCACAACCGGTACTTGGGGGGCTGCACGCTGTGGTCTGATTAGAAACACACGAACAACTTGACGAACTCCAGGTGTAATTACTGCCGCAACCTCCAGATGGTTCACTACAAGGATAGGGCGTAAGATTATATTGATTGCAAGTACAGCTCGATGTGTCCCAGTAGTAATTGTATGGACATCCTGATGATGGAGGATAACATCCAGGTGTGGGAGATGTTGTATCGCTCAAAACGAGTCTTTGAGTATTTTGAGTACTACTATTTAAGGCGAGCGTGAGGGCTAAGAAAGAAAAGAGTGAAATACAACCCAAGAGGAATAAATTAAAACTGTACCTTTTCAACATATTTTCAGTTTAATTTCAGTCTAGACTTATTCTTTAAAAATTTCAATGCTGGAAACCTTAAGGAAAATTTTTGTTTCTCTAAATACCATATAACGAGATTGGCTACTAAAAGGGAGGTGAGCAAAGGATCTGTAGTGAAGCCTATGCGCGGTATCAAAAAGGCAAGTAATGCGACTAAAATGCCATAGGCAATTTTTGTTTTTGTGTAGTGTCCAGCAGTATTTTCTTCAGGTAATATCACAAGTGTAAAAAACCAAAATCCGCCAATAAGAAACTGAATTACTGTAGTAAAAATGTCAAAAGAGGATAGAAATGAAAATAACATTGTGACGGCTAGGAACGGAGTAATAATTCTAAGTTGCCTTCGTATAGAAAGATTCATAAAACTTACGAGAATAATAATAACAAGAGAAGATATGAAGCCCGGAATAAAACCCCACCATGTGATTGGAAGACCAAAGAAAGAGGCAACTAACAGGCCTGATGCGGCTTTATTAAAGATAGGTCGATTATTCGATTGAATCGCAATGCTAAGTAATACTGCCGCAAAGATCGCGATTAGAATTTGGTAAATTTTAGCCGTAGGGTCTGCAAGAAGAAAAATAATTAGCGAGGAGGTAATCGCCCCTCTGTAGTTAAAAGTATTGAGTTTGCTAAATCTTTCTAAGACAAACTCTAGAATTAATGCAGAAAAGACAATAAGTAAAAAACTTGTGAGAGCTAAAAGTTGATTATGAAATGTAAGGATTGCTAGTAAGGAAAGTATAACTAATGAAAAAAGAAGACGATTTTTAGATACTAATAATACTTTTAACATATCTTTAATATTAAACATATTTACACGCCTCCTCAATGGTATAATCAGGGTCAACCTTATGGTTACAATTTACGAAAATAATAATCAGCAGGTAGCGGGTGTTCCAACAAATGATGATGTTAACGGGAATGACTCTTTAAAAGAAGAGAGTTCTTTAGAAATGGGAAACCCAGGTAATTTATCTCCCAACCTTGAAAAATTCTTAAATGAGATTGAGAAAAGGGTCTCCGAACTTAAAACCGGTGACGGTCCAGCAACCCAAGTAAGCGAGGTTCTTGGGGGTTTGGCACGAATGTATGAAAGAATTCGAACAACGGTTGAATATAAAGGTGAACACGTTCTAAGGCGTAACGCAATAGAACGAATGTTAAGGCGACTTGTTTGGGAACAAGAAACTGTACGTTCAAATATCGACACGAGTAAAGTTGCCGAAACCCTTATTAAAGAATTAATTTGGGCTCGTTACTTACCAAACGGAGTTGTACCAAAAAATAAATCAAGAGAAGTTGAAGAAGTTATTGAAAAATATATTTATTTTTTGAGAAATCTCGATAATGTTCCAACAGGCGTTTCTGCATCAAAAATGCGTACTTGGATGTGGGGACTTGCTTCCAGCGAAATCGAGGATGTAGTTGATCCTTCTTATAGAGAACTTTATGTTCAACTTATGTACGACTGGTTTGTTGATTATTATAAATGGACAGATACAACCCTAAGTGAGCACGACAAAGAAATACAAATTTATTTGGCAATTCATAGAGCATTTCCAAAATCAGATGACCCAATTATGCGCTACCACCTTTTGCTTAAAGAATTTCCCAACTGGCGGAATGCAGACAAGTCTGAAGTTAATAAATTAATACTTCAATTCCCAAGTGTTTATGATGAAATTGAGAACCACCTTAGCTATCCAGGAAGGTTTTCTTTGTATAGAAGGGTTCAAAAACACGCTGCTGCTTTTGATATTTTCCATGTGATATCAATATTGGAAAAAGAAAACTTAAGAGGACTCGTGGAAGACCGTAAAGTATTTGAAGAAAAAGTTCGTGATATTTGTGAATCAAAATACAAACAGATAAAAAGAAGAGTAAGTACAGGAATTGTCCGCTCAATTATTTATATATTTTTGACTAAAGTCCTTATTGCAATGCTTATTGAAATACCTTACGAAGTTTTTGTTTACGATGACGTACGTTTTCTTCCGCTAACAATAAATATTATTCTACCCTCTATGATAATGTGGTTTATCGGCCTTTCTATTCGAGTGCCTGGAGCTAAAAATACAGAGACAATAATTTCCCGACTTGGCTCTTTAGTATATAAGGTTGAAAAAAAATCAATTCAACCATTTTCTATCAGTAAATCAGGTAAAAATTCTTCACTAGCAGGATTGTTTGCAATATTTTATGCTTTCATGTTTATTTTAGTTTTTGGAACGATTACCTACTTTCTGACTCTTCTTAACTTTACAGTGTTTGCAATCTTAATATTTTTTGCTTTTCTTTCGTTGGTTATGCTTTTTGCATATCGCGTTCGTTTTAACGCCAATCAGTTAAAGGTTGAAGTTAATGGTGAAAGTTTCTCTAGTCATTTAGCAAGTTATTTAACTCTCCCCTTTTTAAATTTTGGTTTTTATCTCTCTAAAGGACTTGCGAAAATAAACTTTTTTACGATATTTTTGGACTTTTTGATAGAAGCGCCTTTGAAAAGTATTATAGAAATCTTTGAAGAGTGGACAAGTTTTTTGCGAGAAAAGAAAGAAGAAGTTGTGGAAATACCGGAGTAATTCTGAAGAATTTGCACTCCTTCACTTCCTTGTTATGGTGTAGTAGTTAGGATGATATAGAAATGCTGCAGGTAGATCTTCGAGTAAAAATCTCTGGAAATCTAAGTAAATTTTTCTACGTTCTTCTATATCTAACTCGCTCCTGCCGTCTTCAAGTAATTTGTCAATTCTTGGATCAGAATATTTTGAGATATTTGTATTTTCTTGTGTTGAATGCCAGAGAGGATATTGGTCGGGATCTTTTGGTATATCAAGAATAGTTAAATACGCCTGGAAATCTGTTGGAACAACCGAGGAAACTTGAACAACGGTATCGATTCCAATTCCTTTCCAATCGTTTGATATAGTTTCGGCTGTTTCCAATAAAACTGGAGAACTTACTAATTTTATACTTAGATTACTTTTAACTTCGTCGTCCAGCTCATCAATTAATAGTTTGGCTCTTTCCGGATCATATTCATACTCCTTGACTTGAGGATTAAATGCCCATGAGTCAGGTGATATTGGACTTATCGCACGTTCCCCGAAGTAACTTTTATTAATTGAATAAGTCAAAGCTTGCCTTAATGATTTCTCGCTAAGGGTTGGATCCTTTGTATTAAAAAAAAGAACAACAACATGGTTTCTATAAGGAGTGTTTACCACCGTTGTATTTTTCCAATTAGTAAATGGGCTTGAATCTAAGGTCTCCGAAATTATATCTATTTCGCCAAGTTTGTATGCAAGCTTTGTTCTGTCAAGAGTAGGATAAAACTTGAATATTTTCTTGTCTTTCGTAGAATTTACAGCTGTTATCTCATGTACATAAGTTCCGGCTAGTATGATTTTCTCAACCTTCCATTCTCCTACCCCTAAAAGTCCCTTTTTGAAAGTAGGTTTTGAAACAACAGAAGGAAAGGGAGCAAAAGGGTCTTCTAATTTAAAGACTAAAGTTTCAGCGTCTGGGCGCTCAATTGTTACGTCTGAAAACTCGTAAGAAACTGTGTCACTTGTAAGTTTATCTTTATCTTGCCAAATAATATCGTTTTGTAATTTGAATACCCAAGTTTTACCTTTATCGGGTGTTTCCCAAGAGTATGCTAAGTCAGGCTCAACGTATCCTGACTCTGTAATTTTTGTAAGGCCTCTTCCAAAAAGCTCAAGGAGTGAATCAGGCAATTCATTCGTATGATATCGACCGGTTATTCCTATTTTTTGTGTTTGACCCCTAAAAATTACCGGTGAAAACACGCTTATTAGAGTAAAAATAACTACTCCCGAAATTACTCCCAAAATAAATACACCCTTAAAACGAGTTAAATATGCCAAAGATAATCTTATGAAGTATTTAAAATTACCCATGCAAAGAGTTACAAGGTAAGTGTGAGTATTGAGACAACGAGGAAAAGTCCAGAGGCAACGAAAGTTAATCTAAAAACGAATTTTTCTAGACCCCGACGTGTAAACGAGGCACTTCCTCCTAGACTTCTGGCAAACCCCGTTCCGCGTGGTTGCATGAGAATGAAAGCTACGATTGATACGGAAAGAAGAATTTGTAAACTAAGTAATAAAGCGTGCATATTGGATATTATATATTAGTTTCTGGGATGATGCGAATTACCACAGTACCAGAAAGCCCCACACTTCAGGGTGGGGATGAATGGTAGTCTTCTCGGGGCTTTCGGTACGTGGTTTCGGATTCTAAAGTGAAGCTCCGGCTTGAAAGCCGGAGAGTCCTCACTTTATAAGCCAGTAGATGAAGGAAGAAATTATTGAAAGAATGAAAGAAAATCCGACAAATGCTAAAAATCCCTCAAAATGAAGAGCGGGTATATCAAACCACTTACTGTTAAAACCTCCATAAATAAAAGATGTTATTTTAAAATCCTTTACAATAAGTGTAACTAAATATAAAACAACGGCCGATGAAACCCATCGGAAAAGTCCATAAGTAATTAGGTTTATCGGAAGTAAAAGCACGTTTATAACTGGTTTTGCTAAAAGTGATACAGCCATTAAACCTGCTCCAGCGACAAAAAGGCTATAAAGACCTTTTTGAAAAACCATTCCATCAGCAATTTGAGAAACAACCCATAAAGAGTAAGTATCAAATATA
>MGHC01000021.1:0-395 GCA_001793015.1 Candidatus Woesebacteria bacterium RIFCSPLOWO2_01_FULL_39_10
GAAATTGCTACACTAAGACCGGAGGTGCCCAATTCTTCAACAAACCAGTTTGTTAGATCTATTGTGCTTGATGTAGTATTTTTTAACTCTACCCACTCATCAGCTATGGATAGGCTACTGCCACCCCAGTTAACTTCATTAATTACTACGTCTCCAGGGCCAGGAGTTGGGGTAGGAGAAGGTGTAACTGAGATTGAAGGAGTAGGCGATAGAGTTGGAGAAGGGGAGACTTCGTCATATGTATCTGATGCTGTAAATACATTACCAACACTTTTCTCTTGGTCCAAAAAGTATGACGCAGCAAGACCGACAAAAACAAGAATTGCTCCGAGGAGTGGAATAAAAATTGTAAGTTTTGGAAGGGGTTTGTCAGCATATTCGTTAGCCAAGTCAGA
>MGHC01000021.1:479-5277 GCA_001793015.1 Candidatus Woesebacteria bacterium RIFCSPLOWO2_01_FULL_39_10
CTTCAACTCACGAATAATATTTTTCAGTTCTTCATAAATAATGATTGTTGCAGGGATTATTACCAACAAAATAAAACCTTGCGGCTTTTTGGCAAAATCAGCAACGTAACCCACATAAGGAACAGAAAAAACGACTTTTCCGATAATGTCGGAGTTGTTTACTTCCCAGTTATCAAAATTCTCGTTCGCGTCTCCTGCTGTTTTATAGACTGGAGATGAACTCGCACCTTCTGGATAAAGTTTTGCCTGGATTCTATGGGTAACGATATTTTTACTATTCTTACTAAAGGTAATAACTTCTCCTTGGGAATACACGGATGAAGGAAGTGTTATTACTATACTTCCGGTCTTTATCGCAGGCTCCATCGACCCTGATTGAACAAGGTATGTACGAGGAAATGCCAATAGAACCCCAGGTGTACGCATATTCCACCCCCCAGGTGGAACAAAGCGGAATGTATCAAGAAGAAGGTAGGTTGCGGTTGCGGATAGAGCCAAAAGTATAGCTAAAAGAAGCGTTATGAGAAAGTAGGAGATAATATTATGTTTCTTTTCAACATCATTTCGCATTTTTAAGATTCATTCAGATATTTAAGGTTTATTTTAAAACTATAACCTTTTCTCGGGAGGGAAGTATAAAACTTGCACTTCTTATCCCTCCCGAGTGTTCTTTATTCCCCAACCTAGTCTTTTATCTAATTCTTAAAAAGTTTCTGAATTAGAAAAACAACTTAGTTTTCTGGGAAAGCTGCTGCTTCCTTAGGATCATCATCAACATCACCTGCTAGATGACCTGCTGGAACTGCTTCACCCCACCAGTTATCCTCTGCATTCAAAGGACCAGCACCAGGATCACTGTCTTTTACGACAACATCTAAGGTGTCGTAAAAGTTGTTGAAATTAACCAATGCATCATCTTTCCACGACTCATAGAGTGCGTAGGTACTCGTGAGAGTACTTTCAAAGATGTTCTTGGTTACTTCAGAATTTGTTGACTCACTACCGAGAGCTACACCTCCAGCAACAATTGTTCCTGAAAAAGTATTGCTATCGAAATCAACATTATCTGATGGGAATCCAACAAGGCTAACGTCACCGTTTACATAAACAATTTGCCCAGAGCCATTGCCCACAAATTCATTATGACTGAATAAGTGATTACTCTGAGACCCTTGTGTTGTAACTGCTGTTACACCTCCCGCTGCGGATGTAACTTTGTTGTAACGTACTGTTGCACCGGAAACTCCAGTGTTTAGCCAAAGCGCTGCGATACCTGCACCGTTAATATCGAATCCTTCGAGAGTAACGTTATTTGCAGCTATTTTAACTGCTGCACCTTGACCGCCAGCCTGACCGTTAATCGTAGAAGTTGCTGTGGCACCATCGCCAGATAGTCGAATCTCTTTATCAATTACAACATCTTCCGGGTATGTTCCATCGTCAACACAGACCGTTTCTCCATTTACAGTTCCTGCATCATTGATTGCAGCTTGAATCGTATGGAAATTTGTTCCTCCGATAACAACATCTGTATCGACAGTTGCATCACAAGACGTTTCAACTACGAATTCTCCGAGGGCTGCCCCAACGTGTGGTCTTTGACCGATGAATTCTGGTGTCCAGTCTCCATCACAAGTAAAGCCAGGATTGTTTCGGGACTGTACTGCAAAAAATTCCAAATCTCCAACAACGCTGTCGGTTTGTGCTGCATTGTCAACCAATGCTCCATTACAATTCCATCCTGTTCCGCGTGCGGGGTTGCCTGAAATTGGGCTTCCTACACCAAGTTGAACTGGGTTTGGAGATAGTTCTCCGAAACACCATATCTTACCAATATAGAACGTCGTTCCCCCTGGAATTGGTGTGGTCGGATCACCGCCAAGAATACTGGATTCTGAATCCGCAAGTGCAATTTGACCTTCCTCCTCAAGCCCACTCAAAGGGCCTCCGAGGAAAACCTCCTCGCCAACTTCGAATACATTATCGCCATCATCAACCCAGAAAGCGAAGTTTAAGTCCTCATCCAGTTCGCCATCACCGTCAGGATCTTGACATGTAGGATCATCTGCGTTTTCGGGATCTGTACAGGAATTATCCTGATCTTCCGTGAGTTGTGCTGCTGCACACATCCAAGCATCGTTACTTCCAACGTGTACTGAAATTGTATCTTCACCATAATCTCCTGGTTTAAGGTCGACAAAATCGAAGAATTTCTCGATTGTAAGATCAACCAAATCCCAAGATGTATGTGTGCTTGCAACAAATGCGCCGACCGGGTTTTGATATCCAGGAATGTTGTGATCGATTGCGTAACTTTCGTTATCAATCTGAAGATCAATATCTCCTGCGACAAACCTGTTTCCAAGGGAAGTTTCCGTGTCGCTAAAGAAAGACTGAGTTGCGAAAACTGCAACGATTGCAACAACTCCAATTGAAAGTAAACTAATTAAAATTCGTTTCATACTTTTTTACTTATCACCTCCAATCTAACCCAGTATTACTGGGAAATTTATTATCAAGAATTAAGAAAAAAGAATCATTAATAAAGGTAAATTGTGTAAGTTAATCTTCAACTACTGTGCAAAATGCTTTTAGGGCGTCGACGTCATATCCATCCGGAGTTGCGTCACCCGTTCCTGAAAACAAATTAATGTCGCTAACGTCTGTAAGGCGGACAAATTGTGCGGAAGGTAATATTCCCAATTCAATGTCTTCATCTCTTGTTGCAGAAGCAGAAAGAACTGTCCATGGGCCTACTGCCGCGCTACTTGCTTCTACTTTGACTTTTTCATCCGGATATATACCTCCTGTTACTTCAAAAACCTGTAAGTCAGGACCGCTGGGATTAGGGTAGAACGGTTCTGCGAATCCAAAAACAATACTGGCAGTATTGCCGCTCAATGGAAATCCTAGACTAAAGAAGCTTCCGGCTGGAAATCCAACATCTGAGTCGGCACCCGAAGTTTGTGGAGCACCGAATGCTGCGGAAGGTACGCTTCTGTTGGCCAAAACGGCTGTACTGTCTTTGCGAAGTCCTTGATCATTGTCACTAAAACTACTTGCATAAATTATTGCGTTTTCCGCACAGGAAATATCGGGTGGATTACAAAGAAAACTCTCATTATGTCTTGCCTGGAAGGCGGTAAAACTGACATCTCCCATTAATGAATCTGTTTGAGTGGCATTGTCCAAAAAGGTTCCGTCGCAAGTTAAACCTCCGTCTTCCGGTTCGCCCTGAGTTGCATTATTGTTATTATCATCTGCCGGGCTTTCATAATCATTCTCTGCAAGTGGGGAAGTCCCAAGAGTTCCAAAACACCAAGCTTTACCAATATAGTGAGTTGTCCCGCCAGACAATGGTCCCGGATTCCCTGTCCAAACATTGTCTGTTGAGTCAGCTAAAGTTATTGACTGATTTAACGCGGCTGATGCACTACTAATTTTTATAAACGGTTCTTCGTCGGCCTCCAAGACGTTATCTCCATCATCCGGCCACCAGACAAAGTTCACTGCATCTCCTAGTTCTCCAAGTCCTTCCCCTGGAACAGCACAATTCGGATCATCCTCCAGTTCCGGTTCTGTACAAGTTACATCGTCATTTTTTGTCACATTTATTTCCATACAAGCCCAAAAATCATTTTCTGCGTGCAGACTAATTGTGTCTTCCCCAAAATCGTCGGGCTTTAGGTCCAAAAAGTTAAAGAAAAGTTGGTTGGTTAAATCCGCAAGCGTCCAAGTTGTGTCAGTGTTAAGTACGCCGTTGTAATAACTTTCATTATCAATTTCCAAATCAAGAGAACCTGCTTGGAGAACATTTCCTTGTGAAGTTTCGGTGTCGGAGAAAAAAGAAGATGTCAAAAAGACGGCGAAACCACCGATTAATCCGATTGTTACTAGGCTACCAAGTAATTTTTTCATTGGCAGATTTACATTTATTACATAACGCACATTTGGTGCGGGATTATGGGGCAGTTAAGTTTTTAGAAATTGCTTGACAATAATTTAAAATCTAGTCGCTAATGAAAAACTAACACCGCACCAATCATGTGTCAACTGGAATTTTCTATATATAAATAGGACAAGGGCCTCAAAAAATAGTAATTCCGTTATATACATAATTTATTAGTTAGCTTGACTGATAAGTTAACAATCAACATAATACTTAAATTCCATGCGCTACAGAACAAAAGAATATTTACGTGATAGTTTTTGGGCCTTTGATTTTGTTTTAACTAAATGGGAATCACAGAGGCCAAGACTTAGTAAATTCATTGACAATATTTTGGAGTTTAATTATGAGGAATATATAATTCGCATAGTTGAAAACTTGCCGTATGCTTTTTTTATTGTTTTCTTGGGAATTTTTGCTGTTTTGACTCTATTCAAATATGTTGAGAAGCCCAGTGGACTTAGAGTAACTGCAATAACTACAAATTCAATGTATCCGGAGATTGTGCCGGGAAGTATCATATTAACTTCACCTAAAAGTAGTTATATAAAAAACGACGTAATAACTTATAAAGAAGTGCATGGTTCAACCGGACTAGAAACAGGACGGACAATTACCCACAGGATTATTGAAGTTAAAAATAATGATCCTATATCCTTCATAACAAAAGGGGACTCAAATGAGTTTCCAGATCCAGGAGAAATTAAAAAGACGGAAGTTTTGGGAGAAGTATTTATGATAATTCCCTATTTAGGGTATTTTGATGTTATGGTTCGTACAATCCCTGGTTTTTTTATTTTTATTTTAACTCCAGCCTTTCTTCTTATAAGAAATGAAATAAAGTTTCTG
>MGHC01000021.1:5329-8849 GCA_001793015.1 Candidatus Woesebacteria bacterium RIFCSPLOWO2_01_FULL_39_10
AAGTTCTCATAAGTACAAATCACTTTTCCGCCGTCACCAGACAATCCCACAATTTTATATCTTCTTACCGTACCCTCTGTTACACTTTCTGCAGTAACGTTTGTTTCTTCCTGGCTTGCTAGATCAAAATAAAAAATATTTACAGGAGATGTGGTGGATGTAGTGTTTATGTAAAATACGCCTTTTGTGTCAGATTTCCACAAACAGCTTTGTCTATTCGGATTCACTTCGACAATTTCACTCCCGTCAATATTAGCTATATACATCGCAGGTTCCGGAGCCGGCGGCCAAGACTCAAAACAAATTTTCTGATTATCAGGGGACACTACCACTCTTGCAAAACCTGTAATTCCGGTTGACTCATAATCTCCTTTTGCAACAAGCGTTGTTGCATCACCTCCTGGGATTTCTCTTACAACGCTTCCGTTTTTGATTTTAATTTGATCTGCAGAAAACGCCGGAGTTGGAGATACGCTTGGAGTTTCTGTGGTCTCATTAGAACTTGAACCTGCCTTTAACTTTTGATTATTGAAATAAAGATAGCCAACCACAGAATAAATTCCGGCAATGATTAGAAGAGCAATTATTACGAAAATTTTAAATCCAGAACCGCCTTTTTTCCCAACAGAACCTTTGGTAGATTGAAGAATTGTTTCCGGAGCAATCTGAGTAATTTGAGGATTAGTTTGAGGAGTTGCTCCTTGTGATAATCCTTGCGCAGAAGGGGTTGATTGTCCTTCGGATGACTCCAAGAAAGGAGTTTGTTTTGAGTCTGGAACCGTGTTACTCGTATTTTGCGAATTGACTCCACCCGGCAAGGGTGCGGATTGGGCAGTTTTCGGATCCATAATATATTTAAATATACACTACTTTCCAAAAAACAATCAACAAAATTTTTCAAGAAAAAGTTATGACATTCTCCCCACACGTAAGTGTGGGGGTTCTTCTAAAAGAGAATGACATATCAGCGTTCAATTCATCTGTGGGTAAACCCCCAGTTTTCTTGAATGCTGCTATAATTAAAGTCAATGATGAATTTAAGAGCACTTCTTAAAAATAGTACAAAAATTCTTGCTGTATTTCCGCATCCTGATGACGAAAGTTTCGTATCTGCCGGACTTTTTCAAGTTGCGCAAGAATTTGGTATTGAAACTTTTTTGATAACACTAACAAAAGGAGAGAAAGGCGAAAATTCCTTTCAGGAAGGTGATTTGAGTAAAATTCGTGAGAAAGAGCTTAAACTTTCCGCAAAAATATTGGGAATCGATAAAGTTGACTTGTGGAACTACTCCGATGCAGGACTTCGCGATTCTAAAAAAGGGTGGGTAACTAAACTTAAGGCAAAAATCGTTTCTTTAAAACCTGATATTATACTAACTTTTGATCACAGCGGAATAACAGGCCATCCGGACCATATCATTGTTAGCGTTGAAATCCTTGCAATTGTTAAAAGCATGAAGAAAAAACCGGTTTTACTTTGGAGAGTGCCTGATGAGCAAGAAAAAACTTATTTTAAAGATAACGGGGCACTCCCGTATGCAAGTGAACCCACACATAATCTTGACTTAAGCTTCATAAAGTCTTTAAAGAAAGTGTTGGCAATATTTTCACACAAAAGCCAGATGAAAGATTTCAGGTTTAAACTTCAAATTCTTGAGTGGTTTTTGTTTGACCATAAAGAACTATATATAGAAGTTGATTTGGGAAAACCCCACACTCACCGCTTTGTATTTGTAAAAACAGGTAAAAAAAGCGTATAAATGAAGGAGCAAAGTGCTAAAACTTAATATTGCTACAACAAAAAAACGGGAAATTATAGATATCACAAAAGTTATTAATGATCTTTTAATTAAAAATAATTTTGAGAGGGGAATGTGCCTTTTATTTATAAGCCACACAACCTGCGGGCTAACTACTGCAGATTTGGATCCCGGAACGGATCTGGATTACCTTGACGCCTTTGACGCAATGTTTCCAAAACTAGCTTACAGACACCCTCATGACCCAAGTCACGTTGGAGACCATATCATGAGCTCTCTAATTGGTACATCTTTGTCTGTCCCGGTAACTTCAGCAAGCATGGTACTAGGACAGTGGCAAAAAGTTGTACTTATAGAATTTTCCGGCCCGAAAGAACGCCACGTTAATGTTATGTTTTTGCCGGAGCCCGAAAAATAATGCTGGAAGCACTACCTCAGACACTGCAAACTAATTTAAAAATATACTTATGGATATTAGGAATAACAGTAAGTGGTTTATACGTTTTCTTTTACGCTTCAGGAAAGAAAATCTTTTTTCCAGGAGATTATTACAGAATAGTAGGTCCCAGACGCGTTTACGTCCCTCTTGGAGGGACATTAATTGTTTCGCTTTCCTTATATATAATTTTGACTACCAAATTATGGATGTACATACTCATGTTTATTTCCATCTTCGTTATTTATCGTCTGGTGTTCAAAAAAAAATTGTGATACAGTTTCCCTGTGAGCTATCAACTTCCGAAATTACCTTACTCATATGATGCCCTTGAGCCTTACATTGATAAGGTAACGATGGAAATTCACCACACCAAGCATCACCAAGCATATATTGATAATTTAAACAAAGCTCTTTCTTCATACCCGAAACTTGAAAAACTAGAGGTTGAGGAACTTTTAAAAAAAATTGATTCGGTACCAACCGAAATTAAACAGGCGGTTATTAATCACGGAGGCGGCCATGCAAACCATTCTTTTTTCTGGAAGGTTCTGCGCCCTTCCGAAGCCTCAGGCGAAGGAGGGATGTCACCCTCTGGGCAACTTCTTCAGGCACTGGATAAAACTTTCGGTTCTTTTGATAAGTTCAAAGAAGAGTTTACACAAAAAGCATTATCTGTTTTTGGAAGCGGCTGGGCATTTTTGATTTTTACGAAGGAGGGTGAGTTAAAACTAAAACGCCACTCGTTTCAAAACTCGCCGCTTATGCATGGAAACGTACCCATATTAGGACTAGACGTTTGGGAACATGCATATTATCTGAAATATCAGAATCGAAGGGCTGAGTACGTGGAAGCATGGTGGCACGTAATTAATTGGAAACAGGTAGAATCAAACTACCTAAAAGCCCTTAAGTAAAACCTTCTATTTATTTACCTAATTTACTTTTTAAATTGTTTTGGTAATATTAACCGATGGTAGCAAAGAAAAAAACTAAAGTCGTAGCAAAAGCCCCCATAAAGACGAAGACTAAAAAATTTTCTTTAAAATCCTTAGTTAGTGATATTCGCAAAAACAAACGAAGTCGATACATTTATATAGGTCTGGCTTTGTTGCTTACAGCAAGCCTTCTTTACCTTGGAAGAAGTCTTTTCGTTGCGGCTCTTGTTAGCGGTAGGCCAATTACCAGGCTTTCTCTTGTTAAGAGCTTGGAAAAACAGGGTGGTAAGCAAGCACTTGATAACCTCATTACAAAAGAACTCATTTCCCAAGAGACGAAAAAAGAAGGCGTTTCAGTCACCAACGACCAAGTACAGGAAGAAATA
>MGHC01000022.1:0-85 GCA_001793015.1 Candidatus Woesebacteria bacterium RIFCSPLOWO2_01_FULL_39_10
AAACCTTGTTGCGCTTTACGAAAACGAGAAACAAGTATTGGGTGAACATGCAATTGATGAGCCACCGGAAGAACTTGCAAGATTA
>MGHC01000022.1:94-2608 GCA_001793015.1 Candidatus Woesebacteria bacterium RIFCSPLOWO2_01_FULL_39_10
CATATTGACGTGTTCCCGAAAGCAAAGGCAAACCCTAAAGCAGTAAAAGAAATTAAAGATGCGGATTTAATAATATTAGGACCAGGTGATCTTTACACAAGCGTTTTACCCAACTTAGTAATCGATGGAATTGCTGATTCTATTGCGAAAACCAAAGGGAAAGTAGTCTTTGTAATGAACCTAATGACTAGGTGGGGCCAAACTAACAACTACACAGCATATGATTTTTTGACAGAAATGGAAACTTATTTAGGTAAAGGTAACGTTGACTTTATTTTAGTAAATAACGGAAAAATTCCAAAAAAGGCAATTGAATGGTATAAGAAAGTTAAAGCCAAACCTGTTAAAGATAATTTAAATAGGGTTACAAAGACAAGGGTCGTTCGCACAAATTTTGTAGATAACGAGTTTTACCAAAAGCCACGAAGCGATAAATTAACACGCAGTCTAGTTCGCCATGATTCTGACAAACTCGCAAAGGTAATAAATTCACTTTTGTAAGTTGACAGAGAATTTTACGTATGCTAATCTGATAATCGTATGGAAGGAATAATGCCCGCAACAACAACCGCAACAGAACTGCAAAGAAATTATAAAAAAGTAGCGAAAAAGGCTAAAAAACTAAAGAAACCATTGGTGATACTCTCAAACAATAAACCGGAGGGAGTCTATATAGACTATGAAACTTACAAAAGGGAATACAAAAATCTAACTTCAACAAAAAAGACAAAAAGAGCTGACTTTTCAGATTTGAGCGGGGTTTGGACCAAAAAAGAAGCGGATGAGTTTGACAGAATTATTGAAGATGCATTCGAGAAAGTTGATTCTGAGGATTGGAAGTGAAGCGAATCTTTGTTGACACTAACGCTTACAGTCTATTATTGAGGGGCGATAAAAAGATTGAAAGTGAAATATCTGTTTCAGATGAGGTATTAATATCGGTTATCAGTTTAGGGGAAATCTACTTTGGATATTATCAGGGAGGACTGCTTCAAAAGAATTTAGAGAATTTGGATGCCTTTCTTGGAAAAGACTCAGTTCTTACGGTGAAAGTTAATAAAAATATATCTTTTATTTATGGACAAACAAAGTATGAACTAGAGAAAAAAGGTGTCCCGATTCCAAGTAATGACATTTGGATTGCGGCGTCCTGCATCGAAACCGATTCAGTTTTGATTACTTATGACAGACACTTTTTAAACATTCCAAAAGTCAAAGTTTGGAAAAAGTTGACCTAATTAATTCTTCCTCACGATTCTGACAAACTCGCAAAGGCAATATTTTCTCTCGTTTAGCTCTTGTCGAAATTTTCACAACTTGGTATAGTTAGGAATAGGATATCAAGATGATAAGAAATAGGATTATAGAGTGAACACAAAGAAGGATTACAAATACTTAAAATCTTGACATTCTAAAATCTTAATATCTTAAAATGGATGACTGCATTTTTTGCAAAATTGTAAAAGGAGAACTTGGGACAAAGTTTGAGAAAGAAACGGAAAACTTAGTTGTATTTAAAGATATAAATCCCCAAGCCGCAATTCATCTTCTAATTGTTCCCAAACTACATGTAAAAGATCTTGGAGAACTGGACGACAAAGTTTGGAAAGAAGTAAAAGATTTAGTGGTTATTATGGGTCGGGAGAAGGGAGCAAAGGGTTTTCGTTTGATTCACAATTCTGGAGATGCTGCATCTATTACTCACTTGCAGGTTCATTTTTTGGCCGACATTGCCCCGGAAAGAGCAGAGTAAGTTGCTCGAAATATTCAACTCAGGTTAAGTTATATTTAAAGACAAAATTATGGAGGAATGCGTATTTTGCAAAATTGCCAAGGGAGAAATTCATTCACATAAAATTTGGGAAGATAAGGAGCACGTTGCTTTATTAAGCATTTTCCCAAACACGCCAGGGTTTAGTGTTGTACTTACCAAAAGACACTATCCCAGTTATGCTTTCGCAAACTCCGATGAAGTTCTAAATAATCTAGTCTTGGCTACTAAAAAAGTTGCACGAATTTTAGATGCAACCTTTAAAGATGTCGGTAGGTGTGGTATGTTTTTTGAAGGTTTTGGTGTTGACCACCTTCACTCAAAACTATTTCCTATGCATGGAACGAGAGATATGAAAGAGTGGAAACCAATTGAAGATGTCAGCCAGAGAAAAGAATTCTATGAAAAATATCCCGGTTTCCTGACCTCGCACGAATCCAAACGAGCAGACGATGGCGAGCTAGCAAAGCTTGCTAGAAAGATAAAACAAACAGCGAAACGTTTAGGTATATGATTTCTGAAACAATCAATCAAAAAATTGCTGAGGCCATGAAGGCAAGGGATGAGATTCTTTTGTCTACTTTAAGAATGCTTTCTTCAGCCTTAAATTACGAAAAAATCGCCAAACAGCACGATTTATCAGAGGAGGAAGAAATTGCTGTTGTAAAAAAGGAAGCTAAAAAGCGCCTTGACGCGATTTCTTCTATCAAGGAAGCCGAGGGTAAAAATACAACCTCAGATAA
>MGHC01000022.1:2681-3196 GCA_001793015.1 Candidatus Woesebacteria bacterium RIFCSPLOWO2_01_FULL_39_10
AACGAGGACTTAGAAAAAATTGTTAACGAGGCCATACAAGAGGTTGGAGCAAGCAGCTTGGCAGAGTTCGGACGCGTTATGGGGGTTGCTATGAAAAAAACTGGAGGGCGTGTTGATGGTACAAAAGTTGCGGAGTTAGTAAAAAACAAGCTAAGCTGACAAGCCAAAAAAAGACATGATTAAAGTGTACGTTAAGAAAATTTCAAATTATCCAGTGAGTGGTCCTCGAGTTAAAAAAACACTAAGCGAATTTTTAACGAAAAATGGCATTGTGTCTGATGCCGATGTCACAGTTTCCTTTGTTGGAGAAAAAAAGATGATTGATCTTGCAAAAAAGTACTTAAAAGAGAAAAATATTGTTCATAACGTTTTGTCGTTCCCGTTTAAGGAAGAGAATGGTAATTTTATTGATGTTCCTGATGAGGTGATTCATCTCGGCGATATAGTTATCTGCTACCCAAAAGTTGTTGAGGAATCAAACGCTCAGGGTAAATTGATTGACGATAGAGTTTTGG
>MGHC01000022.1:3220-4418 GCA_001793015.1 Candidatus Woesebacteria bacterium RIFCSPLOWO2_01_FULL_39_10
ATCTTTTAGGACAACATCACGAGTAGTTAGATATATAGGATGTTAAGATTATAGGATGATAGTATTTTTTTTAAGGATTTTATATCTTAATATCTTGATATCCTAATATCCTGACATCTTTTAAAATGACTTTATATTTAAAATATCGCTCGAAAACCGTTGATGAGCTGGACCTCGAGTCTGTACGCGAGTCGCTTAAAAAAATTATTTCTTCAAAAAAAATTCCCCATGCCTTTCTTTTCGCTGGCCCCAAAGGAACTGGTAAAACTTCTGCAGCAAGAATTTTGGCAAAGGTTGTTAATTGCGACCCTCCAACGCCCGCGCTACGGAAGGGCATGGAACCTTGCAACCAATGTTATCAATGCACTTCTATTACACGGGGAGACAATCTTGACGTAATAGAAATGGATGCAGCAAGCCACCGTGGAATTGATGATATTAGAATGCTGAGAGAAGCAGTTAAACTTTCTCCAGTAAAGGCTAAAAAAAAGGTTTACATAATTGATGAAGCCCACATGTTAACAACTGAAGCTTCGAATGCGCTTCTGAAAACTTTAGAGGAACCTCCTGACCATGTACTTTTTATCTTGGCTACGACTAATCCTGAGAAGTTAATTGAAACAATCCGTTCCCGCACAACTTATGTGGCATTTAAAAAGGCGAGTATTCCCGAAATCATGAGATCTTTGGAGCGCGTTGTGAGGGGTGAAAAATTAGAGACTAATGCTGAAGTTTTCGAGCTTATTGCGAAACATTCAGACGGTTCTTTCCGCGATGCAACAAAGACCCTTGAGCAATTTATCTCCGAAGGTAATAAGTTGGAAAAGGAAAATATTGAAGAGTATTTATATCGAAAAAGTGTTTTTGATGTTGAAGAGTTTATTAAAATTCTTTCAGATAAAAATACATTATCTGCGCTACAGGCAATCGAAGATGCAACTAATCAAGGGGTTTCCGTTAAAAATGTCATCCAGCAGGTGGTAGAGAGGTTGCGTGAAGCTCTTATTGCAAAAGTTGGAGGTAGGGGGAGAGACCTGAAAAATTTTACGAAAGAAGATCTCATTTTTCTTATTAAGTTAATATCACGAGCAAACAGTGAGATAAGTACAGCAGTTATGGAACAGATACCACTGGAGGTTGCAATAGTTGAATGGTGCCAGCCAGAGGCTCATGCCAACGGCCTGTCGTCCTCTGGTCG
>MGHC01000022.1:4493-24741 GCA_001793015.1 Candidatus Woesebacteria bacterium RIFCSPLOWO2_01_FULL_39_10
ATTTTTCAGTGGCCTCTGAAACTTCAGCGCCGTCAGTGATCGTAAACGGAAAGATCGAAGAAGTTTGGGGAAGAGTTCTGACAGAAATACGTCCAATAAATGCATCAACTGAAGCGCTCCTACGTGCTGCAAAACCAGTAGAATTTGATGGAAAGACCCTGACCTTAGGAGTATATTATCGATTCCACAAAGAGCGGTTAGAATCAAACCCGCATAGGGAGATTTTAGGAAATGTTGTGGAAGAATTATTTGGAAATCCGATACGCGTTGTTTGCATATTGACCGAACCTCCAATTCGTCCAAAGGATGGTCAGCCAGCTGATAAAAAAATTGAGGAGTCAGTAAGTAATTCCGATACAGTTTTGACTGAGGGGGAAGATAAAGATATAATTAAAGTCGCGAAAGAAATTTTTGGGAGTTAATTTACGAGATACTAATATACGAATTCATGCGAATGCTACGAATGGATACGAATAAATTGGCCTCAAATTATTGGCTTTTAGGTACAAATACATTAGCATTATTTGTATCATTGGTACTAATTAGCATATTGGTATCTTGAATTTAATAATGTTTGACAAATTAAAACAAGCAAAAGATCTTTTGAAACTACGACAGCAAGCAAAGCAGTTGCAGGGAGAGTTGGAGCAAATCCGTCACACTGAAGAGCGGGATGGTATGAAAGTTACAGTTAATGGAACGCAAAATATAGTTAGTCTTGAGGTTAATGGCGAAGAACAAAAGCAAATGGTCGACTTAATAAATCGGGCAATGAAAGAAATTCAGAAAAAGTCAGCCAAGAAAATGATGGAAATGGGCGGAGGTTTATCGGGGCTTCTTGGTGGAATGGGTCAGTAAATTTCTTCACTTAATCCTGCTTTCTTGGATTTTTGTTGTTATAATAACTAAATACCTATTTGCATAATTGATTATGTCGAATGCAATACCTACTGAAACTAGTTTGGAAACAGAAGCTAGTGCCGAAACCTTAGTCTCTCCTGCAATTCAGCAAATCAAAGAAGCTGACGCGGCGCTTTCTAACTGGATGATCTCTGAAGATAATAGAATAGTTCAACTTGCTCAAGCCAAGGCTGAAGCAAGCAGCTCTCTTCGTCCCCATTTAGGTCAGTCTCTCACTGAACTAGAAACTCCTGTTGCGAAAGATAAGCAAGTATTACTTGGTGAACGAATAGCTCAAGGAAGGCTTGAGGTTGAAAATGTTTGTGATAAAGCGTTTGGTTCCGGTGCAAAAGATAAGGATAAACAAAAGTTACAAACACTTAAAGATGGGTTAACAAGCGCACGAAAGGAAGGAGAAGATCCTGATCCCGAAACCTTAGCAAAAGCAATACAATTTGTCCAAAGTAACGCTAATTCAAGAAGAAGTTGGGGTAATGTTGCCGATATCCTTAAGGTATATCCCGAAGCTTTGCAGGATCAAAGTTTTAGAGAGCAAGTTGTTTCCACTTTCCGCCAAGAAATAATACATCAAGGTCCACAAGAGCTTGCAAGACCGGCCGAAAGCAGGGTAATAGGGTTGATGGTTAATGAAAAAACATTAGACGATGTGACCAGAAGCGAAGTTTCTGGATGGAAAAACCACATAGAAGGGTTTCAACTTTACTCTAAAGTCCGGGAAAGAACGAAGATAAAAGCTAACACTTTAGACGCGAGCGACGTTGCGACGCTGCTGGGAGAGGGATTTGACGTACCTCGAGTACAAAAAGCGATGAATGAATTAAAAATTTATGATGTTATCCCGGATACTTTTGGGCAAATTACCGCCAGACTTTCAAGAAGCGAGGGAATAAAAGACGAAGATAGGGAGGAATTAAGGATGAAGGCTTTAGGATATGCAGCAGGTGCTCTTAAAGAAAGGCCAGATCCTCAATCGCAGGCGCAGGAGTATCAAAAAACGTCAGTAGGTGTTGCTAAGACTTTGACTGAGTTGGCAGGGGCAGATACCAGCGTTTACGATATAAAAAAAGGGAATGATCAATTTTCAAGAGAGTTTGTACGTGTTTGGGATAAAATTAATTCTTCAGATGCAGAGCAAGTTTTTCAAGCCCAAAACCTAGAAGTTGTGAATAATAAAGCTAGAGCTATAGCGGAAGACCCAGCAACTAAAAAAGCAAAAGAAACGGCTGAGGAAAGACTTAAGGAGGAAAAAGAAAAAGTTGTGAAAGGCGAGAGGATAAAAAGTCAAAAAGAGGCAGCCGTTAGTTTTAATAGTGATGCACGTATTCAGGGGCATCTCGAAACTCTTTCTGACCCAAATATTAATGCAACTGATCGACAAAAGGCGAAAAAAGGACTTGAGGATCTTAAGGATAAAAAATATGGAGCCGATCCATTAGCCGTAGACTTGGCTTTGAAAGTCGCAACGGAGGTGGACAATTTACTCGTTGACTTAGCGCCCGACGGGAACCAGGATTCGACTGAAGAAACTCGAGTATCTACAGGTTTTTTAGGTTTTTTAAGAGGCGAAGACAGGTGGAGACTGACGTCTGGCACAATTACCGACTTTCAAAAACAATTGAATGAGATTCAAGGTACTGACGATTTTAAAAATGGAGAGCCAGATACGGTAGCACGCCATTATGCTCTTAGAAGAGTTGTTTCGAACCTGTCAGGAGGGTACTGGACTAAGGATAAAAACTCCGGAAATTTTGTTTTCCAAAAAGAAGAGAAAAAAGACTTAGGTTAAGGAAACTTCACACCCCAGTCATTTGAGATATAGTATATCGATTCTGTCCTGTGACATTAAATTATAGTTTTGATAGAATTAATCTGTGAGAATTCCAAAACCGCTATCAAGACTCATTGAATCCTTCCAGAAACTACCCGGAATTGGGCCGAAAAGTGCACAAAGATTATCCTATTATTTACTTCATGTTCCCCAGACTGAACTTGATGATTTTTCGGATGCTCTTTCTAACTTAAAAAAGCAAACCGTACTTTGTTCATCCTGTAAAAATGTGGGCGAGACAGACCCTTGTTCTATTTGTAGCGATGTTAACCGCGAAACGAATATGGTCCTTGTGGTTGAGCAACCATTAGACGTTATGGCGTTTGAAAAAACCGGCAGATACAAAGGCCTGTATCATGTTCTTCACGGAAGTATTAATCCATTGGAAAATATCGGGCCTGATGAGCTTTTTGTTGATCATTTGCTCAAAAGAATTAAAGTCAAACCCGAAATCGAGGAGGTTATAATTGCGACAAACCCGACGATGGAAGGAGACGCAACGGCAATGTATCTCGCCAAAAAAATAAAAGAATTGGGTCTAAACGGTGAAAGTGTAAAGGTTACAAGGTTGGGAATGGGAATTCCGACTGGGGCAGATTTAGAATATGCTGATGAGACAACTCTGAGAGAAGCACTCGAAGGAAGGAGAATAATATAGTTAGATCGTTAGTTTGTTCATAGTTCATCGTAGCGATAGGAGAGAAATAACAATGAACGAATAACGATTAACGACGAACCACAAATGTCGAACGGAATAATTAAACAGGCTGGAAAAACTACGGCTGATATTGCAAGACAGGCTGCAAGGCAGGTTGCCAGAGAACCGGTTGAATTATTGAAATCAGGTAGCTCTCAAGTTATGCAGAATGAAAATACGAACATACAAGATCCAATTAATTTAACTTCTGATAAGTTACCAGATATAACGCCTGAAGAAATTGCAAAAAAAGAAAAAGAAGCCCGCGACAGGATTCAGGAACTTGAAGAAGAATTACGAAGAATGCGGGGGAAAAGGGAAGAGAATAAGGAGGCTTGGGTTAAGGAGCAAGAAGAGAAATTAAAGGCACAAACGTCTCAACCCGCTGCGGCGCAACCAATGGTAGAACCGACAACAAAACCGAAACGTGGGATGATGGGAGAGATTGCAAAAAAACAAGGAACGAAAGAAATGGGGAAACAGATATCGGGGTAAATTTTTACGACTCTTCTTGCATAGTCAAAAAGGGGCGAAGTTGTTCAAATGGAGTTTCTGAAAGAGTTTGACAAATTTTTACAGGATCAGAAAGATCACCCACAATAAATGCAGTTTGCTGTTCTTCTTGCCCCTCATTATATAAATGAGCATGTTCTGGTGAAGTAACAGTTATAATATAATCTTTCCCTTCAATTCGTAGATAAAAATCTTTCGCTGATATGACATCTTCAATCTTCGCGTTAGCTATCTCTTGACAGATTTCGTGCATAATTTATCTTTCTTTCCTTGTGCGAGAAATTTCCTTCAACACAGGTATTTCATTGCTTTTTCTAGAAACCGCAATTTTTATTATAGCAGGTAACCCGCTGATATCATCTAATCTTAGGAAGAAAGTTCTTAATTTTATACCACCAGTTGGCTTGACGTAGTATGTTGCCCATGGGCTTTTGGGATCCTCTACATTAAAAATATCCGAACTCCAACCATTCTCAACAAAATCTGGTAAATGATTGTAAAATTGTCTTTGTGCCTGGCTACTTTCCTCTTCTTTTAGTGAGTTTGCCAGACTCTTCAATTTTTTTCCTCTGACTGCGCTACCTACATAAAATTTGCTCCCGCTTTTTAAAGTAACTAGCGTTAAGGGTACTGGTTGCTTTACTTCTTCTTTATTCAACCACGGCAAATCTTCATTTGTGAATTGAATCTCCAAAGCGTTACCCCGAGTTTCTTTATAAGCATCAGATGGTAAATTCTCTGTCATAATTAGATTTTATTCTTTTTTTTATTTATATCAAAGCCATTTTACGAATAAGGATACTTGAGATACAATAGGCTCATGGTCGATATTTTTTTGACAAATTCTCTCACTCGTAAGAAAGAGAAATTCGAACCAATAAATAGACAAAGTGTTGGAATGTATACCTGTGGTCCCACCGTTTATTATTATCCTCATATTGGTAATTGGCGAACATTCTTTTTTGAAGATATTCTAAGGAGAGTTTTGATTTATAACGGATGTCAGGTAGTTCAAGTTATGAATGCTACCGATGTAGGCCATCTTACTGGGGACAACGTTGGGGATGCTGATTTGGGTGAAGATCGTATGGAAGCCGCGGCCAAAAGGGAAGGGAAAACGGCTTGGGACATTGCCAACTTTTACATAAAGGATTTTCTGGAAAGTAGGGAAAAGTTAAATATCCAAACTCCCGAACATTTTGTAAGAGCAACTGATCACATAGAGGATCAAATAAATCTTATTAAACGTCTTGAAGAAAAGGAGCTAACTTATGTAACAAAAATGGGCGTCTACTTTGATGTATCAAAATTTCCTTCCTATGGGAAACTTGGAGGGCAGAAAATGATTGATAAAAGAGCAGCTACAAGGGAAGAATTAAAAGAAGATTCGGAAAAGAAAAATCCATTTGATTTTGCACTCTGGAAATTTTCCTACCCGGGCGGAAGATCCTTCGACTCCGCTCAGGATGACGCTGCTTCGCGTCGCCACATGGAATGGGATTCCCCCTGGGGAAAAGGTTTTCCTGGGTGGCATATTGAATGTTCTGCGATGAGTATGAAATATTTAGGCGAGACTTTGGATATACACACGGGTGGAGTTGACCACATTGCGATTCACCATACAAACGAAATTGCTCAATCTGAGGGTGCAACCGGTAAACCTTTTACGAAATACTGGCTGCATGGAGAATTTTTAAAGGTTGATGGCGGTCGAATGGGAAAATCGTTAGGTAATGCTTACACCTTGCATGATATCGAGAATAAAGGATATGAAGCTTTGGCTTTACGTTACCTTTATTTAACTGCGCACTATAGAGATTCACTGAATTTTACATGGGATTCTCTGTCCTCGGCTCAAATTGCTCTTAACAAACTCCGTGAACAAGTTTTGGCCGCAAAGACTCAGATTACGCGAACTTTGCTTTCTACAGAGAAAAGAAAAAAGGTTGATGATTATAGTATTAGATTTGTAAATGCCGTGAATGACGATCTGAATACTCCCCAAGCTTTAGCAGTTTTATGGGAAGCACTGAAAAGTAATATTCCTTCCGAGGACAAGTACGATTTGGCATTAAGTTTCGACGAAGTTTTGGGACTAAAGCTAGCAGAAGTTCAGGATATAAAAGTGGAAATTCCCGAGGAAATAAGAAAACTACTTATTGATCGCGATAAATTAAGGTTGGAAGGAAAATTTGAGGAAAGCGACAAATTGCGCAGAAGTATTGAAGAAAAAGGGTTTACTTTAGAGGATACACAAGCGGGGACAGTCGTTCGCCCGTTACGAGGAAGTAAATAATTTAATCTTTTTGTATAATAAACCCTTATGATTCTTTCAGCTGTAATTTTTGATCTCGACGGAACAGTTCTTGCTAACGAGGACGAGTGGGGAGAGGCCTTCGGGAAGGTTTTAAAGTCATTAGGTGTAAAAGGTGTTGAAAGCTTTCCACATATTGGAGGAATTGGAATTGAAGAGAACTGGCCGATGTTAATTAAAAAGTACAATATAAATACTTCAAAAACTCCGGCTGAATTAACAGTTAAAACCTTAAATGAATATCATAAACTTATTCCCAGAATAACTTTGAATAAAGGTTTTGTACAATTTGCTAGCGAAGTTAAAGCTTCCGGAATATTAACTGCACTTGCAACTTCAAGTACTTGGAATACTGTACAAAAAGTTTTTGGTCATATAGAAATTGAAAATTATTTTGATAGTGTTACGACCGGAGAGGAAGTTTCGTACAAAAAACCTGACCCTGAAATCTTTCTGATGGCCTCAGAAAAACTGGGAGTTGACCCAGGAAATTGCTTGGTTATTGAAGATTCAGCGGCAGGAATAGAAGCAGCAAGAAAAGCTAATATGAGGGTTGTTGCTATTGTAAGGGACGAAAAACACGCTGAAACTCTTAAAAAAGCAAACTTGGTTGTCAACAACTTTCCGGAAATTACTCCTGATAAAATCGCTGCACTTTGAAAGTTCTTCCAATTCTTTTTGACAAAAAACACACGATCGTTTAAAAATAATCAATATTCAGATACTTTAGTCCACCCTCGCGAAACCCGAGGGTTTTTAACCCTCGGAGCTTCAACTTGCCACAACCCTTACCTTAAGTGTAAAGTAGAATTGAGTATGATTAGTGCTGGAAAAAAAGTTAGGCGAACATTTGCTAAGCACCTCCTATTCGTTGGTCTTATCATCTTCGGCTTTTTAGCAACTTTTCCTGAGCAAGTATTTTCTCAGGAGACTGAAGTTACTCCACAACCAGCAACGGTTACTACGCTCCGGTCAGACAAAGCTTACAAACTTTATATAGAAGCAGTCGCGAATTACGAAAGTGCCCATGAAATTTATCTTCAAAGAAAGTCGCAGTATCTTCGTTTCGGTACTCTTAAATCAAGACAGGATGCCCAAGAAGCAACAGAGGCAATGATGCAGGCAAGGGATACTGTTGTGATTTCTTACTTTAATGCGCTTGAAGAGCATTTGACTAATTCTACTGGTGTACCTGAGGCTAGAATTGAATCTTTAGGTTTAGCCTTCGACGCCGAGACTCAGTGGTTTGAGGAGCATAAGGCTTCCATTACAAGCGCAACATCACTTGAGGATTTAGTTAATAAAACTAAGGAGGCAGAAAGCCGGTGGAAGAGTGATGAGGGTTTGATGTATGAAGTACTTTCAACAATTTCCTACGGAAAGATTCTTGATTTTTCCAGCCGTACGAACGAAACATTCTCTGCTCTGAGGCAAAAGATTGCCGATATTAAGCAAGATGAAAGGGAGGAATATGTTTTTAGTGAGAAGAAGTTCGATATTTTGGGTAGGTGGGTTTCTGAGATTGAACAAAGAATTACACAAAGTAAGGATGTGCAGCTTGAGGCTGAGAACAAGATATCCGAATTTGCAACTAAAAAAGGAAGAGGGCTCAATTCTTATAACGAAGTGATTGCGACTCTCGGTCAAGCCCAGACCTTACTCAAAGAGGCGAGCACTTTTATGAACGAGATTGTTAGAGAGGTAAAAACAAAGGAACAATAGATGGAAAATCAACCTAATAAAACAAGTGGTGGAATCTTAAGTTGGTTCAGGGCACTTTTGGGTAAGCCTGCACAACCTATTAAGAGTCAAACAAAATCTAGTAAGAGTGAGCCTGAAATTCCTCCGGAAGAGGACAGTATAGTTCAAGATATTGAAAGCCTTAAATCCTTTGTTAAAACCGTTGGTCATACAGTTTCAACTCAAAAAGTGGAACCCCGGAAGGTTGCTTCCCTACCTAAACCTCCCCAAATACCAGCAGGAATTACCAAAAAATCACCACTTAAAAACCTCATAAGAGTTTTATTAGTAGTTTTTTTCCTACTGATTCTGACCTTTATTGGTATAAGGATTGTTCAGTTACTGTCAAATGGAGGTAATGATGATACTACCGTTCAACTGCCCAATAATGTAATTCCTTCACCCGTACCTTATATCCCGCATAACCCTTCGGTCTACGCCGAAGATGTAGAAGTTTTGAAGTTGGAAGAAGACATACTCGTTCTTGTGCGTGAATTATCCAATACGAGCATAAAAGAAGATCGACTTTATCCTCCGACATTAGATTACAACGTTCGTTTTTAAGGATAAAGCCAAGAGACCAAGGCATTTTAAATAACCTTGAAAAAACTATTAAATATATTTTTAGCTCTCAACCTACTCGTTTTAGATATTTCCTTTGGTTTTTTATTTTATACATTATTTATTAAAACCAGAGTTGGTATCGGTTCTGAAATAAGTCCCAAGGAAAATCCAATTTTCGAAGCCAGTTCAGAAAGTACTTGCGGAGAGGATTGCAAAACGTATATTGATGAAAGAATTGCCCAAGGTTTACAAGCAGCGCCCATTCCTACGCCTACTGCAGGGACAATCGCACAAACACAATCACCTAAAAAGATCCGAAAAGTAAATTACGTTCCTATCCCGGGTAGTGGGAGTACGAAAGAAACTGTTTGGACTTCAATTCCGTCAACTGATTTTTATATGACTAAAGGTGATTATCAGGGATTAGTAGGAGTTTATTTTGAAGGAAATATTAAGCTTGTTAACGGGAATGGTGTAGCTTACGTACGTTTGTACGATGCTACTCATTCAGTTGCCGTACCTGGTAGTGAACTTTCAACCTCAAGTCAGCAGTCTAGTTTTGTAACAACAGGTCCGGTAACGCTTTGGGAAGGGTATAACAACTATAAAATTCAAGCAAGGTCGCTAACAGCTGATACAACCGTTTTTGAATCGGGAAGACTGAAAATTATTACAGAGGAGTGAGTATATGCTACAAATTGCAGAAAATAATTCGTAAAGACTCTTCTGAAAAGGCCTTAACTTTATTGTTTTGCTCAATAAATTCGAATTTACCTTCGTAAATGAGAATTTTTGAATATATAATCTCTTACGAGAGTTAGAAACTTGAGTAAGAGGAGTATATACTTAAATTTGAAATGGACCCTGCCCAAACTCTGGTTAACGAAGAGAAAAGACTCTCATCATTATATAGTTTAAAAATTTTGGATACCCCAAACGAGGAGCGATTCGATCGTATAACCTTTTTGGCTATACGCATTTTTGGTACTCCTTATGCCGGCATTGGATTTATCGATAAGTCGCGCGTGTGGTTTAAATCGATGCAACATTTTGACCTTAAAGAAATATCAAGAGATAAATCTTTTGAAAAACATGTAATAGAAAATGGTGAAGTTTTCATATTGGAAGATGCCCACGATAACCCTATGTTTCAAAATAATCCACTAGTTTTAGGAGGACCGAAATTTAGATTTTATGCGGGAGTTCCCTTGGTGATGAACGCAGAAAAAGTTGGTGTTTTGTTTATAGCAGATAGATTTCCAAGAAAGCTAACTGGTGTTGAAAGTGTAACTTTTAAAGACGTGTCGGCATGGGTTGAAGTTGAGATGTTGAAAAACGTAGTTAACTATCAAAATACACAAACTCTCACCGAGATTCAAGAGCAATTGACAACGAGGAATAGACAGTTGGAAGAAGAAAAAGCTAAACATGATGCAATGATCGAGAATATCGGTGAGGGGGTAATAGGAATAAACGACAAAGGCGAAATTATATTCACAAATAAATCTGTGGAAAATATGACTGGATTTTCTCAAAGCGAACTGATGGGAAAACCTATTTGGACTTCATTAAAGATGGTAGATAAATTCGACAAAGAAGTAGAAGTTAATGAAACGCCAGTCAGAAATGCCCTTTACCTGAATAAAAAAATCGCAACCAGTGATTATTTTTATGTTAGACGCGATAACACTAAATTTCCTGTAGCGATGACTGCAACTCCAATAGTCGTTTTTGAACAAGTTTTGGGAGGGGCTGTTGTTTTTAGGGATATTACAAAAGAGAAAGAGGTTGATAGGATGAAGACTGAATTTATATCACTCGCTTCGCATCAACTTAGAACTCCTCTTTCTGCAATGAAATGGTTTTGCGAAATAATATTAGACGGAGATGTGGGTAGCATAAATGAAGAACAAAAAGAAGTGCTTAACAATATTTATCATTCAAATGAAAGAATGATCAGTTTGGTTAACACACTTTTGAATATTTCCCGGATTGAGTCAGGCAGACTGATAATTGATCCGGAACCGACTGATCTGAAAAAACTAATAAATGAGGTGATTTTGGAATTAAGACCAAGGCTTGATAAGAAAAAGCACCATCTTGCAATAAGTGTTCATGAAAATTTACCTGCTATAAACATTGACCCGAAACTTGTGAGGCATGTATATATGAATTTATTAACAAATGCCATCAAATATACGCCTGAGGGAGGAGAGGTTGTAGTCATGGTGTCAAGGTCGGGTAGGGAGATCGTGTCGCAAATATCGGACAGCGGCTATGGTATTCCAAAAAATCAAGCCGAACAGGTTTTTAAAAAGTTTTTCCGAGCAGAAAATATAGTCAAAGTTGAAACAGAGGGCACTGGGCTCGGACTTTATCTAACAAAAACGATAGTCGAGTCTTCAGGAGGAAGAATTTGGTTTGAAAGTAGCGAGGGGAAAGGGACAACTTTTTGGTTCACTCTACCTATTTCGGGAAGTGTCGAGAAAAAGGGTGAAGTTTCACTGGATACCTGATGAGTTGATAGGAAAGGGTCGGTCATGATAAATTAAACTAATAATGGAAATGAATGATAAAATTAAGGTACTTGTAATTGAAGATGAGGAACTGCTTCTTGAAGCGATTGCGAGGAAACTTTCGAATGACGGACTAGAACCTATAACTTGTACAGGGGCCTCTCAAGCATTTGACTACCTGAAAAGTTTGCCCGAAACTCCGGACGTCATCTGGTTAGACTATTATCTCAAAGATACAAACGGATTGGAATTTATGAAGCTACTTATGAAAGATCCGAGGTGGTCCCAAATACCAGTAGTTGTTGTTAGTAATTCTGCAAGTGAAGAAAAAAGAAAAGCAATGCTCGCTCTAGGCGTCAAAAAATATCTTCTTAAAGCCGAATACAGACTTGAAGAAATAATAAAAATTATCAAAGAAATTGTGACGGGAAAAAAGGTATAATTGTAGGTTAAGCTATACTTCCATGTCAGACACACAAAAAATATTGATAGTTGAGGATGAGCCATTACTATTAGATGCAATAAAAAGAAAGCTAGAAAAAGAAGGATATGGTGTAACTGTTGCTACAGACGGCAACGAAGGATTGGTGCAAGCGTTTCAAGGGCATCCGGATTTAATTTTACTTGATATTATTCTGCCGGTTGTCGATGGAATAACCGTTTTAGATCGACTTCGCAAAGATGATTGGGGATCTAAAGTTCCAGTCATAATACTTACAAACTTAAGTGATGCAGAAATGGTTAATGAAGGTAGGGAAAAGGGAGTAAGTGATTATTTGGTAAAGACGGATTGGAATCTAAACGAAGTTGTGGATAAAGTAAAAGAAAAATTGAAGGTTGGCTAAATAAAATAAATGAAAAGAATATTAGTTGCCGAGGATGATAAGTTTTTAGCAAACGCGTATCGCGTTAAGTTAACAAAAGCAGGATACGATATTGTGCTTGTAAGTGATGGGGTTGAGGCATTGCAAAAACTACATGAGTTTATGCCAGATGTAATGATTTTGGATTTGGTTATGCCGGGGAAAGACGGATTTTCTGTCTTAGAAGAAATTAAAAAATCAGATACCCTGAAAAATATTCCTTGTATAGTTGCATCTAACTTGGGACAGAAAGAGGATGTTGATAAGGCTATGGGTTTGGGAGCAAATGATTACGTTGTAAAAACTGACCTTTCCATGGCCGGCTTGATTGAGAAAATAAAAAAATTAGCTGGTGAGTAGAATTAATTATTTTTTAAGTCTCCCAAAAAAAACAATCGGCTTCTCAAAAGCTTCCAAGGTTGATAATATGTAAGTAGTATAAACAAAGTTTGTGCACTCCTCCGATAAAATCGGAGTTTGCATAAAAATAAAATATGAGACTTTATTCGGATCAAGATCTATTTGAAGCTTTAAAAGAACTCGAAGTCATTAAGCTTGATTTATTGCAGGAGGTTTACAACTTAAGTCTTGAAGGTAAAATCCCCTTTAACGAACTTCTTCTTAGGAAGGATCTTATTTCTGACGCAAATCTTGGGAAAGTTATTGCGGAACTAATATCCTATCCTTTTGCCAACCTCGAAGAGATAACAATAGATGAAGGCGCTCTTAAAGTTATTCCGGAAGTTTATGCGAGATCTCAGGAAATTGTTGCTTTCAAAAAAGATAAGGAAGGCCTTCATTTGGCTATGGTTAATCCGGCAAATAACCAAATCAAGGAATTTGTCAATAAAAAAACAGGCCTACCTGTGAAGGTTTATTATGCAACCTCTCGAGGTATTGAAAATGGATTAAATCTTTATTCTAAAGATGTCAAAAAAGTATTCGATGAAATAATTAAAGAAAGTATTGAGGAGGCCCGAGGAACAAAAAAACCTGAACCTTCGATTATAAAAATAGTTGATACCACAGTACAGTATGCATATCAAAACAAAGCGTCGGATATCCATGTCGAACCAAGCGATATAGATTCAGTTATTAGATTTAGGATTGACGGAATTCTTCACGATATTGTTCATTTACCCATTGAGCTACACTCCCAAGTTGTAACAAGAGTCAAAATAATGGCTAAATTAAGGACCGATGAACATCAGTCGGCGCAAGACGGAAAGATAAGTGTCAAAATCGTAAGCGAGAACCTGGATATTCGTGTTTCAATTGTTCCTGTTGTTGACGGGGAAAAAATTGTAATGAGGCTTTTGTCCGAACGTTCAAGACAATTTTCTCTCCAAGACCTGGGCTTCGTCGGCGATGATTTCAAAAAGATATCAGATGCTTACCAAAAACCACACGGAATGATTCTGGCAACAGGACCAACAGGTAGCGGAAAAACAACAACTCTTTATGCAATATTAAAACTTCTCAATAGACGGGATGTAAATATAATGACAATTGAGGATCCAGTCGAATACGATATCGAGGGGGTAAATCAAATTCAAGTAAATGCTGCGACCAACTTAACATTTGCCGCAGGACTTAAATCAATTGTAAGGCAAGATCCAGATATTATTCTTGTTGGTGAGATTCGCGACGAAGATACTGCTGATATTTCAGTTAACGCTGCTATGACAGGGCACCTTGTACTTTCAACACTTCATACCAATGATGCGGCCACCTCAATTCCCAGGCTTTTGGATTTAGGAGTTGAACCTTATTTAGTTGCATCGACAGTTAATATTATAATTGCACAAAGGTTAGTTCGAAAAATTTGTGTCCAGTGCAGAGTTTCACAAGAGTTGGGAAAAGTGGAAAAACAAGATTCTGAAGAGTTTTCTTCAACTCTTCCGGAAGAATTCATTAAAAAATATTTTGGAAACTTAGATAACGTAAGAATTTATAAAGGTAAAGGCTGCAGCGTTTGTCATAATTCCGGATATTTGGGCAGACTGGGGATATTCGAGGTTTTAGTGGTAGACGATGAAGTAAGAGCCGCAATTGTTGCCAAGAAAGATGCATCCGAAATTAAAAAAATTGCTGTTAAAAACGGTATGAGAACAATGATTGAGAACGGATTCGAAAAAATCAAAGATGGGACAACAACAATCGAAGAAGTTCTTAGAGTAACAAAAGATTGAAAAATGAACCTTGTAACTGCCCAGATAACTTTAGTTAAAAAAGTCTCACACCAAGACAGGCTTCTATTTACAAAACACTTGGCGACAATGTTAAAAGCCGGGATCCCTATCGCGGAAGGGTTAGACACTTTGGTTGAGCAAACAAGGTCTTTGTATTTTAAAAAAGTTCTGTCGCAAGTTTTGGAAGACGTTAAAAACGGAAAAAGCCTTGAAGCTTCACTTAAAAAACATCCAAAAGCTTTTGATCAATTTTTTGTAAGTTTAGTTGCGGTAGGAGAGGAAGCAGGAACGCTGGAAGAAAATTTAGAATTTCTGTCTAAACAGCTTGCTAAAGATTATGTATTGAGAAAAAAGATTCAATCAGCCTTTGTTTATCCGGGTCTTGTTGCATCAGCTACTTTGATTATGGGCGGGTTTATTTCTTTTTATGTTTTGCCAAAACTCGTCGATTTTTTCAGGTCGTTTGAAATCGAATTGCCACTTAGCACAAAAATACTTATATTTTTTGCAGAGATTATGAAAAATTACGGAATTTTCGTTCTCGGTGGAATTGTTCTTTTACCAATTCTTTTTCATTTAATTACTCAACAATCTATGGTAAAACCTGTTTGGCACAATACCATGCTTAAATTTCCAATTTTCGGAAAACTAATTGCATATGGCCAATTAGCGCGTTTTGCACGAAATCTCGGAACTTTGATCAAAAGCGGAGTACCTATAAATAAATCCTTGGAGATTACAGCAAACACTTTAAGTAATCTTCGCTTCAAAAATGATCTTTTAGATATTGCAAAGTCTCTTGATAAAGGTAAAAACATCGGGGACTCTATGCGAAAATCAAGGTTTTCTGAATTTCCTCCGATAGTTTCCCGAATGATAGCTGTTGGAGAAAAAACCGGAAAAATTGACGAGACACTTCTTTATCTTGGAGATTTTTACGACGATGAGGTTGACGATTTGAGTAAAAACTTGTCGACTCTTCTTGAACCGATTTTACTTATTGTAATAGGACTTGTAGTTGGATTTGTTGCACTTTCAATCATTTCACCAATTTATCAATTAACTGGTTCGATCAGACGATGATATATGTTAGGAAATCGGAATTCTTAAGCACGGGTTTCACACACAAAGGTGTCACCCTTATCGAACTTCTTCTGGTTATTTCGATTTTTTTGATTGTAGGTGTAACTTCGGGAAGTATCGCTTCGAATTTTCTTGTAAGAAATAATTTGCAAAACAAAGTGAATGAAGTTGTTTCAACTCTTCGTACAGCACAACTAAATTCTATTTCTTCAAAAGGGGACAGTCGCTGGGGAGTTACAGCTACTACTGACGACATAATTCTGTTTCGGGGGGATTCATACGCATCACGTGATCCAACCTATGATGAAAAATTTTCGATTCCCAAAAGTGTTACAGTAACTTCCTTTGAAGTCGCATTTAATAAGCTAACCGGTAATCCAAACCAAGTTCTAACAGTAATACTTTCCAATAATATTGGCGAATCATACACAGTTTCATTAAATGAAGTAGGCATCGTGGATCTAAATTAAAAAATGTTATCAAATTCGTCAAACGGGCAAAGTGTCATTGAAGTAATTATTGCCGTTGCAATATTTATCATTATTGCAGGAAGCGCTGTTGTGACAGTGTTGGGTTCTTTTTTAACATCTCGACAAGGTGAGGAAGAAACGAATGCTACCTTTCTTGCTATTGAAGGACTTGATGCAGTTACTTCTATAAGAAATCAGAGTTGGGATAATCTTACTGATGGAGATCATGGTTTAAATAGTACCTTAGGAGTCTGGTCGTTTTCTGGGACTAGCGATCCTCCGGTTGGCAAATATACCCGTAAGATAACTGTAGGTTCGGTGGAAAGGGACGCAAGCGGCGATATAGTTTCCGGAGGAGGTACGGTTGATGTGGATACCAAAAAAGTCTCTTCTCAGGTTTCCTGGAATTTTGTTCCCTCAAAACTTACGCTCGTTGAGTTGACTTCGTACTACACAAATTGGCAGGAGGTAAAAATAACCCCAAGTCCTGCATTAACACCGACTTCAACACCAACACCGACGCCAACCCCAACCTTTAACAGTTGTAATGCCGTTTGCCTCGGTAGCGGATATAGTGTTGGTACATGTCGCAAAAACCCGAGTCAATGTAATTCAAACGGGGAGGTCTACCAATCGGGTGGTGATCAATTCTGTACAGGTGGACCCAATGCAGATACTTGTTGTTGTCGGCCATAAAATTATGAATAACGTTAAAAAGTCCAGGCTAAATTCGCAAACGACAAGAGGTTTTACTCTTATCGAACTTATTTTGTATGTTGCCTTGGTTGCAATTTTTATTACATCGGCTGTCCTTTTTTCACTTGATCTTATTTATGGAAGAGAAAAATCTCACCAACAACAAATTGTCCAACAAAATGTACGAATTGCGTTAGGAAGGATTACTTATGAAATAGAAAGAGCTAATGATATTCAGAGTGTGAATTCGAATCAGATTGTTCTAGATAATGGCGGAGGTTCTACAACAACAATCGAGCTTTCTGGTGAGAATGTTCAGATTACAACCGGTGGACAAGGACCATATAATTTGACTTCAAACCAAGTGTCTGTTGATGCATTAAATTTTGGTGAATTTTCCTCTCCAACAAATGACTCCAAGAATATAAATGTGAGTATTTCTCTTCGTCAGGTGCAGGCAGCCGTGTCAGGACAGTTAACTGCGCAGACTTCAGCCCAAGTAGGGATTGAACTTAAAGGCCAGTTTAGCCAATCCAGGAGATTATTGGTTGATCTAACAAACTTAAACTTGGTTTCGGGATCGACCATAGAGGGCATTGCAATACAAAATTCGGGTGCAATAGATATTATTATCGATAAATTATTAGTTTCTTGGTCTGGAACAGGCGGTGGCGAAAATATAACAGAGGTTCAAATTGGCGGTGGGGGAGTTGAGTGGACGGGAAGTCAGGGAAGCGGAACCACAGTTGAACTTAATGATTTTACACTAAGTCCGGCAGCGGGTAGCGTCGATATAAATAATTTTACTTTTGACTCAGATATGTCCGGGGCCAATTTAGAAGTGCATTACATGATGGGAGACCAATCGAGAGTTATAACAGAATTTTCCCTTGCGGCAGGCGGTACTCCTACAACAACACCTACTCAGACACCGTCTCCGACGCTTACTCCAACACCCACGCCGTCTCCAACGCCCGCCCCTTCTTGCACTACTGTTTGTCAAAGTAATGGATACTCACAAGGAACCTGCAGAGCAAGTAACCAGGCATGTATAAATAATGGTGAAGTTCGTGTCTCTGCAGGAAATCAATATTGTACGGGAGGTCCTACTGCCGATACCTGTTGCTGTAAATGAAATATGAACAAAAATAATATTGACTCGAAAACTTTAACTGGTGGGTTTGCAGCTTTAATAAGTATTCTGGTAGTTTCGGCAGTTGCACTGGCAATCTCAATGTCCATTTCACTCTTGGGCATTGGCGAAGCGAGAAGTTCACTTGACTTTAAAAAAGGCCAGGAAACTTTGAAAATCGCCGAAAGCTGTGTTGAAGAGGCACTATTAAGGCTTAAAAACGACCCATCTTATACGGGTACGGGGGCTAACGCGTTGATCGTCGGAGACGGGGAGTGTAGTATAAGTGTGAGCCCATCGGGCGCCGATAAAATTATTGATGTAGCAGCCCAAGTATCTGAACCTTCAATTTATATAAAAAGGCTAAGTGTAACGGTAAGGACATTAGGAAATAGCATAAATATTTTAAATTTTAGCCAAATACCCTAAGAATATGCTTACAAACACAAAAAAGGTTATCGCAATTACAAAAGACAAAGTTATTGCTTCAGAAGTAAAGTTAGATAGTAAAAAGCTGGTTTCCTCTTTTGAATTTGGTTGGAAGCCGGAAACCTTGGATCTCGTATTTAATGAAGTAAAGAAAAGACTAAAAACTTCCCAGTTTAGAATCTTAGTAAGTGACGCTTTAAGCTACGTTGTCAGAACTAGTGTACCTTCAGAAGTAACTAAAGATGAAGAAAGAGAGTACGTTGGTCAAAATATTCAAGAAAAGATTCCGGATGACTTAAAAGAGGGTGATTGGGATTATAAGATTGTGGGCAGTGAAAAAAAAGGAGATAGCATTGGATCAACAAGGGATGTGATAGTGTTTGCAATAGTGAGTGATTTTTATGGGATATTAAAAAATGCAATAAAAAAGACAAACCTCCAAGTGGAAGCAATTGAACCGGAAACTGTTGCAAGAACCCGTGACGTTAACCCAATTATTGGAATTGCGATGAAGGAGGATATTTCCGGTAAGGATGAAGAAGTTTTAAATTTAAAACCATCCGAGTCCGAAACGAAAAAAGAAGTTACTGAAACAAGAATACAGCAATCAAGTGAGTCAGATGATAAAGATCCACAAACGGGAGGAAAAAGATCTTTAAAAGTAAGAATTATATTTTTTATATCAATAATCTTTTTCCTGTTGGGAGTGCTATTTTTCATACGCTCAAATCCTTTCGAGAGTAATGAAGAGTTTCCAACGCCGACAATTACTCCAACAACCTCTGTTGAAAAAGTGAGCCCAACACCGGAAGCTGTAGAAAAAACACTTGACCTGTCTAAATTTAAAGTTCAGGTGCAAAATGGAACAGGAACCGAAGGCGGCGCTGATGAAGTTGCTGGAATTTTGGAAACTGAAGGGTTTACAGATATAGAAACGGCAAACGCTGACTCATTCGATTACCAAGAAACTGAGTTACGAATCAAGGACGCTGTTCCCGAGGAGGTTATTGAAATAGTTGAAAAAGCTCTTATAGGCAGATACACGCTCAAAGTTGTGGAAACTTCATTGGATGCCTCGTCTGATTTTGATATTGTTGTTATTGTTGGAGTAGAAAGGTAAAAAAATACAAATTGACAAGAGCGTAGGTTTTATGTCTATACTGATAATAGATAATTAAGTCCCAGTCCCGTTAGATAATTTCATATCTAATAGGACGGGACAAGGGGGGTGAAAATGTTGTGAAGTATCTGCCCAATATTAAAAAAGGCCTGACTGCCGTCAGGCGGGGTTTTACTCTAATAGAAATACTTCTTGTTATTGCAATTCTTTCCATACTTTTGGTGGTAGTTTTTGCAGCACTTAGCCCAGCAGCGAGGTTACAAGATACTAGAAATGCAAGGCGATGGAACGACGTTAACCAGGTTCTTACTGCGTTGCATGAATGTGTAATAGATAACGATGGAGATATGACAATCTGTGGTCTTGCAACACCCACCTTGGCATTAAGCCAAATAGGATCTTGTGCGTCTGGTGGGGCTACTCCTTGCGCTGGAGCAGCAGCAGCCTGTCTCGATCTTGACGGAGATGCGGACCTTAATCCATATTTGTCCAGCTTTCCGTTAGATCCAGGTGGAGCAACTGCAGCACAAACAGAATACGCCGTTCAAGTTAGTAGCGGAATAATAACTGTAAGTGCTTGTAGTGCCGAAGGACAAACAATCTCGGTTTCAAGGTAATACCCTTTTTTGGTTAAATGATCCCGCATCATAAACTTAGATTGGTGCGGGATTTTGATTGGGGAAATTAATTGAGGTTAATTTTCTTCAAAAAGAAGTTTTCAATCTTTCCGTTTTCGGCCTCGTTTGGAATAAGCCCAATATGATCGATCATTGGAAAATGGTTTCTTACTTCGTTTTGAAATTTTTCGGCTAATTTAACTGAGAATTTATTGTACATCCCACGCTCGGTTGCGGAACATAACCTATTTTCATATTCTCTTACAATTTCTAAAATCTTTTCACCCTCAGAGTTAAACCTAATTTGATTGGGATCAGGGTTTAGGGCATATTCATCGTGAAGCTTTTTGAAATTATTAAAAACTTCACTATTTTCGTCCAACATCCTTAAAAAATATGCTTTGTATTTTGTCACTTTACCAGTATACAATTTTGGATGTGAAAGTGAATAAGATTGTTTAATTTAGGTATAATATGAATATTGTGAAAAAAATTCTAGCCATAATTGGAATCTTGCTTGTTGCATCAGTAGGTGGCTATTTAGTATGGCAGG
>MGHC01000022.1:24766-25514 GCA_001793015.1 Candidatus Woesebacteria bacterium RIFCSPLOWO2_01_FULL_39_10
TTTAGATAATCCGAATCATACTTACCAAACTTTTAATAACTGCGGGCCGGCAACCTTGTCAATGATTCTATCCCTGTACGGCAAAGGTGTTTCACAAAAAGAACTTGGTGATCAAATGCGCCCATATCAAAATCCTCAAGGAGACAATGACGACAAAACAATATTTACCTACGAATTTGTAGACTGGGCAAAAAAATATAACGTTAATGCAATTGGGCGTATAAACGGCGATATTGAACTTCTTAAAACATTTACTGCGAATGGTATACCTGTTGTTGTTAAAACCTGGCTTCATGTAAATGACGATATAGGACATTTCAGGATTGTTCGAGGCTTTGATGAGAATCAACAGGTGATTATCCAAGATGATTCATACGAAGGACCGAACAGAAAGATTTCATATTATGATTTTTTATCTATGTGGCAGCCTTTTAACTACTCATACATAATTATCTATGACGACACAAAAAAAGACCTAGTTGAGGCAATAATTGGTGAAGAAATTGATGAAAAAATTGCTTGGCAAAATTCACTTGACAGGGCATTGAAAGAAAGCCAGCTTGATAATGAAAACGTGTATCCTTTTTTCAATATGTCGACTTCTTACTATCACGGAGGGGATTTTAAAAACTCGGTTGCTGCATTTGAAAAGGTTGAAGTTAGACTTCCAAAACGAATGCTTTGGTATCAAATTGAACCGATTTTAAGTTATAAGGAATTGGGGAATTACGACAGGGTTTTTCAAATT
>MGHC01000023.1:0-2056 GCA_001793015.1 Candidatus Woesebacteria bacterium RIFCSPLOWO2_01_FULL_39_10
TTTAGGTTTTTGGATGAATATTCTCGGAAGTAAACCATAACTTCTTCAAGATTATCTGAAATGAAGAAAAGCTCATCTTTTTGAATTCTAGAAAATCGTTTATTAAAAACTTCGTCTAGAAATTTGAATAAATAATCGTAAAATCCTTCGTAATTCAAAAAAGCAATTGGTTTTGAATAAAGTTTGTTTGCCTGACCTCCGACTATTGACCCAATTTCTTCCAAAGTTCCATATCCTCCTGGGAGAATAAGGTAGGCATCAGACAGCGAGATTATTTTTCTTTTTCTTTCTTCTACTGTGTCAACAACATGCTCTTCATCCAGGCTTGAGAACTTTTTGTAATTTTTTGTAACTTCCATTAAGTCTTTTGCAAAAACACCACAAAGATCTCTGCCTCCGGATTTCTTGTATGTCTCGGCAAGTTTTCGCATCATTCCATAATCAGTCCCACCGTAAACTATTCCATAATTCTTTGAAGCAATAGTTGAGGCCACTTTTTCAGTTAAATCTATATATTTTTGATCTACGTCTAGTGATGAAGTTAAAGTAATTCCAATTCGCATTTTACTTGTCCTGAAAGAAATTATATCAGGTTCGGGGGAATGGGTGGGGCGAGTTGCAGAAGCCAACATTTAATCAAGTTTGGATTTTAAATATTTTTAAATCTTTCCATAATTTCTTGGTAGTTTGGAATTCGGCTGTAAATATTTTTGTAATTGATTTTTGCCTTTGAAGGCGTCATGTATTTTTCTATTACCACGTCAGGAGGTAAGGTAATATCTAAAAAATCGCAAATTGCCTTAAGAGTTTTTCTATTGTTTTCTAAATCTTCCGAATACAAATCTTCATAATAAAGAGGCAAGAAATCGTTGCTTCTGTTTTTTTCAAGATAACTAAAATAAGTTTCGCTGAGCTTACCAATATACTTAATCCACTTAGCAATTTCATCAATATCAACGGGTTTTAAATTATCATAAACTTTTTGATTACCTTGTTTATGCCACTCTTTCGTTTGTTCACCAACAGCAGTCGAAATTGCAGCTTCCAACAAATTCTTCCTCCTAAGAAAAAGAAACTTCAAATCTTTTCTTCCAAGCATTTCAAAATAAATTTTTTTAGGAAACTGGTAATCAAGAACTTTAATTGCAGAATACTTTCTAAAAAGTTCATCCAAAGCATCATTCATTGTTTTTTGGTCTTTGATTAATTTGCTGAAATTTTTTTCCTTTGGATTCCATTTGGAAAAACCAGGATGAAATGGCTCGATAGCCATTTTGACGTCTTTGCTTTCTGCCAAAACCCTTGCAAGGGAAGTGCTTCCGGTCCTCGCATGCGCAAATATTACAAATTTAGCCATGAGAAAAGTATATCAGGTTGAGGGGGAAGCGAAGTCGCCGAAGCACTTGGTAAAACAAATTAGGTTTTGTGAGGAAATTTAAATTAATTAAATTTGAACATTCCTTTTTTGTGTTTTTATTAGTATTCATTTTAATAATTAGCCTGTTTTGATATAATAATAATGTTTAGATCTGCCCAGAGGTAGACTAAATAATGAATAGGGACAATTATTTAACCAATTTACTCCAAAATTTAGGCTTTATCGCTGCAATATCTGTTTCTTTCTTTCAGTTCGCTCTCAATGATAGTTTTAAAGTTATTTTTGAAACAAACGACTCTTTATTCAGAAGCGCTTCCCTTGTTGCCTTAATATTATCACTGGCTTTAATTTGGGGATTATTCGCATTTAGGTATTATCTATTAAATGAAATATATTTTAATCAAAGCAAGAAGGTTAAATATCTAAATGAATTAAACGATGAGAATGTGAAAAATCGGATTGGTACAAATGTCAATTCAGGACTGAGCGGACGTCGAGCTAAAATAATTAGAAAACCCTGGCATTTTACTATATTACAACTAGCTTTTTTTCTTATCTTCTTGTCTCTTTTTAGTTTTATATTACTTTTGATTTTCAACTATATATCAGTGTTTGCCGTCTTTTTTTATGTGTTGTTCATCTGTTCTGCTGTTGCAGCTATATCTATTTTTTCAATAC
>MGHC01000023.1:2079-5063 GCA_001793015.1 Candidatus Woesebacteria bacterium RIFCSPLOWO2_01_FULL_39_10
AGGAATAAACAACAAAACACAGACACTATAATTTTGGGAAAAATTAGGGAAAGGTTTGTAGAAAGTGTAAAAATAATTTTTGACAGTACGGATGCATTAATATGGAATCCTAATATCCCAAACAGAACAATAATTTTTGAATATAACGGCCAGAAATATAGAATTTTTACAAGATCTGACAACCCCAATAATTATTTTAACTTGCATAAATATGATTCTTCCAATCCTCAAAAATCTGATTTTTAATCGCAGTTGCTAGCTACAATAACAAATAGTTTTTCTGCCTTGCTCGTCACTGCATCGCGCTACAGATCATTTCTTTTTTCCTTAAATTACCACAATACTGGTAGAATAAAGCAATGGACGATATTATTGAAACTGCTGAAGTGGCCGATACGAAATTACAAACAGCGGAAGTTTCAAAACCTACAATAGAAGAGGCGCATGGGAAAATTCTACGTTTTGGCACTAAAGATTTAGAAGATCAAGAAATAAAGAAAAAACCTGAAGTTCCTCTTTTATTTACATACAAAACCGAAACTGGGCAGGTAGATATGATTGGTGTTGCCCATACAAGCGATGTTAAATCTCCCATGATGCAAAAGATAACACAAGAAGTTGGGAACTATCTTAACCGAACTCCGAAAGAAAAAGCTATCGTAATGGTTGAAGGATTTCATGGGGGACCAATTCCTGAGTGGACAAGTTTCGATGAAGCAGTTAATTCTTCGCAAGAAGCTGGAGCAACCGCATTTATGGCAAGGGAGAAGGGTGTTGAAGTGATAAGTCCGGAGGTTCCTATGGAAGATGTTGTTGCAAAATTAAAAGAGCAAGGAGTACCAGCCGATCGCATAGCATTATTTTATTCATTACGGGCAATGCCAAATCTGGTCAGGCAAGGGAATCTCGAAGCACTACCTCGAATAATTTACAGAGCTCAGGCACTTGCACAAGCCGGGTGGATTCCGGAATTTACTGCGGATGAGGAGCAAAGACTTAAAAGTGACCCCGAAGAGGCTAAAAGAAAAGGTTCCGAGATTTTACGAACTGCAATACCAAAGTTAAATGGGGCAATGAGAGAAATAAATGAGCAAAATGTCTTTAATGAAGAAACGCAGGAAGTTTTGTTTTCGGAAGCTGATTTACATGAGTTAACGAGCCCTCATTCTGAAAAAGTAGAAACTCCTTTAAACCAAGTTGCAAGAGTTGACAATGAAATGAGGGATGATTATTTATTGGACAAAATCCATGAGGCAGTTCAAAACGGCAAAGATCCAATGGTCGTTTATGGCGGAACACACACCGTTAAAATAAATCCAGCATTGCAACATCTATACTCCACAATTTAACGATCTTGTTCATTGCTTTATCGCGATCGGGACGGCTGTGAAAGTTAAAATTATAATGTCAGCTTAGTTTTGCCTTCCGCGTAGTGGTTGATAAGAAGACCGATGAGGGTTTGATAGGGAATATTGTTCCTGGCAGCTCTCGCTTTAAGCTTTATTAAATCCTTTTTCTTTACCCTCAAAGTGATACTTTTACTTTCCTGAAGTTCAATGTGATTTTTAGCTGCTTCTTCAAGTATCTTTTTAGTTTCTTTGAAATTTGGGTCGCTAACAAATTCCCCTTTATCTAAGAATTCTTTTAATTCCTTTTCATAATTATCAAGGGGCGTTTCGTCCAAATATTTTTTGTCCAGCTTTTTGTTCATAATTTTTTTATATATTTTTTCTTTAGCACTCTGCTTGGATAAATGGTTTTCAAATACTTTACTTTTCTTATCTTATCTATCACATAAGGAACTGCATACACCTTATCCTTCACTCTTACTATAAAGATTTTTTGATTCGGATATTTTTTCTTGTTAAAGTGATCAATATTGTCTAATACGCGTCCCTTATTAATCTCTTCTATAATATCTTTGAAACCAACACCTCTCACTTCCCGCAAAATCAAATCCTTTCCCTTAGAATAATCAAAATCGTACTTCACTGAATATATTATATTATCCGTACATACATTGTCAATACAAATCTAGTAAAAAGAGTACTACTTAGTACCTATTATTTGCAGTAATCGCTTTGTTTGCCTTCATGGCCTCCGGCAGGAAGTGAACGAACAAGACTTTCTTCTTCGGACGACAAATAGTCAAACCAGCAAAGAGCATGAGTGCCGTATTCGTCTACGTTTGGGTTTTTTGTGCGAAAGTCCGAGTCGTACTCAATACCATTAGTTTTTGTTAAATCGTAAAGTCCAAAATCGACAAAAATATTTTTTTTGCCGTTAAAATCTTTGTGACCGATTTCTGTTGCCAATACTTCTCCTTTTTTGACATACACTTTGGGTTCAATAGTCGTAGTTCTTGAATCCCCTTCATCACCCAAAGGTAATTTGGAAAGTGCCTCGGCAATTCTAGGCGAAAGAGTCAAAAAATGATCATGCATAACCATCAAGCCACAATCGTTTATATAAAAAAATGAAATTTGCTCTTCTCCAGCTTCCAAATATTTACTTGCCTTTAAAATATAGCCATCCATAATAGCTTGAACCTTGATATCGTTAGTATCACGGTTGTCAAACCGAACTCCGCCGTGGGGTTTGTAATCTCCTCCTCGAACCTGTCCAGGATATAAAATACCGCTCGCCAAACTAAGATCAACTGGAGAGGGAAAAACAAAAGGATCAGGACACGCGGGTGGATTGCCCATCGCTGACCAAGTCTTAGTATCATTATTGAACTCCCAAGAAACACTTGAATTTAGCTTTGCAACATCATCTTTTGCCTTTTCGTATGTTTTTAACAAACCAGATTGTTTAGAAAGGGGAGATAAAGAAGTTTTTGTCGAAATAAAAAATAGAAGAACAAGAATAAGCGGGACAAAAAGTAAAAGTAATAAAGATGTAAAACCTTTACTCATAATTTAAGTGTATCACTATAACTAGCCGTCCCTCCAATTACACTTTATCCTCCTTCGCAGAAAACG
>MGHC01000023.1:5115-5835 GCA_001793015.1 Candidatus Woesebacteria bacterium RIFCSPLOWO2_01_FULL_39_10
TCCTTCGCAGAAAACGATGTTTGTGAGTTCGTGGATAAATGCGAAGAGTTTTTCGCGAAGGGGGATAAACCTTCACTTATATCGTAATTAATTCTGTCTTCTAGAAAAGAATAGGGGAGCTTAAATTCTTTTTTCTGATTAAGATTTTTTGGCAAATCTCTCGTTGATATTCTGTATCCTCTTGCCTTCCATTCCTGATCCGGATAATCTTCGCCGTGGTGTTCGGGCATATATGACCCTCTAGACATAATTGACGCAAAACTGATAACGTTCGGATTATTAACTCCGACAAGTAAAGTAATCCCACCTCCAAAACTATGTCCCATTACAAAAGTTGGTTTATTGCCAAAATACTCAATCAACTCATTCACTGTTTTTGCGTAATTCGTCATGGTGTAAAGTTTGATATCCCCCGGACTTTCCCAAGTTCCCGGCGGGTCAAAGGAAACTGCGTAGAATCCTTTCTTTGAAAGATATTCTACATGGGAGTGCATGTGTGGATAATCTTTTGTATCCAATTTACCCGGAAGGACAAGTGCAAGCCTCGATGAACTTTCATCACCTTTCGAATAAATTGCGAGTTTGAAACTTTTTGTTTGGATTAAGTTCATATTTTTCTATTTTACCTTATAGAAGTAAATTGACATATATGTCAGAAGATATGATACTTAAATATTGATGCCCAAACCTGCCCTTAATCTGCAAAGGGGTGTAATTCAC
>MGHC01000024.1 GCA_001793015.1 Candidatus Woesebacteria bacterium RIFCSPLOWO2_01_FULL_39_10
AACTAGCGAAATACCAAAAGAAGTAATACTTGAAGTCCAAAAGGCATACAAAAAACTTTCAAAATTCTTGCGCCCAGCTCTAGTTGCAGTACGATCATCAGCAACGGCAGAGGATCTGCCTGGCGCTTCTTTTGCAGGTCAACAAGCAACTTATCTTAATATAAAAGGTCCAACTAACCTACTTCAGAGTGTGCGTGAATGTTGGGCTTCCCTTTTTACAGCACGTGCAATTTTTTACCGGGAGCAAAATAAGATCCCACAAGATAAAGTTAAAATTTCTGTTATTGTCCAAAAAATGGTTCAGTCAGAAGTTTCTGGAGTAATGTTTACTGTTGATCCAGTAACAAACGAGAAAGACAGAATTATTATTGAGGCTGTTTGGGGACTGGGCGAAATGATTGTTCAGGGAGCGGTTGTACCTGATCGATATGTCGTACAAAAGGAAACTTTTTCGATTTTATCCAAAGAGATTTCAGACCAATCTATCCAGTTAATTAAAAAGGGTGAAAAAACTTTAGAGGTTGAAGTTCCTAAAAACTTGCGGGATAGACCAAAACTATCAGATGAAGAAATTGTAAAGTTTGCCAAAATAGGCGACAGTCTTCAAAAACATTATTATTTCCCGCAAGACATTGAATGGGCAAAAGAGGGAAAGAATTTGTATATAGTTCAAACAAGACCCGTAACGACCCTTAAAGGAAAAACCACTGATGTTGAAATAAAAATCCAGGCAACCGAAGGGAATGTTGTAAAAATTGCTGAAGTCCCAATACTAACTGGTGCTGGTTCTTCTCCGGGAATTGGTACTGGACCAGTTAAAGTCCTTAAAAGTCCGAAAGAAATTGCAAAAGTTAAACAAGGTGATGTTCTTGTTGCGCCCATGACTTCCCCTGATTATGTACCAGCTATGAAAAAAGCCGCCGCGATTGTAACTGATGAAGGTGGAATGACTTCACACGCCGCAATTGTTTCAAGAGAGTTGGGTATTCCCTGCGTTGTTGGAACAAAAGGTGCAACAGAAATGCTAAAAGACGATACTATTGTTACAGTTGATGGGGGTAGAGGTCTAGTTTTTCTTGGCGCAAATATAAAACTTCAGAAGACTGAAGAAGATAAAAGTAAAGAAACAGATGTTTTCAAAGGCAAAACCGCAACCCATGTTTATGTTAATCTTGCCGAAGTAGAACGTGCTCACGAGACATCAAAACTAAATGTTGACGGAGTAGGGCTACTCCGAGCAGAATTTATGATCGCAAATATTGGAATTCACCCAAAAGAGGCTATAAAAGAGAAAAAGCAAGAGATTTTTATTGATAAATTGACTACAGGATTAACTACATTTTGCAAATCCTTCGATCCGCGGCCTGTTGTATATAGGGCAACTGATTTCAAGACTAACGAATATAGATCACTACCTGGCGGTGCTAACTGGGAACCGGAAGAACCTAACCCCATGCTTGGCTTCCGGGGTGCATATCGTTACATTGCAAACCCTGATGTTTTTAACTTAGAGCTTCAAGCAATAAAAAGAGTACGGGAGCATCATAAAAATTTGTGGCTAATGATTCCTTTTGTCCGATCCCCTGAAGAACTTGCAAAAGTAAGAAGATTGGTTGCTGCGGAAGGGTTATTTGAATCAACAACTTTTAAGTTTTGGATGATGGTTGAAATTCCAACAAACGTCATTTTGATCGACGATTTCATCAAGGTTGGAATTGACGGAGTATCAGTTGGTTCTAATGATCTCACAATGCTTTTGACAGGCACCGACCGCGACAATGCTGAAGTTGCCAAAGCTTTTGATGAACGTTCTCCTTCAGTTTTGTGGTCTCTAAAACGAGTTATTAAACATTGCTCTAAAGCGGGTGTGACAACCTCAATATGTGGTCAAGCACCCTCTACTTACCCGGATCTTGTCAAAAAGTTGGTGCACTATGGGATCACGAGCATGTCTGTAAACCCAGATGCTGTTAATAAAGTAAGATTAGTTGTAAAAGAGGCAGAAAAAGAGGTGGTTGCAAAGCATTTCACAGGAAAGTAATATAAATTTAGGTTAATAATCTCTAGAATTTCAATTAATGTTTCTTTGTATAATCCGAATGCTGCAAATTTAAATACGAATGCCACGAATAGCAACGAATGAATTTTATTCGCATTTATTCGTTTCATTCGAATACATTAGAAGATTAGTATTATAATAATTAGTATGTCAAAAATATCAAAAGTTTGGGCAAGACAAATTATAGATTCGCGAGGAATTCCAACTGTTGAAGCAGCTTGCCTATTGGACACCAATGAAATAGCTGTTGCTTCAGTTCCCGGTGGAACTTCAACAGGCACTCATGAAGCAGTTGATTTGCGTGATAACGATCCTCAAAACTGGATGGGAAAGGGTGTCTCAAAAGCTGTAACTAATGTTAACGACGTGTTAGGCCCCGGTGTTTGGGGTATGGAAGTTACAGATCAAGAGCGAATCGATGCACGACTTATCGAACTTGACGGAACTAAAAATAAATCAAAGTACGGAGCAAATGCAATACTTTCAGTTTCAGTTGCTGCTCTTAAAGCCGCGGCTTTGGCCTCAAAACAACCTCTTTACATGTGGGTAAGCACACTTGCCAAAAGAGCGGGAATTAAAGAAGAAATTAGGGTACCGAACCCTATCTTTAACATGATTAATGGCGGACTTCATGGTGCAGGAAATTTGGATTTTCAGGAGTTCCACGTAATTCCTGCAACCTCAAAAAGTTTTTCTGATTCTCTTCGTTCAGGCGTTGAGATTTACCTTACCCTTGGAAATGATCTTGAAAGGCGCGGAGCAATTCATTCAGTTGGGGATGAGGGTGGATATGCACCTAATCTTTTTACCAACGCAGATGCCTTAGAAGTTCTGTATGAATCAATAAAACAAACTCCTTATCAAATGGGGCGTGATGTTTTCTTGGGACTAGATGTCGCCGCCTCAGTTTTTTATAAAAACGGTACATATACAATTAGAGATAAGTCCTCTCCATTAACAGACGAAGGTCTTCTTGAATACTACAAATACGTGAATAGCCAGTATCACTTGGCTTTAATTGAGGATCCGTTCCATGAAGATGCTTGGGAAAGTTGGAAGAAATTATTTGATACTTTCCAAGGTCAAGTTACTGTCGTTGGGGATGATCTTCTAGCAACAAACATGGAACGCGTACAAAAGGCAATAACAGAAAAAGCATGCAATGCTATATTGGTAAAGCCGAATCAGGTGGGTACCATTACTGAAACCATACAGGTTATTAAAACTGCTCGGGAAGCACAGTGGAAAATCATAACATCCCACAGATCAGGTGAAACAAACGATTGGTTTATCGCTGATTTTGCAGTGGGAGTTGGATCCGACTATGTCAAATTCGGAGCCCCGTCAAGGGGAGAACGCGTTGTTAAATATAATAGATTGTTGTCAATCGAAGCTGAATTACTCCTGCGCAGTCAAAAATGACCTCTTTCGCTCCCAAGTTCGTCGTATTAACAATTTTAGACGGGTGGGGAATTGCACCAAACTCACCCGGTAATGCCATATCTTCAGCGAACACCATAAATTTGGACAAGTTCGCATCATACCCACATGGAGAACTTGAAGCTTCAGGGGAATCAGTTGGACTTCCTCATAATGAGGACGGGAACACCGAAACAGGACATCTAAATCTCGGAGCGGGAAGAATTGTCTACCAAGACCTTGAACGGATCAATATGGCTATTGCCGACGGCACTTTCTTTGAAAATAAAGTTCTTATCGATGCATTTGAACATGCCAAAAAGAATAAATCGAAATTGCACCTTATTGGTTTGGTCGGAGCGGGAGGCGTCCACTCAAAACTTGAACATCTTCTCGCCTTAATTCAGTCAGCCGGGCGATTGAAATTTAAGAATCTTTTCATACACATTTTTACCGACGGACGTGATTCTCCACCAACAACAGCAAAAACTTACCTTAAAAAAATACAAGACGTTTTAAAAAAAGAAGGAGTTGGAGAAATTGCTTCTATTATGGGGCGTTATTGGGCAATGGACAGAGATCAGCGATGGGAACGAACTGGTAGGGCTTATTCAGCACTCACCAAAGGCGATGGGCGCTTTGTGAAATTACCTGAAGAGGCAATTGATTCTTCCTATTCAGAAGGAAGGACTGATGAATTTATAGAGCCCTCGAATGTTGTAAATTCCCAAGGAAAACCAATTGCTCTAATTGCCGATAACGACGCAGTGGTTTTTTTTAATTTTAGAATTGATAGGCCGAGACAACTTGCTAAAGCATTTGTCATGAAGGATTTCAGTAAAGCTAATATTACTTTTGACTACGAACAGTATCATCTTGATTTAAATAAAGTTCAACCAAAAATTGCTGCCAAAGAACCCTTCAAAAGAGGCCCACAGTTAAAAAATCTTTTTTTTGTAACCATGACCCAATACAGTAAACCTTTGGTTGACGAGGGTGCTCAGCCTGCGTTTCCCCCAGAAATGATTGATATGCCTCTCTCGGGTGTAATTTCCTCAAGTGGCTTACATCAACTTAAAATTACTGAGTCAGAGAAAGAACGATTTGTAACTTATTACTTCAACGGCCTAAGAGAAAAACCCTATCCAATGGAAGAAAGCATTATCGTTCCTTCCCCAAAAGTTCCCACGTATGATCAAAAACCTGAGATGTCCGCTTATGAAATTACTGATGTACTTCTAAAAAAACTGGCAACATTGGACTACCAACTCGTTGTGGTTAACTACCCAAACCCTGATATGGTAGGTCATACCGGCAATATTGGCGCTACAGTAAAAGCTGTTGAAATAGTTGACGAATGTGTTGGAAAACTTGCCAATTTTATTCTTGCATATGAAGGCGTTCTTTTAATTACGTCGGATCATGGAAACGCTGAAGAACTTATTAATGCTAATACTGGTGAAATTGATACAGAGCATTCGACTAATAGAGTTCCTTTTTATGCAATTTCCCACGCATTTTTGGGTAAAGCCCAAAAACTTAGGAGCGGAATATTGGCTGATATTGCTCCAACAAT
>MGHC01000025.1:0-2473 GCA_001793015.1 Candidatus Woesebacteria bacterium RIFCSPLOWO2_01_FULL_39_10
CTTAACTTTTAATCTGCGCATTCCAATTCTTCCAACGGTCGAAACCGCAACTATAACCAAAAAAAGACCAATACCGACAATCGGACCAGTTGCGACAAACACAACCGATAGGGCTGCAGGTAAAAATATTCCAAACCCTCGAATTCCGATTAAATGACGTGCGGCTGCAATTAACGCAGCTACCCCTGGAAGCAATAAAAGTAAAACTATGGTATTTGGAGGAACTCCAGAATCAACAGCTCCTCTTATTGCATATTTAATTAGGTTCCCCGGAAAAACCGATCCCAGCTTTTGTTCATCCAATAATTTTTTAAGAGGTTCCACAGACTCTACTGACTCTTCCGTAAGATCAGGCCGCGGCATGGGAGTTGGGATGGATCTTTCAATGACAGTTGAGGAAGCAGTAGCCGAGTCTGACTCGACTGTAGCCACATCTACCTCAGATGTTGCCTCGGGGGAAGCAACAGGACGCCTGGTCTGAGCAAGGACGTCAGCAGGGACAAAAACCAAAAATATAAATGTTAGAAAAGCAACAAAGAATCGCATGGGAATTATATCGAAAAAGTAATTGTATTATACTCTCTTCAAAGCTAAAATACTAAATAACCGAAGCTTCAACTATAGACTAAAATCCTAGCATTCTTTCATCCTGATATCTTTTTTATTACGGCTCTACTTCTCTCCAAGTGATATTTCTCTTGGTTAGATATGGAGGCCAACCAAGAACTAAGTCAGGAGCAAATTCAAATATCTCAGCGGGTCGATCAGAATTATCTCCAAGTTCTCGTCTAAAAACGACGCCATCACTAACACCGTTATTTCCAAGTCCTGATACTGATCCTCTGATATGTAGCTGCAGATTGTTGCCAGGTATTTCAGAAACACCTAATGTTCTTATCTGGCCGTCCGCGAAAAGAAGTGCCTCGATATCTTCTACTGAGGATGAAGTGGTTGTAGCTGCATGCCCGACTGTTGAAGAAATATTTATATCCCCATCACTAATTGCATAAAAACCTCCTAGTCCATCAGTAACTTGAATTTTTGCATTAATATTCAAATCTGCATTTTTGACAAAAAGGATTACTCTTCTGTCTCCAAAATCAATTATGTCTCCTACCCCTCCACCTAATGTAAGATCTCCACCAACCAAAGATCCGTCGTAAGTAAAGTAATAATAGCCTTGATACAGGGAATTTATTACAGCGGCAAGTGTCCAATTTGAGGCAATTTGTGAACCGCTGAGAGATGGGGTACTAATTACATAAGGACTTACTCCCGATGGAATTTTATTCTCAAAGAAAGTATAACTATATGGGTCAGATAATAATACTGGTGTATTTTTGGTTTGCCAACCTTGTAAGGAAGGTTGATTACCGTTAAAATCAGGAAAACTTCCTCCGGCTACAGAAGGAACACCAGAACTTCCATTCGGATTATCTAATATAAATACGTTTTGACACGGAGCTCCACAACTCGCTAACGGAGGAATAATTGAAGACATATTATTTCCACCCGCCGTCACATCTCCTCCAATCACCTGCCACCACGCAGGACTCGTGACACCCACATTATTAATACTTGCGAAGCACCTCTCAGCCCCCTCCATTATCATGCCCACCCTGAGAGTTGAGTTTGCACCCAAAGTATACGCTGTTGCATTCATGCTGTAACCTGCTGCACTAGCTCTAGGTGTGGGGTCGTTATAATTTCCTACCCCCGCCGGACATGGATCTGTGGGAAATGCACAAATGGAGACCGCAGCTGGGTTTGAGGACGTAAAGTTTGCTTGCGTATAAGTCCCGTCTGGCGACCCTGCGTTGTCAGATACGTAATAATTTTGAGTGTCAGGGAGGTTAATTGAAGGTGGACCGACAAGTGTGACGCTGCACTTTGGACAGTCAGGAGTTATAGTTTGAATAGTTGAGTAGCTGCTATAGGTGCGAGGTGGGCCGTCCCGGAACGAACGAACCCTGTAGTTATAAGTAGTTTCATCAATAACCGTTGTATCGATATAAGAAGTAAGGCTTGTTTCCGCAATATTTACAGTCGGTGTGCACCCGGGGGAAATGCTAGCATTGCAACGATAGATTTCAAAACCATTAAAAGATCCTGCTCCTACGCTCCAAGAAAGATGTACTCGGGGGTTTGGACCAACAGGGCAAGAGTCCGTGGGCAGGTTAAGGATTGGCTGAGGCGGAGGAGTTGCTCCGCACGTTACAGTTACACTTGAGGTAGCGCCGCAAGACGCACTCCAAAAAGCCGAAACTCCAAACGGGTTACCTGTACACCTCAGGCCAGTAGAATCATATGCGTTGCAGGTTATATGGTAGCTTCCTACGCCAGGGCAAGACCAGCTCGCCGAGGTACTGTACGAATATCTCGGGCTAAAAGGAGTCGTAAAGATATTAGTCCAAACTTCAGTAATGGCCGGCGACTCATAGCCTTCTAATTGATTAAGGTCGGAGTTAGCGTC
>MGHC01000025.1:2506-2817 GCA_001793015.1 Candidatus Woesebacteria bacterium RIFCSPLOWO2_01_FULL_39_10
CGCCCCTCCGCCAAAAGACATATTTGAAGGACCTGAGACAGAACAAGTAGGAGGTACTGGTCCAGTAGGTGTTGGAGTTGGTGGAGAGGTAGGAGTTGCAGTTGGAGGGACTGGAGTTGGAGTTCCAGGACCTACTGTAGGGGTTGGAGTTGCTGTAGGTATAGCCCCAGTACAGTCACCAGGACTACAAATTAGACAGCACCACTCCCAGCGGTAACACCAACTTCCCTGGTAGTTAGTGTTACCCCAAGCGTCCACAACACCAGCACACGCAGCGCCATGGTTTCCGTAAACACCCGGAGTTTCGACAC
>MGHC01000025.1:2835-7498 GCA_001793015.1 Candidatus Woesebacteria bacterium RIFCSPLOWO2_01_FULL_39_10
AGTTACTCTCACAAGTAAAAGAATCCAGGGGGGCAGGACAATCACAGGTATCTTCAGGGTATGGGTCCCCTGACCATTGGTCCCCACAGCTATATATTTGAGCTTTTAAATTTCTTGTTGAAGCCAAAAACAAAAGACTAATAAATATTAATCCTAAATGTGAATAGAAAAGATACTTTACAAAGTTTTTAAATAAATTATGTTGAGCAGGAGTTTTTATAAACATAAATGATACGGGGAATTGTTGTCCCTTCTTGTGTTCGTACAAATCGAATTTCGATTGCCTCTCCGCTTTGGACATTTCCTTTAAACCATTTTAAATCTTTTGCATCAGGTGGATCCGGTATGTCTCCAATGTCGGTTTTATTACCTGTTGTAATATACATATTCAGTCGATCCAGTTGAACTCCGTCAGGAGCCGTGATGTATCTTGGAGTGCATCCGAATACTGTCCGTGAATTTAATGTTATCTCTTTGAGTGAATTCCCCACCGGATTAAATATGCCGTAAGATAATTTATTACTATCCAAATTACCAAACCTTGCCCTTACAAATAAAGGCTCTTCAATTTCTATTGATTTCCCAGTATATAAGTCAGGAATCTCCTCTCTTAATGCTGCGTCTTCTCTAAATCCTATTTGGGGATATTTAAATTTAATAAAAAGAACAATTGCGGTTGAAATTGTTATAACAAAAAACAAACCGACCAGGATAATAATAACTTTCTTAGAGTTTTTAGAATTTCCTGTCTTACTACTAACAACGTTTTGTATGTCCTCGTCGCCTGAAAGATAAACCATACACTTATAATAAACACTTACAGATACCTTGTCTACTTATGTTTGTTAAGGCCCTGGGGTGGGAGGAACAGGAGAATTTGGATTAAAGGTGTAATTGATATATTGTTTACAATCTGCAACCAAACTCCTCTTTGATCTAGTTATACCAGGACACATTATTTCTTGTTGGGTCGCAAACAACTGATAAGCTACACTTACATTGTCCCAATATTTATCTTCGGGGATTAAGGTCATTTGAGTTAGGACTACTGCCCTCGCCCAATTTCCATAAATACTAAAGTATAAGTTATCTGGTGTTGGAGTATCTGGGGTCCGGCTAGATAACTCTACTGGTGGAATATAATAAGGCGAGTTCTTGAAATCGGGTCGCCCCAAGTCATAAGAGTAAATAGACATTTTATTTCCGTTAATAAAAGCTGCTATATCTGAATCCCATTGAGGATCAATCCATTCGGCACTTTGCGCAAAATTCAATCGTTCGCCTTGCAGTGTAGGTAAAACTTCATCAAAAAATTCTTTTTTACTCACTAAGTTAATCTCCAAATCATTAATTAAACCAGAAATATTACCTGAGTTAAATTTAACAGGAACCGGTCCGTTCTTTAAAACCCCTTCTGCTAATTCCCTTACGGGTGCTAAACTCCAACTATACTGCTCGTCTGGAATTGATAAAATTGAAGGGTCAAAGAAGTCTTTGTATATTTCTGGATAGTTGTCTCTTGAAAAGTACATAAAGTTGCCCATCGACTGTAAGAACATAGTTTCCATAACTTCAGGAGCTAGATGCACGTAGTTTATCCCTGACCTTTCCAAGATCCCTTTCGAAAAGCTTACTGTATATTTATAGTCCTCTGTTTCAAATTCAGTTGTAGTCTCTGGAGGAAATTCAACTCCGTTTTCCTTTAGTTTAGCTAGAATATCAACAGGCTCCGGAGTATTTGTCGGTGTGGGTTCTTTGGTGCCAGTAGCGGTAGGCTTAGGTGTGTCTGTTGCGGTGGCGGTTTTGGTGGACGCCCTGACCGAGGGTGTTGCACTTACTCTTTTTACTTCGCCAGTTTCACTCGCTAATGGTGAGCTTGTTTCATTGGTCACTTTGCAGGCGGTTAAAAATAACGATGTTGCACCTCCACCAATTAAATACAGGGCTTCTCTTCTTGACATTCTTCGTTGATCAAAGTCTTTCATATACAGTAATGAGTTAACGACCAACCATTCAAGGGGCTGGGGTGGGAGGAGCTTGATATCCGGGAATGAATGTCTGATTGAGAATCTCTCTGCAGTGAGTCCTCATACTAACTCTTTCAGAGGAGCGCGGACCGCAATATAAATCTTGTGTTACCATCATATTGCTTATATCGTATCTTGATATTTGAGTTCCTCCATAATCACGGCCGGCAAAATTAACCTGCATAACAGTCGCAGAAGTTCGCCATGTTCCCCAAATAAGCCAATAAGCTAAATATCGATCAGGGTTTTCTTGTAACTCCAGTGGGTCAATATCATACTTTGAAGGAGGTTGAGAAGGATCATTCACTCCCAAATTAAATGAATAGATAGTAAGTTTATTACCCTCAATAAATGCTGCACTATCCCAGTTCCATTTTTCAGTCACCCAGTCCGGCTTTTGTGAGAATGTGATGCCTTCAGAGTTAAGGGTAGGAATAACCCTAGTATCAAATTCTTCTTTACTGACAAAATTCATTTCAACTTCGTTCACCAAACCCTCAATGGGTGCATTATTGAAGCGCATAGGAACAGGGCCATTTTCAACTTTCTCTCGTGCCAAGTCCATATAAATCGGGTTATTGTTAAATTCAAATCCCTCCTCTAGGTTGTTAATTTTGTCAGCTACTTCAAAAAATTCGGCATATTCGTCAGGATAAAAATCTCTCAAGAAATACATATACCTTCCCATTGAATACAAAAACATCTTTTCCAAAACTTCAGGAGGAAGATGAACATACCTATAACCAGATCTATCAAGAATCCCTTCTGATAACCGGAGATCAAACCTATAGTGATCAGTTACTAGTTCGCTTGAAGTGTCTGGAGGAAACAGTTCGTTATTTAAATTCCTCAAGGCCTCGTTTTCCAATACTTGTATTTCGGGTTCTCCACCAATAAAAGTAAGCCTCTGCCCTCCAATATCTATAACACCAGCTTCAATATCAACTGAGGTTGCGGGGGTTACAAAGATTGCATTTGCCTTAACCGAAGAAACCTGTCCATCTGGATCTATAGATATCTTTACAGGAACACCCTCTTTAAAACCAGGTACTATTTGGTGACCTTCTTCGGGTTGTTGACTCCAGTTTATCCACCAAATCTTTAAAGCCTGTTCATCCTCAGGAGCATCCTCATCTATAACCTCTGTATACATTACAGCTCCGGACTGCGACCCTTCACCACTAAGATTATATAGCTTACCTTGGTAGAATAAACTTGGTGGTAATGTTAAAACTTTGTAACAGTCATCTGGATTCGCTACTCTGCATGCTGTCTGACCGCTAAAATCTCCCGGCGCTAGATTGACAGTATAACCTTGACTTACTAAATCTTCCAATGTTTCCGCCGAAACTTCTAATTTGGTGGGGGGCTGGTAAGTAACTCCTTCCGCTCCTCCTAAAATAGGCAGCACTCCCCCTGCGTTTATCGCATCGAGTCTGGAAGGAGGTGGCGTTTCCGTCAACGGAGGCGGAGTAACTTCAATAAAAGGTGTGGGTTCGGATGTAGGAGGAGCCGTTGGTTCTGCTGTTGGATTTGATGTGGGTAGTTCCACGGTAACTTCCACACCTGGGGGTGTTTGACTTGGATTGGGAGTATTGGTGGCTTGTCCTACTGACCCACACGCAGTTGCAATTAAAGCTAATGCGGCGGTTGCAGCTCTTCCTTTTCTCCCTCCAACTCTAGAAATAACTTTTGCACCAGTATCTACCACTTCATCAATAAATCTGTCCAAGCTACTTTTTTCTTTCGGGGAAAGTATTCTATTTTCTTCAACTGCCCTTGCTTTGGCTAACGTAACTGCGATTGCTTGCGCTATCTGATCTTCAGTTGATTGTGATAAGTCAGAAGGAAGTAATGCCATTTTTTCCAAGGTTGGATCATCAAGTGTTATTCTGGCGAGAGTTTCTGCAACTCCATTATTGGTGTCTAAATTAACAATTTGAATCTCGGGTCCGACCGGGACTCTCCATGTTGCAATATCGTTAGCATAAGATCTAAGTTCATCTGCTACAAAAGCTTCTGGATTATCTCGTCCTGAAGTTCCTTCCTCTTGCCAAGACGCCATTGCCCAACTCATGGGCATTGGCTCACCGGCTATTAATTTATCAATCATAATTTCTGTTCCCATATTATCTTATCCCTTATTACTAAAAAACCCTCTTTTTAAGAGGGTTTGTAACCTTTACAGAACGATATTTAGATTTAATTTGAAATGTGTTTCCAGAACCTCCATTCTGAAAATACATTTTATCATATTTTCGGAAAATTTACCTTGTTTTGGGCAAGACCCAGAGAAATAAACCACAGCCACATCATCGTTGGATTAAAATACGTTATATCAAACATGAAGTTCACTGTAAGAACTAAAAATATTGCAGTAAAAATTATTCTGCTGTTTGATGAATTCATAACTTTTGTAAAGACCTTGATGAACCAAAATATAAAACTCAATCCCAATATTCCCATTCCTGAAATTACTTCCAAAAAAATATTATGCGCGTAAAATGAAAATGAGTTTAGTCCGGATATAAAATCTTTGTTTGCATATGATGTATATACAAAATTTCCGACCCCTATTCCAAAGGGATTCTTAATAAGACCCAAAAACGTTTGTATAACATAAGGTCGGGAAAAAA